>CAYRQX010000016.1:0-73678 GCA_964426485.1 uncultured Sphingopyxis sp. | reverse complement strand
CCGGCCAGCACGGCCAGCGCCGCAAGGGCAAGATGTCGGACTTCGGCATCCAGCTCCGCGCGAAGCAGAAGCTGAAGGGCTATTACGGCGACATCACCGAAAAGCAGTTCAAGAAGAACTACTTCGAAGCGTCGCGCATGAAGGGCGACACCGGCCAGAACCTGATCGGCCTGCTCGAGCGCCGCCTCGACGCGGTTGTCTATCGCTCGAAGTTCACCCCGACGATCTTCTCGGCGCGCCAGCTCGTCAGCCACGGTCACGTCTATGTGAACGGCGTGAAGTGCAATGTCGCAAGCCGCCTCGTGAAGCCGGGCGACGAAGTCACCCTCGGCAAGAAGGCGCAGGAAATGGCGCTGGTCGCCGAAGCGCAGAGCCTGCCCGAGCGCGACCTGCCCGAATATCTGTCGGTCGACGGCACCAAGTCGACCTACGTCCGCGTTCCGACGCTCGACGAAGTGCCCTATCCGGTGAAGATGGAACCGAACCTGGTCGTCGAATTCTATTCGCGCTGATCCGGCGGTTCACTCGCAAGATACAAAGGGGCGGTCCGCAGGCGGGCCGCCCCTTTTCGTTAGGCCGGCCATCAGTGCGGCAGAAATTCCGTAATCCGACCGAGCATCGCTACGCGCGTCTCGCTGTCCCACAGGGCGTGCGCGAAGCCGGGATATTCGATCAGTTCGACCTTCTTTCCCGCCGACGTCAGCGCGCTCCGCATAATGCGGGCCTGGTCGATATCGACATGCTGATCGAGCGTGCCGTGGAACATCAGTACCGGCGCCTTGATTGCGGCGGCATTCTGCGCCGGCGATCCTTCGCGAACGTGCGGCCCCGACCCGATGAAATCACGCGTGATCGCGCCGCCCGCCTCGCGCATGCTTTGATCCTTCATTTTGCCAAGATCGGTGACCGGCGCGATCGCGACGATCGACTTGAACAGATCGGGAGCGAGCACGCCCGACTGCAGCGCGGCATAGCCGCCATAGGACCAGCCGACGATCGACAGCTTTGCCGGGTCGGCACCTTCGGCGACAATCCAGCGACCGGCGTCGGTGACGTCGCCGACCGCCGTCTTCCACGACTGGAATCCATTGTTCTGATACCAGCTGTCGCCATAGCCCGACGATCCCCGGAAATTGGGCTGCACGACCGCAAAGCCGCGCTGCGCGAAATATTGCGCCATCCAGTCGAAACCCCATTCGTCGCGCGCCGACGGTCCCCCGTGCGGCATGACGATCGCGGGCAGGCCCTTTGCGTCGGCCCGGCCGGGCGGCAGCGTCAGATACCCGGGCACCATCGTGCCGTCGGCGGCCGGATATTTGATCGGCTTCACCGCCGACAAGGTTTGGTCGGCCAGCAAAGGCCGGTCCTCGAGCAGAGGGCGGAGTTGCTTGGCGGCGGGCGTGTAACGATAGTAACGGCCGGGATCGACATCGGAACCGGACCACAGGAGCCAATGCGCCTCATCCGCCGACGCGTCGATGAAGTAGACTTCACGGCCGCCGAGCGCGCGCGAAAGCGATTTTGCCATCGCCGCGACATTGGGGTCGGTCGTCACCATCTGACGACGTTCGGTGGCGTAGGTTGCGCCGACGACGCGCCGGTCGCGCCCGACCTGGACCAGCCCGTCCACGTCGACCTCGGGATGGCGATACAGCGTCTCGCCCTTCCCGGTTCCATCGAGGTTAACGGCCATGACCGCCTGACGGCCGTCGATCCTGCCGAAGCCGATGGCACGATTGGTCGCGGCATCGACGGCCCACGGGTCGAACCCTTCGCGCGAGACGACGTCGTAGGATGACAATGGCTGCCAGTCGCCGCCAGCCGCAGGCTTGAAGAAATAACGAAATGTGCTGCTGAGGTTACCCGTGCGCCCCTCCATCGGCTGAGTGCCCATGACGCGGACCTTGCCCTTGCCATCAGTGATATATTCGCGTGCATCGCGCCGCGGCTTCTCGACAACCTTTACCGTGCCCTGCGAGACGTCCATCAGGTCGACCCCCATGCCCGCGTCTTCTTTGGCAACCAGCGTCGCTTCCGGCACGTGACTGCGCATCACGAGGACGTTGTTCGCGGTCCCCGGCTGCCAGTCGATCACGCTGCCGCCGCGAAAATCGATGCCCACCGCATTGTCGCCGCGTCGGGTGCTCAGTGTCTTCACATTGCCGCCTGCCGCATCCACCCCAAGCAAGGAGGAAAAGCCAAAGATGGAATCGCCGAGCTTCTGCCGCCCGCCGATCTGGCAGATCAGGCGCGCGTCGGTCGCCCAACGACACCATTGCAGGATTTCGGGATCGCCGCTCGCACGAAGAATGCGGCGGGGTGTCGCCTCACCGTCGATATCGACCACGAAAAGGTCATTTGCCTCCCCCTTGTTCGGCGCCAGAAATGCAATCTGTTGTCCGTCCGGCGACAGGCTGACCTGCGTAATTCCGTCGAGCGTCCCGAAACGGCGCGCAACCTCGTCGACCTGCGCTTGCGCCGCTGTCGCGGTCAGTCCGGCGCCCAATAACCACAAAAAGCGACCCCCCATCTCCCTATCCCCTTGTTATCCAGTCTGTTCGCCAAGTGCTAGATCGACGACGGGCGATTTCCAAGGCCGAAGATTTGCGGGACCCAAGTCGGGTTGCGCCATAGGCGTCAGACTGGCACAAGCCCGCTCGTCGCAAATGAAACTTTCCAAGGAATTTCCATGCTTCGTTTCCCCCGATCGACCGCAGCTTTTGCGGTCTTGCTGACCGTCGCCGCGTGCAACTCCTCCGACAAGGCCGCGACTTCGGCCCCCGCGATTCCCGACGTCCAGATCCCCGAATTGTCGCTCGCGACCTTGCAGGAAGTGACCGAGGAACTGTCTTCGGACGCCTATGAAGGCCGCGCGCCCGGCACGCCGGGCGAGGAAAAGACCGTCGCCTATATCATCAAGAAATATGAGGAAGCGGGGCTGAAGCCCGGCAACAACGGCAAGTGGACGCAGGACGTGCCGCTGGTCGAGATCACCGCGAAGAATGCGACCCCGCTGACCTTCACCGGCGGCAAGGCGCCGGTCACCGCGCAATATGCCAAGGACTATGTGGCATTCAGCTATCGCGTCCAGCCCAGGACCGCGGTCAAGGACAGCGATGTCGTGTTTGCCGGTTACGGCATCAATGCCCCCGAAAAGGGCTGGAACGACTATGCCGGACTCGATGTGAAGGGCAAGACCGTCGTCGTCCTCGTCAACGACCCCGACTGGCAGACCAAGGAAGCCAAGGGCGAATTCAACGGTCGCGCGATGACCTATTATGGGCGTTGGAGCTATAAATATGAGGAAGCGGCGCGGCAGGGTGCCGCCGCCGTGCTGATCGTCCACGACACCGAGCCCGCCGCCTATGGCTGGAACGTCGTCGAATCGAGCAACACTGGCACGCAATATCTCGCCGAAAACAAAAATGGCGGCGCCGACCAGACCGTCGCCAACGGCTGGATCCAGCTTGCCAAGGCAAAGGAATTGTTTGCGAGCGCCGGGCAGGATTTTGACGCGTTGCGCGAAGCGGCGAAAAAGAAGGGCTTCAAACCCGTCGCGCTAACGGGCGTGAAGGCGAATTTCGGATTCGACAATGACATCTCGAAAAAGATGTCGCGCAACGTCATCGGCGTGCTGCCGGGCGCCAAGCGACCGGATGAATATGTGCTCTACACCGGTCATTGGGACCACCTCGGCCGCTGCACGCCGGTCGACGGCGACGACATCTGCAACGGCGCGGTCGACAATGCGAGCGGCATCGCAGGGCTTGTGACGCTGGCGCAGGCGTTCCGCAAGGCGGGCGCGCCCGATCGCAGCATCGTGTTCCTTGCCGTGACCGCCGAGGAATCGGGGCTGCTCGGCTCGAAATTTTATGCCGAAAACCCTGTCTTCCCGCTCGCGCAAACCGTGGGCGGCGTGAATATGGACGCGCTCAACGCGATAGGTCCGGCGAAGGACATCGTTGTCGTCGGTGGCGGCAAGTCCGAACTCGACGCCTATGTCGACAAGCTTGCGAAGATGGAAGGCCGCACGGTCAAGGCCGAACCGACCCCCGAAAAGGGCTTCTATTACCGTTCGGACCACTTCAGCTTCGCCAAGCTCGGCGTGCCGATGTTCAACTTCGGCAGCGGCGACGAGCTGGTCGAGGGCGGCGTCGAGGCCGGCAAGAAGGCGGGCGAGGACTATGAAAAGAACCGCTATCACGCGCCGGGCGACGAATATGAGGCGATCACAAACTGGGACGGAATGATGTCCGACCTGCGCCTCTATTACGCCGCGGGCCGCATGCTCGCGATGACCGACGCATGGCCGAACTGGAACGAGGGCGACGAATTCCGCGCCGCCCGCGACAAGTCGCGCCCCGCAAAGTGAGCCGAAAGAGCCCGCGCCCATGACGCTGATAATGCCTGCCGAATGGGCGCCGCACGATGCCGTCTGGATCGGTTTCCCGCACCTCGCCGAGGAGTGGTCGGGCGCGATCGATGAAGGACGGCGCGATGTCGCCGCCTTTGCCAACGCCGTCCATGACGGCGGCCGCGGCGAAGAGGTGCGGCTCGTGGTCAACGACGCGCGGCAGGCGGATATCGCCGCCGCGCTTGTCGGTCCGGGAGTGAGGATTCTCGTCCAGCCGCTCGGCGACATCTGGCTGCGCGACACCGGGCCGATCATCGTTGGGACAGGCGCGGCGCGGCGCGCGCGCAATTTCGAATTCAACTGGTGGGGCGAGAAGTTCGTCATGCCGGGCGATCAGGAAGTCGGCGCGGCGCTGGCTGCCGGATCGGGCCTGCCCGTCGACGATCAGGACTGGGTGCTCGAAGGCGGCGGCATCGACGTCGACGGCACCGGCCTCTGCGTCACCACCGAGGAATGCCTGCTCAATACGAACCGCAACCCGACGCTGACGCGTGAGGATATCGCGGTGCGGCTCCACCAGTCGCTCGGGATCGATCGGTTGCTCTGGCTCGGCAACGGCTTGGTCGGCGATCACACCGACGGCCATGTCGACAATCTGGCGCGCTTCGTCGGTGAGGGACGGCTGGCGCTTCCCGTCGCGGCGGGCGAAGACGATCCCAACGCGCATATCTACGCCGACGCCCGCGCGCGCACCGCTGCGTTCGGCGGGGTCGAAATCGTCGACCTGCCCTCGCCCGGCCGCGTCGAGATCGAAGGCGAGATCGCGGCGGCGAGCTATATGAATTTCTACATTGGCAACAGCGTGGTTGTGGTGCCGACCTATGGCGTCGCCAACGATCAGGCTGCGGTCGACACGCTCGCCGCGCTCTTCCCCGATCGCCGCGCCGTCGGCGTGCCCGCGCGCGGCATCATCGTCGGCGGCGGCAGCTTCCATTGCTCGAGCCAGCAGCTTCCGGCCTAGCATCGGGCGCCAAGCCTCCTATATTCCGGCTCGATTCGAGCCATCACGGACCCGCCCATGACCCGCACCATCACCGTCGCCGCGCTGCAACTCGCCCTGCCCGGCCCTGCCGAACCCAATATCGACGCCGTGACCGCGCTCGTCGAGGAAGCGGCCGCAAAGGGCGCGCAGGTGATCCTGCCACCCGAACTGTTCGAAGGCCCCTATTTCTGCCAGGTCGAAGATGAGGAATTGTTCGCCTCGGCGTGTCCGACTGCCGAGCATCCGAGCGTCGTAGCGATGCAGGCGCTCGCGGCAAAGCTGAAGGTCGCGATCCCGACGAGCTTTTTCGAAAAGGACGGGCCGCATTATTACAACACGCTCGCGATGATCGGCCCCGATGGCGCGATCATGGGGACGTACCGCAAAAGCCATATTCCCGACGGCCCGGGATATGAGGAAAAATATTATTTCCGTCCCGGCAACACGGGTTTCAAGGTGTGGGACGTCTTTGGCACGCGGATCGGCGTGGGTGTGTGCTGGGACCAATGGTATCCCGAATGCGCGCGCGCGATGGCGCTGATGGGCGCCGAACTGCTCTTTTATCCGACCGCGATCGGCAGCGAGCCCTATGACGCCGACCTCGACACCAGCCGCATGTGGCGCCGCGCGATGCAGGGGCATAGCGTGTCGAACTGCATGCCGGTGATCGCCGCGAACCGCATCGGGACCGAGGGCAATGCCAATTTCTATGGCCACAGCTTCATCAGCGACGAATGGGGCGACTTGACCCAGGAATATGGCGCGACCGAAACCGGCGTGCTGACCGAGACGATCGACCTTGATCGCGCCGCAAAACATCGCGCCGGCATGGGCTTCTTCCGCGACCGGCGGTCGCAGCTTTACGGGCGGCTCGTCGAGGACATCTGATCGCCAGCGGGGGCAAGCGATGGAATTACCCGAAGATATCTTCACCGAACCCGAGGACGTCGATCCTGAGACGATCGCCAACCTTGGCCCGCTGGCGCGACTTGCCGGCGTGTGGGAAGGGCAACGCGGCGTCGACATCAATCCCAAGGCCGACGGCCCCGAGACGCGCCGATATTATGAGCGGATCGAAATACAGCCGATCGATCCGCAAGCGAACGGGCCGCAGCTATTTTATGGCCTGCGTTACCATCAGCACGTCAACACGCGCGAAGAAGCGATCAGCTTTCACGACCAGGTGGGCTATTGGCTGTATGAAGCATCGACCGGATTGATCCTGCAGACATTGGCAATCCCGCGCGGACAGGTCGCCATTGCGTCGGGCCATGCCCAACCCGATGCCAAGCGATTGGTTGTGAAGGCGACACGCGGCGAGACCGAATATGGCATTTGCTCGACGCGCTTCCTTGAACTCGCCTTTCGGACCGACGCCTATCAGCTGACGGTAGATTTCCACGATGACGGATCGTGGAGCTATGTGTCGGACACGACGCTGGTCGTGAAGGGCCGCGATGAGCCCTTTCTGCATCGCGATCGCAACCGACTTGTGAAAATCGCCGAACCCGATCTCAACCCCTGGGCGAAGATCGCGCGCGGCGCCTGAAATCAGCTTTCGAAGCGGCGGATGCTTTCGAGGTCGGTCCGGTCGAGCGGCTGCGTCAGCCATAACCCACCGCGCCCGGCGCGCGACCAGCGGACGATCGCCCGGCGCTTGACCCCGCCCGCGAGGATCAAATCGAGCTCCTTGCCGACCTCCAAATGGCCATCATGGACGAAGCCCGCGCCATTCTGCGACAGATCGACCAGTTCGATGCGGGTCGTGCCGTCGTCGGCGACCGCCTGCGCCTGTGTGCGCACCGGCAGGCGCGGCTGGCGATAGCCGGTGGCGCGCTGCTCGGCCGCCAATTGCTTGAGCACGTCGGCGACATCGACTTCCTTGTCGAACGATACGCCGCACCGTCCACCATCAGACCACACAACGTCGCCGCGCAGCAGGACGGTATCCGACAGCGCGATTTCCAGCTTCTCGCCGATTGCGATGGGGACGTCCGCCGCGAGCATCATGCCGCGGTCCGAGATATTGCGAACCCGCCACAAACCCGCGTCGCCGTTGCGCGTCACCTTGGCAATCCGCCAGACCGTACGATAGCGGTCCCCGCCACGACGATCCATGTCGGCAGCCTTATCCTGCTCTTCTACCGGATCGGAGAGGCGACGTTGCTTCATGTCTTCTACCTTATCGGAACAGCATCGAGGGGAAGCACAATATCCCGTCAATACTGCAAAATACTCAAAAACACGTCTCCGCAATACTGTAATTAGGGCTAAAATTCAATCATATTGCAGTTCATGGTTAACGTGACGTCGGCCAATAATCGGAAAATCGCGCTGCCCAGACGGCGGTCGACAGCGACGTTTCGTATTTTACATGTTTTACGGTCGGAGCGCGCCGGGATTAAGGGCCAAAGTGACAGCTTCGGCCCCGATTTTGTAGCGACGTGGCGCTGCCGCTTGCGATCCTGGCTTCGCTCGCAATCCTGGGAATGCCGGGACAGATCAGCTTCTATGCGTCGGTGGCGCCGACCGCGATCGCGCTGGGCGCGCCGCTCGAACTGCTGCCGATCCTGCTCGCGATCGACATCATCCCCGATATGTTCCGCACGGTTGCCAATGTGACGCATGATGTCGCCGCGGCGGCGGCAATCACGCCGCCCACTGCGATCGATCAATAGCGACCCGACAGCAACGCCCCGGCACCCGGAACCGCGGTGGGCAGGCCCAGGCGCGTGAGCATCTGGTGCGCGGTGCAGATTGCGGCCGAGACGACGGGACGACCGATCGCATCCTCGATCTTCTGCACCGACGGCAGCGACGGCATCTGGACGCAGGCCGAAAGAACCAGCGCATCAATACCCGTCAGGTCGAGCCGCTTGTAATGGTCGAGCAGGTTCTCGGGGTCCTGCGCCGCGACCTCCAGATTGTCGGGGATTTCCAGTGCAAGCCAATCGCTTACCTCAACACCTTCATCCTCGATATAGGAAACGACCATCTGCGTCAGCGGTTTCATATAGGGCGCCACAAGTGCGATACGCTTCGCCTTGAGCGCCGCCAGCCCCTCGATCAGCGCCCCGGCGCTGGTGACGACGGGCGCGGCGCGGCCGTTATCGACCGTGCGCTGATGCAACCGCGCCTCGGAGACACGGTGATAGCCCTGACCCATGCTCATAATCGCAACGAGGCAGGCATAGCCGAGGACGTCGACCGCAGCGTCCGACAATTCAAGCGCGCAGCGGTCGGAATCGGCGTCCATCGCGGCAAGCTCCTCCTTCGTCACCTTCTTCATCCGCATCCGCGACGAGTGAAAGGTGAAGCGCTCGGGCGCGATCGCTTCGCGCGCACGGAGGAGTGCGGGGATCTCGGTTTCCATCGTGACGTTCGAGCTGGGCACGATCTTGTCCGATGCGGATGGGTCTCGTCATCTCGGACGCCTCAGACCGCGATAATCGGGTTGCGCAGCGTGCCGATGCCCTCGACGGTGCATTCGACGACGTCGCCCGGCCACATGAATTCCTGCGGCGTCCGGCCTGCGCCGACCCCAGCGGGGGTGCCGGTCGCGATGATGTCGCCGGGTTCGAGTGTCATCACGCTCGAAATATCGGCGATCAACTGGTTGATATTGAACAGCATGAAGCGCGTGTTGCTGTTCTGCTTCTCGAAGCCGTTCACATGGGTCAGAATATTGAGATTATGCGGATCGCCAATCTCGTCAGCGGTGACGATGCACGGACCCATCGGCGCGAAGCTGTCCTGCCCCTTCGACACGATCCACTGCCCCGCGCGGCGGCAATCGCGCGCCGACACATCGTTGATGACGGTATAGCCGAACACATGGGTCAGCGCGTCAGCTTCGTCGACGTGGCGGGCGGTGCTGCCGATGATCACCGCGAGTTCGGTTTCCCAGTCGAGCTGCTGCGTCACCCTGGCATTGTGACGGATCGGATCGTTCCACGCGACGACGGCCGTCGGCGGCTTGGAGAAGATCACCGGTTGCTTCGGCAGCTCGTTTGACGTGTCGAGCGAACGCGCCGATTCAGCGACATGTTCGGTGTAGTTCAGACCAATTCCGAAAATATTCTTGCGCGGCCGCGGGATCGGCGCGAGCAAGGTGACATTGCCCTCGGGCAACGACGTGCCGACCAGGTCGGCGGTGGTCGCCGTCGCGACGGCTTCCTGCAGGAAGCGCAGCGCGACCGGGCCCAGATCGATGAAATCGAGCATCGTCGACGGCAGGTCATGCCCGATCGCATCGCCGAAATATTCGACGTCGATTACAAGCCCGTCGCGGAGGAGGCCGAGCCGCGGTTCGGTTTCGACCGTGCGATATGTCACGAAGCGCATAAATAATCCTGTCTGGTCAGGCGGGCTGGTGGCCGCCATTGTCTGAATAGGCTTCCTCGATGCGGACGCCCAGCGCCTCCATCACGGGGAAGTCGTTGAACGAGAAGAGAAAGGCTTCTTCGGATGCGTCGAGATTGACATGCTCGTGCCACATCCACGCCGGCACGCAGAAAATGTCGTGCGTTTCCCAGTCGAAGCGCGCACCGCCGATGATCGAATAGCCGCGCCCGCCCGCAACATTATAAACGACATTGCCCGTGTGGCGGTGCGCTTTCCCCCGAAAACCGGGCTTGAGCATCTGCATATGCGCGCCCATCGTTTGCAGCGCCCACCCGCCGGTCAGCGGGTTCGAATAGCGTAGCATATGCCCGTCGAAGGGCGACCCGTCCGAAACCTTGGCGAGATTCCACAAGGCGTCACGCGTCGCGTCCCAACGATAGACCATCACCGGCGAATAAGGCTTCTCCCACGCTGGCACGCCTTCGGGGCGCAGCCCGCCACCGTAGCTCAGCGGCAAGTCATCGGTCGGAAAGGCCGCCGTCTGCGCGGGCTGGTCATAGACCGCGTAAAAATTCGTCTCGAGGCTGTTCATCAGCGGAATGTCCAGCCCGTCCTGCCAGATCGAGACTTCGCCGTCGGCAACGACGCCATGGTCGTGCCAGCAGCCGCCCGGCGTCAGCACATAATCATTGGCGCCTAGCGTGATGTGGTGGCCGTCGACGACGGTATAAGCGCCCTTCCCCTCCATGATGAAACGGTGCGCCGACGCGGTGTGGCGGTGCGCCGGGGTGATTTCGCCGGGACGCATTGCCTGCATCCCGCTGAACAGCCAGCCGCACACCGCGACATTCTCGCGCCCCGCGTCGCTGTCGTTGAGCAGGGTCACGACGCGCCGCCCAGCTTCTTCGGGCTTTACGAGGTCAAGGGCGCGGAGGCACATGGCGCGCATCTCGGCGTAGCGCCAGAGCGTCGGGCGATAGCGCGTCTCCGGCTCCCACGGCTCGATCGCATTGGCGCGCTTCCAGAAGGCACCTGCATTACGGGTCGCAAGTTCCTGATAAAAGGCTTCGAGCTCGGGTGTGTCGGTGACGCGCGACCGGCCGAGCACATCGTCGCGGGGATCAATGATCGTGCTGGGGCCTGTCATGTCGGCTCCTCCTCATTGGGACCGACGCGCTGAGGCTCGTCGATAAACAGGGCCGACGCGCGGGGAGTGCGGTCGACTGTCAGGTTGAAGATGTCGAAGCGGTTATAACCGCCGATGATGTCGTGCATCAGCTTGGGGCGGATGCACTCGCCGAGGTCGATATCGGCATAGACGATGCCCTCGGCGTCGATCAGCGCCTCGCCGACCAGGTTGCCGTGCGGGTCGATCACGCCCGACCAGGCGCTGTTCGGGCGCGAGAGCAGGTCGCGGTTCTGCGGGCGGCCTTCGGACATCGCCGCGACGATCTCCTCGCTCACCGCCGAGCAGGCGACGATCGTGAAGACCTTGCCCTCGAAACTGTGCGCGGTCGCACGGATCTTGATCGCTTCCGCCATATTGTACGCGGCGGGCGCGACGGGGAGCGCGATATAATTGGCGACATGAACCAGTTCACCCTGCGACAGCAGCGCAAAGCGCGCGAGCGTGTTGGTATTCTCTCCGCACGCGAGCGTGCCAAGCGGCCCGACCGGCGTGTCATAGACGCGGATCGAGCTGCCGTCGCCGCCCGCCCATGTCAGCTTCTCGGCCCAGGTCGGCACCAGCTTGCGGTGGCGCCCGAGCAGACTGCCGTCGGCGCCAATGATGAGGTTGGTGTTATAGAGTGTGCCGACGCTCACCGGATCGCGCTCGTTGATCCCGATGACGACGGTGCAGCCATGGTCGCGCGCGGCGTTGCACAACGCCGCGACCTCGGGACCGTCGATCAATAGCGACGCGCGGTAGAGGCGTTCGTGCCATTCGGCGCCCTCGATCGGCGTCATCAACCAGTTCCAATAGGGATAGGCCGAGACGAACACCTCGGGGAACGCCACAAGCTGCGCGCCATTTTCGGCCGCCTCGGCGATCAGCGCGCAGGCCTTGTCGACGGTGCGCGCGGTGTCCAGGAAGACTGGCGCGGCCTGCACCGCGGCAACGCGCGACTTGGGCAGGAAGGGTGCCGCGACGTCGCTCATGTCACCGCCGCCCGCTGGTGATATTGCGGCTTGTCCCACGCGCGCGTTGCGCAGACCTTTTCGAGCCGTGCCACGGTTTCGACCATGTCGCGATAACGCAGGTAAAGCGGCGTCAGTCCGAAGCGCAAAATATCGGGCGCGCGGAAGTCGGCGATGACGTCATGTTCCTTGAGCGCCTGGACGATCTGATAACTCTGCGGATGGGCATAAGCGACCTGGCTGCCGCGCATCGCATGGTCCTGCGGGCTGATCAGTTCGAAGCCATGGGCTTCGCATAGTGGCCGCATTTGCTCGACGAACAGGTCGCCAAGTGCGAGCGATTTGCGCCGGATTTCGGCCATGTCGGCTTCGAGCAGCAGGTCGACACCGACTTCCAGCGCCGACAGGCCGAGCACGGGCGGCGTCCCACATTGGAAGCGTTCGATTCCCGCCGCGGGGTCATAATCCTCCTCGAAGGCGAAGGGGCGGGCGTGCCCGAACCAGCCCGACAGCACCGGCGTGGCGGCATGATGCCGCGTTGCCGCGAACAGATAGGCCGGTGCGCCGGGGCCGCCGTTGAGAAACTTGTATCCGCAGCCGATCGCGAAATCGGCGTTCGCGCCATTGAGGTCGACCGGGATCGCGCCCGCGCTGTGGCTCAGATCCCAGACGACGAGCGCGCCTGCTTCGTGCGCGGCCCGCGTGATCGCCGCCATATCGCGGACGCGGCCCGATTTATAGTGGACCTGCGTCAGCAGCAGCACCGCGACATCGTCGTTCAGCGCCTCGACGACTTCGTCGGGCGCGACGGTGACCGCCTTCAATCGATCGCCCGAAAAGGCCTCGATACCTTGCATCATATAGACGTCGGTCGGGAAATTGGTCGCTTCCGAAAGAATCACCGTCCGTTCACGCCGCAAGGAAAGTGCGGCGGTCAACGCCTTGAAGATATTCACCGAAGTCGAATCGGTCGCAACGATCTCGCCGGGGTTGGCGCCGAGCAGCCGGCCGATCTTGTCGCCGATGCGCCGCGGCGAAGTCGACCATTGGGCGCCGAGCCACGAAGTGATCAGCCCCTCGCCCCATTCGCTCGCCACAACCTCGGCGAGTCGATCGCCCGCTGCCTTGGGCAAAGCGCCAAGCGAATTGCCGTCGAGATAGATGAGGCCCTCGCGCAGATGGAAACGCTCGCGAAAATGGGCGAGCGGATCGGCGGCGTCGAGCGCCGACACATCGGTGGCAAGGAGCGTGTCGGTCATGCAATTTCCCTCAAGATAGCGCGCACCGGGCTCGCGTCGGCGCCGACAATGCGCAGCGGCAGCGCGACGAGTTCGTATCGGCCCGGCGGCACATTATCGAGCACCAGCCCCTCCAATATCCGCATATCGGCCGCCTTCACCGCCTGATGCGCGTCGAGCGTCTTCGACTGTTCAGGGTCGAGCGAGGCGGCGTCGGTGCCGATCAGGCGCACGCCCATCGAACCAAGCCGCGCGATCACATCACTGGCGATCGCGGTAAAATCCGAATCCCAGTGCTCGTGCGGAAACTGCTCATAGGTCCGCAACAAGACGCGTGTCGCGCCCTCGATCGCGGCCCAGTCGACATCGGCAATCTCGACCCGGCCGCGGGCGTGACGAACGTCGAGCAACACGCACGGCCCGATATAGGCATCCAGCTCGCAGTCCGCCGACGATGCGCCGTCATTGGCATAGTGCAGCGGCGCATCGCCATGCGTGCCCGCGTGGAGCGGCGTGAACATGCCGCCGACATTGACCGGGCAGCCGTCGCCGATCACCGCGTGGCTGTGGAGCGCGAACGCCGGCTCGCCCGGCCATACCGGCACCGCGGCGTGCAGCGGCTGTGAAATGTCCCAGATCCGGCTCATGCGCCCTTCCCCTCGGCATAGTCGCCGCTCCCATAATCACCACCCTCGCGCGGGGCAGCCATGCGCGTGCGCATCGACCAGAGTTCGGGAAAGAAGCTGAGGTCCAGCGCCTTCACCAGATAATTGACCCCCGACGAACCGCCGGTTCCGGGCTTGTGCCCGATTACGCGCGCGACGGTCTTCATGTGCTTGAAGCGCCATTCCTGGAAATAATATTCGAGCGCGGTGATCTTCTCCGCCAGCGTGTAGAGGTCCCAATGCGCATCGACATCGGTATAGATTTTGAGCCAGGCATCCTCGACCGCCTCCGACGCGGCATAGGGCTTCGTCCAATCGCGCTCCAGATGATCGGCGGGAATGGCGAAACCGCGCCGGGCGAGGAGCCGGAGCAGTTCGTCGTAGAGCGACGGCGCCTCGAACGCTGCACGCAGTCTTTCAGACGCTTGCGAGTCGTCTTTGTGGACGATCATCATATCCTCGCGCTTGTTGCCTAGCAGATATTCAAGCTCGCGATATTGCTGCGACTGGAACCCCGACGCGCGGCGCAAGAAGCCGCGAAAGGTCAGGAAATCATGCGGGGTCAGCGTCGCGAGCACCTCCCAGCTGTGGATCATGTGCCGCTGGATCGTCGCGATGCGGTCGAGTCCCTTGCCCGCGATTTCGAGCCGGTCGGCCTTGATTGCGTCAAGAACCAGCCGCCCCTCGTGCAGCACCAGCTTGATCCACAATTCCATCGTCTGGTGCATGATGATGAACAGCATCTCGTCGGGCTTGTCCGACACCGGCACCTGCGCCGAGAGCAGCTGCGCGGTCTGGAGATGCCGGGCGTAAGTGAGCCCATTATCCCACTGGATCGTCTCGCCGTCGATCTCGGTCTCGAAAATATCGGTGCCGCCGTCGCGCGTCTGCCTGATCATATGAGTGCCTCTCCGCCTGCCGGCGCGGCCGGCAGGCGCCCTTCATAGGCCAAATCGCCCGGACAGGCATCTCCAGGTTCGAGCGCCGGCGCGCCCGCGATTTTGCTGTAGATGCTCGCGAAATCGGTTTCCTCGGTCGCGCGCAGCAAGTCCTCGAAATCAGCGACGACGAAATAAGTCTGCTGGAATTCGTCGAAATTATAACGCGTCCGCATCACGCGCTCGATATCGAGCCAGATGCGCCGCGGCTCGGGCGCGGTCAGCGCCGACAAGGTTTCGGCGAAGCTCGACATCAGGCCGCCGCCAAAGGCACGCAGTTCGCCATCCTCGACGACGAGGCCGAACTCGACCGTGTAGAGCCAGAGCCGACCCAGAAAGTCCGAAGCGCCCAGCTTTTCGGCGCGCAGCCCCGCCTGTCCATAGGCCACCAGAAAATCCGAGAAAGCCGGATCGGTGAGCATCGGGATATGGCCGAATATGTCGTGAAACATATCGGGTTCTTCGCTGTAGGCAATCTGCTCCGGCGGACGCACGAAATTGGCGGCGGGGAAACGCTTATTCGCCAGATGCTCGAAAAAGGGTTGGTTCGGAATCCAACCGGGCACCGCGACAACCTCCCATCCCGACACGGGCTTCAGCAGCGCGTTGAGCTCGGCGAAATCAGGGACGCCGGGCTTGAGCCTGCGCAGGATGTCGAGACCATCGAGAAAAGACCGGCAGGCATAGCCGCGCAGTGCCGCCGCCTGTCGATCGAACAAGGTCCGCCACGTTTCATGCTGCTCGGCGGTGAAGGCGTTCCAGTTTTGCGGCATCGTCCAATCGGCCGCGACACCTTCGGGCGGTGCGTCGAATATATGTGTCGCGGCCATCGGTCTTTCTCCAAACCTTCGCCGCAAGTGATAGCGCGGGGCGGCGCAAACATTGTGCGGATTTCGCGTCCACAGACGTGGGATAATGTCCATTTGTTTTGCATATTGCGACATTTGCAGGAATATGTTCTTCGGATCAGGATTTGAATATCGCATTCTGGCGCAAACCCGATTCAAGGCAGCACGCATGGACAAACTTGACTGGAAGATCGTCGCCGCGCTCGAAGCCGACGGCCGGCAATCCTATGCCGACCTCGGCGAACAGGTCGGCTTGTCCAAATCGCCCTGCTGGTCGCGGGTAAAAAGTCTTGAAGAAAGCGGCGTCATCGACGGCTATGCCGCACGGCTCGATCCGATCGCAATCGGCCTCGCGGTCCAGAGTTTCGTCGAGGTGCAGATCCGTTTCGACGCGCACACCGACTTCGAGGCCGCGGTGCTCGCGCATCCCGCCGTCGTCGAATGCCACACCACCGCGGGCGAGAGCGATTATCTGCTCAAAATCTTCGCGCGATCCGCCGGCCATCTCGACGAGCTTCTCCGCCACAATCTGTCGAAGCTGCCCGGCGTCCAGCGACTCAAGACCGTCGTGTGCCTCAAGACGATCAAGCGCCACGGCGACCTTGCCGAATGGGCGCGGACGACCGAGGGACGCGGGCGCGGCGACTAGGGTCGGGACCTAGGGGCTGTTGCGGATATCGCGCCCGGCTTTTACTTTGATCGCATGACCGAAATCCTCCTCCACGGCTTTTGGCGATCGAGCGCCGCCTACCGCGTCCGCATCGCACTGGCGCTCAAGGGGCTCGCCTATCGCCAGCAGCCGCACGACCTGATCGCCGGCGAGCAGCACAGCGATGCCTATGCGGCGATCGCGCCGCACCACCTCGTCCCCGCGCTCGAATATGACGGGCGGGTGTTGATAGAAAGCCCCGCCATCCTCGAATGGATCGACGCCAAATGGCCGGCCCCGCCGCTGCTTCCCGTCGATATCGACGAAGCCGCGATCGTTCGCGGCATGGCGGCGCTGATCGCGTGCGACATCCATCCGCTCAACAATCTGCGGGTGCTGAACGCAGTCCGCGGCGACTTCGACGCGACCAATCCGCAAGTGAAGGCGTGGATCGCGCGCTGGATCACGCAGGGCTTTACCGCGCTTGAGATACTTGTCGCGCGCCACGGCGGACGCTTCGCCTATGGCGACACGCCGACGCTCGCCGACTGCTACCTGGTCCCGCAACTCGACAGTGCCGAGCGATACAGGGTCGACCTGGCTCCCTTTCCGCGGATTTGCACGGTCGGCGAGGCCGCGCGGGCGCTGCCCGAGGTCGCAAGTGCACGGCCTGAGCTACAGGAAGGCGCCCCCGACCGCGCCTGACTGCAGCGTCAGTGTTTCAGATACTGGCTCGGCGGCACGCCAAAGGCGCGGCGGAACATCGCGGCGAAACCACTGGGGCTGTCATAGCCGACGTCGTAGGTGACCTGCGTGATCGACGCGCCCGCAGCGAGCATCGAAAGCGCCTCCATCAGCCGGACCTGCTGGCGCCAGACGGCGAGCCCCATGCCCGTTTCCTGCTTGAAACTGCGGGTAAAAGTCCGCCGCCCCATCGCCGCGAGCGCGGCCCAATCATCGATGTCGCGCGGGTCGGACGGGTCGGCGATGATCGCGTTGCAGACGCGGAGCAGGCGCGGGTTCGACGGCATCGACACCTGATAGGGCGCGTTCGGCATGCGGCCGATTTCGTCGAGCAACAACGCGATGATCCGACCTTCGCGCCCATCGACGTTGTAGAGCGTCGGGAAGTCGACGACCTCGAGGATCAGCGATTTGACGAGGTTCGACACTTCGAAAACGCGGCATTCATGCCCGGTTTCGTCGCCCCTGCACGGCAGGTAGAGCGTGCGGAGCGACACCGGTCCGCGGCACGCCACCTCGTGCCGCGTTCCGGCCGGCAGCCATACGGCGCGCTGTGGCGGGATGACGAAGCTGGTATCGGGCGTTCGGACCGACATCACCCCCGACGAGGCGTACAGAATCTGGATATGGTCGTGGCTGTGCATCGGATCTATGAAGCCAGCAGGATATTCATCCTGCAGCGCAATGACCGGGCGGTTACTGGTCAGAACATCGGCACTATGCTTCATGGCCCAATCCTTACAACCATTAGACAATTACACAATATAGGCCGCAATCACCGCCGACCAGCGATAGTGTATCCACTGGCCTGTCCGGTGCGGTGATTGGCCCAATTGGGCGATAGATGCGGGTGCGCAAAAGCTATCAGGCAACCAAGGATCGTTTCGGGAAGGATATGCGAAATATGTCAAAGGGCTTGAGCGTCATGCAGAATGACATGGCCGACCCCGACATCCGGCGCTTTGTCGATGCGATCGACGCCGCCTATGCCGAGCATGGCGCGCCAGCGGGGGCAAGCATGGCGGTGCGCCGCGCCGTCGCCGAGCGCGTGCGCCAGCCGTGGCGCGAAGGTGGCCCGATAATGGTGGAGAGCCGCGAACTGGACATGGGCGGCGTCCGCCTGCGGCTGCATCGCCCGGTCGCCGACGCAAAGCTGCCGGTCATGCTCTATATTCACGGCGGCGGCTGGACGCTGTTCAGCATCGACACGCACGACCGGATGATGCGTGAATATGCCGCGCGCGCCGGGATCGCGGTGCTCGGCATCGATTACAGCCTGTCACCCGAAAGCAAATTTCCGGTCGCGCTGGAGGAATGCGCGGCCGCGCTCGACTGGATCGCGGCGCAGGCGGAGTCGCTCAACCTCGATCCCGATCGCGTGCTGATCGGCGGCGATTCCGCGGGGGCCAATTTGTCGGTTGCGACGTGCCTGTTGCAGCGTCAGCGCGGGCGCGCGCTTCCCGCCGCGATGCTGCTCAATTACGGCGCCTTCGCGCCCGAACGCACGCCAAGCTATGCCCGCTTCGGCGCTGGCGATTATTCGCTGGAGGCGGACGAAATGGATGCCTTTTGGGCCAATTATGTCGATAGCGCCGAGCAGCTTGCCGACCCCCTGGTCGCGCCGCTGCATGCCGATCTCGCCGGACTGCCGCCCGCCTTCCTCGCCATCGCCGAATGCGACCTATTGGCCGATTGCAACGACGCCTTTGCCGGCAAGCTCGAGGCGGCAGGCGTCGCGACGCGCGCAGTCACCTATCAGGGGGCAACGCACAGCTTTCTGGAGGCCGTATCGATCGCCCCCCTCGCGAGCCGCGCTTTCGATGAGCAGGCGGCGTGGATCCGTGATATTGTCGGGGCATGACGGCGCTGTTCGATCCGCGCGATGCCGCCGACGTTCGGCAATTGATCGCCGATTACCCGCTTGCCTGGATTATATCGGGCGCGTTCAACGCCAGTCCGCTGCCGTTGATCGCCGAAACCGATGACCGCGGCGCCGTCGTCGCGCTGTTCGGTCATTGCGCCCTGCGCAATGCGCTTGTCACCGATTTCCGGGCGGACCCGCGCGGACTGATTCTGTTCAACGGGCCGGCGGGTTATATCCCGACGGCGCTGCTGTCGCGGCCCGACTGGGCGCCGACGTGGAATTATGCGGTGCTGCGCTTCACCGTCGAGGTCGAGTTCGTCGGCGATGAAACGCGCGAGGCGATCGAGCGGCTTGTCGCGAAGATGGAAGGTGGCGACTGGTCGACAGAAAGCCTTGGGCCGCGCTATGAAAAGATGCTCGATCAGATCATCGCGTTTCGCGCCCACGTCCGCTCTGCCGAGCACAGTTTCAAGCTTGGACAGGATGAAAGCGCCGAGGGATTCGCCGAGATCGCCGCCGGCCACGGCGACCGGACGCTGGCGAAATGGATGGAAGGACAGAGGTGAAGCTTTTTTTCGACGATCGCCAGACCGCCCACGCCCCCTTGCGCGAACTGCACAATGGAGACTGGGTGCCCTATGCCGAAAATGCCGAACGCCCGCGTTCCATTGTCGAACAATTCAGCAAATGGGGCACTGTCCGTGAATTCGGGATGGCACCGCTGCTGGCCGTGCACGATGCCGATTATCTCGCCTTTCTCGAACGCGCGCATCGCGACTGGCTCGCCGCAGGGCGCAATGGCGATGCGATTGGCTACACCTTCCCGATCAGACGCCGCCGGCCGCTCGCCTTCGGCCGGATCGACGCCGATCTTGGCGCATACAGCTATGACGCAGGGACGCCGATCGCGGCGGGCACCTGGGAATCGGCCTATTGGTCGGCGCAAGGCGCTTTGACTGCGCTCGACCATCTGGCGACGGGCGGCGAGGCGCACGCCTTCGCGCTGTGCCGCCCGCCCGGCCATCATGCCGGGCGCGATTATATGGGCGGCTATTGCTACCTCAACAACGCCGCGATGGCGGCGCGCGAAGCGCACACGCGCGGCCTCGGACCGGTCGCGGTGCTCGACATCGACTATCACCACGGCAACGGCACGCAGGACATTTTCTACGAAGATCCCGCCATCTTCTTCGCCTCGATCCACGCCGACCCGCGCACCGACTATCCCTTTTACTGGGGCCATGCCGATGAGACCGGTGAAGGTGCTGGCGAAGGCGCGACGCTCAACCTCCCCCTGCCCCGCGGCACCGATGGACGGAGCTATGCGCCTGCGCTGGAAACCGCGCTGACGGCTATTTCGGATTGGGGCGCGAAGTTTCTCGTCGTCTCGTTCGGCGCCGACACGCACAGCAGCGACCCGATTTCGAGCTTCGCGCTCGAACGCGCGGATTATGTGGTGCTGGCAGGCCGTATCGCGGCGCTCGGCATCCCGACGCTGATCGTGATGGAGGGCGGCTATGCCGTCGACGATCTCGGCAAGAATGTCGCCGCTTTTCTGTCGGGTTTTTGATTTGATCCTCCCTGCCGCGAAGCGGTGGGGAGGTGGCAGCGCCCTGGACTGCCTTTCAGGCGCTCAGGATGAACTGCGCCGAAGGCGCAGCGCTGACGGAGGGGCTTTGTCGCAAGGCCGCAGCCCCTCCACCATTCGATTCGCGAACGGTCCCCTCCCCATCGCTCCGCGACGGGGAGTATCTGTCCTCAATCCAGGCTGAACCGCAGGCTCGCCCCCAGCGTGCGCGGCCGTGCGACCGACCCCGCGAAGGCGAAGGGCGCGTTCAAAACACCATATTGGTTGAACAGATTCTTCGCAAAGACGCTGAATTCGATCCGGTCGCTTACCGTCACCGACGCGTTGAGGTCGACGAGGTGGAAATCGCCCTTCTCCAGCGACCCAGCGAAATCGACCGGCGCGCTCGACAGATAGCGGTGCGCGATGCCGAACCGCGGCTTCAGCGACATGTCGGGGAAGCTCAGGTCGAGCGAGTTCGACAGCGTCCATTCGGACGCCCCCGGCAGGCGCGTTCCCTTTGCATAACCGCCGCCAGGCGCAAAGCTGTCGGGCAGCAGCGACGACAGCCGCGCATCATTATAGGCGATGTTCGACGAGAAGGTCAGGTTCCGCGTCGGCCGCAGGTTCAGGCTGATTTCGACGCCGTCGATGTCGGCGCCGCCGCCATTCACCGTATAGGCGTTGAAATCGACCGGCGTGAACAGGCGCGCCTGCACATTGCCCCAGTCGATATGATAGGCGGTGACATCGACGCTGAGCGTCCGGTCGATCAGGTCGAACCGCGTCCCGATCTCGTAATTCTTCGTCGTGTCGCTTTCAAAGGTCAGCGGCAGGCCGGGAACCGCGGCCGAATAGACGTTTACGCCGCCGATGCGGAAACCCTCCGAATAAAGCGCATAGACCATGAAATCGTCCGACGGCTTGTACGTCAGCGAGACTTTCGGGATGAAATCCGAATCCTTGCTCGCCGCCGGGGCGAAATCGAACGGATCGACCAGATTGGCGTTGGGCAGATATTGCAGGCGCGGGCGCGAGCGATATTCGAACAGGCGTCCGCCGACCGTCAGCGTCAACGCATCGACAATGTCGAACGACGCCTCGCCGAAGATCGCCTTTTCGGTCACGCGGTTGCTGCTGATCGTCCGCGTCGCGAGGTCGCCGGGGGCGAGTTCGCTGCCCGGCTGGCCGTCGAATTCGCCAGGGTTCGCGTCGATATAATCCGCGATGCCTTCGATAAAGGTGCCGTCGGTGTTGTTCGAGCGGAGCCGCGTGTAATTGGCACCAATGAGCCAGCGGAAGCGTCCTCCATCGGGCGACGCGAGCCGAAGCTCGCCATATTCGGTCTTCGACTTGCCGTCGCTGCTCGCCAGTTCGGGCGTGTCGGTGCGCGGGTCGTTGCCGCCGAAAATCGAATTGTCGAATGCCAGATTGGCCTTCTTCTCGGTATAGCTGCCGACGGCCGTCAAGGTCGCAAAGCGCAGATCCTGCTCGATCCGCAGGCTGTGCATCATGAAGCTCGTGTCCTGAAACTCGGCGACATTGGTCGCGCGGTCGAACGTCTTGGGCGGACCGAAGATCACATAGGTCTGATCGTCTAGATCATATTCCTGATACATGCTGAGCGCCGAAATGCGCGTCGCCTCGGTCGGCGTGAAGACGATCGACCCGCGCAGCCCCCTGACCCGCAGGTCGTTGCTGCCGTCTTCGCCAAGCAGCGTGTTGTTCAGATAGCCCGCGTCGTATCGCTGGAGCGCGACGAGGCGGACGGCGAGCTTGTCGGTCGCGATTGGCACGTTGACCATCGCCTTCGCGGCATAGCTTGCCTCGCCGGCGCCCTTGGTGGTCGCGAGATTGCCTTCGAAGCCTGCATCGAAACGGCTGGGATCGGCCTCGTTCACTACATAATTGATCGCTCCGCCGAGCGATGACGATCCGAACAACGTGCCCTGCGGCCCGCGCAGCACCTCGACGCGCGACACATCGAAGCTGTCGACGTCGGGGATGACTAGCGGGAAGCCGGGTTCGATCAGCGGGACTTCGTTGAGATAATAGCCCGTCGTTGCCTGGTTCGCTTCATGATAGGTCGACGAGGCGACGCCGCGGATCACCACCTCCGACACGCCCGGCTGGTAATCGTTGAAGATCACGCCTGGGACGCGGGTGATATAGTCGGAGAGGCTCTGGGCATTCAGCTTTTGCAGCGTCGCTTCGCTGACGGCGGTCACCGATCCGGAGACGTCGCGAACCGACTGCTCGCGCTTTGCCGCGGTGACGACGATCTCGCTGTCGTCGATCTCTTGCGCCAGCGCGCCCGATGCCTGCCCCAGCGCCAGGACCGAAATGCCACACGCCGCAAGCCGCCTGATCGATGCAAACCCCATTTTTGCCTCCCTTATTGATAATGCCAATTGGTAAGAAGATCCGATGCTCAAGCTATCATGCGAAACTGGCGTGACGGCGATGGTCGGGCCAGTTTCCAGCCGGATCGGGCCAGCGCGCTCCCGCGAAAAAGCGCAGTTTCGCAGGCGATTGCCGCCAATTTGCCCGATCGGTGGATTGGGTGGCCTGATCGGTGCAGTAAGCCAATCGGGGCGTCATAGACTGGACGCAACATCGCCATCGGTCGAAGAGGGTCGCATGCAGAGCATCGAGAACAAGGGTCGAAGAGCGTTTATGAGCAGCGTGGCGATGGCGGCGCTCTTGCTGGGGAACCGCACCGCATCGGCACTCGAAAACTTTTCCGCCGCGCGCTGGCCCAGCGTCGCTCCCCCGCAATCGCCGCGCATTTCGCATATCATCGATCAATTGGGCCGCCAGCGCGACGACGCCTATAGCTGGATGAAGTTCGTCCCCGCCGAGGGCGAGCGCACGCGGGACAATTTGCCCAAAGCCGTCGGCGCCATGCTGCAGGCCGAGAATGGCTATGCCGACGCAATCCTGGCGCCGCTGGCCGGCGAGCGCGCAAAACTGCTGGGCGCGATGCTCGCGCTCGCGTCGAGCGATTTGGCGGCGCCGGCGCTCGAAAAGGACGGCTGGGACTATGGTTCGGCGCGTCCGGCGGGCGCGGCGCATGCAATCTTCACGCGCAGCCGGAAGGGCGGCAAGCCCGAGCAGCTGGTCGACGAGGCGGCGCGCGCAAAGGGCCAGCCCTATTTCCGCAGCACCGGGCATCAGCCCAGCCCCGACCATCGCTATTTCGCCTGGGCCGAGGATGTCATCGGCAACGACCGCCACCGCATTGTCATTCGCGACAACCAAACCGGCGAGGTGCGGACAATCGTCGACAAGGATGCCTATGGCTATGGCGGGCTCGTCTTCGGACCTTCTTCGCAATGGTTGTTCTGGATATGGCGCGATGCGCGCAACCGGCCGACGCGGCTGTACCGCACCTCGGCCGACGGCAAGACCACCGAGCTTGTCTATGAGGAAAAAGACCCCGCAATCTTCATGCAGGTCAAACGTACGGCCGCCGACGGCTTTGTCGCTTTGACCCTCGCCGGTCCCGAAACCGCGGAAGTCCGTCTGGTTTCCGCAGCCGACGAAACCGGAGCACCTGCCGTCGTCTGGCCCCGCAAGATCGGGGTGCGCTATGAAATCGACGAATGGAACGGCGCCCTGATCGCGCTCACCGACGCCGACGACGCGTTCGACATGGCGCTGCTGCGCCTCGATCCAACGAGCTTTGGCACGCTAACCACGCTCGTCCCGCACCGCGCAGGCACACCGATACTGCAGGTCCAGCCCTTCGCAGCCGCGCTGGTACGCCTCGAGCGTGTCGACGGGCTCCACCGGATCGTCATCCGGCGCCGCGACGGGACCGAACATATGGTCGCCTTCGACGAGCCCGCCTACACGATCGAACTGCCAGCCGAGCAAAGCTATGCCGCATCGTCGGTGATGATCGTCCACCAGTCGCCCAAATCGCCGCGCCGCTGGATCCGCGTCGATCTGGCGAGCGGCGCTCAGACTATCATCCAGCGGCAGGCGGTCGCGAATTTCGACCCCGACGATTATGAGGTCGAGCGGCTGTTCGCGCCCGCCCCCGATGGCGAAATGGTGCCGATCACCCTGCTCTCGCGCCGCGGCGCGCCGAAGGACGGCAAGGCGCCGCTCCTGCAATATGGCTATGGCGCTTACGGCGTGCCGAGCGATCCCGAATTTTCGATCCCCGCGCTCGCACTCGTCGATCGCGGCTGGCGCTATGCGATCGCGCATGTCCGCGGCGGGTCGGAGAAGGGTCGGCGCTGGTTTCTGGGCGGACGCAAGTTCACCAAGCGCAACAGCTTCACCGACTTTGTCGCCTGCGCCGAACATCTGGCAGCCGAGGGCTATACGGCCAAGGGCAAGGTCGTCGCTTACGGCCTGTCGGCGGGCGGGCTGCTCGTCGGCGCCAGCATGAATATCGCGCCGACGCTATGGGGCGGCGTGATCGCGCAGGTGCCCTTCGTCGATATGCTCAACACGATGAGCGATGGCGCGCACCCGCTCGTGCCGCTGTTTCGCCCCGACTGGGGCGACCCGCTCGCCGATCCCAAGGCCTATGACTATATCGCCTCCATCTCACCCTATGAAAATGTCCGGGCGGCCGCCTATCCGCCCCTGCTGTGCACGGCGGGGCTGAAAGACGACCGTGTCGCCTATTGGGAGCCCGCCAAGCTGGTCGCCGAAGTCCGGCGCCGTTCGACGAGCGGCAATCCCGCTCTGCTGCACACCGACATGGACAGCGGCCATCAGGGCAGCGCCGACCTGAAAAGCGAATATCAACAGAAAGCGCTTTTCTGGGCCTTCGCGATGCGCTGCGTCGCATAAGCCTTCGCGCGGCCGTTCGCTGACGACGGAGGCTAAATCGCTGTTTTGACGCAGGGATTGGGGAATCCGCCGGGCGCAAGCGCGAACATCGACAAAAATTCCCTCCAGAATGGGCCAAAACGCGCTTAAATCCCGCCGTTGGCGCTCGTTAAACATCGCATGACCACCAAAGCGACACAATCGAACGAGCCGGTAGGACGGTTCCTGGGTTGGCTGGGGCTTCGCCAATCGACCGGCGCGCCCCCCGAAGGCAGCCATGCGCCGCCGGATGAATCGGGGCCTCAAAGCCTTGTACGGCAGGCGCGATACGAACTCGCCGCCTCGATCACCTCCTTCCTCGTCGACAATGACCTCGACGTGTCGCCTACCAATCTGCTGCTCGCCCACAGCGCGTTCTCGGGACGCAACCCGCGGCTCGCGCGGCAAATCGTCGCGCAGGCGCATTCGCCCGAGGGCATCAACCAGAAATGGCTGAACGAGGTCGACGAACAGGAAAGTCACCAGCCCGACCGCGTCGAACTCGACCGGCTGATGACGCGTCTCGAAACCAATATCGAAGCTTTTCAGGCGAATACGAAGGAAGCGCGGACCGCCACCACCGACTATGGCACCGAGCTTGAACAGCATGTCGTCGACCTCGAACAGCTCGAAAAGACGGGGCGCATCGTCTCCAGCCTCGCCGATCTTGCCAAGGTCATGCTGGAACGCACGCGCAAGGCCGAGGACGACATGCGCAAGAGCGAGGATGAAGCCAAGGCGCTTCGCCGCAGCCTCGACCGCGCCAAGCGCGATGCCGAGCTCGATTATCTGACCGGACTGCCCAACCGCCGCGCCTTCGAAATCCTGCTCGACCGGCATTACAAGGAAGCGCGCGCTGCGGTCGAGCCGCTCAGTATCGCCTTTTGCGACATCGACGAATTCAAGAAGGTCAACGACCTCCACGGACACGAAGCCGGCGATCGCGTCATCAAGGCCATCGCCGATACGCTGGCGCGGATTTCGAACGATCATTGCCATGTCGCGCGACACGGTGGCGAAGAATTCGTCATGCTGTTCCGCGGGCTGACCCCGTCGCAGGCGGCCGAAAAGCTGGACGATGCGCGCGAAGCGCTCGCCGACCGGCGGCTCATCAACCGCAAGACCGACGAACCCTTTGGCCAGATCACCTTCTCGGGCGGGGTCGCCGACGTCTTTGGCTATGGCGACACGCGCGCGGCGCTCAAGGCGGCCGATGCCGCGCTCTACAAGGCCAAGGCTGGCGGCCGGAACCGGATCGAAATCGCCGACCCGGCCTGAATTCCCGGGGATTCCCGCGAGGGGGCGGGAGGCTGCGGGCGGTCGCGCACCAGAGCGCGATCGCCCGCGGTTTATTCGTCAGATCGCAGGGCGCCGGGCATAAACGCCGAAGCAGGCGATGACGGCGTAGCAGAGCGCCGGAAGCAGCATCGCCGTCGCGAGGCTGCCGGTCAGGTCGGCGACCGCGCCAGTCGCGAGCGGCACAACCGCACCGCCAAAGATCGCGACGTTGATGATCCCCGACCCGTCCGCCGCCCGGCTGCCGAGCTTTTCGGAGGCAAGGCTGAAGATCGTCGGGAACATGATCGCGTTCATCAGGCCGACCGCGAGCAGGCTGTAGCCCGACACCATGCCGGCCATATTGGTCGAAATCAGGATCAGCGTAATCGCGCCGACAGCGACGAAGGCGAGCAGCTTGCCGGGGCTGACCACGCGCATCAGGCCCGATCCGATAAAGCGGCCGATCATCGCGCCGCCCCAATAAAGGCCGATCAGCTTGCCTGCCGCCTGCTCGGCAAGCCCCATGACGCCGGGCTGCATCAGATAATTCACGATCAGCGACCCGATCGACACCTCTGCGCCGACATAAAGGAAAATGCACAGCGCGCCGAAACCGAAGCGCGGGCGCTTCAGCAGGTCGAAGCCGGCAAGGCCCGCGCTTGCCTCATGCTTTTCGCCCTGCAGCCGGTTGCGAAAGATCCAGACGGCGCCCGCGACCACCAGCAAGGCGACCGCGATGCCAAGATAGCCGTGGACGATCGCCTGGCTTTCGGCGGTGCGATAGGCGTCGAGCTCCGCGCCCGACAAATCTTCCGCCTTCATCGTTGCCAGGCTGCCGAGAATCAGCACCGAGCCCACGATCGGAAAGATCGTCGTTCCGAGCGAGTTGAAAGCCTGCGCAAAGGTCAGTCGGCTATGCGCCGTCTCGGGCTTGCCGAGGAGCGAGATCAGCGGATTGGCGACGACTTGAACAATGACCACGCCGCTCGCGAGGACGAACAGCGCGAAGAGGAACAGGCCGTAGACCGCATTTTGCGAGGCCGGGATGAAGAGCAGGCAGCCCACCATCATCGTCAGCAATCCCGCCACCGCGCCGCGCATATAGCCGATCTTCTTGACCAGCTTCGCTCCCGGAATCCCGATCACCAGATAGGCGGTGAAAAAGCAGAACTGCACCAGCATCGCCTGGGTATAGTTCAACGTAAACAATTCCTTGAGTTTCGGAATGATCACGTCGTTCAGGCTGGTGATGCCGCCGAAAATGAAGAACAGCCCCATCACGAACAGCCGCAATTCGGGCGCGTCGACGTGCGTCCCCTGTCCTTCGCCGGCGTGGGGACCACTGCCCGACGTTAAATCTGGCGCTAGTGCCATTATCTCTCTCCCCGACCCTGGCTCAGGCTAAGCTGGGTTCCGGTCTTGTCATTTTACTGCGGGCGGGCAAGGCAGATTCTCGCCAACCGCCTCGACATTCGTATTCAGCAGCGTGGCCGCAAAACCCCTGTCGGCCTGGACCGTCACCGCATTGTCGACCTGCCGCAGATTGGCGCCAGCATCGGCGAAGCAGCGCAGCGGCACCTTGATCGTCGACACTTGCCCCTTTGGCGCCGCCTTCACCGCGGCCGAGATGTCGAACGCCTTGCCGCCCAGCGCGAGGCTGACCGGCGCGCTGCCGATCGCATCGACCCGCCATTCGACGCGCAACGCGAAGCTGTTGTTAAGCTGGCGCGAGAGGTCGGCATAGGGTCCGGTCAGCTCGAGCGTCGCCGGGCCGGTCCAGACAAAGGACTTGCCATCCTCCTGCGCGCGCACATCGACCGAGCGCGCCGCGATCATGCCGCCGGGGCTGGCGATCGGCGCCGATTCCACCGGACGCTTGCCCCCCGCATCGGTAATCGAAAGCACCCACGGCGCCCGCGCGCGGCCCCCCGAAAAGAAATTCTCGACGTTCAGCGCCGCGGTGATGTCGACGCCCAGCTCTTCCGAAAGCTGCGGAACCGTCGTGCTTTCGCCATATTTCAGGCCATAGCCGACCGCGAACTGCGGCTTTTCGACCGGCGAGCGCGCGTCGGCGGGCCAGGCGAAAGGCAGTGTGCCGGTAAAGACACGGGGCGTCTTGCCGTCCTTGCCCGCCACGAGCACATCGGCAACGCCGGCGCCCTGCGACCCCGGCAGCCAGCCCGCGACAAAGGCGTCCGAGGCATTGATTTCGGGGTTGGTGAACATCGGCCTGCCCGACAGGAACAGCGCGACCACGGGAATGCCCGCGGCCTTCAGCTTCTTCAGCGTCGCAAGGTCGGTCGCCTCCGACGGCTGATAGTCGAGTGTCGCGACATCGCCCTGGAACTCGGCATAGGGCGCCTCACCGAACACCACGATCGCAACGTCGGGTTTTTCCTTGAACACGCCGCCATCGGACAGCGTGGCGACACCGCCCGCATCGCGCACCGACTTATCGAGCGCCTCCCAGATCGTCTGTCCGTTCGGGAAGTCCGACCGCACGACGTCGGTCCCCTGCCAGCTGATCGTCCAGCCGCCCGACTGGATCGCCATGCTGTCGGCCGCGGGGCCGGTGACGAGCACGCGCGCGCCGGGCTTGATCGGCAGGACGCTGCCATTATTCTTGAGCAGGACGAGCGACTTGGCGACCGCTTCACGCGCGATCGCAAGATGCTCGGGCGTGCCGACCGCTTTCACTATGCTGCGATCGACATGGCCTTCGGGAAACAGGCCGAGCTTATATTTTACGCGCAGGATGCGGCGAACCGCATCGTCCAGCCGCGCGGCCGATATCGTGCCATCCTTCGCATGTTTTAGCGTGCTGTCGAACAGCCCCTTCCAGCTGTCGGGGGCCATGAACATGTCGAGCCCCGCGTTGATCGACTGCGCGCAATCGGTGACGCTGCATCCCGCAACCTGCCCATGGCCATTCCAGTCGCCGACGACGAAGCCCGCAAAGCCCATCTTGTCCTTGAGCGCGTCGGTGAGCAGGCCCTTGTTGCCATGATGCTTGACCCCCTGCCAGCTCGAAAAGCTGGCCATGACGGTCAGCGCGCCCGCGTCGATCGCGGCGGGATAACCCATGGCATGCTTGGCGATGAGTTCCTTTTCATCGATCTTCGCGTCGCCCTGATCCTTGCCCTCGAACGTCCCGCCGTCGGCGAGGAAATGCTTGGCGGTCGCGGCGACATGCTGCGCGTCGACCGTCTTGCCGGCAACCAGCGGGCCTTGCAGCCCGATCACCATCGCCTTGGCATAGTCGGCGATCAGCTTCGGATCAGCGGCATAGCCCTCATAGCTCCGGCCCCAGCGCAAATCCTGCGGCACCGCCAGCGTCGGAGCGAAGGTCCATTCGATGCCGCTACCCGCAATTTCGGCGGCGGTGACCGCGCCGATGCGCTGGATCAGCTCAGGATCGCGCGCCGCGCCGAGGCCGATATTGTGCGGGAACAGCGTCGCGCCGGGGATATTGTTATGCCCGTGGACGGCATCGACCCCAAAGATGATCGGAACCGCGACGCCATTTGCCCGCGGACGCAGCGACACCGCGCGAAAATCGCCGACCAACTTCGCCCAATCAGCCGCGGTCGAGCGTTCATTGCCGTTCGGGCCGCTGTTCCCGCCCGCGAGGATCGACCCCAGCGGATAGGTTTCGAGATCCTTTGGCGTGATCGTGCTGATATCGGCCTGAATCAGCTGGCCGACCTTCTGTTCGACCGTCATCTTCTTGATCAGCGCGTCGATCCGCGCTTCGGTCCTGGCATCTGAAATCGCCGCTGGGCTTTTTGCCGCCGGCCATAGTTCAGGATGAACCGTTGCCGCGTCCGTCGCCGTCGTTTCGGGTGCCGCCGTCGCGGTTCCTGCCAAAAGCAGCGCAGTCGCCATGACCATTGCCTGTCGGCGCATCGTCTCTCCCATCCCTCTAATGTGAACGTTATCAAATTTCATTTCGCATAGTGACCGGATGAAATCAAGGGCCCTGTTCTCTGATTGGATCAGCGCTGGCGCGGCATCGTCGCAAGCAGCAGCACCGCGACGACGGAGAGCCCGGCGAGCAGCAGGAACAGCGCGTCGAAACCGAAGCCGGGAACGAGCGAGATCGTCAGCCACGGCATGATCAGCGACGGCACGGTATTGGTGAGGTTGAAGATGCCAAGGTCGCGCCCGCGCCGATCCGACCGCGGCAGGATGCGCAACGTCTGGCCGCTATGGAGCGACAGAAACACCGTCGAGGCGATACCGAAAACGAGATAACTCGCCTTCGCCGCATCCAAACCCGTCGCCAGCGCCATACCGACCATGCCGATGCTCGACACCGCCGCCGCGGCGACAAGCGGCACGAACGGCCGATCGTTGCGGTCGGCCCAACGGCCGCTTGCCAGCGCAATCGGGATCGCGATCGTCAGCGCCATGCCAAACAATCGTGCCTTTTCATTGTCGTGCATGCCGGGATCGATCGAGCGGAACCAGAAATAAAGATAGGCGAACAGCGCAGCCTCGGCGATCTGGACGAGCAGGCGCGCCAGCCACATTCGCACCGCCGGACCCGTCGGTCGGCGCGGCCGCTCGTTCGCGGCGCGCGCGGGAGGCGGCGCGGTGAGCTGCGGGAACGGGCGCGGACGCCCGAGCAACAGCACCGGCAGGACGGCACTTGCCACCAACGATGCAATGACGACGAGCCGCTGCTCCGCCGTCACCAGCCCCGGCCATGTGACGAGCCATCCCGACCAGCCGCCGAGCGCCGGCGAAAAGGCGAGCAGCCCGCCGAGCAGCCCTTTCTGCTCGTCGGGGACGAGGTCGCCCGCCCACGCCGCGAGCGGTCCGAGCATCATGTTGAGCGTGAGTTGCCAGGCGACGATCATTGCCACCAGCGACCAGATATCCTGCGCCAGCGGAACGACCAGCAGCAAGGCGATCGTCATGACCAGCCCGGCCAATATCCAGCCGCGCCGATTGCGGGTCCGGTCGCTGAGCCAGCCGAAACCGATGCCGCCGACGCTCGCCGCAATTGCGCCGAAAAAGGTAACATAGCCGAGCGTTTGGACGTCGGCGGCCCCCGCGAGCTCGGTCATGCGCCCCGGCAGCCAAATGGTCAGGAAGGGAACATAGGCTATCGCCCCTCCCGCCCAGGCAAGCGCATAAAGCAGGAGGAAGAGTAGAGACTGGCGGCGCGGCCCCTCTGCGTCAGCCATGAACGGCGACTGGCGGCGCTGCGGTCGACCCGCGCTGGACGAGGGCGCCCTGCACCCGCGTCGGTTCGGTCGGGCGCGGCGCGCCGCGCTGCGCCGCAATGATCAGTTCGACCGCGCGCGACGCGGTTTCGGCGACTGGCTGGTCGATCGCCGTCAACGCCGGCTGGGTGAAGCGGACCACCGGGGTGTTATCGAAACTGACGATCGACAATTGTCCGGGCACGTCGATGCCGAGGTCGCGCGCGACCTCGAGCGTTGCGAGCGCCATCTGGTCGCTGCTTGCGATGATCGCGGTCGGCGGATTGGCACCGCCCAGCAAGTGCCGCGCTGCGGCGGCGCCCGACGCATAGGTAAAATCGCCCTCGGCAAGCAGGCCGTCAGTGGCAAGGCCCGCCGTCGCCATTTCGGCTTCCCAGCCGTCGACGCGCCAGCGGCTCAGGCTATATTCGGGCGAGCCCGGAATGAAACCGATGCGCCGGTGGCCCAGATCGATCAGGTGCCGTGTCGCACGCCGCGCCGATCCCTCGTCGTCCATCGTGAGCGCAATGCCCGCCGCGCCGCCGCGCGATCCGATGCGCGCGAACGGGATTTTCTGCTGGTCGAGCAGCCCGACGATCAGCGGATTGTCCGAATGCGGCGGGGTCAGGATGACGCCATCGGGCTGCAGCGCCGCGATCGCCGCGCGCAATTCGCGTTCGACATGGTCGTTGTGCGTGTCGACGAGCTCGAAGATCATCCGATAACCATATTCGGCGCATTTCAGCATCCCGCCGAGCAGCATCTGGTCGACCCAGTCGACCCCCTGCCGGCCGCGCCAGTCGGCGATCGTGCGTTCGCGGTCGTTGAGCGCGAGGATCAGATAGGAGCGCGATCCGCTCATCCGCTGCGCGGCGATCGAGGGGACGTAACCGAGCTTGTCGATCGACGCCTGGACGCGTTCCTTCATCTCGGGCCGGACATTGGGTTCATCGTTGATGACGCGGCTCACCGTCTGCAGCGACACGCCCGCGTCGGCCGCAACATGCTTGATCGTGACCGACTGCCGCCGACGCCCCATTATTTCGCCTGATCCCCCATCTTGTTGCAATCGCTACCGGCATTACCGTCACATTGCCAGACGCGGACCCAATCTATTTCCATGTTTTTCGGGTAGCCGCTTTCATCCACTCCCTTCAGCCCGCGATCTTCAGCCAGCCCGCCGCCGACCGCGAGGTTCAGGATCAGGTGGAACGGCCGGTCGAACGGCGCGGCGGGATCACTCGATCCACTCGTCGACCAATCGCTCGCGACGCGCGTCGCATAGGGCCTGCCGTCGACCGTCCAGACGATCTTGCCCTTTTGCCAGACGATGCCGAAGACGTGGAACCCATCGAGCGGGGCTGGAAGCGCGGTTTCGTCGCCCTTATGCTTGTTGTCGGGCCATTGCCCGCCGAAATGCAGCGTGCCGAGAATGCGGTTCTCGATCCCGCCAGCGCAGGTTGCGCAGGGCACGCCGAGGTTCACCGCCTCCAATATGTCGATTTCGCCCGACGCCGCCCAGCTGCCATAATGGCTGTCTTCGGGCAGCATCCAGATCGCGGGCCACGTCCCCTGCCCCTGCGGCAATTTGGCACGCACTTCGATCTTGCCATAGGTCCACGCCGCCTTGCCGCGCGTGACGAGGCGGGCGGAAGTAAACGGCTTGGTCGCCTGCGCCGCCGCCTTTTCAGCGTCGCCGCGCTGCGACAAGGCAAAGGCGGGCCCGGTCATCGCCTCCTTGCGCGCAGTGATGACCAGCTTGCCGTCCTCGACCGCCGCATTGGCGGGCCGGTCGGTATAGCATTGCCGCTCGCCGTTGCCGCCGCCCCAGCAATCGACGTCGAAATCCCATTTGCCGCGGTCGATCGTCGTGCCGTCGAACTCGTCCGCCCAGGCGAGCCGCCAGCCGCCATCGGCGGGCTCGTGCGCCGCCGCGCTGCCCCCGAACGCGGCCGCCAGCATCAGGATCGCCGCGATGCGGATCATGCCGCTTTTGGTGCCTCCGCGCCGCAATAGCGCGCGACATAGGCATGATGGTCGGGCAGCGTCGCGACAGTCTGCGCGATATTGTCGCGGATCGACTGGAACAATCGCTCGACCTCATCGTCGCGCAGCTTTTCGGCGATCGGGTGATAGGATTGGGGTTCAATCCCCTGCCCCATCATCACCTGCACCCAGCTATTCTCGGCGAATAATTCCTCATATTTGCGGAAGACGCGGCCGGTTTCGCGGAACAGCTCGATCTTTTGCTGCAGCGAGTCCGGGACCGGCATGTTTGCGACATGGCGCCAGAACGGGCTGTCGCGGCGGTTGGTCGCCTTATAGTGCAGCACGACAAAGTCGCGGATCTGCTCGATGGCGAGCCGCTGCTGATCGTTGAACTCCTGCGCGTCGCGCTCGCTGACGCGGCCGTTCGGCATCAGGCGGATGAAGCGGAGCACCGCACGCTGGATCAAATGCACGGTGGTCGCCTCGAGCGGCTCGACAAAGCCCCCCGCGAGGCCGACGGCGACGCAGTTGCGATACCATTGCTTGCGCCTCACGCCGCCCTTGAACTTGATGTCGAACGGTTCGATCAGCGGTTCGCCGACGCTGCTCATCAGCCGGTCATAGGCTTCGTCGCGCGACAGATAGCCGCTTGTGTAGACGATCCCGGCGCCCATCCGGTGTTGCAGCGGGATGCGCCATTGCCACCCGGCGTCGTGCGCGATCGCCTGCGTATAAGGCATCGGCGGGCCGAGATGTTTCGACTGCACCGCAATCGCGCTGTCGTTGGGCAACCAGTGGCTCCAGTCCTCGAACCCCGCGTGCAGCGCGCCATCGATCAGCAGCCCGCGAAAGCCGGTGCAGTCGACGAACATGTCGCCCTCGATCCGCCGCTCACCATCGAGATGCAGCGCGGCGATATCGCCCGTCTCGCCGTCCAGCTCGACGCGCGCGATCTTGCCCTCGACGCGCTTGCAGCCGTCGGCTTCGGCCAGTTTGCGGAGGTAGCGGCCATAAAGCGTCGCATCGACATGATAGGCATAATTCATCCGCTCTTCGGGCAGATGCGCAAATTTGCCCTGCATCCCGGCGACAAGCTCGAGGCAATAGTCGGCATAGGGTTGTTCATGCCCGCGCTCACGCGCATTCAGCCAGAAATGCTGGAACCCTGCCGACCAATGATCCTTCCCGCTGAGGCCAAAGCTGTGGAAATAGCTGTCGCCGTCATGCTTCCAATTGTCGAACAGGATGCCGAGCTTGAAGGTCGCCTGCGTCGCGCGCATGAATTCGGGCTCGGGGATGCCGAGTATACGGTTGAAATTGACGAGCGGGGGAATGGTCGACTCGCCGACGCCGATCGTCCCGATCGCCTCGGATTCGACGAGCGTCAGGTCGACGGTCTTGCCCATCGTGCGCGCGATGGCCGCCGCCATCATCCAGCCCGCGGTGCCGCCGCCCGCGATGACGACGCGGACAGGTTTCTTGTCGCTCATTTACTCAAAGCCCTCAGCAAGAAGGCACGCAGCCGACCCGCCGTCTCGAACGTGAGCGGGGCGAGTATGCTGCGCGCGGTTTCCGGAATATGGTCGGTGACGCCGCCGTCATTGTCGAAGACATAATGATCGAACTGGTCGCGCCAGATCGACTTGTCCTCGGCCGGCAGGTCGCGGATCGCAAGGATCGCGTGATTGAGTGCGGCTTGCGGCTGGCCGAGCCAGGCCGGCGTGCGCCGCCACCAATAATTGACCAGGATGTTGAAGTCCGCGAGCCCCTCGACATGGTGCCACCACATCGAGGGCACGAAGATCGCATCGCCGGGTTCCAGCTCGACGGTCAGCGCTTCGGCCATCGCATCGACGAAGCGCGGGTGCGCGGCAAGATCGGGTGCGTCGAAATCGACCATGCTGACGACGCGGCCCGCAGGGGTGTTGTCGATGGGCCCCAGATAGAGGTTGCGGAACTGGTGCGGCGGAAACAGGGTGAAGCGGCGGCGACCGACGGCGCAGCAGGCGAGATTGTCCGGAAAATCGTTGTGTGCCGCAATCTGCGTGCGCGTGCCGATCCAGATACTCCTGATCGGGTCGCGGTCGCCCAGATCGACCGAATTGGCTTCGTCGAGGCCGTCGAAATGCGACGGGATATCGATCGACGCGAGATAGACGGTGCGGGCTTCGCCCAATGCCTCGGCCTGATCGATCCCGGCGAAGATGTCGGCGAGCTTGCCCGTCCCGACGCGGAAATTCATCTCCATATCGGCGTCGTAGAACAGGCGCCCGTCGTGCCCCGGCGGACCGATCGACACCTTGAACGGACGATCGCGCGCGCGGTCGAGCAAATAACGCCGCGCGTCGCGGGCCGAGTGCTTGCCCGCCTCGACCAGCGGCCAGTCGGCGGCGAGGCCGCGCAGGACAAATGGCTCGCGCGCGCCTTCCAGCAGCGCGTCGAGCCCTGCCCCCTTATCCCATTCGCGCTCGGGCACCGGCGCGAGACGGTCGTAAATGGCGCGGTCGCGCTCAGCCACCGGCGAGCCTGCGGTTCTTGCGGTCGACGAGCACCGATAGCTGCGACAGCGACGCGAGCGCCATGAACATCGGCATCAGATGCCCCGCCGCGTGCAGCGCGCCGAGCGCCTCGCCATCAAGCGCGCGCAGCTTCGCCTCGTCGATGATGTGAAAGCCCACGAGCGAATGGATCGATCCGTCGTCGAGCGTGACTTCGAGGCTGAAGGGTTCGAGCAGGTCATAGGCGAGCAGCGCGTCGTAGAAGGCACCGCTGTCGCGATAGCCTTCGTCGAGGTCGCCGAGCCGTTCGACGATCTCGTCGAGATACGGCGTCGCATTGCCTTCCGCGTCAAACAGCCGAACCCCCTCGCTCGTCGCTGCAATGCGGGGGTGATCCATGTCGATATGCACCTGACCCGGACCGTCGCCACCGGCCGGACGCCCGATCAGAAACGGCTGGATCGCCACCGACAGCGGGCGATAGCGCGCATCCCAGCGATCGCCGTCGAGGAACAGATTCTCGCCATTCTGGAATCCGAACATCGCCAGCGCCGTAAACGCGTCGCGCCCCGTTTCGCGGCGGAAGAGGATCGGGAAATGCGCCTGCACGCGCCGGAACTCGCTCGGCACCGTCAGCGTCGCCATGACGTCGTCGCCCAGATCCGCTCCCGCATCGGTCCGGATGCGAAGGTCGCGGTGGGTCTTGTTGTCGAGGACGGCGTGGCTGGGCATCAAATTCCTTTCCTATCGCGCTGCTGCGGCATTGCTATCGGGGCGAAGCGCGTCGAGATAATCGCGATTGGCTGGCAGCGCCGCGGCGAGCGACCGCGCGCGTTGCCGGTTTTCGGCGAGCAAGGCCGCGGCCCGCTCGCTCGCCGGCAAATCGGCCGGCACCGGATAGCCCATGCCATAGAGGATATATTGATGGCTTTCGGCCGAGAAAATCTCGTCGACGCGCGGGAAATCCCAAGCCGATGGCGGCTGGTCGCGCCACAGCGCGAGCATCTCCGCCAGCCGCGGCGGGATATGTGCAGGGTGACGCTGCGCAAGCCAATAGGGCCCGTCGCGGCGGCTAAGCACATAGTGGAGCTTGAGGAATTCGACGATCCGGTCCCAGCGATAGCGGAACAGCTCGTTAAAGCGCTCGGCGTGGATCGGCATGGCCGCGCGGCGCGCCGGAAAATTGTCGATGAGCGCCTTCAGCGACAATTCGATCATCACGATCGCCGACGCCTCCAGCGGCTCGATGAACCCCGCCGACAGGCCGACGGCGATACAATTGCCTTCCCAGAACCGCGCGCGGTGCCCGGTCGGGAAGCTCAGCCGCCGCGCCGGCACCTCGGGCGCGTCGGGCAGGACGCGCGCAATATAGGTGCGCAAGGTCACCTCGGCCGCATCGTCGTCCATAAAGCGACTGGCATAAACGCAGCCGATGCCGCGGCGGCCCGGCAGGCCGATGTCCCAGATCCAGCCCGCGTCATGCGCGGTCGACACCGTCTGCGACGCGATCGCGCTAGCGGGGGCGACGGGCACCTGCGCCGCGAGCGCGCGGTCGTTGAACAAAGTGTCGCTGCGGTCGATCCACGCAACGCCCAGATGATTACCGATCAGCAGCGCGGCATGGCCGGTGCAGTCGATGAACAGGTCGCCCGCGATATCGCCGTGCTGGCGCGTCGCAACCGAGGCGATACCGCCATCGTCGCGCCGCGCCACCCCGACGACATGGTCCGATATATGCCGCACGCCTAGCCGCTGGACAGCATGCGCCGAAAGCAGCGCGGCAAACTTGCCGGCGTCAAGGTGATAGGCATAGTTCGCCGCCCCCTGATAATCGGGCATCGCGCGCTGGCGCGGCGCGAGGTCGAACGCGCAGACATGCGCCTGCGCGGTCATCGCCGCCGCGAACGCCAGGTCGGGCGACCCCGCTTGCCATGCAGCGAGCAACTCGGCGGTGGGCGCAGCGGGCGGCGAGGTGAACGGGTGAAGATAGCGGTCGTCTTCGGCGCCGGTCACCCAGCCGTCGAACCGCGAGCCCTGCTTGAACGATCCGTCGCACGCGGCAAGAAATTCCGCCTCGCCGATTCCGATCGCCGACAGCGTCGCGCGCATCGTCGGCCAGGTTCCCTCACCAACGCCGATTGTCGGGATATCGGGTGCCTCGATCAGCGTGACTTCGAGCTTTACAGCGCGGCGCGCGCTGGCAAGGAGACAGGCCGCGAGCCAGCCGGCGGTGCCGCCGCCCACGATGACAATCCTCTCGATCGCTTCGTTCATTGCCGTCGATCCTAAGCCAGCTTGCCGCCGTCGTCACGCAAAAGAGCCGCACCCCGAAAGGCGCGACCCTCTTGCCTGCGACGCGGCGGAAATGCCCCGCGCGCTTTAGAAGCTGAACCGGACCCCCGCCGCATAGCGGGCAAAGCCGGGCTGGACGAAGGTGACATTATTCTTGCTTCGAAGGTGCCCGCGGCGCCCTTCGCCGGTCAGGTTGATCACCTCGACAAAGCCGGTGAGTCCGGGAATGAACTCATAGCTCGCGCTTGCGTCGATCTGCCAATATTCTTCTGTATAGAAGGGATTGGGGCCCGTTCCGGCAAGGAATTCGTCACGCCAGTTCCAGGCGACACGCGCCTGAAGCCCGTTCTTGTCATAGAAAGCGACCGCGTTGGCGCTGTCGCTGAGCCCGGTCAGCGCGAATTGCGGCACTGACGACGGCTGCGTATTGTCGTACGTCGCGTCGCCGTTGACGATCGTATAGTTCAGGATGACGCCGAAGCCCGTATCCCAGAAGCTGTGCTGGATCGCAAATTCCCAGCCGTTGATCGATGCCTTCTGGTCGCTGTTGATCGGTGTCGTGATCTCGAAATTGACCAGCGGATCGCCCGGCGCGGCATTGATGATATTGCCGGTGACCGTGTCGGGGAATGTCGTGATGATATACTGCCGGATATCGGCCACCGTCGCATCGGCCCCGAGCGCGGCTATGGCAGCATTCCAGCGCGGCCCGTTCACCGGCGTCGTCAGCCCGAATGCGCTAGAGTCGATGCGGGTAGAGGAGATGAAGTTGCTCACATCCTTGTGGAAATACCCGGCCGAAACATAGCTGTCGCGCCCGTAATACCACTCCGCCGACAGGTCGATATTCTTTGACTTGTAGGGGATCAGCCCCGGGTTGCCCTGCGCACCGGTGCCCCCGCCAACGCGGAACAGCGTATCGATCGTGCGCCCGCCCTGCATGCTGGCATAGTCGGGGCGGGTGATCGTGTGGCTATATGATGCGCGCAGCTTGACGTCCTGCATCGGCGACATGTCGAAGTCGAACGCGGGCAGCCAATTGTCGTAGGACCCCTTGAACCGCGTGAAGTCGCTTTCATTCGAAAAGACGACATTGAGTTCGTTGTCGCCGATCCAGCGGGTCGTGGTGGGCACCGGCACCAGCGCCGCCGAAGAGATATCGGTCGTCTCATAGCGGACGCCTGCCCGGAAATGCGCCGGATTCTGGAACAGGTCGAACACCGTCGCGACCTGCAGATACGGCGCGAGCGTCTTTTCCGAAATGCGCCGGTCGGTGTTGAAATTGGCAAGGCAGGTGCCCGGCTGCGCCGAACCCGTCGCCGGATTGCTGCACGTCTGGAAATTCTGCTCAACCAGATCGGCCATGCGCTCGAAATCGAAGGTATAGAAGCTCTGGATCATCCCGTCGCGCGCGAGCCCCGGAAATTTGTCGGGAAGCGTCACGAGCGAGAAGATGTCGTCGGGAATGCTCGACGCGGGACCTGCCCCGCCCCAGGTATCGTCGTTCTGGATCGTGCCGAACGCCGAACGCACCTTGCTGTCGACGTAAGACACGCCGAAATCGATGCTGTCGAGGAATCCCCCATCATGATCATATTGCCCGCGCAACTGGACTTGGTTGATCCGGTTCCGGAAGAATGCGTTGCGGAACGCGTTCCCGGTCGGGGCGATCAGCGACGCGTCCAGCGGATCGATGCCGGGGAACATACCATAGGAAATGATCGGCAGGTCATTTTCGAAGTTGATCGACTGGTTCTGGACACCGAAAACTGCGTTGCCTAGCGACATGCTCGACCCGAAGCGGTTGACCGGATTGACCTCCGCCGTCGAATGATGACCGTCGAGCTCGAACGTGACGCCGCCCGGCCCCTTCCATTCCAGATTGACGCCGATCGAGTTGTTCTCGGCGCGGTTCTCGGTCAGCGCGCCGCTGTACGACAAATCCTTGCCGCCATAGAGCGCGTTCGGCCCCGGAACGCCCGTGGGCGCCGCAAAGCGTTCGGTGTAGAACAGCGGACCCGCGATCGGGCCATCGGTCCACGCGCTCGATGTGTCTTCATGGTTGAACCACACGCCGACATTGCTGTTCCGCGTTTCAACGGTGTTGCGCGAATAGATATAGTCGACCGTCGCGGTGAACGCGTCGCTCGGACGAAATTGCAATACCGCCTGCCCGTTGATGCGCTCACGATTGACATCGTTGAGGTCATAAGACGCGTTCTGCGGGACCTGGTACACATCCGTCGGGTCGGGCCGGTTGGTGATGTTGGCAGCACGCGGCGTACCCGGTTGCGCAAGCGACCCCCAGTTGTTTTCGTTACCCAGATAGCCGTCGCGCCAGCCGACATTGGCCGTGTTCGTGCTCGACTTGCGCTTCTGATAGGATCCCGCGACCATGATCCCAATGGTATCGTCGGCGAAGGTGCTGCTGAAAATGCCAGACACTTCAGGCGTGATCGGGTTGCCCTTGTTGCGCGACGAATCATACACGCCCTTGACCGACAGGCTGCCGCGCATGCCCGGATTGTCGAGCGGGCGCGGCGTGCGGATGTTGATCGACGAACCGATGCCGCCCGACTCGATCGTCGCTCGGCCGCTCTTGTATACTTCGACCGACGCGATGCCTTCGGAGGCGAGGTTGGCGAAATCGAACGAGCGCGACGACGGCGCGCTGCCGCCATCGCCGATCAGAGCCGTCGGCATCTGGCGGCCGTTGACCGTGACAAGATTGAATTCGGGACCAAAACCGCGAACCGTGACCAGCGAGCCTTCGCCATTCGAACGGTCGATCGACACGCCGGTGATGCGCTGCAGCGATTCGGCAAGGTTGGTATCGGGAAATTTGCCGATGTCTTCGGCCGAAATCGCATCGACGATGCCTTGCGCCTCGCGCTTTATGTCTGCCGATGCGGCAAGGCTGGCGCGGATGCCGGTGACGACAATCTCGTCGCCGTTCACTTCATCCGCAGCCGGCACTTCCTGCGCGACGGCGGCCTGCGCCATACTCATAAACGACAGCGCCGATGTGCCGACCAGAAATTTGCCAAGCCACTGCTTTTGAGACGCCCGCATCCCCATTCCTCCCAAATCAGCCGCTCTTTTGCTGGCGGCATTCGCTTAATGTGAACGTTATCTAAATGGGAACGTTCTCATTGTCAACGCGCAGCCTGTGACATTTCGGTCACAATGCTGCGCTTTTTGCTGCGGCAAACGTATGCAGCAAAGATCATGGAACGCAAATCGTTCGCGGGCCGAAAACCGGCGCCGCGAACGATCACGCTCTATATGTGCAGGTTGGAGCGGGCCGGTCGCCGTTTCCGGCGGCTCCTCGTCATTATGGCGTAGGAGATTACAGCATTGGATAGCTGAGGCCGTAATATCCGTAGATGGTCCGCCCATATTCATCGGTATACTCGGGCGTGTCGTCACGCGCATAGCGCGGGGCGCCGGTCAGCTTTTCCTTGGCGATGTCGACCACATAACCGCCCTTGTCGACGTCATAGGTCAGCATGTCCCAAGGAATCGGATAACGATCGCTGCCAAGACCGAACAGGCCGCCGAATTCCATGACGGCATATTCGCTATTGCCCGACCGTTTGTCGATCATCACATTGGCGATCGTGCCAAGCTTTTCATTCTGCGGATTGTAGACCTTGGTCCCTTCGACCTTTTCCGACGAAATCAGCCGATGCGTTTCATCGCGTGCGAGAGTGTCAGCCATGGGAAATTCTCCTTTGGCATCGGGGGCGAAACACCGGCTGGAGGAGCCAGCCGTGCCGCCCCTGTCCAAGCAACGAGGTCGGCACCCCAGAGTTGCTCGGTTCACCGCAAAGGCGGGTCCGCTTGCACGAGCGCCGGGCGCTCAACGGCTCCAGCGTGCAAAAATCGCGGTCGGGAGCAACAGCCCCCGCGCCTCTTCGCGCACCGCCAGTTCGCCGCATTCAACCGTACCCGGCAGATCGGCGAAGAGCTGTGCGAGCAATTCGCCAATCGCCAGCGCCGACATGCGAACGGCATAGACGGTCAGGAACAGCGCGCGGCTGTCCGCGTCGAGCAATTGGCGGCAATCGGCGAGCAAAGGCGCAAGCCCCTCCTCGATCTGCCAGCGTTCGCCGGTCGGGCCGCGGCCGAACTTGGGCGGATCGAGCAGGATCGCGTCATAGCGTTTCTCGCGCCGGACCTCGCGCGCGGTGAACTTGCCGGCATCGTCGAGAATCCAGCGCACCGGCTTGTCGGCCATGCCGGCGAGCGCGGCATTCTCGCGCGCCTGTCCGACCGATTTCTTTGACGCGTCGACATGCGTGACCGAGGCGCCCACGGCGGCGAGCGCCTGGCTGCCGACGCCGGTATAGCCGAACAAGTTCAGGAAAGCCGGATCAGCCTTATCGGCGACTTGGGTACGCAGCCAGTCCCACACCGGCGCCATGTCGGGAAAGAAGCCAAGATGGCGAAACGGCGTGCACTGCGCGGTGAAACGCGTTTCGCGCCACGCGAGCGGCCAGCCTTCGGCGGGAACCGGCTTGTTATAATACCAGCGGCCGCCCCCGTCGTCGTCCGACGCCGGGACGAATTCGCCGTCGGCGGCGTCCCATTCGCTGGCGGGCAGCGCGGGCGCCCACATCGCCTGCGGTTCGGGACGAATGAAGCGATAGCGGCCATAACGTTCGAGCTTGCGCCCGTTCCCGCTGTCGACCAGCCCATAATCATCCCATGCTTCGCCGACGAGCGTGACGAGAGGCAGAAGATCAGCCACGCGCGGCTTCCGCGAGGACAAAGGCCTTCACCGCATAATAGTCGCCGGGCAGGCGCGTGTAGCGTTCTTCGCGGTCGAACAGGTTGCCGAGGCGCGCGGGGAGCGGCGGCCGCAAGCCCGTCGCGCGCTCGACAGCCTCGCGGAACTTCGCCGGGTGCGCGGTCGCGAGCGTGACGACCGGAATATCGGCATCAATCTCGAGCGCGCGCGCCGCGGCGAGGCCGACCGCGCTGTGCGGATCGATGATCTGCCCGCCATGTTCCTGCGCCCAGCGCAGCGCGAGCGCCATCGCATCGCCATCGATGCTCGCGCTGGAAAACAGCCCACGCGCGCCGGCGAGCATATCGGCGGGAATCGACATCGCACGGTTCGTGTCGAATTCGCCCATCATCCCGGTGATCGCGGCGCCGTCGCGGCCCGCGAGGTCGAACAGCAGCCGCTCGAAATTGCTGCTGACCTGAATGTCCATGCTGGGGGTCGCGGTCGCGGTGACCGTCCCGGCGCTATAATCACCGCTGGTCAGGGCACGGTGGAGGATGTCGTTGACGTTGGTTGCGACGACGAGCCTGGCAATCGGCAGCCCCATCTGCGCCGCGACATAGCCCGCGAACACATCGCCGAAATTGCCCGTCGGCACGCTGAATGCCACCGGGCGGTCGGGGCCGCCAAGCCGGACGGCGGCATAGAAATAATAGACGACCTGCGCCATCAACCGCGCCCAATTGATGCTGTTCACCGCCGAGAGCGTGACTTGCTCGCGCGCTTCCGCGTCGCCGAACAGCCGCTTCACCATCGCCTGCGCATCGTCGAAGCTGCCGTCGATCGCGATATTATGGACATTCGGCGCGAGCACCGTCGTCATCTGGCGGCGCTGAACGTCGCTGACGCGGCCCTCGGGATGCAGCATGAAGATCTGGATATGCTCGCGCCCCGCAACCGCTTCGATCGCTGCCGATCCGGTATCGCCCGAAGTCGCGCCAACGATCGTGATATTGGTATCGCCGCCGGCAAGGAATTTCTCGAACAATTGACCGAGCAGTTGCAGCGCGACGTCCTTGAACGCGAGCGTTGGGCCGTGGAATAGTTCGAGCAGCCAGTGGCGATGATCGAGCTGGACGAGCGGGGTCACCGCATCGTGGCTGAAGCGGCCATAGGCGGCGCGGCAAAGCTCACGCAGTTCGTCCTCGGTCAGCACGCCCTCGACGAAGGGCCGCATGACCCGCACCGCGGTTTCGGCATAGTCGAGACCCGCGAGCGCGCGAATTTCGTCGACCGGCATCTGCGGCCATTTCGCGGGCACATAAAGGCCGCCGTCGCTGGCAAGGCCGGCAAGCGTCGCGGCACGAAAGTCGAGGGTCGGCGCGGAGCCGCGGGTGCTGATATAGTCCATGACGCAAATGCGCCTAGAGTGGTTTCGAGCGAAATGGAACATTTCGCGGCTCGGAAATCGCCGAAAAACTTTGGCGGCGGCTCAAGGCCGCAAGCGGCGACGGACAGCCAATATATAGATGACGAGCGCCATGGCGGCGAACAGGAACCACTGCATCGCATAAGCGAAATGATTATTGGGCGTGTCGTCGGCCGACGGCACCGCGCTCGCCCGCAGTCCCGGGGCGGGCATGTCGGCAATCAGCATCGCGCGCGCCGGCGCCGCCTTGCCCATCGCCCGTTCCATCACTGTCGGTTGCTCGGGGCCGGGGACGATCGTCCCCTGCACTGTTCCACCGGTCCATTTGGGCGGGGCAAAATCGTCGCCGATGCCGACGTCGACGAGCACCCCCGGCCCCTCTGCGCCGGTCCGGCAATCGGCGATCATGCGGATGCCGGACTTGCCCTTGCGGTCGGTGCCGCTGCGCGGGTCCCAGCGCACCGGCTCGAGGCAAACGACGCTGCTCTTTCGATAGAGGAAGGCATCGGGAACGGGCGGCAGCTCAGGATAGGCGACGGTCGACGACATCGCCATGTTGCGCTGGAACAGCGCTATCAGCCCTTCCTTTTCGCTTTTGCGCTGGAGTTGCCAGACGCCGAGCGCGATCATTACCGCGACCGCGGCGAGCACAAGGATCGTGGGGATCAGGGGCCAGCGCCGCTTGGGCTTTGGGGCTGATTCAGTCATTCTTGTCCACCTTGCGCCCTTCGGCGGCCTGACGCTGATGCTCGCTCGCCAAGAGCGCACCCTTGCCGACGCGCAGGCCATAGACGACCGCCGCCGCAGTCAGCGGCACCCACAGGATGACATGCACCCACAAAGGCGGCCGCACGACCGCATCGAGCGTCAGCGCCATCGCAATGAGCAGCGCTCCGATAATCAAGGTCAGGAAAGCCGCAGGCCCGTCGCCGACATTGTAACGGCTGTAATCAAGCGCACACACCCGGCACCGTTCTTCGAACTTCACCGGCCCGTCGAACAGCGTCGTCGCGCCGCATTCGGGGCAGAGACCAAAAAGGGCAGCGCGCCAGACCGGCGGCTGCCCTTTTTGAATGTCGTCGCCAGCCGGCAATTTAGTGCGCGGCGACCGGCGCGCCCCAGCCGCCCCAGACATAGACGATGATGAAGAGGAACAGCCACACGACGTCGACGAAGTGCCAATACCAGGCAGCGGCCTCGAAACCGAAATGCTGCGTCGGGGTGAAGTGGCCCTTGTAAGTGCGGACAAGGCAGACGATCAGGAAGATCGTGCCGACGAGCACATGGAAACCGTGGAAGCCGGTCGCCATATAGAAGGCCGAGCTGTAGTTGCTCTGCCCGAAACCCCACGGCGCATGCATATATTCATACGCCTGGATCATCGAGAAGATCGCGCCAAGAATGATCGTCAGCCACAGGCCCTTTTTGAGGCCCTCACGGTCGCCGTGGATCAGCGAATGATGCGCCCAGGTGATCGTCGTGCCCGAGCAGAGCAGGATCAGCGTGTTGAGCAAAGGCAGCGAGAAGGGATCGATGACTTCGATGCCCTTCGGCGGCCACATCGTGATCGCCGCGGCGCCATCCTGGCCAAAGAGCGACGTAACCGCGCCATCGACATATTCGATCGGCACCGGGAAGAGTGCAAAGTCGAACCAGGCCCAGAACCAGCCAACGAAGAACATGACTTCCGACGCGATGAACAGGATCATGCCATAGCGCAGGTGCAGCTGGACGACCGGGGTGTGATCGCCCGCGTGCGCTTCGTTGATAACGTCCGACCACCAGCTGAAGAAGGTTGCGATCACGCCCATGAAGCCGAGGCCGAGGACCCATTTGCCGACCCCGCCGAAATAATCGGCGTGCATCGCCATGACGAGCCCAAAGAACATCACGAGCGCCGCGACCGAGCCGATCAGCGGCCAGACGCTGGGATTTACGAGGTGATAGTCATGATGTTTCGCACCGGACATGGCGTGTTTCCCGTTTTTAGCAGCCCCAGCATGACGATTCCCCATCATCTGCCGGTCTTGTTAGACTCTTGTTCGCGGCCTTAGCTCGCCTTTTTACCCTCGTCTACCGCATCTACAGGGTGGAAGGTGTAGCTGAGGGTGATTTCCTGCACGTCGCGCGCGTCGGGGTCGTCCATGATCTTCGGATCGACAAAGAACAACACCGGCATGCGCATCTGCTGCCCCGGCTCCAGCCTTTGTTCGGTGAAGCAGAAGCACTGGATCTTGGTGAAATATTTGCCCGCCTGGTCGGGCGTGACGTTGAAGCTGGCGGTCCCGACCACGGGATGCGCCGAAGCATTCTCGGCAATGAAGATCGCCATGTCGCGCGCGCCGATACTCACCGTATCGGTCGGATGCTCGGGATAGAATTTCCACGGCAGGTTCGGCGAGACATTGGCGTCGAAGCGGACCGAAATCGTGTCCGAAAGGATTTTCGGCTCGGCCGCCGCAGCGACCGGGTCGTAACGCTGGGTCGTCCCGCCGAAGCCGGTGACACGGCAGAACAGATCGTAGAGCGGCACCGCCGCGAACCCGAGCGCGGTCATCGCGAGCGCCATCAACGCAGCAAGGCTTGCGGTCTTCGCGTTCGGAGACATGCGACCGATCATGAGAAGATTTCCATCTTCGCGATGGTGATGAAGAAGAACAGGATCGCCAGCGCGCCGAGCATCCATGCCATCATATTGGCGCGGCTGCGTTGGCGGCGACGATATTCGGCTTCGTCAAACGGTTCGTTCGGAGTTTCTTCGGTCATAGCGGCCACCAATGGTCGGCGACGACAGCGCCGAACAGAATGAAAAGATAGGCGATCGAATAAGCGAACAAGCGCTTTTCTGGCTGCATCAGGTCGCCCTCGGCCGTCGTGCGCGTGCCGACCTGGACCGACAGCGCGACGAAGATCGCGGAGAGGACGACCGCAGTCCAGCCATAGAGCGCGCCGGTATAGCCGAGCGGCCAGGGTGCAATAGCGCCGATCGCCATGATGACGGCGTAAAATAATATTTGGCGCCGCGTCGATTTCTCGCCCGCGACGACGGGCATCATGGGGATGCCCGCAGCGGCATAATCCGAGCGCATGAACAGCGCGAGCGCCCAGAAATGCGGCGGCGTCCACAGGAAAATCAGCAGGAACAGCATCACCGGCAGCGGCGCGATCGAACCCGTCGCCGCGACCCAGCCGATCAACGGAGGAAACGCACCCGCCGCGCCGCCGATGACGATATTCTGCGGGGTCCGCGGCTTCAGCCACATCGTATAGATGAAGACGTAGAAGAGGATCGAGGCGGCGAGCAGCAAGGTCGCCTGCCAGTTCGACGCGAACAGCATCAGGAACAGCGAAAAGGCGGCGAGACCGACGCCGAATTGCAAGGCGGTCTGCCGATCGAGGCGCCCGGCGGGAAGCGGCCGCCCCGCCGTCCGCTTCATCTTCGCGTCGAGCCCGGCTTCATACCATTGGTTGAGCGCACCCGAAGCCCCTGCCCCCAATGCGATGGCGAGGATCGAGGAAAAAGCGAGCACCGGCGGCACATTGCCCGGCGCCGCGAGCAGCCCGCACAGCGCGGTAAACACCACCAGCGACATGACGCGCGGCTTCGTCAGCGCGAACAGGTCGCGCCAATCGGCAGGAAGTGCCGTTTCGCCGTGGGTCAGGCTCTGCGCCATATTTACTCCGGCCCGAACATCATGCGCCCCCTGCCGTCAGTCGGCAGGGGGAAGCATAATCAGGCGATACGCGGCAGTTCGTTGAACTGATGGAACGGCGGCGGGCTCGACAATGTCCATTCGAGCGTCGTCGCGCCTTCGCCCCACGGATTGTCGGCGGCCTTCTTGCCCGCGAACAGCGAGTAGCCGATGTTCAGGAAGAAGAAGAGCATGCCGACGCCCATGATCACATAGCCATAGGACGAGACCAGGTGCCAATAGGCATAGGCTTCCGCATAATCGGGATAACGGCGCGGCATGCCCTGCTGGCCCAGGAAATGCTGGGGGAAGAACATGACGTTCACGCCGATGAAGAAGATCCAGAAGTGCAGCTGGCCGAGCGCCTCGTTGTACATCCGGCCCGACATCTTCGGGAACCAGTAGTAGAAGCCGGCAAAGAGCGAGAAGACCGCGCCCAGCGACAACACATAGTGGAAGTGCGCGACGACATAGTAAGTGTCGTGCAGGTTGGTATCGACCCCGCCATTGGCGAGCACGACGCCGGTCACACCGCCGACGGTGAACATGAAGATGAAGCCGAGCGACCACATCATCGGCGTCTTGAACGTCATCGAACCGCCCCACATGGTGGCGATCCAGCTGAAGATCTTGATGCCCGTGGGAACCGCGATGACCATCGTCGCGGCGGTGAAATACATCTTGAGGTTCACAGACATGCCGACCGTGAACATGTGGTGCGCCCACACGATGAAGCCGACGACACCGATCGCGACCATGGCGTAAGCCATGCCGAGATAGCCGAACACCGGCTTTTTGCTGAAGGTCGAGATGATCTGGCTGACGATGCCGAAGCCCGGCAGGATCATGATATAGACTTCGGGGTGACCGAAGAACCAGAAGAGATGCTGGTAGAGGACGGGATCGCCGCCGCCGGCCGCATCATAGAAGGTGGTGCCGAAGTTGCGGTCGGTCAGCAGCATCGTGATCGCTGCGGCAAGCACCGGCAGCGCGAGCAGCAAAAGAAACGCCGTAACCAGCACCGACCACACGAACAGCGGCATTTTATGCAGTGTCATGCCCGGCGCGCGCATGTTGAAGATGGTGGTGATGAAGTTGATCGCACCGAGGATCGACGCCGCGCCAGCCAAGTGGAGCGAGAAGATCGCCATGTCGACCGCGGGTCCGACCGAGCCGCTGGTCGACAGCGGCGCATAGACCGTCCAGCCGGTGCCCGCGCCATTACCACTGCCGCCCGGAACGAACATCGACCCGACGAGCATGACGAACGCGACCGCGGTCAGCCAGAAGGACACATTGTTCATGCGCGGGAATGCCATGTCGGGCGCGCCGATCATCAGCGGGACAAACCAGTTGCCGAAGCCGCCGATCATCGCGGGCATGACCATGAAGAACACCATGATCAGGCCGTGCGCGGTGATCATCACGTTCCAGAAATGCTTGGCCGCGGTCAGGTCCTGCGCCCCGCCGAGCGCCTGCGCCCAGCTGCCCAGATACTGGATGCCGGGATTCGCGAGTTCGAGGCGCATCATGCCCGAAAGCGCGCCGCCGATGATGCCGGCGACAATCGCGAAGATCAGATAGAGGGTGCCGATGTCCTTGTGGTTCGTCGACATGAACCAGCGGACGAAAAAGCCCGGCGTGTCGTGATCATGGTCATCATGCGCGTGATCGGCATGGCCATGGGCGGGTGCAGTCGCTGCGATATCGGTCATCTGTCGGACCCCTTATTAATTCTTGGCGGCCGGTGCGGCGGCGGGCGCCGCTGCCGGTACTGCTTCGGGTGCGGTGGTCGTGGCGGCAACCGGCGTCGCGGTAGGCGCCGCAGCCGGGGCGGCGGCAGGCGCGGCAGCAACCGGACCAGCCGGGTTGCCGCCCTTCGAGCGGACCCAGGCTTCCCACTTGTCGACCGGCAGCACTTCGACGGCGATCGGCATATAGCCGTGATCGACGCCACAGAGTTCCGAGCACTGGCCGTAGTAAACGCCGACCTTGTTCGCGGTGAAGGTCGTTTCGTTGGCACGCCCGGGGACCGCGTCCATCTTGGTCCAGAAAGCCGGAACGGCGAAGCTGTGGATGACGTCGGCGCCGGTGATGATCAGCTTCACCTGACGGCCGACGGGAACAACCATGCGGTTGTCGACGGCGAGTTGATAGGGCTCGCCCCCCGCCTTGGCCTGCGCCTCGGGCAGCATCTTCGAGACATATTCGCCGATCCCCTGGTCGGGATAGGCATAGCCCCAATACCATTGGTAACCCGTGACCTTGATCGTCAGCGCGTCCCTTTTGGGCGGCTCATATTGCTGGGCCAGCAGCCGGATCGACGGCACTGCGATCACCGCAAGGATCAGGACCGGGATGGCAGTCCAGATGATTTCGATGAAGGTATTGTGCGTCGTCTTCGACGGAACCGGGTTCGCCTTGGCGCGGAAACGGAACATCACCCAGAGCAGGAGGCCAAGGACGATCAGCGTGATCACAGTGATGACGGGCAGCAGGATCACATGGTTGAACCAATAGGCCTGTTCACCGACCGGGCTGACCTGCGGCTGGAAATCGATTCCCGCGTCGACCGGCTGGCCAACTCCGGGGGTCGGCTTCATTGGAACGTAGGTGGCATCGCCAGCCGGAGCCGCGGCGGTCGTCGCGACCGGCGCCGCCGCATCGGCGGCGATCGGAGCCGGATTCGCCGGAGCCGTTGCAGCGGGTGCTTCGGCCGGAGCCGTCGCGGGTGCCTGCGCATGGCCGACGCCCACCGCGCCGAGCGACAAAGCCGCCGCAATTAACACCTTGATTACAGGGGTTTTCAAGCTCTTCATAAGGATAATGCCGCCCGTTGCCTGTTGTTCTTATTGATGCCCCAGCCGACCTTTCCCCACTGCCGGACACGGGCCCGCGCAGCCATCGGACAGGCTGAATCTCGCGGGCGCTATAGACCCGCTTGCCGCTTGCCTCAAGCATCTCTAACACTATTTTGCGGCTGGATAATCTTCGCCGCTCAAACCCGCTCGTCCGCTATGGGCGATGCACAGCACAAAAGAATAATTCTCCCATGACCGATGACGAAATCCTGGCCGAATTCCGCGCCGCCGACGCCTTGCTGCAGGGCCATTTCCTGCTCTCCTCGGGCCGCCACAGCGAATATTATCTGCAGTGCGCGCGCGTGCTGATGGATACCGAGCGCGCCGGCCGCCTCGCCGTGGCGCTCGCAGCCAAGCTGCCGCGCGACCTGAAACAGGCGATCGACATCGTCGTCTCGCCCGCGATGGGCGGGGTCATCATCGGCCACGAGATGGGCCGCGCGCTTGGAAAGCCGGCGATTTTCGTCGAACGCCCGACCGGCACCTTTGAACTGCGCCGCGGCTTTTCGATCGAACCCGGCGCCAAGGTGCTGATGGTGGAGGATGTCGTCACCACCGGCCTGTCGTCGCGCGAAGCGATGGCGTGTATTGCCGCGGCTGGCGGCGACGTCATCGCCGAAGCCGCCCTCGTGGATCGCTCGGCGGGTAATGTCGACCTAGGCGTGCCTTTTTATCCGCTCGTCGCGATCAATTTCCCGACCTATGCCGAAGACGAGCTGCCACCCGAACTGGCAGGGACCAAAGCGATCAAGCCCGGGAGCCGTGCGAATTGACCCCTGCCCAGCCTGGCCGTCTGCGCCTCGGCGTCAATATCGACCATGTGGCGACGATCCGTAACGCGCGCGGCGGCGAGCATCCCGATCCGGTGCGCGCGGCTGAAATCGTCGCGGCGGTCGGCGGCGACGGGATCACCGCGCATCTGCGCGAAGACCGGCGCCATATCCGCGACGACGATCTGGCGCGCATCCAGGCCGCGACCGACCTTCCGCTCAATCTCGAAATGGCGGCGACCGACGAGATGCTAGAAATCGCGCTGCGCCACAAACCGCATGCCGCATGCATCGTTCCCGAAAAGCGCGAGGAGCGCACCACCGAGGGCGGGCTCGACGCGGCGGGGCAGCATAATCACCTCGCGCCGATCGTCGCGCGGCTGAACGACGCGGGCATCCGCGTCAGCCTGTTCATCGAACCCGACGCGCGGCAAATCGAAGCCGCAATGCGCCTGCGCGCGCCGGTCGTCGAATTTCACACCGGGCGCTACGCCCATGTCGATGGCGAAGAACGCGCCGCCGAACTCCGCCGCCTTGCCGACGCCGCCGCTCTCGCTTGGAAAAATGGCATCGAGCCGCATGCGGGGCACGGCCTGACATATGAAAATGTCGTGCCCGTCGCCGCGATCCCGCAGCTCGCCGAACTCAACATCGGCCATTATCTGATCGGCGAGGCGATCTTCACCGGGCTAGACCCGGCGGTGCGGCGGATGCGCGCGCTGATGGACGAGGCGCGGGGATGAAAACGTCCGATTTTGTCGAGAAACAATGGCGTGCTTCCATTTGGTTTCTCAAGATTTTCCCGTTCTTCATTCTGCTGATTGTCGGTTTGAATATTTGGCACGATGCAGATCGGGGGAAGCCGTTTGACTGGATGCACGTCGTCTATGGCATAGGCTTCCTGCTCTTCACCTGCGTCCTGTATGTGTTCATGCGGTTGGTCTTCAAATTTGTGCGGGCGAAGGTCCAGCACGACGAGCGGCGGTCATGATCATCGGCCTCGGCTCCGACCTCTGTAATATCGAGCGGATCCAGAATTCGCTCGACCGCTTCGGCGAACGCTTCGAAAATCGCGTCTTCACCGATGTCGAGCGCGCCAAGGCAGCGCGCCGCCCCTTCACCCGCGCAGGCACCTACGCGAAACGCTTCGCCGCCAAGGAAGCTTTCTCGAAAGCCGTCGGCACGGGTTTCAAGCGCGGCGTGTTCATGAAGGACATCGGCGTCGTCAACGCCCCTTCGGGCGCGCCGACGCTGGCGCTGACCGGCGGCGCGGCGGAACGGCTCGCGCAGATGATACCTTCCGGCCACACCGCGCACATTCATTTGACGCTGACCGACGACCATCCCTGGGCGCAGGCGTTTGTCATCATCGAAGCAATCAAGGACTGACCGGATCATGGCGAAGAACAAGGCGCAGGATGACGGGAGCTGGGGCAAGCTGATCCGCGACGTGGTGGTAATCTTGGCTCTCGTGCTTGGCATCCACAGCTGCGTCGCCAAGCCCTTCTATATACCGTCCGATTCGATGATGCCGGTGCTGCGCAATGGTGACCGCCTGATCGTCAGCAAATATCCCTATGGCTGGTCCTATTCGTCGGTCAGCTTCCACCTGGCGCCCAAGGTTGCGGGCCGGCTGTTCGGCAAGCTGCCCGAACGCGGCGATATCGTCGTGCTTGAGCATCCGGTGACACGGATCGACTATATCAAACGCGTCATCGGCCTGCCGGGCGACACGATCCAGCTTCGCAACGGCGAACTCAGCATCGACGGCAAGCCGGTGAAGCGCGAGGTCCAGCCGATGCTCGCGATCCCGGTCGACCCTAATTTGCCCGGCCCCGACAGCAGCCTGTTCCGCTTCGTCACCAGGGACGCAAGCGGTAAGGAGATGCTCGAACTCCCCATCGTGCGTGAAACGCTGCCCGGCGGCGCGACTTTTGATACGATCGACATGGGCCCCGGTTATACCACCGACGATTACGGCCCCGTTACCGTGCCCGCGAATCATGTGTTCCTGATGGGCGATAACCGCGACGGCAGCGCCGACAGCCGTGTCGACACCAACCAGAAGGGCCTTGGCGGCGCCGTCCCCTTCGACGCGATCGCCGGACGCGCCGAGATCATCAGTTTTTCGACCGACGGAACCGCCCAATGGTATAACCCATTGAGCTGGTTCGGCGCGTTGCGATCGGGGCGCGCGGGAACCGACCTGCGTCCCGAACGTCAAGGCAGTTAGAGCAACAGGGAACAGCTTATGGCGGCAACGAGGAAGACGACAGCGACGCGCGCCGCCACCCCCAAGCCCGACGCGCACACCGAGGCCCCCGGCCCCACCGAAATCCGCAGCCAGCCAGTCAGGACCGAGTTGCTGAAAGCAGGCGTATGGCTTGGCCTCGCGCTGCTGATCGGGGTGTGCATCATTCTGATCCAGCCGATCTTGCTGATCTTCGCCGGAATCGTGGTGGCGGCGATGCTCGACGGCGGAACGCGACTGCTCGGCCGCATTCTACCGATCGCGCGCGGGTGGCGGCTGCTGATCGTTTGCCTTTCGCTGCTTGTCTTCATGATTTGGACAGCGATGTTCGCGGGTTCGCAGATCGCCGATCAGGCCGCGACCTTGCAGACCGTCGTCATGGGGCAGATCGAAAGGCTTGCGGCATGGGCAAGCGACCATGGCATGGGCACCTTTCAGCTCGACACAAAGACAATCTCCGACAATTTTGCCGGCACATTCGGCCGCGTGACCGCAGCGGTCGGATCGGTGCTCGGCGGACTCACCAGCCTCGTCATGATCCTTGTGCTTGGCATCTTCATCGCAATCGAGCCGCGGCTTTACGAGCGCGGCGTCGCGTGGATGCTGCCGATGAAGTCGCGAGAGAATTTCTATATCACCACCGCGCGCATGGGCTTTACCCTGCGCCGACTGATGGCCGGCCGCCTCCTCGGGATGTTCGTCGAAGGCATCGGCACCTGGCTCGCGTGCACGGCGGTCGGCATCCCGATGGCGGCCTTGATGGGCCTGCTGACCGGCTTGCTCGCCTTCATTCCCAATATCGGCGCCATCGTGTCGGGTGTGCTGCTCGTCCTCGTCGGCTTTTCGGCCGGGACCGACACCGGCCTGTGGGCGATCGCAATCTATTTCGTCGTGCAGACCGTCGACGGCTATCTGATCGTGCCGATGGTCGCGAAAAAGACCGTCGACCTTGCGCCTGCCCTCGTCCTTGGCGCGCAGATATTATTTGGCGCGCTGCTTGGCTTGATGGGCTTGTTCCTCGCCGATCCGATCGTTGCGATGATCAAGGTCGCGCTGGAACGCGAGGCCGAGCGGAATGCCGACACCGCCAAAACGAAAACGGCGGCAGGCACCTGAGCAAAAAAACGTCGCCCCCGCGAACCCGGGGCCACCGATGTTATAACTCGGCGAGCGTCGGGTTGCGCGGTATCGTTTGCGAAGTCGAGGATGCCCATAAGCGAGCCGTGGAGGGTGGCGTGGATTTCGCCGCGCTTCTCGCCGGGATGCAGGACGATCTTGCCCACGAGCGACCGGATGTCGCTTGAGGCATCGAGCCGCGTTTCGGTGTCATTGAGCGTCGCGGTGAGTGCCGCGACCTTGCGCTTGTAGATTTCAGCGATGCCGGGGTGAATATCCGGGATGTCCTGCGGCGCCTCGGCAAGCCGCGCGGAGATTTCGGCCTTCTCACGTTCAAGTTCCGCCATCCGCGCTTTCATGGTCGGCTGATACAGGCCGTCCTCAATCGCCGCCATGATGCCTGCAACGGCCTTGTCGATCTTCGCCAATGCGCGGTTGTCCGCATCAGCCTGGATACGCTGCTCGCGGTTCTCGCGATTGATATGCGCCGCATAGGCGGTCACGGCGGCCTCGATCTTGTCGGCCGATACGAGCCGGTCGGCGATGCCCGCCAGTGCGCGACGTTCAAGGCCGGAACGCTTGATCGTCCGATTGTTGGAACAGGTGCGGCCCCGATGATGGCCGACACAGCCATAGCGGTCGCCGACGACGACCGCATAGGTTCCGCCGCAGATGGAGCATTCGAGAAGGCCCGAGAGCAGATAGGCAGGACGCCGCGCGTTCAGGAGCGCACGGGCCTGCGCCGCCTCCTTGATCCCGGCATGGCGCTCGGCAAGCGCCGTCTGTTGGCGCTTGGCCGCTTGCCACATCTCATCGCTGACGATGCGAAGGTCGGGCACCTCGTGCCTGATCCATTCGGACTCGGGATTGAAGCGGGTAACGCGCTTGCCGCTGCCTGGATCGGTCACATAATGTTTGTGGTTCCAGACGCGGACGCCGACATAAAGCTCGTTGTTGATGATCCCGGTGCCGCGCCGGACATCGCCGCGGATGCTCGTGTCGCGCCATGCAAGCCCCTTCGGGCCGAGGATGCCATCGGCGTTGAGATCGCGCGCGATGGCGAGCGGGCTCTTGCCGTCGGCAAACTCGCGGAAGACACGTTCGACGACCGGCGCCTGCGCCGGATCGACTTCGCGCTCGCCGCGCACCAACTCACCTTCGCTGCTGAGGCGCCGGACCATGCGATAGCCATAACCCACGGCCCCCGCCGAGAATCCCTTCTCGACGCGCCCGCGCAGGCCGCGATGCGTCTTCTTGGCGAGGTCTTTGAGGAACAGCGCGTTCATCGTGCCCTTGAGCCCGACATGAAGCTCGCTGATCTCGCCTTCGGCGAGCGTAACGAGCGGCACGCGCGCGAACTGGAGATGCTTGAACAGCGTCGCGACATCGGCCTGATCGCGCGATACCCGGTCAAGCGCTTCGGCGAGCACGATATCGAACTTGCCCGCCTGCGCGTCAGCCAGCAGCTTCTGGATGCCAGGGCGCAGGATCATGCTCGCGCCCGAGATCGCGGCATCCTCGAAGCAGCCGACAATCTGCCATCCCTCGCGCTCGGCGCGCTCGCGACAGATACGCTGCTGGTCGGCGATCGATGCCGAACTCTGCTGGTCGGAGGAATAGCGGGCATAGAGCGCGGCGCGGATCATGGCATTGTCCTTTCAGCTGGCGAGCGAAGGCGGCATCGCCCGCACAGCAATGACGATGGTAGGCTCCTTGCCCTTAGGGTCAACGCCCGCAGCCCTTGCATGATTTACGGAGGATCATTGTCGTTGGCGGCTTTCCTCGCGCGGATATGCTCGCGCGCGATATGCCGTCCGATCGCCTCGGCGACGCGTGTCAGCGCCGCATCGACGGCGGCGGGATCGAGCGAATTGTCGTTCGCGGCCGTGAGAGCCCGCGAGCGCGGCGACTTGTCCTTTCTCATACCGGACCATCATCGCATGGCCGATTGTCATTGCCCGCACGATAGCGGGCCGGATCGGCGATCCAGCGATCGATCGCGGATTCATGCCAGCCGGCGCCGTGAATGCTGATCTTCAGCTGGGCCGGGAACGTTCCTTCGGCGATCTTGCGATAGAGCGTCGAACGCGACAGACCGGTGCGTGCAAGAACGGTCTTCAGGCGGATGATTTTTTCGGCGGCGGGCATGCAGCATACTCCATCGGCTGAAGGTTTCCGGGCTCCCCTGGGCTAGAGAATTGGGGTTTCGGATTAACCGCGCAACTGCCGCTTCACTGCATCTCCGCGCCCCTCGGCAGATCTGGCGAACCCTGTCGTCCCCTGGCGTCTGCTGTCGTACGCAAGCGTCGCGAGAATATTTTTCCCATACTGTCCCAGCAGCGAGCTATGTCGGCCTCCGCGCTCCTCACCAAGCAGGGCCCGAATCAGATTCGGCGCAGCCGACATCGGAGTACGCCCGCACGTTAACGACCGGAAAAATGGCGCCGCGGATGACTCCGTCTAACGAAACCTCCTTCCACCCCTCGGTTTACAAAAATCATATCGGTTGACAAATTTAATGGAATGCCCATTGTGGCGCGTGACACGCCAGCGACTGGGGACTTTGATGACCAAGATTTATCCGTGGGATTATCATCCGGATCTGACCGAAGATCGGATCAAGATCGTTGCTGCCATGCTGGTCGACGGTCGGCACGCCGCTCTTGAACGGTTTGACGAAGAGGCCGGTGACAATGGCTGGACCCACGGCTGTCGTGCATTTCAATTTTGTAGGCACCGTGTGCTTCAGGCGGTCGATGGCGGCGAATATCTTTGGCTGACGGCGATTGATCGAACCCTCCAGCTCATATTCAAAATCGGCGAGGTTCCGGTTCGCATTTACAAAGGCGACGCCGACGAACCGACCGATAGGACGTTGCGCCAAACCTTCGGCGAATTGCGCCAGCTCGAAATGCTTTTTCCAGAGCATGACGAAGGCCGAGACCTTGCCTATCGTTTCGCCGTCGAAACCGACGTTGACGGCAGCGTCCTTGCGGTGAAATTTGTGGGTTTACGCGGAGAGTCGGCAGTTTTGATCTGGGACGTGCCGCTCGATGGGTTGTCTACTTTTGCAGGTGCAGTTGGACGTGCGGCCTCCGAGAGTGTCGAGTTGGCAGCTCCCAGCGTTGGTCTTCGTACCGACGGCGACATTGCGGAAGACGGCGCAGACGCCTAACGGCACACCGGTTTGAATTGATCGGATGAGATCATGGTCGGAACGCATGTCTTCGATGGCGAACGCCTGCGCCTTGCGCGTGTCGCCAAGGGGCTCACCCTTGACGAGTTGGGCAGTCGTGTCAGTGCCACGCGCCAGTATTTGAATCAGCTTGAACAGGGCGCGAAGCAGCCGACTGATGTAATGATCGAGGCGCTCGCGGCGGTATTGGGAGTGACTGCGCGTTTCTTTACGTTGCCCGCCCGCGGTGGTGTGTCGGCAGAGCAGTGTCATTTTCGCAAGCAGAGAACGACGCCTGTTTCAGTGGTCAGTCAGGTGCTGGCACGTGGTACACTGCTCGATGGTTTCATTGACCGTCTCGATCGCGCTCTTGAGCTACCGGACGTTTCATTTCCTGACATCCCGGTTGCCTCCACCGCCGACATAGAGAGTGCAGCCGAAGAAGCACGCCATCAGTGGAAATTGGGTACAGGCCCGATTTCGAGCATGATGCGGGTAGTCGAGAATGCAGGGGCCGTTGTGAGCTTCTTCGGCGGCGTGTCGGAACGGGTCGATGCGTTGTCCATTGATCGGCCTCGCCCGATGATCATTCGGAGCGAGGCCAAACCTAGTGCCTGTCGGCTTCGCTTCGACCTGGCGCACGAGTGTGGTCATCTGGTAATGCACAAAGGTATTGTGACCGGGGACAAAGTGACGGAAGACCAGGCCAATCGCTTCGCGAGCGCTTTTCTTCTCCCGCGCTCGGCGTTCATCCACGAATTTCCGCGCGGGCGAATGCTCAACTGGCAGGCAATCTTCGAGATGAAGTTGCGCTGGAAGGTTGCCGCCTCGGCGATCCTTCGGCGCGCCTATGATCTAAAGATGGTGTCGGCAGATCAATATCGGACGGGCTACATCCATCTGAGCAAGACAGGGCAGCGCAAGTTTGAACGATACGATGATGTCATCGTTGCCGAGGAACCCGAATTGCTAACATCAGCCATGACGGCGCTGGAGCAAGCCTCGCCCGGAGCCGTTCGTCGGATCGCAACTGATGCAGGTTTGGAAGACAGCATGTTCGAGAGCGTTTCAGGGCTGGATTTGCCACCTGAAGCGGCGTTTGACACAACAAATTTGGTCCCAATCAGGCGCTAGGTTCTGATTCCGAAAGGGTTGCCAGGCCGCGTGCTTGGTTCTCATGCCATTTAGCGTCTCGCTTTCGGCGATCGCGCTCTACTCCGCTTCGCTCCACCGAGCCGCCGCTGCGCGCCGTCTCGTCGGCTGACGCCGTAACGATCGCATGATGCACATCCTTCCCGTCGTCATGGGCGAGACGCTTGCCGTCGGCAGCGCCGAGGTCGATTTGCTGGGGCAAGTCACCGGGACCGACATGCGGGCTAATTGGAATGATAGCGACGTGTTGCCCGAACTCATCCGCGACAAGCAGTTGCTGAGCGCCATCATCGCCGAGGTCGCGGGCAGTGAAGTTGCCGAGGCCAATGCCGAGGCGAAGGCGCAGGTGCAGCGCGGCATTCTTGTCGATTGCCTCACCGGCAGTAACGGGCGCGCCAAGGCAGAGGGTTGGCTTCCGCGCTGGTTCGCCTTCCCGTCGTCGGGTTACACGACACGCGGCGGCGTCGGCTGTGTCGAGCGGAGCGAGCATATCGCGGCGCTGGTCGCGCAGCCCGAAGTCGCAGAGGAACCGGAGTTGCGTGAGGCCGCCTGACTTCCATCATTGGAGGAACGGCGTTGCCGTTCCTCCAGAATTTTTGGCCCGGCGCAAAGCGCCGGGCAATCTGTTCTTGCCAAGTGACGGGCATTGCCCGAAGATTCCTGGCCCATGCGAACCGACGTCGATCATCTTCCTGCCGTCAAGCAGCGCGAGCTGGAGCGCATCGTCGAGATTCTCTTCGACGAGTTCGGTCAGGCGACCGAAAATGCGACCGGGCGCCGCAAGGGCGCCCGCATCCTGAAAATCATCCTGTTCGGTAGCCACGCGCGTGGGGATTGGGTCGATGCGCCGCTATCGGCGAACCAGTACAAATCGGACTACGATATTCTCGTCATCGTCAGCCAGAAGGAACTGACTGACCGCGCCGTCTATTGGGCGAAGGCCGAAGAACGGCTGATCCGCGCCTACACGATCGAGAAGACGCTGCGGACGCCGGTCAACTTCATTGTTCACTCGCTGCACGAGGTAAATGATGGGCTCGCGCATGGCCGCGTCTTCTTCATGGAGGTCGCCAAAGACGGGATCGCCCTCTACGACGCCGATAACCGCGAACTGGCGACGCCGAAGCCCAAAACTCCGCAGCGGGCATTGGACGCAGCGAGGGAGTATTTCGAAGACGGCTTTCCGTCGGCGATGAAGCGGTTCGAAATCGCCAAGTTCGATATCGAACGCGGATTCCTGAAAGATGCTGCGTTCGACATGCACCAAACGGTCGAGCGGCTATATTCCTGCCTTCTCCTGACGCTGACCTTCTACACGCCTTACAATCACAATATTGCTTTCCTGCGGTCGCTTGCCGAAGGTCTTGACCGGCGCCTGTATGGCATCTGGCCCGAGGCCAATCGCCGCGAGCGCGCGATGTTCCAGAAGCTCAAGGAAGCCTATACCAAGGCCCGCTATTCGAAGCATTATCGCATCACCGAAGAAGAGCTGGCTTGGCTCGGCGGACGCGTCGAGGAACTCGGTCGCGTCGTCCATCAGGTCTGCACCGACAAAATCGCCGAACTCGAACAGGCGGTCCGCGCATAGTCGCACCACGTCGCCTTGCTTGCCGGGACTCCGACATTCTGACATAATCCTGCCCAGGGGATGGATTGACTGGCGGCCATCCCGAGGAATGTCCTGCCAGCATCATGCAGGTCCGGCCGCGAAGGTCGGGCAGTTGCTGTAGCCCGCGTTAGCGGCACACAGCGGACACCGCTTGCACATCCGCGCATCGACGCGCGGACCGCCGCTGTGCGAGCCTATTATGCCTACCCCAACGAACGACGTTTACGCGCGCGAAGTCGTGATGGCGCGCGTCGGCCATTTGATCCGCCGCAAGCAGCGCGAGATCGAACGGATCACGCGCATCCTGCGATGCTTCTTCAATCCATCATCGGTGCAGGCGCCCGAGCCGGGACGAATCAAGCGCATCATCCTGATCGGACCCTATGCGCGGCGAAACTGGTACGAAGACAAAAGCACGAGCGACTTTTCCGAATACGAACTCTGGATCATCGTCAATCATCCGCTGTTCAAGGAAGGATGCTGCTGGCGTCGCGCGCGCGAAATCATCCGCAGCGAACTTGGCGACCGCTGCGCGGTCGATCTTGAGATTTATTCGCGCGCCGACATGCGCGTCGCCAAAGCCGAACGCGATACCTTCATCCTCGACCGGATTGAGGCGGGCATCACCCTCTATCGCGCCTCGCGCGATGCGCCGCTGTCGCTGCTCGACAAGCGGGAGGCACGGCCATGACCGCGCCCGTTCCCGCCGCGTCGTTCGACGACATCTATCATGCCGAATATCGGCGCCTGCTGCGCAAGCTGCGCCGACGGGTAGGTCCCGACGAGGCGCCCGACCTAGTGCAGGAGATTTTTACGCGCTTCCTGCGCAGCGGAGGGCCGGGCCGCGCTCATAACCCCGTCGCCTATCTGTCGCGGATCGCGCGCAACCTGCTGATCGATCGGGCCCGCCGGAAGCGGCAAGGCACGCTCATCTTCTTTCCCTTCGAGGAAGAACGCGATGCAGCGGTGCGGCCCGAACAGACATGGCGGATCGAGGCCGACGACCTGCTCCGTCTCTACCGGCACACCGTGCGCGCCATGCCGCCCAAGACGCGGCGGGTGTTCGTGATGCGCCGGGTGAAGCGCATAAGTTGCAAGGAGATTGCAGCCCGGCTCGATATCAGCCTCGCCACTGTCGACTATCATATGGTGCAGGCGCTCGCGCAGTGCCGCGCCGCGGTCGCGGATCAATGCTAGCCGCCGCACGCGTCGGGCGGGAACGCGATACCAGCAACGCCAAGCGCCCAGACATCACGGGCGAGTCCGGATCGCCTGCGGTCAGCTTCGAGGCTTTCTATCGAGCCGAGCATGCGCGGGTGTTCGGCTATTTCCGGCGGAAGGCGGGCCGCGACGATGCGCCCGATTTGACGCAGGAGGCGTTCATGCGCTTCTACGGTAGCGGCAAGTTCGCCGAGCTCGAACATCCCCGGGCCTATCTGACAAGGATTGCGCACAACATATGGCTCAACCGATTGCGCCAGCAACGCCGGCGCGGCATCCTCTACCCGTTCGACGAGGCAATGGATGCACCGACGCCACCCGAACAGGAACGACGACTCGAAGCGCGGGACTTACGGCGCGCCTATTGGCGCGCCCTTCGGCCCCTGTCGCGAAAGACCCGGCGCATCTTTCTGATGCACCGGCTGCGCGGCATGACCTATCACGGCATTGCCGATGAACTCGGCATGAGTTGCAAGGCCGTCGAGAAGCGGATCGGGCGCGCGCTGCTGCGATGTCGCCGGGCGGCGGCGCTGCGACATGGTTGAAGCGGCGGCGTCAAACGTGCATGGGGAAGATAGGTAGCAAACTATGTAAATAGCATCGCAACGGAGGCGCAAATGGAAGATACCGAAACGCTCGTCACGCTGACGGCCGATATTGTCGCGGCGCATGTCAGCAAGAACAGCGTCGCCATATCGGATATTCCGCTCGTCATCCGTTCGGTGCACGAGGCGCTGTCGGGACTTGGCGCGGCCCAAGAACCCGAAGTCAAACAGGAACCGGCCGTGTCGATCCGTGCGTCGGTGAAGCCCGATTACATCGTGTGTCTCGAAGACGGCAAAAAGCTCAAGATGCTCCGCCGTCATTTGATGACCCACTACAATATGACGCCCGACGATTATCGCGCCAAATGGAACCTGCCGAAGGACTATCCGATGGTCGCACCGAACTATGCCGAGAAGCGCCGGGCACTTGCGAAGGAAATCGGACTTGGCACGAAAGGCCGTGGCGGCGGGCGCAAAAAGACCGTGACGCGTCGCGCAAAATAGCGCGCAAAATTTTCCGATCAGGCCCTAATGTGAGTTATTACCTATAACCCCGTGAGCGGATGAGAGGGTGTAGTCTATGTGGTCAAGGAATCAACACATGGGGCCCGGTGGCGGACTAAGTATGGGACCAGGCGGCGGGCTCCATATGGGTCCCGGTGGTGGCGCTTCGATGGGACCGGGAGGAGGCTTGTCCATGGGCCCCGGTGGCGGTTTATCAATGGGGCCCGGGGGTGGTCTCTCGATGGGACCTGGAGGTGGATTGTCGATGGGCCCGGGCGGTGGGCTGTCGATGGGTCCCGGAGGTGGATTGTCGATGGGTCCGGGCGGCGGGTTGCATATGGGGCCAACTGGCGGCCTTCATATGGGGGCTTCCTCGACACCTTATCGCAGTAACATCCCGCCGTGGCCACGCTTCATCGAGGAACTCGAAAAACGAGGAATGCAAGATTTCGCTGATTTGCTGCGACGGCAGGGTCTCGATTCAAAGCGATGATCGAAACACGACGCGCCCGCGCATCTATATCATTCCATTTTTGAATGCCCGTCTGCCCCGCCGCTGCCAGAGCGCGGCTGCGTGGGTGCCATCCTCGCTTCGCAGCTTGTTCGCCATCCACAAGAACGCGCCGTAGAGCATTGCGCGATCGTCATCGGCGAGATCGACCAGTCCCGCCTTCACGACCAGCCCGCCGAGTTCGATGAGCTGGCGCGTGCGTTCGCGTCGCTTGATTTGCCACTCGCGCATTCCGCTTCGCGCCTGCGCCGCTTCAAGCCGATGCCGCATTACGATCAGGCGCCGCGTCATTCGCTGCGCCGCGATCAGGTCCCGTCGCAGCTTTGCGTAAACCGCGCTGAAATAAGGTCGCGCCTGCCTTGCGCCAGGCCTCCTTTGCATTTGCATCTTTCGTCGCGACCGCGCCGAGCAACGCGCCGGCGAGTATGTCGGCGTCCATTGCATCGGCTCCGCAAGCAATGACGAGTTCGCCGAGCTGGCGAACGCGGCGTTCCTTGAGGGTCTTCGCTTTCGCTTCGAGCGCCTTCAGTTCCGAATCGATATCGCGGGGTCTGCGCATGTCGCATCTCCATGATGGTGTGATGCAGCCATCATAAAGACGCGCCTCCCGATGCGCAGCAAGGTCGTCGGGACAGTCTGGCACAGCCTAGTCCCTCCGCGGATTTTTCCGTGTGAGGGCGCGCTTATACGTCGTGCCGACGTGCTCTTGATGGCGTAGATGGATTGCCGTCATGGCAATCTTTCACTTCTCCGCAAAAGTCATCGGGCGTGCCAGCGGACGCAGCGCCGTCGCGGCGGCGGCCTATCGCGCGGGCGAGCAGCTGCACGACGAGCGGCTCGACCGTGACCATGATTTCCGCGCCAAGTCGGGCGTCGAGCATAGCGAGATCATGCTGCCCGAAGGTGCGCCCGAACGCTTTGCGGATCGAGCCACGCTCTGGAACGAGGTCGAGACCACAGAGAAGCGCAAAGACGCGCAGCTTGCGCGCGAGGTCGAGTTCGCCATTCCGCGCGAGATGACCAAGGCCGATGGCATCGAGCTTGCCCGCGATTTCGTCCAGACTGAGTTTGTCGATCGAGGCATGATCGCGGATTTGAATGTGCATTGGGACATCGGTGCGGACGGCATGGCGAAGCCGCACGCCCATGTCATGCTCACCATGCGCGAGGTTGGCGCGGAGGGGTTCGGGCAAAAGGTCCGCGACTGGAACCGCACCGAACTTGTCGAGCAATGGCGCGAGCGCTGGGCCGATCATGTCAACGCTCGGCTTGCGGAACTGGATATTGACGCCCGCATAGATCACCGATCGTTGGAAGCGCAGGGCATCGACCTTGAGCCGCAAGACAAGATCGGCCCCGCAGCGGCGCGCATGGGTGCGGGCGGACTGGAATCCGAACGGATCGAAGATCACCGCGCCGTCGCGCAGCGCAACGGCGAACGGATCATTGCCGAGCCGCGTGTCGCGCTCGATGCGATCACCCATCATCAGTCGACGTTCACCAATCGCGATCTCGCGATGTTCGTCCACCGGCATAGCGACGGCAAGGACCAATACGACCGGGCGATGAGCGCCGTTCGCGGTTCGCCCGATTTGATCGAACTCGGCAAGGACGGGCGCGGCGAAGGTCGGTTCACGTCCCGCGACATGATCGACACCGAACAGCGATTGCAGCGCGCTAGCGAGTTGATGGCCGAGCGCGAACGTCATCGCGTCAACGAGAGCGACCGGGAGGGCGCGCTTCGCGCGGCGGCGGCGCGTGGGCTGGACCTGTCAGGCGAGCAGCGCGCGGCGTTCGACCATGCGAGCGATGGCAGGGATTTGAGCGTTGTCGTCGGTTATGCCGGGACCGGCAAAAGCGCGCTGCTCGGCGTGGCGCGGGAGACGTGGGAGCGCGCCGGGTTCGAGGTGCGCGGCGCAGCGCTGTCGGGCATCGCGGCGGAGGGATTGGAGAACGGCTCCGGGATCGCGTCGCGGACCATTGCCAGCATGGAGCATGGCTGGTCACGGGGACGCGATATGCTCGGCCCGCGCGACGTTCTCGTCATCGACGAGGCAGGCATGGTCGGCACGCGCCAGATGGAGCGCGTGCTGTCCCATGCCGCCGATGCCGGCGCAAAGGTCGTGCTGGTCGGCGACCCGCAACAGTTGCAGGCGATCGAGGCGGGCGCGGCGTTCCGAGCGATCCAAGAACACCATGGCGGCGTCGACATTACGGAGGTCCGCCGCCAGCATGAAGGCTGGCAGCAGGACGCCACCCGGCATCTTGCTACCGGCCGAACCGGTGAGGCGATCAACGCCTACGCAGAGCGCGGCATGGTCCACACCGCCGAGACACGCGAACAGGCCCGGAGCGATCTTGTAGAGCGCTGGGACCACAACCGGCAGGCGAACCCTGATGCCAGCCGGATTATTCTCACCCACACCAATGTTGAGGTGCGCGAACTCAACGAAGCCGCGCGCGACCGGATGCGCGCGGCGGGTGAACTGGGCGACGATGTTCGCGTGAAAACCGAGCGCGGCGACCGGGATTTTGCATCCGGTGATCGCATCATGTTCCTTCGCAACGAACGCAGCCTTGAGGTGAAGAACGGCACGCTGGGCATCGTCGAACAGGTCAATCAGCAGAGCATGACCGTTCGCACCGATGACGGGCGATCGGTCGCGTTCGACACCAAAGACTATGCCCATGTCGATCATGGCTATGCCGCCACGATCCACAAGGCGCAGGGCATAACCGTCGATCGGGTGCAGATGCTGGCGACGCCGGGGGGTAACAGCCATCTGGCTTACGTCGGACTGTCGCGGCATCGCCAGCAAGTCGATCTCTATTATGCGCGCTCCGATTTTGCCAATCAGGATAAGCTCATACGCGCCCTGTCGCGCGACGGTGCGAAGGACATGGCGGGCGACTATCGCGAGGTCGATCAGACGCGGAGCTTTGCGGAGCGGCGCGGCATCACGTTTGGCGAACGGATTGCGGACGTTGCGCACAGCATAGCGGGGAAGGCGCGCGGGATCTTCGATGGCTTGCGCCTCTCGCTGCCCGGTCAGCAGCGCGAGCAGGGCATATTCGCGGGCTTCCGTCCGCCGGAACGGACCAGCGAACAGGCGCAGACCCAGCCCGCCCATGCCACCGGCCAGCGCCGCGCCGTCGAACGCTATGCGCGCGCCGTAAACGAGGTCGCCTGTATGCGCGACCGGGGCTTGCCGGTGCTACCACACCAGCATGACGACCTGAACAGGGCAGGAGAGGCGCTGGACGCGATCCGGCCTCACGCCTCCACTGACCTCGGCAATGCCTTCCAGCGCCAGCCGGAGCTTATCCACGAGGCCGTGGCGGGGCGAGGCCAGGCCGCGGTGCACGCGATGAACAAGGAAGCAGAACTGCGCGCCGATCCGTTCCAACGCGCCGACCGCTTTGTCGAGGGCTGGCAGCAGCTCCGGCAGGCGCACGACGACTTGCGTCGCGACGGCGATTTCCGGGGTGCGAAGCGCGTCGGTCAGCAAATGGCAGGCATGGCGAAGAGTCTCGAACGCGACGCGCAGGTCGAATCGCTGCTGCGCGGACGCAGCCGGGAATTGGGAATCGACGCGGCGATGGGCCGCAGCGTGGCGCGCGACCTCGCGGACTCGGTGCCATTCGATCACGGGAAGAGCCTTGGCATGAGCCGATAGGAGGACAGCATGAATAGTGACAGACAGCTACCCCGACTGCCCTATGACGAGCCGGACTCCGATCCGGCGACGCGGGCGTTCACCCGGCTCGAAGGTGAAATGGCGATGATGCGCCGTGCGGTCGAACATCTCGCGACCGAGAAATCCGAGATCGACATTCCAGATTACAGCAAGACGCTGGGAGAGATGGCCAACCGGCTTGTCTCCATCGAGCGCCAGCCCGCCATGCAGATGACTCCGGAGGACTTCGAGGCGCGGATGACGGCGGCGGCGGAGCGAGCGCGACGCGACGACGAGGTCTTGATTGTGGCTGCGAAGCGGGACCGTGGCGAGGCCATCCGCGATCTGCGGGCGATCATCGGCACGGCCAACTCCATCTACGAGCAAAAAACGGCTTCGTTGGTGGTACGTCGGCGGCGGCTTGCTTGCCGGGTGCCTCCTGTGGTCGGTGCTTCGGGGCTTTGTCGCGCGCATCCTACCGACAAGCTGGCACCTGCCCGAACGCATCGCCGCGCGCACCGTTCGTGAGTCGACCTTGTGGCAAGCGGGAATCCGGATCATGCACGCCGACAGTCCGGCGGCGTGGCAGTCCATAGCCGAGGCGGCTGAGATGCGGCGCAACAACCGCGAGGTGATCGACGCTTGCGAGCGGAAGGCCGCCAAGGCCGAACAGCCGGTGCGGTGTAGCATTCAGATCATGCCTCGTTAGCATGATTTGGCTGGCATCGGCTATCGTCGTTTATCTGGTGTATCGAAACTACCAACTCGAAGAGAGATGGCACGCCATGCGCTATTGCTGGCAATGCATGTCTGACTTCGCAGGTCATCGTTGAAGCACGAAGATAACCACCACGATGAATGGCAGGAAACGGTCAGGGAGCATGCCAGATTTATGCGCCCTTTCGGCGCGCAGCCGCTTAGACGACCGTCATGCGGAAAGATCAAAGAAATCGACCTTCCCACTTCCAAGTTCGTAGTATGCGCCAACCACCATGAGCTTCCCCTTTGCCTGCGGTTGAAGAAATAACGGCGAAGCCTCTTCGCGCAGCTCGCGGACGACGCGCCGCACATTCTGCCGAACAGCGGATTCGATGCCGGTATCTTGCGACATGTCCACCTCCAGCACGGCCGGAATGATCGGCTGGATCATCTTGCCGATGTTTCCGGCGAACCGAGCCTGATCCCTGACGACCGAGACAGCCGCCTGCACCGCGCCGCAGGCCTCGTGGCCCATCACGACGATCAGCGGCACGCCGAGAACTGAAACTGCGAACTCAAGGCTTCCCAAGGCCGCGGTGTCGAGTGTGTTCCCCGCATTCCGAACAATGAAAAGCTCGCCCAGGCCGCGCCCAAACAGAAGCTCGGGCGGCACGCGCGAATCCGAGCAACTGACATAGGCTGCGAAGGGCGACTGTCCCGCGGCCAGCCTTAGCCGGGTATCGCGATCGAGCGGAGGGAGGATTGGCTCGTCGTTCAAGAAGGCCTGATTACCATCGCGCAACAGCGCCAAGGCTTCATTGGGGCTCATTGTCATGCATGCGCCACTGCGACGGCGAGAACCGCCGTAGTGGCTGCCCATCCCGCATAAATGCTGAGTTTGAACCGGGAGTAGGTCATTTGTGATATCCTTTTCTTGTGGTCATGTGGATCTCGCAAGGCCTGCCGACGTCGTTGAATCGGCGGCTATTCGGCCTCCTTGTCTGGTGTGGGAGCAGTTGCGATCATTCCGGCAAACTCTGCTTTGGTGTGTGCGCTTCGCGCGTCTTCCACAGCGACCAGCCGACGCCAGCCGCGAGGATGGCAAAAGTGATCGAAAGTGAAACGGCGGGCGGGATCTTGGCAAGACCGAGCGCATCGGCGATGAAGATCTTCGATCCGATGAAGATCAGCAGCAGCGCCAGCGCATATTTGAGATAATGGAACCTGTGCACCATCGCCGCGAGCGCAAAATACAGCGCGCGAAGTCCGAGGATCGCGAAAATATTCGAAGTGTAAACGATGAACGGATCGGTCGTGATCGCGAAGATCGCCGGCACGCTATCGACCGCGAACACGACATCGACGATTTCCACCATCGCCAAGGCAAGAAACAACGGCGTCACCCAAAGCTTCGGCTTGCCGGTTGCCGCGTCGGGCTGCCGCACAAAAAAGCGCTCGCCGTGGAGCTTGTCTGTCACGGGGAGGTGCTTCTGAATGAAGCGCAACGCTCCGCTCGATCCAACATCATAGTCCTTGCCCGCGGTCATCCACATCTTGACGCCGGTAAGGACGAGGAAGGCGGCAAAGATATAAAGCACCCAGCTGAACTGCTCGACCAACGTCGAGCCGACGCCGATCATGATCGCGCGCAATATGATGACGCCGAGGATGCCCCAGAACAGCACGCGATGCTGGTACTGCCGCGGAATAGCGAAATAGGTGAAAATCATCGCGATCACGAAGACATTGTCCATCGCGAGGCTTTTCTCGATGACGAAGCCGGTGACATATTGAAGCCCGGCCGTTTCGCCCATGTACCACCAGACCCAGGCGCCAAAGAGCAGGCCAAGGCCGATATAAACGGCCGACAGGATCAAGCTCTCGCTCACCCCGATTTCGCGCTGCTTCTTGTGCAAGACACCGAGGTCGAGAGCCAGCAGGGTTACGACAATGGCAATGAAGGCGAGCCACATCCAGAGCGGCTTGCCCAACCATAGATAGTCTAGAAATTCCATAAGAGCGATCCGATCCGGGTCGGCCTGACGTCAGGCGGTTGGAAATTTGTCCGACATCGCGACCAAGATAAGGTCGCCAGAGGGGCCCGGAGTTATGCACGAAACCGCCGCCGACGGAAGTCGGCGACGGCAGGTGTCAGTCGAACAGATCCGACAAGAACGACTTCTTTCGCACGCCCGGACGATGGTGGCGATGGTCGTCGCCGCGATAGCCATCCGGGCGATGATCGTGACGTCGCTGATCGTCCTGGCGGGGTCCTGAGAAGGCGTCGCGGGCACTGCGTTCAATGATTTTGTCGAGTTCGCCGCGATCAAGCCAAACTCCCCGGCACGTCTGGCAATAATCGATCTCGACGCCGGAACGCTCGGATAAGGTCAATCCCGTTCTACAATTCGGGCACGGCATGGCGGATACCGCCTCGGCAGTGCGCATAGCTCAAGCCTTCCCTTGATGGCGGGACTGGATTAGCCGCTGCATGCGATCCTTGATCGCGAGCCGTAGCTTCTTCAGCCGCAGCAAGCGCCAGCTATCCGGTATGCGGCGCTTCTGTTCGCAGCTTATCTCCGCGTCCAACTTGCTATGCGCTAGCGCCAATCGATAGGTAACGAAATTCATAGCCTCTCTCCACTCGACGTTCAGTCTGCCGGAAAGGTGTTGTGCTGCCTCACGCGTGTAAGGAGCCCGTCACCAGTCCGACGCGGTCCGACATCGCAGCTGTCAAAACGACAGCCGCCAGAGGCGCCCGGGCCGCTGGACATCGAATAAACAATTAAGCCATAGATAGCCAATTCAAATTATGGCGCGTAGCGATAGAAAAAAACTATCACTCTATCATGCCATCCGATCGAAGTAGGACTCTTGCTTCGGCTGCGATGCGCTCGGCTATGGCGCTATATTCCGCACCATAAGCCGCGCCGGATCGCCACGCGGCCGCAATGCTGCGCGTAAGCTCGAAGCCCTTGGGCTTGAGCAGGACCACCCCGGTTCGGCCAGCGACGTCGGAACGGAAATATAGTTCGGGGAGCACGGCCAGTCCTATCCCCGAGGTCGCCATCTGGTGGACGCTGTCTAGGCTCGTTCCTTCATAATCGTGCAGCAGTTCCATGCCGAATTCGGAGCAGAAACTTGCAACTTGACGATGGAGGTGATGACGCCGATCGAGGCTAAGAACCTGCGTGCCGCGTAGCTGGTCGACCCCAAGGTCCGGGACAGTCGCCAAGGGATGGTCGGTCGCGGCGACAAGAAACAGGCGTTCGCGAAACAGCGGCTCTACTGTGAGCCCGTTACCCTCGATCGGCAACGGTCCCAGCAGCATGTCGATCGCGCCGCGGGCAAGCTGAAGCGCCTGATCTTCCGGAATGCCCTCTTTGATGTGTAGCCGCAGATCGGGCTGTTCGCGGTGCAGCGCCGCGACAATCGGCGGCATTAAATAGGGACCCAGGGTCGGGGTAACGCCAAAGCGCAGCGTTCCGGCCAAGCGGTCGCCAGCGCGACGAGCCAGATCGCGAATATCTTCGGCTTCGACGAGCAGCCGCCGCGCCCGCATCGTGATCTCGCGTCCTACCGGCGTAAGCTCGGCGCCTGACGTGTTCCGCTCGATCAGAATTACCCCCAACCGGTCTTCGAGCGAGCGAAGCTGCTGGCTGAGGGTAGGCTGGGAGACATTGCACGCCTGGGCCGCTCGACCAAAGTTGCGCAAATCGGCAACCGCGACGAGATATTCAAGCTGACGGAATGTAGGCATGGCGCAAATCTTTGCCGGTCAACGTCGCTTCCAATAAGCTGACTGGCAGTTGCTTAGGTGGTTCCGAGATTGATTTCGACGGAAAACGGATTAGCGTGTTTTCGAGCAAGTCCTGCGCGGTCACTCGGGGTGCCCAGCGTCATGGAACACGGTCCGCTGGTCCACCATCCGCCGGTCGGCCCACTTGAGCTGGACGTTAACCACCTTACAGCTAAAATTCTGATGCCGCACGGAACCACGAAGGCTGCGACCCTTCCCCGTTCCGTGCGCGCACCTGACCCGTTCCGCCCACTTGTGCTTTCCGATCCGCCGTGTTCGTTCGAACTGTAATTGTTCGAACAACGATATGCGCTGTGGAACAGAAAGGTCGGCGAGGCGTACGTGATTCCACATTCTGCCACAATTTGGGATGGCTGTGAATCGCTGAGGGCCGAAGCACCTTCCCATCATGCTTCGAATCATACCAATGGATCCCAAGTAAAATGTGGGAACGATTGTGGTATCAGTTTTAAGGGATTTCCGACCGCCGCGTAAAATCAACGCGATAAGTCTCCTAACTGGTGACCCTGCGGAAATCGAACCCAACAAATCGAATGCTTCAAATGGCAATCTCCAGCGAGTTATAACACCGGTGTGCCCGCGAAGGCGGGGGCGACGGATATATTATTGCTGCGGCGGCATGCCCGGCGGCGGACCAGCCGGACCTCCGGGAGCGCCGCCAGGACCACCCTGCATCTGCTGCATCATCTGTTGCTGTTGCTGCATCTGCTGCTGCATCGCGCGAACTTCGGCTTCCGAGCGGAAGTCGAGCAACGTCACGTCGAAGTGCAGCGTGCTGCCCGCCGGGATCGGCCCGACAGCGCGGTCACCATAACCCAGCTGCGCGGGGATGGTGATCTTGTACTCGCCGCCCTTTTTCATACGGGTCAGCGCTTCCGAAAATCCCGGAACGACCTGCGCGACCTGCATCGGCGCCTGTTCGTTGGCGTCGAACACGGTGCCGTCGTCGAGCTTGCCTTCATATTTCACGAGCACGACATCAGCCTTGGTCGGGCTTGCGCCCGTGCCTTCCTTGACAACTTCGAACCCGATGCGCGGAGTCATGTGCCAGGCAAAGGCCGCGCCCAGGGCGAGCAGCGCCGCGAGGCCGAACCACATCAGCCACAGGCCGCCCTTGCTCACCGGGCGCAATGGAACCGTCGTTACGCTCATCTCAGCTGATCCTTCCGCAGGCGCCCGCGGGCGCAAATCTTGGCGAGGCCTATAGGCGCAGGCGCGCGGGACGGTCCAGAGGCAATTGAGCGGGAGAAGCTGGAATGCGCCAAATGTCCCTTTTAGGGTGGGGAGCGGCCTTTGCACATTTTCGTCATCCCGCACCTGATCCGGGATCCCCGACGACGGCGCGGCGATGGCCCCGGATCAAGTCCGGGGTGACGATATGGGGCGTTCGTCCGTGGGCCGAAGGCATGGGGAGGTGGCAGCGTG
>CAYRQX010000015.1:3512-78104 GCA_964426485.1 uncultured Sphingopyxis sp. | reverse complement strand
GCCTTGCCGGTGATCGGCGCCATATGATGTTCGCAATGCGACTGGAACGGAATGTCTTTCAACAGCACCAGTTCGTCATAGCCCCCCACCTCTTCGAAGGTGCGCGCCAGATGGATCGCCGGATCGTCGGCATAGCCCGAGCAATATTCCTTCCACGCGCGCGCGACGCGGCGCGGCGTGTCGAGCAGCCCTTCGCGCGCCGGATCGTCGCCCGCCCATTCGATCAGCGTCCGCACCGCCTCCGCGACATGGTCGGGGACGACCACCTTCCCATCCGGTCCCAACTCGGTCTTGCTGTCGCTCATCGCCCCGCCTTCACTGTTGCCATCTTGTCGCACATCTCGCCCCCCAAGAGCCGATAAGCAAGGCCCGGACAAGAAGAATTTGTCCCCGCCATGCAAGTTTACGTTGCGGAATCTTGGCTTTTTATGCGTTGCAAGAGGCGCGGTTTCGCGTCCTTTTTTGGGTCAAACAAGTCACTTGACGCTTTCGTCAACTCGGCGCACCTTTGACGTCATACAGAACTCGCTCAAGCGGGTCGTATTTCCGGAGAGGCCGGCGTTTTTCCCCGACGCCGGTGGGAGAGGACGATGACCAGCACAGCTGGCAAGTGGGATTCACGAGGGCACATGGCCGCTTTGGCCCGGTGCTCTTTGCCATGTCTGGTCGTTTCCCCTCCCCTTACCACAATTTGAAGTTGGGCGGCCCCGCACCTGCGGGACCGAAAAAGGGAGGCTATAGATGAAGTTCAAGGCACTGATCGGAACCTCGATCCTTGCAATGACGGTGGCGACACCGGCATTGGCGCAGGACGCGGCGGAGGAAGTGGAACGCGATGCTTTCGGCGGCGAGATCGTCGTCACGGCGCAGCGCCAGTCGGAACGTCTGCAGGACGTGCCGATCGCGGTCAGCGCCTTTTCGACCGAGGCACTCGAAGCGCAGCAGATCAAGACACCGTCCGATCTTCAGCTGACCCTGCCGAACGTTACCTTCACCAAGACCAACTTCACGGGCGCCAGCTTCACCATCCGAGGGATCGGCGATCTTTGCGTCGGCACGACCTGCGACAGCGCGACTGCGATCCATCTGAACGGCGACCCGCTGTTTTCGACCCGCCTGTTCGAAACCGAATTCTATGACCTTGAGCGCGTCGAAGTGCTGCGTGGCCCGCAGGGCACGCTGTTCGGCCGCAACGCGACCTCGGGCGTGGTCAATGTAATCACGGCGAAGCCGAAACTCGGCACCTTCGAAGCCGCCGCCGAAGCCGAATATGGAAATTATGAATCCATGAAGGGCAAGGCGATGGTCAACATCCCGCTGGGCGACACCATGGCGTTCCGCGTTGCCGGCATCTACCTCAACCGCGACGGCTATACCAAGAACAGCTTCCTCGACACGCGCATCGACGACCGCGACCTCTATTCGGTCCGCGGTTCGTTCCGCTGGGAGCCGTCACCTGACACGACGATCGACCTGCTGGCATCCTATTTCCGCGAAAAGGACCAGCGCACGCGCATCCAGAAACAGCTTTGCCAACGCGACCCGACCGGCATCCTCGGATGTCTGAACAGCCGTCTCGACAATTCGCCCTTCAACGGCAACGCGACCTTCACCGCGGCGCTGACCTCGCGCGAATTCCTGGCGATCCGCGGCATTCCCCAGGCCTTTGCGCTGGGCAGCCTCTACGGCCCCGACGTCTATGCCAATACGACAATCCCGTCGGATCCGCGCGAAGTGAACACGGCCTATACGCCGAGCTATTTCACCAGCGAATTGACGCTGCAGGGACAGATCGAGCATAATTTCGGCCCCGTGTCGCTGCAGGTGTCGGGCCAATATCAGAAGGTCAAGCTCGACGCGTCGCAGGACTATAACAGCAATGTCGGCAACCGCGCGCTCTATGCGGGGGGGCTTGCAACCTTGCAGGCCGCTGCGAACGGGGCGCTCGGCGCCGCCTTCACGCCTTACTTCGCTCCCGTCGCCGCGGCGATCATTCCCAGCGGCCCCGGCGGCGAGCTTTGCGTCTCGCTGGCGGAAGAAAGCGGCTACGGCAGCTTCGGCGGCAACAAGATCTGTAGCGACCAGTCGCTGCAGTTCGACCGGTCGAACCAGTATAACAGCAGCTGGTCGGTCGAAGGCATCCTGTCGAGCGACCTCGACGGGCCGTTCAACTTCCTCGTCGGCGGCATTTATGCCGATTATCACCTGACCGAGAACAGCTATTATGTGAATGCCTTCCCGATCGATTATCTGACCGGGGTGCTGGGCGCGTTCACGGCAGCGACCAACCCGCCGGCTGCGGGCGGTCCACTGCCCCCGTCATTCCTTGCCACGCCGTTCTTCCGCAATAACACCGACGATTTGAAGATCACCTCCTACGGCCTGTTTGGCGAAGCCTATTTCGAGTTCAGCGATCGCCTGAAACTCACCGCAGGCCTGCGTTACAACAATGACAAGAAGAGCGTGACGGCGCGGTCGACGCTGGCGAGCTTCCTTGCGCCGCATGGCGGAACCGGAAGCGCCTTTGACTCGCCCTTTGTCGGATCGTTCGACGCCGATCCCGGCACCCCTGGCAACCAGATCATCCAGGCGCGCACCGTGAAGTTCAACAAGCTGACCGGCCGCGCGGTGCTCGACTTCAAAGTCACCGACGACAATCTGATCTACGCCTCATACTCGCGTGGTTATAAATCGGGCGGTATCAACCCACCGCTGCAGCCGATTTTCGAAGTTCCCGAATCCTTCCGCCCAGAGCAGGTCGACGCGTTCGAAATCGGGTCGAAGAACAGCTTCGACAACGGCGCTCTCCAGCTGAACCTGACGGCCTTCTACTATAAGTATAAGGATCTGCAGCTCAGCAAGATCGTCGCCCGTACGGCGGTCAACGACAATGTCAGCGCCGATATCTATGGCTTCGAAGCCGAAGCCATCGTGCGGCCCGATCCCAATGTGGTCGTCAACCTCGGCTTCAGCTATCTGCACAGCAAAGTATCTGAAGACAAGTTCACGAGCAACCCGCGCGACTTTGGCGGCGGCCGTGCCGATGCGGTGATCATCAAGGACATCACCAACGCCGCGAACTGCGCCGTCGGCTCGCGGTCCGGAAATGCTGCGGGGGTCAACGCCTTTGTGAACGGCGTCCAGCAGGTCATCAACGGCGGCTTTGTCCCCGGCGTTGCGGCCGGTGCCGGGTTGCGCCCGACAACCGCCTTCCCCAGCGATGGCGGTATCGCTTCGACCGGTGCCTTCAGCATCTGTTCGGTGATGGAAGCCGCCGCTGCTGGGGCGTTCGCTGCGGCTGGTCTTACGCCGGCCAACTTTGGCGGGATCGAATATTTCTCGGCCGGTGTCCCCGTCAACATCAAGGGCAACGAACTGCCGCAGGCGCCGAATTACAAGTTCAGTGCGGGCATCCAGTATACGGCACGTCTCGGCGGCGGCGACATGACGCTCGTCCCGCGTGTTGACCTGGCCTACACCGGCGAAAGCTATGGCAGCATCTTCAACGGCAATGTGAACAAGATCAAAGGCTATGCCCAGGTCAATGCGCAGGTGCAGTTGAACGGCGCCGACGACAAATGGTATGTGAGGGGGTTCATCCAGAACGTCTTCGACGCCAACAGCGTCACGGGCCTCTACATCACCGACCAGTCGTCGGGCAACTATACCAATATCTTCACGCTCGAACCGCGCCGCTATGGCATCGCGGCCGGAGTGAAGTTCTAACGCGCAGGCGGCAACGCCAACAAAAAACCCCGGCCTCTCGATCGAGAGGCCGGGGTTTCTTTTGTCTTCGGTGTAGTCGCCGGGGAGCTAGCCCCGGCCACTCCCGATCAGAATTTGAAGCGAACGGTGCCGCCATAGGTGCGCGGCTGGCTCGGGTAGCCCGAGACGCTGCCCGCCTGGGCGACGGCCGGGAAGATCGTCGTCAGATATTGCGCGTTGGTGAGGTTGCGGCCCCACACGCCGACGTCGAGCCCGTTGGTCAGGCGGATCGTGAACGACGCGTTGAGCGAATTCACTTCGCGCTTCAGATTTTGCGCGACGCTCGCCGGGAAGCCCGACAGGCCCTCGACGATCTGGACCGGGCTTTCATAGCTATAGTCTACGTGCGCGATCGCCTTGGTCCCGCCGCCGAACTCATGGGTATAGGTCCCGCCCATCGACAGCGACAATTCGGGAATGCCCGCAGGCGTGGTGCCCGAGATGTCGCCGAAAGCCGAGTTGATGAAGCTGTCGTATTTGGCGTCGAGATAGGTCGCCGCAAGCGTCAGGTTGAGCCCGTCGACCGGACGCACCGAGCCGTCGAATTCGATACCGAAGGTCGACTGCTTGCCCGCGTTCGCGAGTGCGAAGCCGGTGCCGGTGAAGACGTTCGACTGGAAACCCTTGATCGACTGCTTGAACACCGCGACATTTACCGCCGCGACGTCCCACTGGCCCTTCAGACCGAACTCGTAGACGGTCGATTCTTCGGGAGCCGCAAAGCGCGAGCCCGAACCCAGGTTCGGGACACCAAGTCCGCCCGAAATGATCGCGGGAAGGTCGGAAGCCAGCGGACGGCTGTCGCGTGACAGGTTGACCGAACTCGCCTTAAAGCCCGTCGCATAGGTCGCATAGATGTTGACCGTGTCGGTCAATTCATAAGCGGCGCGGACGCTGTATGAGAAATCGCTGTCGCTGGTCTTGCCGTCTTCGACCGCATTGGGGACGTTGAGGAAGGGCGGCAGGAATTGCAGCGGCCGAAGCGCGAGGAGCGGATTGACCGCCGGGTTGTTCTGGTTCGCTGTAGCAAAAGCGGCCGACCCTGCGCTGATCTGCCCGAACGCAGCGGGCTGTGCCTGTGCAAAGGCGCCGACTTCAGCCGCCGTTGCAAGACGCCCCAGGCCGAGTGCCTGACCGACCGTGGTTGCGATACCCTGCTGCGTGATGGCGCTCCGTCCGATACCGACCAGATCGAGGCCCGAAAAGACGTCGGTGCTGATCACATTGGTCGAGAAGCGCTTGCGGTCTTTGGTATAGTTGCCACCCAGCGACAGCGTCAGACGATCGGTCACTTCGAAATCGATCGTGCCAAAGATCGAAAAGGCCTCGTCTTTCAGGCGATAGGCCTCATCAAGACCATCACCTTGGCGGAAGAACTGACCGGTATACAGCGCCGGATTGCCCTGTATCCCACCGATCTGCTGCTCCAGACCCGAAACCACCGCATTGCCGGCGGCACGCGGATTCGGCGAGGTCAGAACCGCGGCAGGATTGATCAACGCGCCAGCATATGGGCGGAAATCGGCCCCGAAGCGGATGTCGTTCTTCTGCTTGATCTTCTCGTTGAAATAATAGCCGCCGAGCAGGAAGTTCAGCGGGCCGTCGAAGTCCGACGTCACACGGAATTCCTGCGTGAAGGTATCGATGCCGAGGTCCTGGCTGTTCTCGCCGATCAAGTCGGCGCCGGTGAAGTCCGAATCCTGGTTGGTCAGCGCCTTGACCTTGCGATACGCGGTGATCGAGGTCAGCGCGAGATTGCCCAGATCATAGTCGATCTGCGCCGAACCGCCGTAATTTTCTATTTCGTTCGACGACAGGAAATTGTTGTAGACATCATACGAGAAGGGATTGTTGGCATCGACGCTGGGGCCGCCAGCGAGCGCATTGGTGATCGCGACGGTCGGGCCGGCGATGACATTGCCCGCGATGCAGCAATTTTCGTCGATCTTGTCATAATCGCCGATCAGGCGGATCGACAGCGCATCGGTCGGTTCGAACAACAGCTGGCCGCGAACGCCCCAGCGATTGCGGTCGTTGACGTCGGTGTCGAGTTTCAGGTCCTGCGCATAACCGTCGCGGCGGTTGTAGCTGCCGCCGATCGAGAAGGCGATCGTGTCGCTGATCGGGCCGGTGACGTCGCCCTTGACCGTGATCGCGTTGTAATTGCCATAGGTTACTTCGGCCGAGCCGCCGAATTCATATTGCGGCTTTTGCGTGACGATGCTGATGACCCCGGCCGATGCGTTCTTGCCGAACAGCGTCGACTGCGGGCCGCGCAGCACTTCGATGCGCTCGACGTTCGGAAGGTCGCCAATCTGGGCGGCCGAACGCGAGCGATAGACGCCGTCGATGAACACGCCGACCGACGGTTCGATGCCGGCGTTGTTCGCGCCGTTGCCAAAGCCGCGGATGATGAAGTTGGTGTTGGCGCTCGACTGAAGCTGCGACACGCGCAGGCTGGGGACTGCGGTCTGCAGGTCGATGAGGTCGCGGATCTGCGAATCCTCCAGCTGCGCCGCCGATGTCACCGACACCGCGACGGGCGTGTCCTGCAGCGTCTGCGAGCGCTTGCTGGCGGTCACGATGATGTCATTGCCATAATCGGTGTCGTCGGCCGTCGTTCCGGCGTCGGTCGGCGCGGCATCCTGGGCGAAGGCATAAACAGGGGTAGTGGCGGCGCACAAAACGGTGGCGCCCAACAAAATGTTGCGCAAGGTCATGATGTCTCTCTCTCCAAAGCCACCGGTGCGCAGCCAAAGGCTTATCGGGAGATGCCCGGCGGTGAACGGTCGGTCTAACGCACCGCCCTGCCGCGTCAACGCGCACGCGCGCGAGCAAGCATATTTTCGAACGATTCGTGACTAAATAGCAACAGTTTGCGTGACGGCCCGGCGATGATGCGCGCGTGCAATGCTTTGCCAACGAATAGTTGCTAGGATCGCCGCATGTCAGGTCGCGCAATGCCCCCGGAAACCTCGATTGGTCCAGACACGCCCCTTGCGCCCGATTTCGGTCAGCAAGTGCGCCGCGCGGTGATCTGGCGCTCCGGGTCGCAGATCGCCGGGCAAATCGTCGCCTGGGCATCGACCTTCCTCGTCATCCGCATCCTTACCCCCGAAGACTATGGGTTGTTCGCGCTGACACAGGTGATGTTGATGCTCTTCACCTTGCTCAATGGCTATGGCCTTGCGAGTGCCGCGATCCAGCGCGACGAGATCAGCAGACAGGAATTGAGGCAGATTTTCGGATTGATGCTGCTGCTCAATATCGCGCTCGCGCTCGCACAGATCGTCTGCGCCCCGCTTGCCGCCGCTTATTATCGGCAACCGATGGTTGCCGACCTGCTGCGGGTGCAGTCGCTGATCTATCTGACCATTCCCTTTTCCGCGCTCGCTTATGCGCAGCTGGCGCGTTCCATGGAGTTCCAGCGTCAGGCGCAGGTCAATCTGGTCTCGGCGTTGATCGGGGCGGGCGTCGCGCTCGGCGGCGCGCTGGCGGGCTGGGGCGTGTGGGCGCTCGTCTGGGCGCCGATCGCCATGTTTACGTCGCGCGCGCTGGGCCTGACGATTGCGGCGCGTAGCTGGATGTGGCCCAGCTTCGATTTCCGCGGCGCGGGTTCGATCGCACGTTATGGCGGGCTGATGGCGGTTGGGCAGTTGTTCGCTTTCATCCAAAGCCAGGCAGACATATTGATCGCGGGCCGCTGGTTCGACGCACACCTGGTCGGCATCTATACGACGGCGCTGCTGCTGACGCAGATCTTCAACAACAAGGTTGTGCCTCCGCTCAACGAAGTGGCTTTCGCCGCCTATGCTCGGATGCAGAATGACCGCGCCGCGCTGGCTGCCGGCTTCACGCGCTCGACGCGGGCGATCATGGTCGCGGCCATGCCGTTCTTCTTCGGCCTCGCCGCGGTGGCCGAACCGCTCGTGCTTACGCTGCTCGGCGACAAATGGCGCGAGATCGTGCCGCTGCTCCTGCCACTTGCCCTCGCCATGCCCTTCTGGACCCTGTTCACGTTGCTGCGGCCCGCAACCGACGCGCTCGGCCGGCCGGGCATTGCGTCGGGCAATGCCATCGCCGGCGCGCTGTTGATGCCGGTTATATTTGTGATCGGCGCCCGGTGGGGGATCATTGGCATCGCATGGGCCTGGCTGATCGCCTATCCATTGCTGCTCGTCTTTGCCGCCGTCCGGTCCTTGCCGGTTATCGGAATCCGGTCGATCGAGTTGCTCCGTGCGGTCGCGCCGCCCATTTTCGCAGCCGCAGTCATGGCAGCGGCAGTCATGCTGGTCGACCGTTTGCTGCCCGCGCTGCCGCAGCCGATCCGGCTGATGGTGCTCGTCGCTACGGGCGGACCAATTTATTGCCTGTGGCTGGCGCTGTTCGCGCGCGCAACGGTCCGCGATCTGATCGAACTGGTGCGTGGACGCAGGATGCCGGCCGATCCGGGGGTCGCCGCCTAGCGTCAGGACCTAAGCGCGACCCAGCGCCGCGACAGCAGCGCGCGTCGCATCGATATAGGCGTTGCCGCTGAAACGATAGCTGCCGATGAAGTGAACGAAACGGGCATCGGACGGCACGCCGTCATCCCAGAAGTTGAGATAATGTTCATAGGGCAACAGCAACGCGTCGGGCTCGTTGGCGATGACCAGGTTCGAGGTCACCTGCTCGCTGCCCCAGCGCGCCCAACGCTCGGCGCCAAGCAATCTTTCCGCCTCGATCGAAAAGGCCTCTGCGAGCGTGCGGCCGTCTCCGCTCCGCGCAAACCCGGCAAAGCCGGAGCATCCACGAACATACAGCGGATGGGCGCGCATCGGCAACGCTACCCGGTCGAGTCCGCTTTCGATCGCGCCCTGAACATGCGCGTCGGGATTGAACAAAAAGGCGTCGTCGTCAGTCTGTTCCGCCATTTCGGCAAAGGACAATAACCGCGAATCGGAATCGCCGCGCAATGTGAAGCTGCGATTGCGAGTGACCGCCTCCGCAATGTCCGGCACGTCGCCCAGCGTCACCGTATCGGAATCGAGCTGGATCACATAATCGGTCGCGCGCATGTCGAGGATGGTGAGCAGCCGTTCCCAGGTGCCGCCACGAGGGCATGGGCCCGTATCGACATCGGCAATCGAAATGACGGGCGGCTGGCCCAGATGCGCCGCGAGTATCGCGCGGTCGGCATCGGTCAAACTGCCGTCGTCGAGGATGACGATGCGGCCCCTTTGAAGTTTCGAATGCAGCGATTTGACCGCGACCAGATAGGGCAGCAGCACCCGCGTGCCGATCATCGAAAACAGGACCAGTCCGTCGTCAGCCGGCACGACGGGGGGCGTGTCCAACACCGCATGGGCTGCGGCGCGGTGCGCGCGCTCCTTCCACAACCGGTTGAGTTTGTTCACGATCCTGTTCATCGCGCGGCAGTAACACGCACAACACCCCATTGGTAGGGGCGAAAATCCGCGCTTTTGCGTCCTTTCAGGACGGTTGCTCCCGGTGATATTCGGGTGTTTGAGGGCAATAGCAATCGGTGTGCGGCGCGCGACATTTTCGGGAGGAGGAAAATGGTGCCCGGGGACGGGGTCGAACCGCCGACACTGCGATTTTCAATCGCATGCTCTACCAACTGAGCTACCCGGGCACGGCCGCTGCGACCGGTCGGTCGCGCTGGCGAGCGGCGGCTATAGGCAGGGCTTTGCATCCTGTCCAGAGGCTTTGTGACGCTCTGTTACACGGTCAGTTGTCGTCGAAACGATCGTCATCGGCGGTGCCATCGGGCGCCTGGTCGACCGGTACGCGATAGCCTTCGCCAAACCAGGTCAACAGGTCGCGATCGCGGCAGCCGCGGCTGCAAAAGGGCTTATATTCGGGCTCACGCGGCTTGCCGCACAACGGACAGGCTAGTGATTTGGCGGATATCTTATTGGGCATGGCCCATTCCTTTGCTCTGGGCATCGGCGATCAGTTCGACAGGCCTGCCCGTACGCCTTTGCAACATTTCGATCCAGAGCGGCCGGGCACCGATATGGTCGATAACCGCAGGGCGTGCGCTCAGTTTCAAAATCCCCGTACCCGCCGCGCGTTCCGCTTGCCGTAGCAATAGCGCGCCATCGGTGGCGACGGGATCGAGACATATCTGCTCGATCAGCGAGGGCCGCAGGCGACGGCGGATGATCTGCATCAGCCCGAAACCATTGACTGCGGTACGCTCGAACGGGGCTGGCAGGGCGGCATCGACAGCTGCGTCAACCGCATGACGCCCCGCGCGATCGGGAAGCGAGGGAAAATCGATACCGATCGAGCCCCCGATGTCGCAGCGGCGGATCACCGCCGTAGCCATCCGCGCGCCCGACATGGCCAGCGCCAAGGTATCGCCTTCGCCATCGATATCGATCAGCACCATCGCAGGGGTCGCATCGACCCAGAGCGCGCCACCGTCGAACGGCCAATGACCTGCGCGCACGCAATCGATCAGTTCCGACCATCCCGCCTGTTCCAACCGGTCGACGTCGGTGGGGCGCAGGTCGACAACGGGGCTGCCGCTGCTACCAATTCGCGCGCGCAGGTCAGGACCATCTGAGACCGCCGCACCGGCTTCGGCCAGCCGCACGCGGGCGGGCTTGTCGCGGCCGCGCTCGCGCAGGGCCATGCGGGTAATTTCAACCAGAAATGAGGCGCCCACCGACGTTTTCGGGGGAAGGTCGGAAAGCGTCGCGTGCGGCTGACCGGGGCAGTCGAGCGCGACCAGCGCGCCTTTGCCACCCCGCCCCGCTTCGACGAGCTTCGCCTGGGCGATTGCCCCGATGCGCGGTCCCTCGCCTTCGCGCTCGATCCGGGCTTCGACGATCGCGCCATCCTCGACCAGCGCCGCGCGCGCCTCACCGATTCCGGCTTCGTAGAGCCACTCAGCCAAGCGCGATTCCCGCGCTCGTCAACAATGCGCGCGTTTCGAATAATGGCAGGCCAACGACGTTCGAATGGCTGCCCGACAGGAAGCGGACAAAGGTTTCGGCGCGGCCCTGGATCGCATAACCGCCCGCCTTGCCCATCCCTTCGCCCGATTCGACATAGCGGTCGATCTCGGCGGCGCTCAGCGCCTTGAACGCGACGACCGTGTCGACGACGCGCACGCGCGCTTTGCCGTCGGTGCCGACGACGCATATCCCCGAATAGACATGATGCCGCCGACCCGACAACAGCGCGAGCATCCGGCGCAGATCGGCCTCGTCGGCGGGCTTTTCGAGGATGCGGCGACCGACCGCGACCGTTGTATCGCCCGCCAGCACGACCTCGTCGGGCGCGCGCTCGACCGCCAGCGCCTTGCCCTTGGCGAGCCGTGCGACATAATCGCGCGGCCGTTCGGCTTTCAGCGGCGTTTCGTCGATTTCAGGCGCAGCGATACGCTTCGGCTCAAGGCCGATCCGCGCCAGCAACTCGCGCCGCCGCGGTGAGGTCGAAGCCAGTACCAGCGCAGGGAAGTTCGCCGCGCCGCTCACTTGAAGCGATAGGTGATCCGACCCTTGGTCAGGTCATAAGGCGTGAGTTCGACGAGCACTTCGTCGCCCACCAGAACGCGGATCCGGTTCTTGCGCATCTTGCCGGCGGTGTGACCCAGAATCTCGTGGTCATTTTCCAGTTTGACGCGAAACATCGCGTTGGGCAGCAGTTCGACCACTTGGCCGCGCATTTCCAGAAGTTCTTCTTTCGCCATCAGTCCTCTATGGGCTCGAAATCAAGGATGCGGGCCCATAACGCCAAATTGCGCCAATTGAAAGCAATCTGTCATCGATGTTTTGCGGCGGCTTCAGGAAACCAATTTGAGGCGGCGCGCGATGCGCCAGACCACCGTTTTCAACCAGGCATAGCTCGGCCAGCGCGGCGGCATCGCGGGGTCGAGGCCGATGCGGCGCAGCGTTGCATTGGCGGCGTGCGCCTCGGACTCGCGATAGCTCCATTCGCTGCGCCAGGTGATCGACAGCGAGATCGATGGCGCGTCGCCATTGGCGACAAAATGCGGCGCCATCACCGGCATCAGCACCGCGTCGCCGGGGCCGAGCGGCACTTGCTGCGCATCATCATGATAATCGTCGTGCCACGGCAAATTGCGATGGCCGCCGGTGTGGTAACGTTCATGCTCGCGGCGATGCGCGAAACGTTCGTCGCCCGACGGCCAGACGTTCATCACCTTCGTGCCCTTGAGCTGCAGCAGGATATTATGCTCGGGATCGAAGTGGAAGGGCGTGATCGATCGCGGCGACGAGATGAAGATGAAACCCTGCGGCGTCAGCATCGCGCCGGTGCGCGGCTCGACAACGGATTTCAGTTCGCCGAGCAGGTCCATCAGCAACGTTCGATAGGCATCGACATTCTCGATATTCTTGAGCACCGCCCAGCTGCCGTTGCTGTCGATCGTGCGGATCGTTTCGCCGATCGACAGGCCGTTGGAGGGAAGGTCTTCGGGCAGAATGCCGATCGGCACATTGCCCGGATTATATTCAACCGCGCTCGCGGGCAGGCTTTCGCCAAGCTGGGCGAGGGCTTCGAGCGACAGCAAAGGGTGATCGGGCAGATGATGGTGGAGCAGCCCCGCCTGCAAAGGATAGAGCGCCGCCATCCGCTCGAGCGTTTCGACGGGAAATACCGGGCGATTGATCGGCTGATGCGCGGTCATGACAGACTTTCTACTTCATTTTCGGGCGCGGCGTCACCCTTCCAGCGCCGCCAGAGCCGCTCGGTTTTCGTCAGCATGGCAAAGCGCAGGCGGTCTGCGGCCGCCGCCAGCGGGACGTTCACCCACAGCAGCGCGCGGCGCTCGCGCCAGACGCTGTCGATCATCGGATGACCCGGTGCAGCGCAACTGTCGACCCAGTCGATGCGCGGATCGCCCAGCAGGTCGAGATTCGCCTGCTGCAACAACACGCCGGGCGAGAAGCGGGCATATTCCTCGTCGAATGCGGTCTTGAACGAAAAGCCGCCGGGCGGGCAGAGGAAGTTGATGAGCATCGCAAGCGGGCGGTCGTCCAGATCGAGCGCGCGCATGTCGAGCCGCCCCGCGTCGCCCGCCGCGATGAGGATGGCGCGGAACCAGGCCTCGGTGTCGTTCTGGCTCGCCAGCGCCGACTTGGCGCGCCCCTTCCAGCCGCGCGCCTCGAGGTCGAGGAAGGCATCGATCCACGGATCGATCGCCTCGCCAGATTGCCAGCGGCGAAATTGCACTTCGCCCTGCTCGGCGAGCCGGTTCGCCTGCCGCCGCAATTCCTTGCGCTTCTTCGCACGCACGGCGGCGTCCCAATATGCCTCCGGCGACAAATTGCTTTCGAGCAGCGCGCGTTCCTCGCGGTGCACCACCTCCGCCTCACTTCCGCGTATCCGCGCGACATCGACAAGCGCGCGGTGCAGCGGCCCATCCTCGGCCAGCCGCGGCAGATGGACCATCGTGCGCGCCCAAGGCGCCGCGTCGCACCAGCCGAGCAGGATCGACCAGAACAGCCTTTCGCAACCCGCGCGCACGAGCGGGCTTCCGAGAAAATGATTGGGATGCGCCCAGCCCGTGACATGCCGCAGCGGCACGCGGCCATAATGCGTTGCGGCGGCGAGCGGCATGATGCCGATGACCGGCCCGGCGCTGCCGTCGCGAACGAGCACCAGCCGCGCATGCCGCTCGGGATCGAGCAGATGCAGCGCCGATTGCAGGCACCAGCGTTCGGCGAACGGATTGGGTTCGCTCGCCGCGTCGGCCAGCCGGTCCCACTGCGCGGCAAGATCGGGTGACAGCGCCAGCGGATCGACCACGCGCACGGTGAGCGGTGCGGCTTCGGTGCCGCTTGTCGGAAAGGCTGGATGGACCGTCATTGACAGCGAGCCTAGCAGCCAAGCGTTAAGGATGGGTGGCAAATAAGGTCGGGCTCAACTGCTCAGCTGCGGAAAGATCAGATCCCGAACAGCTTCGCCAACGATTTTTCCAGCATGAAGAATTGCCAGATCAATCGGCCGTGATCGCGCCGGCCCGATTGGTGCGCAGCGACGATGCGTTCGATTTCGGCCATGTCGAACCACCCCGAGCGCGCGAGCGTCGACGAGGTCGCCAGCGCCTTCGCAGCCTCGACGAGCGGGCCGCGGAACCAATGCGATACCGGCGTCACAAACCCCATCTTCGGGCGATAAAGGATATCGTGCGGCAGATAGCGTTCCATCGCCTGCTTCATGATGGCCTTGCCCGTCCCGCGCTTGACGCGCATCGACGCGGGCAGGCTGGCGGCAAATTCGATCAGGCGGTAATCGAGCAAAGGTTCGCGCGCCTCAAGGCTGACCGCCATGCTCATCCGGTCGGTCTTGGTCAGTATGTCGCCAGGAAGCCAGATCATCAGGTCGGCATATTGCGCGCGGTCGAGCGGCTCGCGCGCCGGTGCCTCGGCCATCGCCTTCCAGTATCGCGTCTCTGCGACATGATCGCCGAGCGCATGATGCGCGGCGTCGTTGAACAGACGCGATCGTTGCGCTTGCCCCGTCACGCCAACGGCTTCGGCATAACCCTCGGCGCCGCTTTTCGACAGGCTGGCGAGCGTCGCGCGGGCGCGGAGCGGACGCGGCGCCCAGTCCATCTGCGGCCAGACATGCGACAGCGGGCCGAGCACGCCGCGGCGCAGGAAGCCGGGGATCAGTCCGCGCAGCTTCTCCTCCTGATGCTGGAAAACGAGGCGGCGGTATCCGGCGAATGCCTCGTCCGCGCCGTCGCCCGACAAGGCGACCGTCACCTCTTCGCGCGCGAGCTCGCATACCCGATACGTCGGCAGCGCACTGGCGTCGGCAAAAGGCTCGTCGAAATGGTCGGCGATCGTGTCGACAAGCGTGAAGTCGCCCGACGACACGGTGCGCGTCCGGTGGTCAGTCGCGAAACGCTCGGCGATCTGCTGGGCGTAAGTGGTTTCATCGAGCGCCGCCTGATCGAAACCGATCGTACAGGTCTTGACCGCCTTTGCGCTCGCCTCGGCCATCAATGCAACGACCGCGCTGCTGTCGACGCCGCCGGAGAGGAAGGCGCCGAGCGGCACGTCGGACACCATGCGATCGGTTACCGCGGCACGCATCAGGCGGACCAGATGCTCGGCCGCCTCGCCTTCGCTCGCACGGATGCGCTTCGAAAAATCGGGCGCCCACCAGCGCGTCGGCGCTGGCACCCGCTTGCCGCGTTCGAGCATCAGATAATGGCCGGCGGGCAGCTTCTCGACCCCCGCGACGATGCAATTGTCGTCGGGGACATAGCCGAAAGCGAGGAAATCCTCGATCGCGGTCAGATTGGCTTCTTGTCGGAGCAGCGGATTGCGCAGCAGGCCTTTCAATTCTGACGCGAAGGCGACCGATCCGTCGGACAAGCGGACATAGTGAAGCGGCTTCACCCCCAGCCGGTCGCGGGCGAGGAACAGGCACCCGCGCTGATGATCGTGGATCGCAAAGGCGAACATGCCGTTGAGCCGCGACAGGCAATCGGGTCCCCATTGCCGCCACGCGGCGATGATGACCTCGGTATCGCCGTTGGTACGGAAGCGGTGACCGCGATCCTCAAGTTCGGACCGCAACTCGCGGAAATTATAGATTTCACCATTATAGGTGAGCGTGACAAGTTCGTCGTCGCTCGCCATCGGTTGCGGGCTGCCCGCGATGTCGATGATCGAGAGGCGGAGGTGGCCGAGGCCGACGCCGGGGGCGGTCCATTCGCCCGATCCGTCGGGGCCGCGGTGCTGCATCGGCTGGAGCATCGCGCGGAGGCGTGCGGGATCGACCGGCTTGGCCGTCTCCAGATGATAGATGCCCGCGATCCCACACATTATTGCAGGCCTAGCTTGTTTTCAGCGCGCGGTCAGCCATCGCATTGACTCCGCCCGACGCGGAAACGAAATCCTCTATCGCATCGCGCCCGCCCCGGCGTTCTTCGCTCGATATGATGAGCGACAGCGCGCGCGGATCGCCGCCGAACAGCCGCGCCTTTAGACCCGCAAGCTTTGCCGCGCGCGCGCTGCCGGTCACCTTGCCGTCAACGACGTACCAGGTCGCCGCGTCGCGCAGCACCGGGCCGGGATGCAGCAGGCGTTCGGTCTTTGCTCCTTCGACCGCCGGCAACGAGGCGCTCCACGCCCATTTGCTGTCAGGGTCGACCGCGCCTTGCCCGAAGGCCACGACCTCGCGGCCTTCGGCCTGACGTGAATAGCCGCCGATCGCGACGGTCACGACCTGCCCCTTGTCGCTGGCAAAATGACGCAGCTGCCGTCGATCGGCTCCGTCGAAGCGCGGGAGCCACGTCATTCCCTCAGCGCGCGCCTCGATCCATCCCGGTGCCGCGCCGATCGCGAGCGTAGGCGGCAAGGCGGCGCTGCGCGCCCCCGCCAGATACCCCCAGCCGAGGAAGAGTAACGGAACCGCAAGCGCCGCAGGCAGCACGGCTTTCGCTGGCCCGGCAAAGCGCGGCACCCCGCCCAGCCCGCTCACATCGACCGCGGTGTCGTTTGCTGGCCGATCGAACCAGCGACGCGCGACGAGCATGACGAGCAGGATCACGGCGCCGAAGAAGAACCAGCCGTAGAAGATATGGTCGATCCCGCCCGCCGCCTCGATCCCCCAGATTTCAGCGGCAACCATCGTGCCGTAAGCGCGCAGCGCGTTGGCGAGGATTGTCGTCGCAAGCGCCGCGGCGACAAAGACGATCCGCCGCGTCCAGCTCGTGAAACACAGATGCGCCGCGAACACCGCATAGGCGAGCATCGCGATCAGGAAATTGACCCCCGAACAGGCCTCGGCAACTTCGAAAAAGCCGGCGGAGGTGGTGATGAACACGCCCTCCATCTCGGCCCGGATGCCCGACAGATGGAGCAGGATCATGCTGATATGCGCGGTGAGCGTCTGGAGCAGCGGCACCAATTCTTCACCGAACGGCACGAGCAGCAGCGCATAGCCGAGCGGGAACAGCAACGCGCGCACGAGCTTTTCGCCGAGCGTCACCGCGACCGCGCCCTGCAGCATCAGCACCAGCCCGAGCTGGCGGAATAGGCCGACGCCAGCGGCTTCACCCACCAGCCACACCAGTCCCGCGCCCGCCATCCATATGAGCGCCGGCCACCAATAGACGGGCGTCAGCGGGCGCAGGAGCGCGACGCGCTGCGACACCAACCACCCGATCATCGGCACGATCAGCAGGCAATGGGTGAAGGTCGAGCTGTTCCACCAGATACCGGCTACATCGGCGGCTTCGCGCCAGAAGATCGCGAAGATCGCGGCCGACAGGAGCGCGAGCGCGAGTAGATGGCGCTGCCACAGCGTCACGCGGACAATCCCAGCAGGTCGCCCAGCGGCGCCAGCCGGGCCTCCCAGCCATAGCGCGCGATCATCCGCGCCCGCGCTGCCTGTCCCATCCTGGCCGCGGCGGCCCGGTCGTTGAAGAGCGAGTCGACGGCTTCGGCCGTTGCGGTGGCGCCGTCGACGACGAGGAGATGTTCTCCCGGTGCTGCGTCGATTCCCGTCGCCGCTGCGGCGCTCGCAACCACCGGCCGCGCCATCGCCATCGCCTCAAGCAACTTGTTCTGGACGCCGCGGGCGAGGAGCAGCGGCGCGACAACGACATCGGCCGCGGCGAGCCATGGCCGCACGTCGGGAACTTCGCCGGTCACCGTCACACCCGGCAGCGCCGCGAGCGCGCAAACGTCATCGGTCGGCGCGCGGCCGACGATTGCAAAACGGGCTTGCGGATGACGCTGACGAATCAGCGGCAGGACGTCATTTGCATACCAGCGCACCGCATCGATATTCGGGCGGTAGTCCATCTGGCCAGTGAAGACCGCGAGCGGTCCCTCCCCTGCACCGACTGCGTCGAGCGGAATCGCCGGATCGAACCTGTCCGTGTCGATGCCATTTTCGACGGCTCGTACCTTGTCGGCGCCGATTTTGCTCTGCTCGCGAAACAATGCGGCCTCGGCCTCGCTGACGAACAGGCTGACATCGACACGGCGGGCAACGTCTGCCTCATAGGCACCCAGCACGCGCGCTTCGCGTTGGTGCACCCAGTGCAATGGCTGGCGTTTGTCCTGTTCCGCGTAGGTCGCGAATTTGGCGGAATCGACGTCGACGAAATCCATCAACACCGGGCCATTGAAATCAGGCGGTATATATTGTGCCATCTGACCCGAGAAAACGACGATATGGCTCACGTCGCCTTGGCCGATCAGCGTATCGACATTTCGCGCCAGCGTCGCGTTGCGGAACAGGCGGTTCGAAACAGGCTCGCCATGCAGCACGGCCTGCGCAAGAGCGAGCGGTCGCGACGCGCGCCGTACTTCGATCGTCAAGCTCTTGCAAAGCCCGGCCATTTTCGAGCGCGCAATTTCGGCCTCTGCCGCATTGTCGGCGAGCGCGGCGACGTGCACCGGCGCGAGCTTTGCCAACGCCTCGAACAGGTGCCAGCTGCGGATCCGGTCGCCGCGGTCGGGGGGCCAGGGCGCGCGGTGAACGAGGAACAGGATTTCCGGCATTAGCCCCAGAGCCTATCCAAGCCCGCGGGCGATAACGGGGCCGATGCGGTTCGCCGCCCACAGCGGCAGTTTCTTCCACAGGTCGACCTGCAGCCGATATTTGGCGCTGTTCGGATTGGTGTCGCGCGGCGTCTCACCGGGCGCAAGCCAGCGGGCGTAGACGAGTGGCTGCGGCTCGAAACCCCAATTCTTCTTGTAGGCAAAGGGGCCCGTGCCCAGCTTTGAGCGGCCGAAATCGAAGCGGGTACACGCCTTGGTTCGCGCATGGCGCATCAGCGCGAAATACATGAGTTCGTTCGCGCGGAGGCGGCGGGCGTCGGCGGTGCCGCCGCCCCAATAAGGCATCACCGTGCCCCGCCAATAAAGGCTGAGCACGCTGGCGATCGGCCGACCAGATTCGCGCACCGTCAAAATGTCGGCATCGTCGCCAAAGGCATCGAGCACCGCATCGAACAGCTTTTTGGGAAAGACCGGCGTACCCAGGTTGCGCACGCTCGTCGCGTAGATGCGGTAGTGGTCGCGTTGATCCTGTTCGGAGCGGCCGGTGATGACCGTGAGGCCGCTTTCGAGCGCCTTGCGGACCTCGGCGCGCTGCTTGCGCGGGATGGCGAGGAGTTCGGCGGCGTCGTCGGCGGCAAGGTCGCGGGCGAAGCCGGCGTAGGTGCCTTCCTCGGCATGCCAGCCTGCGGGCTGCGGTCCGCCGCGCAGTTCGACCGACGGGACGCCGAGCGATCGCGCCATGTCAGCCGCGCCTTGTGCAAGCGTCGCCGCCGCAGCCGGATTGTCGGCGAGGATGCCGCCGCCCACCGCAAAGCCGCTGCCGACCAGCGCCTGACCGAACAGGGGCGAGCGGACATGATGGAGCGGCAGGATTCCAGTCAGCGCGCCGCTGGCGTCGCGCACGGTGACGAGGTGGCAGCGGTGGCCGGTGGCCCTGCTGATCGCTTCGCACCACGCGCGGGTGTGGAAGGGCGTCGCTTGCGCGTGCGCCGCGACATAGGCGTCCCACGCAGCCGCATCGGAAAGCGGAGCGGCGGTGAAGCTCTGGTCGATCGGCACGGGGGCGTTCACGCCGCCGCGCGCCACGGCAAAGCCCGCTGCTGCTGCGCGGGGAGCAAGGCGTCGGCGCGCGTCCATTCGAAATCGGCGAGCAATTTCTTCAGTTTGCCGGCCATCGCCGACAAGCCATTATAATGGCGGATCTTTGACCGGATCGGCGCATCGGCGACGCGCGGCTGACCGGGGTCGATTTCCCACGGATGGAAATAGAGGATCGCCGGGTGCCCCTCTTCGTTCATCCGCGCGATCGCCCAGCGCGTGAAGCGATAGGGCAGCATCCGCATGAAGCCGCCCCCGCCCGCCGCCAATGTCCGTCCGGCAAAGCGCGCGGTGGTGACCGGCCATTCGACGAAGTCGCTGTCGGGAAGCGGGCGCCAGGCATGGCGCGGGCTTTGCGGCCAGCCATAATGATCGTGGACGACGGGCGCGACGCTGCTCGAATAAGCATAGCCCTGTTCGGCGAGCACCGCATGCGCCCACGGCGTGCGCGTATCGACCGAGAAGCTCGGCGCGCGATAGCCGCGGATTTGGGCGCCGCCCAAATCCTCAAGGATCGCCTGCGTCTTCTTGAGATCCGCCGCAAATTCGTCGGCGGTCATGTTGAAGACGCGCTTGTGGTCGTAGCCATGGCTGGCCAGTTCGTGCCCCGCCGCGACGATGCGGCTGATCAGCGCGGGATAGCGTTCGGCGACCCAGCCCAGCGTGAAGAAGGTGCCCTTGGCGCCCGCATCGGCGAAAATCTGGAGCACCGCGTCGCAATTCGCCTCGACCCGGCATTCGAGCGTCGGCCAGTCGTTGCGGTCGATCGTGCGCTCAAAAGCGCCGACCTGGAACCAGTCCTCGACATCGACCGAAAGGCCGTTCTGCATTCTTCTTCACCTTCATCAGCAGGCTAGCCGATTTTGGCCGCGCTGTCAGGCGGCCCAGGTACGCGAATTTGCCGGGTTGGGAGCATTGTCCGGATCGCGCTCGACCCATTCGATCAAGAGGTCGAGCACGCGGCGGAGCGCGGCGTCCTGTTCGACTAGGCGTTCCTCGAGCGACGCGATCTGCTTTTCGAGCGCGGCGAGATGTTCGGGATCGACCGCAGGCGCGGCCGGAGCCGCATCCGGCGGCGTCAACGTGACGACGGGCTCGGTTTGGGGGGGCGCGGTTGGGGCAGGCGCCGGTTCGGCGGGCGCGGCGAAGGGCGCCGGGCCGTCGGCAACCGGCGTCGCGGCGCGCGCCGGCCATTCGAGCCCCGTTTCATTTGCAGCTTGCGGCGCGGCGAAGGGTGCGGGTGTCGGCGCCGCGGCGGTAGCCGCCGCCGCCACGATCTCGTCGACGGGCAGCGGTGCGAGCGTCGACGCATCGATGCCACGGTCGGCCTCGATCTCCGCAACCACCGAGCGCACATTCTGCGCCGTGATACGGTGCATCTGTTCAACCGCACCATATAGCAGCAGGCGGCTGACGAGCACGTTCAATTTGCGCGGCACGCCTTCGCTGTAATCGAAGATTTCCTCGAACGCGTCGGGGCTGAAGCTGGGGTTGCCGGTCCAGCCGACCTTGCCGAGACGGTGGAGGATATAGGGTTCGACCTCCTCGGGCTCCATCGGGTCGAGGTGATGCGTCGCAATCACGCGCTGGCGCAGCTGTTCGAGCGTCGGCGAATGGAACAAAGTCTGGCGGAATTCGGGCTGGCCGAGCAGGAAAATCTGGAGCAGCGAATGGCCGCCCAGCTGGAAGTTCGAGAGCATGCGCAGCTCTTCGAGCGCCGAGATGGCGAGATTCTGCCCCTCGTCGACGATCAACAAGGTGCGGCGACCGGCGCGCGCCTGTTCGCGCAGATATTCCTCCATCGAACGCAGCAGTTCGGCCTTGCTCTGCCCTTCCCATTCGATGCCGAATTGTTCGGCGACGAGGCGGAGAAGATCGTCGCCCTCGACCTGCGTCGACACCAGCTTGACCGCGGTCAGGCGGTTGGGGTCGATCGTGTTCATCAGGTGGCCGACGAGCGTCGTCTTGCCCGCGCCGACGTCACCGGTGATGACGATGAAGCCTTCACCCTGCGCGAGGCCGTAACCAAGGTAGGACATCGCTTTCCGGTGCGTGCCGCTCTCGAAATAAAAATTCGGGTCTGGCGTCAGCTGGAACGGACGCCCGGTGAAACCATAGAATTGATCGTACATCGCAAAAATCCCGTTGCCTGGTCAGAAGTTGTAACGAAGTCCCACCAAAGCTGAACCGATAAGCTGACTGTTGAAGCCTTCTTGGTCGAAGGCATTGAGGCTGGCCGCCGCGGTCCCCGTGAGGCCGCGCCAGAAGCGCCGCGAATAGGATGTTGTCAGGCCCGCCGACTGAACGTCGCTCGCGCCCGGTGCGCCATTGTCGAAATGATTGACATAGCCCGACAGGGTGATGTCGGAATCGACGTCGAGCTGGCGTGCCGCCGACATGAAGAGATAATAATTCTCGTCCGTGATCCCGTTGAGACTGCCAATCGGTGACAATAAGGGCGCGAGCAATTTGCGGCGGTCGTAACCGATGCCGACGCCATAATGCCAGCCCCCGAAGCGCGACGACAGCGACGCCTGCACGCCGCGGCTGCGATATTGCGCCGAGGTCGCATTGCCGAGCTGATTGCTGAGACAGCCGCCGCCCTGCTGCCCGAAGACGCACGGATTGACGTCACCGCTGATCGGATTGCGCGTCGGATCGAACTGCGTCGGCAACGCCGCCAGCCCGCCCGACAGCCCGCGACCGAGGCTGGAGAGCCCGTCGTAGACGCCGACCTGGATCGATGTCGCATGATCGGCGCGATAGGAAAAGCTGCCGGTGTAGATGGTGTCGCCATAACGGCGTCCGACGCGGGCGGTCAGCGAGGTGCGGCGGCTGGGCTGCCACATCACGCCGGCGTCCCAGATCAGCCCGTCGGTGTCGAACGACAGCTGGCGCGGGGTCGATTTGTCGGTGATGAAGCGGCCGTTCGCGTCGCGTACCGGCACGCCATTGGCGTCGACGACCGGGTTGCGCTGGCCGATTTCGATATCCTCATAGCCGACGCCGCCGAGCAGCGCGACGGTCGGGCCGATCGGCACCGTCACATCGGCGCGGGCAAATTTCCCTTCGTAGCGCTGGTCGAGTTGGCTGGCATCCTCGCGCTCATACCCGCCCGATACCTGCCATCCGAACGGCAGGTCGCCCGGCCGCGCCCCGACGCTGGCCCAGGCGACATGGTTCGTCGAGCTGTCGAAAATATCCTGCGGCTGCGTTCCCGGCGACAGGATCGCGGGTTCGTCGATATCGACCTTGGTATAGCCGAAGCGGTAGCCGGCCCCGACGTCGAGCCCGCCGATGCGGCGCGCGAAGGTCGGTCCGGCGTATACCGAATAGAGGTTCGCGACATTGCTGGCATCGCCGATGAACAGGCCGCTGGCCGCGCCCTGCCCGTCCGCGCGCGTGCGCGTCGCGAGCGCGCCGCCTTCGAGATTCAGGCCGCGTGCGGCCTCGATCCGGCCGCGGGCGAGGCCGCTGATCGTGTCGGAATCGCCCAGACCGCCATTCCATCCGATGCGATGTTCATAGCGCACGGTCCCCGCGAGTTCGGCGCGGTTCGTCACGATTGCGGCATCAACGCCGACCGCAAGGTTCGTATAGGTGAGGACGTCGCCGCCATTTTTGAGGTCGGCGGTCAGCACCTGATCGATTTCGAGATAGGGGCTGACGTCGACCTGGCGCTGCGTGCGGCGACCTTCGGCGCGCTTTGCCGCGCGACCCTCCGATGCCGGCGTGCCGGCAGACGGCGCGTTGCCGCTGCCCGCCCCGGGATCGCCCGAAAATTGGGCGTGCGCGCCCGTCGCCGTCCCGGCGAGCAGCAGGGCCGCCAGCGTCGACATATGACGCATGGTGGTGGTGCGCATCATGCGCCTCCCTGTCCGTAATAAGTCCCGAAGCGGCGTCCGCCCGGCGAGAATTTGACCCCGTTGAGGAGCAGTTGGATATGGGGACAGGCGCCCATCAGGCCGATCGCGTCGCGCAGCGCCGATTCGAGCGTTTCGTCGGCGCGCACGACCATGATCGTCTGCCCAACATGCCCCGCGAGCACCGCCGCGGGCGATGCCGCGAGCACCGGCGGCGAATCGATGATGAGGATCCGGCCCGGCGCGCCCTGTTCGAGCTGCGTGAACAAAGCCTCGGTCCGCGCCGAAGCGAGGAGTTCGGTATCGTGCATATGGCCGGTGCCCGCGGGCATGACCTTGAGGCCCGCTATGTCGGTCTGGATCAGGCAGTCGCCGAGCGGCAAATGCGGGTCGGCGAGCGCGTCCATCAGGCCGGGTCCGTCTTCGAGCCCCAGGGCTTCGAGCACGCTCGGCTTCGCGATGTCGGCGTCGATCAGCAGCACGTCATGGTCGGCCTCGACCGCCAAGCTAAGCGCGAGATTGACCGCCGAGAAGGTCTTGCCTTCGCCCGGGTTCGCCGATGCGATCAGCACGCGATGGCCGCGCGGCAGGATCGGACGATTGCCGGCGCCGCCGAAATTTCGGATCAGCTCGCGCTTCACGATGCGATATTCTTCGGAAATGCCGGTGACGGGCGTGCCGGGCACGATCATGCCGCGCGATGCGAGGCGTGCGCGGTCGACCGTTCCCTGACGCGTCGGCACGATGGCGGGCGCCGCCTTGGCGACGTCCTTGCGCGGCGACGGCTTGGGTGGGGCGGGTGCGGCTTCGACGGCGGCCGCCGCGTCGACGACAGGGTCGAGAATTTCGGGCTGCGGCGTTTCCGCGACGGGCTCGGCGGCCTCGGCCGGGTTCGCCTTCTTCGCCTTTTTGCGCGTTTCGGGCGGCAGTTGCGACACGTCGATCGTCGGCGCATTGGCGGCGGGATCGAGGCCGAACATGTCGGCTGCGCGTTCGAGGAGCGAGGGCGGACGCTTGACTTTGCGTTGATCGTTCATGTCATCGTCCCCCGTCACGCAACCATGCCGCGCTGGATAAACTCGGCGACCAGCAACAAGGCGTAGAGCCCGACGAGCGCGCCGCCGCCACCCGCCAGCCAGACGAGCTTCTTGCGCCGGTCGAGATGGCGTTCCGCCGTCACGACCTCAGTAATCGACCCGATCACCGGCAGGCCGCTGGCGCGTTCCAGCTTCGCGGCGGTCGCGTAACTGGTGCGGACCTGGCCGAGGCCGAAGGCCGCGCCGACGCCCCCGCCGATTCCCGCGAGCAGCACGAGGGTCAGGAACAGAGGCCGGTTGGGCGCCGCCGGGCTCGTCGGTTTCGACGGCGGGTCGAGCAGTTCGATCTTGATCGCGTCGGTTTCGGTCTGGACCTCGCCGCGCATGCGGACCTGTTCGCGCTGCGCAAGCAATTTGTCGTACTGCGCCTTGAACGCGGTATATTCGCCGTTGATCCGGTCGTACTCGGCGGCGATGCCGGGGTTCTGGATCTGCTGCGACGTGATGCGCGCGATGTCGCCGGTAAGCTGCGCCTTGCGCGATGACAGCGCGCTGACGGTCGCCTGGCGCTCGGCGCGCATCGCCGACAGCGAGGCATAAGCGGGGTTCTGCGAATTGCCGCCCCCACCGCCGCCGGCGCCTTCGCGGTCGGCCATGGCCTTCAGCGAGGCGATCTGGCTTTTGAGTGCGATGACGTCGGGGTGCGCGTCGGTCAGCCCGCGCGCACGCATCGACGACAGTTCGTTCTGCGCGCCGGCAAGCTGCTGGCGCGCAACACCGCCGCCGACGCTGCCCATGCCGGGAATGTTGATCGTCGCGGGGGTCGAGGCCAGCTGGCCGTTCGCGGCGGCAAGTTGCGCCTGCGCCGACACGAGCTGCGAATCGATCTGGCCAAGTTCGGCGCGCGCGGCTTCGACGCGCTGGGCGGGCGATCCGCTGCCGCCGGGGATCAGGCCGATATTTTGCGCCTCGAACGCGCCGCGGCGCGCTTCGACCTCGCGCAGCGCCTTTTCGCGGTCGGCTATCTGCGCGTCGAGGAATTTGAGGCCCTCGCGCGCGTTCATCCGGCCGCCGCGCAGCTGGTCGTCGCGGAACACGGTGATCAGGCTGTCCAGCACCCCCGATGCGAGCTTGGCATTGTCGGCGTCGGACAGGCTGCCGACCGCGACGCTCGAGGTGATTTCAAAGATATTGTCCTGCTGGGGGATGACCTTGATATTCTTTTGCAGCATCGCGACGGTGCCGGCCTTTTCGCGCTCACCCGCGCCGGCGGGGAGCAGACCGGTGGTGGCGGCGACCTTTTCCATGTTGCGCGCGCTGGTCAGCGTCTCGCGGATCTGGTCGAGCTGCGGACGCCCGCCGACACCCTGCGCGTCGTCGGGCAGGATTTCGTTGACTTCGACGAGCAGGCGCGCGCGGCTGTCGTAGCGGTTGGGGATCGACGCGATCGCCAGCCAGCCGAGGATGCAGATGCCCCACGCCACCGCGAGCACGAGCCACCGGCGCGTCCAGACGCTATGCAGCGCTACCCGGAATTCGTCGTAAAGGCTGTTCATCGCTCGCAATCTATCCTTGGGAGATGGGTGGGTGGCGGCCGGTCGATATCAGAACATGCTTTCGGGGATGATGATCACATCGCCCGGCTGAAGCCGCACGTTCGCCTTGATATCGCCGCGCTTGATCAGGTCGTTCAGCCGTAGGCCGAACTCCTGCTGCTTCCCACTGCCCTTGTCGAAACGGACGAGTCGCGCCTTGTTCCCAGCGGCATATTCGCCCAGGCCGCCCACTGCAATCATTGCGTCGAGCACGGTCATGTTGGCGCGGAACGGGATAGACGCCGGTTTTTCGGTGGCGCCGACGACGCGCACCTGCTGCGAGAAGGTGCTGTTGAAGCTGGTGACGATGACGCTGACGATCGGATCGGTGATATATTGGCTGAGCTGGAGCTTGAGATCCTGTTGCAGCATCGTGGGGGTCTTGCCCACGGCGGGCATGTCGGTGATCAGCGGGGTGGTGATGCGGCCATCGGGGCGCACCTGCACCTTGCCCCCGAGTTCGGGGTTGCGCCAGACGAAGATCTGGAGCTCGTCGAGCGGGCCGATGATATATTCTTCGCCCGGCCCTTCCTGATTCTGGACGAAATTCGCGCTCGGCAGCTGCGGCGCGGTCCCGCCGGCGCCCATGCAGCCGGTCAGCGCGGTCGCGGCAATGCCCGAGGCGAGCGCGGCGCGCGCGAGGCGGAGCGAGGGGAACGAAGCCATAATCCATCAACCTTTCGGGGCCGCCGGGGGAGCCGCGGTCCGGAAACTCCGCGGCGACAGCCATTGTGTCAGCTTCCGCCATTGCTCGAAAAGGGTGAACATAATGTTAGTATTGACATAAGTTTGGATCGCGTTCGTCGGAACATGTCCCGATAAGGAACAGGTTGACGCGTATCAGACGAGCATTTCGCGCGCCGGACCCTGGCCCAGGAAGGTCGCGGGGCTCGCGCTCGCACCATAGGCGCCGGCGAGGAAGATCGCGATGAGGTCGCCGACCTCGGCGCGAGGGAGCGCGACCTGATCGCCAAGGCGGTCGAGCGGGGTGCAGAGGCAGCCGACCACCGAGACGGTTTCGGCGGGCTCGTTGCCGAAGGCGCCTGCGACCGCGATCGGATAATTGCGCCGGATCACCGTACCGAAATTGCCGCTCGCGGCGAGCTGGTGGTGGAGGCCGCCGTCGGTGACGAGGAAGGTTTCGCCATGGCTGGTCTTCCGGTCGACGATGCGGGTCAGATAGACACCGGCTTCGGCCACGAGCCAGCGGCCCAGTTCCATCGCAAAATGGCTCTTTGTAAGGACCGGGTCGCGCGCCGCGAGCGTCTCGCCGAGCGCCGCGCCGACTGCGGCGACATCGACCGGCTTGTCGCCGGGAAAATAGGGCACCCCCATGCCGCCGCCGAGATTGACGAGCGGCGGGGTCTCCCCGATCTTATTCGCAAGCCGCGCGGCGAGCGCGACGGTCTGCGCCTGCGTGTCGGCGATGGCGGCGGCATCAAGTGCCTGCGATCCCGCGAAAATATGGAAACCCTGCCAGTCGGCGCCGGCATCGATCAGGCGGCGGACGAGCGCGGGGACTTCGGCGGCGTCGACGCCGAATGGCTTGGCGCCGCCGCCCATCTTCATGCCCGACCCTTTGAGGTCGAAGTCGGGATTGACGCGCACCGCGAGGCTGGGCGTGAGGCCGAGGTGGTTCGCAATCGACAGCGCCCGTTCGGCCTCGCCCACCGATTCGAGGTTGAGCGTCGCGCCCGCGCTGATCGTCGCTTCGAGTTCGCGGTCGCGCTTGCCGGGGCCCGCGAAACTGATGTCGCCCGCCGGCATCCCGCTGGCAAGCGCGGCTTTGAGCTCGCCGCCCGAGGCGACGTCGAAGCCGTCGACGAGCCGCGCCATGAAGGCGAGCAAAGGCGCATAGGGGTTCGCCTTTATCGCATAGTGCAGCTGGACGTCGGCGGGCATCGCGGCGCGCCATTCGGCGATGCGCGCGGTGAGCATCGCGCTGTCGTAAACGAACAGCGGCGTATCGCCCGCGACGTCGGCGAGCGCCTCGGCACGGTCGCCGCCGATGAGCAGCATGTGGCTTGCATCAGCGCGGAAGCCGGGCGGGATCGGGCCGTGTGGTTTCATGCCATGGGCTCCTTCGCCCAGCCGGCGGCAATTGCCACGCGGTCGAGCTTGCCATTGGGATTGCGCGGCAATTCATCGCGCCATTCGATCGTCTGCGGCTGCATGAAATTGGGAAGATTCTGGCGCAGATCGGCGCGCAGCCCCTCTTCGTCGGCGACGCCGTCCTTGCCGCGAACGATGAGGATGATCGCGGCGCCGAGCCGCGGATCGGGCACACCGAACGCGACCGCTTCGTAGATCAGCCTCGATGCGACCGCGACATCCTCGACCTCGGTCGGGCTGACGCGATTGCCCGCGGTCTTGATCATCGCATCATCGCGGCCGACGAAATAAAGCAGACGATTGGCGTCGCGGCGCACCGTATCGCCCGACCACACCGCCATGCCGCCATATTCGGACGCGCGCGGCGCCGGTTTGAAGCGCTGCGCGGTGCGTTCTTCATCCTGCCAATAGCCCTTGGCGACGAGCGGGCCGCAATGGACGAGTTCGCCCGGTTCCTCGTCGGCGGTGATCGTGCCGTCGGGACGGCACACCAGAATCTCGGCATGCGGGATCGCGCGGCCCATCGAGGTCGGATGGTCGGCAACATATTTCGGGTCGAGATAGGTCGAGCGGAACGCCTCGGTCAGCCCGTACATCGGATAGATATCGGCGTTGGGGAAGGTCCGGCGCATCGCGTCGATCAGCAACGGAGTGAGCGCGCCGCCGCTGTTGGTCAAGCGTTTCAAATGCACCGCCGTTTCGGCGGGCCATTCGGCCTCGACGAGTTGCACCCAGAGCGGCGGCACGCCCGCGAGCGTCGTCGCCTTGTGCCGCGCCACCGCCTTCACGACGTCACGCGCGGTCAGATAGTCGAGCGGCGCGACCGCCGCCCCCGCATACCAGCTCGAAAGCAGCTGGTTCTGGCCATAATCGAAACTGAGCGCCAGCACGCCGAGGACGCGGTCGTCGGGCATGATCTTCAGATAGGAGGCGACGCTCTCGGCCCCCAGCCACAGGTTCGCGTGGCTGAGCATCACGCCCTTGGGCCGCCCCGTCGATCCGCTGGTATAGAGGATGGCGGCAAGATCGTCGGGTTCGGCGACCGACGGCGGCAGCCCCTGCCCGCCCGAATCAATGACGTCCTCACCGATCTTGAGATCCTGCACCACGCATTCGTCGGGCGGGCCATCGCCTAGCATCTCGGCGCGTGCGCCGTTGGTGACGAGCAGTTTTGCGCCGCTGTCGGACAGGATATGCGCGACCTGCGGCCCCTTGAGCAACGGATTGACCGGCACATGGATCAACCCCGCGCGCGCTGCGGCGAGCGGCATCAGGCAGGCGAGCCGCGTCTTCGCGCTCCAGCTTGCGACGCGTTCGCCGGGGCCGCCGGCCTGTTCGAGCAGCCATGACGCGAGCCGTCCCACGCCAACGTCGAGATCGGCGAAGGTCGTGACCCTGTCGCCGACAAGCAGCGCAGGCGCGTCGGCGCCGCCGCAGCGGGCGAGATGGTCGATCGGCCTGGAAGATGGGTTTTCGGCTTTGGTCATCGGCTGTTAGGAGTGGAGTGATAGAGGGCAGCACCATGCAAGGGAACGGTGAACATCAGGCTAATGATATGCGGCTGCCCGCCACGGCGCGCGCGGCCGGCTTTGCGTCGCCCTTCGATCGCGCGTCCTGGTTCGATTTGCTGGAGGCGCATGGCTTTGCCGGCCGGGGCCGTCTCGATGCCCATGCCAGCGCCGGGTCGACGACGGCGTGGCTGCCGCTGCGAGTCGAGAAGCCGGGCGAATTCGCCGGGCTCACCAACTGGTACAGCTTTTCGATCCGTCCGCTCTTTACCGGCGACGAAGGACGAAGCGACGCCTTGCGGATGCTCTTTGCCGATCTTCGCCGCAACGCCAACCGCCTGACGCTCTATCCCCTGCTCGACACCGAAGAGCTTGCCGCCGCGCTTCGTGCCGCGGGCTGGTGGGTGAAGGCAACCCCGGCGGGCGACCGCCATTGGCTCGAGCTGGGCGACATGGACCATGATAGATGGTGGGCGAGCCGGCCGGGGGCGCTGCGCAGCACCGTCCAGCGCAAGGCGAAGAAGGGCGTCGTCGATATCCAGCTGCTCACCGAATTCGACCCGGGAAGCTGGGCGGCGTACGAACAAATTTATGCCGCGAGCTGGAAACCCGAAGAGGGACACCCCGCGCTGCTGCGCGGCTTTGCCGAGTGCGAAAGTATCGGGGGGCGGCTGCGTATGGGGATCGCGCGCATCGACGGCGTGCCCGTCGCCGCGCAATTTTGGACCGTCGAGGATGGCACGGCGTTCATCCACAAGCTCGCGCATGTCGAGGACAGTTTGAAAGCGTCGCCGGGCACCCTGCTGTCGGCAGCCTTGTTCCGCCATGTGATCGAGATCGATGGCGTGAAGCGCGTCGATTTCGGTACCGGCAACGACGGCTACAAGCGCGACTGGATGAACCGGCACGACCCGTTGTGGCGTATCGAGGCTTTCAATCCGTCGCGCGTCGCGGCATGGGGGCCGGCGTTGAAGATCTTTGCCCGTTCCCTATTGAGGAAAGACAAGTGACCGATAGCAGTTCCGTCGACGCCACCCTTCGCGCCCTGCTCGCCGATGTGCTGGGGCTCGGCGAAGCGCGCGCCGCGGCGCTGAGAGAAGACAGCGGACTTTTCGGTGCGCTGCCCGAATTCGATTCGATGGCGGTCGCGACGGTGCTGACCGAGATGGAAGACCGGCTCGGCATCCTGATCGACGATGACGAGATCGACGGCGAAATCTTCGAAACATACGGCAATTTGCTCACCTTTTCGCTGCGCAAAGCGACCGACTGAGCCCGGATGCGCGCATGAGCGAACATATCCTGCGCATCGACTGTGCGGGCACACCCCGCGCCACCATCCTGATCGTCCCGCCGCTGTTCGAGGAGGCGAACCGCACGCGCCGCACGCTGGTGCTCGCCATGCGCGCGCTGGCGGCCGAGGGGTTTGCGGCGGTGCTTCCGGACCTGCCGGGGCAGAATGAGAGCCTTGTTCCGCTCGTCGAGGTCGATCTGGCGTGCTGGCGGGATGCGCTTGCCGAGGTGGTCTCCGGAATCGATGGCCCGACCATCATAGCTTCGTTTCGCGGCGGGGCGCTGATCGATCATAAGGCGCAAGCCAGAGCATGGTGGCGCCTTGCACCCGCCGGCGGGGCGTCGCTGCTCCGCACCTTGATGCGCGCGCGGGTAAGCGCCGACCGCGAGGCAGGCGTGTCATCTTCGCTTGAAAGTCTGCAGGACGAAGCGAAAACCGCGCCGCTGTTGCTTGCCGGCAACCGATTGTCGCCCACCATGATTGCGCAGCTCGGCACCAGCGAAGCGGAGGCGGTCGACCCTTTGCGCAGCGTCGGGCTCGGCGCCGACGGTATCGCGGGAACGCCGCTGTGGTTGCGCGCCGAACCCGGCGAAGATGCCGCGATGGCGGCGGCGATCGCCGCCGATATTTCCGCATGGAGCAAGACATGCGGCATCAGCTGAATTTCGCCTGCGAAGGCGCGACGCTCGCGGCGAGCCTCGACGACGCGGCGGGCGGCACGGGCCTGCTGATCGTGTCAGGGGGCAATGAAATCCGCAGCGGCGCGCATCGCGGCATGGCGATGCTGGCGGCACGGATCGCCGAGGCGGGCTATCCGGTGTTTCGGTTCGACCGGCGCGGGATCGGCGACAGCGAAGGCGCGAACGGCGGGTTCGAGAGCAGCGGGCCCGATATCAGGGCGGCGATTGCCGCGTTCCGCGAGGCGGCGCCGCATGTCTCGCGGATTATCGCGTTCGGCAATTGCGATGCCGCGAGCGCGCTGCTGCTTCATCAGCCGCTCTCGTTCAATGGCCTGATCGTCGCCAATCCGTGGACATATGACGGTGACGCGGAAGACGCCGAGGCGCCGGCGCTGCCGCCGGCTTCGGCGATCCGCGCGCGCTATCTGGCGCGGCTGAAGGACCCGAAAAGCCTGCTGAGGCTGATCAGGGGCGAGGTCGATTTCCGCAAATTATTCCGGGGTCTTTCGGCGCTCAAGACGCCGGCTGCACCCCCTGCGCCTGATGGTCTAGCGTCGCGGATTGACAATGCGGTGGCCATCCTCGCCTGCCCCGTCATCATCCTGCTCGCGACCGGCGATCGGACCGCGCAGGCGTTCGTGGAAAATTGCCCGGCAGCACTGAACTGCGTTCCGGTCGAGCGCCTTGCCAGCGCATCACACAGTTTTGCCGGCGACGATGGAGAGTGGCTGGCAGCGCGGATTGTGGACATATTGGGGCGATAAATGCCCGCCCGATGCCGATGTCTGGTTTGGGGTGGATGGCGGACGTACCCATCATTCGTCATCCCGGACTTGATCCGGGATCCACGGCAGCGCTGCAGTCATGGACCCCGGATCAAGTCCGGGGTGACGATGAAGGATAGCTCCGCTTCGGGTCGCTTCCCGCCGTTACAGTGTCGCCTCAGGCGTCCGCCATCGCGTGATACTCCGCCTCAGCCAAAAACCGCTCGGCATCCAGCGCCGCCATGCAGCCCATACCCGCCGCGGTCACCGCCTGACGATAGATCTTGTCGGTCACATCGCCCGCCGCGAACACGCCCGGAATCGAGGTCAACGACGTGCCCGGCGTCACTTCCAGATAGCCGTCGGCGTCGAGCGGCAGCTTGCCCTTGAACAGCTCGGTCGACGGGCTGTGCCCGATCGCGACGAAACCGCCGTCGGTGGGCTCAAAGCTCGCCTCGCCGGTGACGGTGTCGATCAGGTCGACGCCGACGAGCCCCGACACGCCTTCGCCCGCGACGAAACGATCGACGCGCTTGTTCCAAAGAACCTTGATCTTCGGGTTGACCAGCAACCGATCCTGCAGGATCTTTTCGGCACGCAGATGGTCGCGGCGGTGGATCAAAGTCACGTCTTCGCTGTGGTTGGTGAGGTAGAGCTCCTCCTCAACAGCGGGGTTGCCGCCGCCGATCACGACGACCTTTTTGCCGCGATAGAAGAAACCGTCGCACGTCGCGCACGCCGACACGCCCTTGCCGCCCAGTTCCTGCTCGCCCGGAACGCCGAGCCATTTCGCCTGCGCGCCCGTCGCGATCACCAGCGTTTCGGCCATATAGACGTCGCCGCCGTCGCCGGTCAGCTTGAACGGGCGGCGCGACAGGTCGACATCGACGATCGTGTCCCAGATCATGCTGGTGCCGACATGCATCGCCTGCGCCGTCATCTGTTCCATCAGCCAGGGGCCCTGCACCACCTCGGCAAAACCGGGGTAGTTTTCGACGTCGGTGGTGATCGTCAACTGGCCGCCGGGTTGCAGCCCCTGCACGACGATCGGCATCATGCCCGCGCGCGCGGCATAAATGGCGGCCGACAGGCCGGCCGGGCCGGAGCCGAGGATGAGCATCTTGGTGTGGTGAACGCTGGGCATGACGGTCTTTCAAAGAGCTGTGCGGACAAGCACAAATGGGTGTTGCCAACCGCGCTAGCAAGGGTCACCTTCCGCGCCAAGGGGAGACTGGCAAATGGCAAGCTGGTGGGAACGTCATGGGGTGCCGCGGCTGATCAAATGCGCCTGTTCGCAGGGGCAGATCATGAAGGTGCGCAGCAAGGTCGTGCCGCACGCGCGCGGCCATGTGCTCGAGCTTGGCTGCGGCGGCGGGATCAACATGGAATTTTACCGGCCGGGGCAGATCGAGAGTTTCAGCGGGCTCGATCCGTCGCCCGAACTGCTCGCGATGAGCGTCGCGGCGGCGGCGGCGCGCGGGATCGAGGCCGATATCCGCGAAGGGATCGGCGAGGCCATGCCGTTCGCGAGCGGGTCGTTCGATACGGTGGTGACGACATTTACCTTGTGCTCGGTGGACGATCAGGCGGCGGTGCTGAGCGAGATCCGCCGCGTGCTGAAACCCGGCGGGACCGCGCTGTTTCTGGAGCATGGCGCCGCGCCCGACGCCGCGGTCGCGAAATGGCAGCGGCGGATCGAACCGGTGTGGAGGCGCATCGGCGGCAATTGCCACCTGACCCGGCCGATCGCCGATGCCTATGAAAAGGCGGGCTTTGCCGTCGACCGGCAAGCCGCCGCCTATATCCCGAAAACCCCGCGGCCGTTCGGCTGGTACGAATATGGCGCGGCGCGCGTGGCGGTGTAGGATGGAGTGACGGTCCCGAGTCAGTTGAGGGGGCAGCCTTCCACCGATTAGCAGACGCTGCTGGCGGGCAGCGGGTTATCGCCGTCCCGACGGCCTGTCCGTGGTACGGTGAAGCAACCACCGGACGCCATGCACTGCCAATATGACGATGACAGCTACAAAGACGAAAGCGATGGCAATCGTCTGCCACTCGCGCCAAGGTTGAGGCAGGGCGTTTTTTGGCGCCTGAACGAACAAGGCAAAGGGGCCGACGGTCAATAAAATGAGCGCGGTTTGCCACCACGGGATTGTGAAACCGCGTGCAAGCTTCTCCGATCGCGAGAGTGCCCGCACGGGTGGGTTGCGGTCGAGCCGCGACCATATGCGGGAAACGAACCGCGCCCGTTGCAGCCGCTGAACGAGCGCGACGATGAACCATCCGACAAACGATACCAACGCCGCAAGTCCGAATAGTGGCGTGAGGGTCATACCCGCGCCGATAAAGAGCGGAAACCCTATCACAGCGATCCAAACCGAATATGAAAAGCGGCGTGCGTGGACGTGCGACATCAGGTCAAACTCCACGAGCAGCGCGACAGCCTCCTCCTCGCTGATCAGCCGCCCCTCGCCGCCTGGTGCACGCGAATAGACGAGACCCACCGGCTCGCGGCGAAAGCGTGCGAGCAAGGAGGCTCTTTCCCCTGCAATCGTGCCATTGTGGGCGGGCATGTTTCGGCTTTACGGCAATGGTTTTAACAACTTGCCAAAGGTCATCCGCAGCTTCCAAGCCGCTTCCTCGGTGACGTCGAGCGCGCGTGCATAGTCCTCGTCAGCGAACGGACCTTCCTCGATGCCGACATAGTCTTGCGGCGGCGGGAAATTGGGGCGCCCATCGCCGTTTTCGCCGTCGCGTCAGATCGTCATTGCGGCGGATTCTGCTTCTGGGGTCGGCTCGGTTTCGGGCTCCTCGTCCACACAATCGGAAGAGGAAAGGGCCGGAAAAGGAAAGGGCCTGACGCGACAGTGCCCGGCCGCGGCAGGCCCTCCCTACGCCCTCCCCAAAGCGGAGAGCGGGAGAGACGGTCAGAACTGGCCGCGCAGCGTTATGCCGTAGGTCCGCGGTTCGCCGGGGAAGCCGACGAACAGCTGGTTCGCGGTGCCTGCCAACCCCGAAGAAGCGGGCGCCGCGACGGCGCGGAAGGTGCCGCCACCCTGCAACGGCATGTCGGCGCCGATCTGGTAATATGTCTTGTTGAACAGATTCTGGCCCCAGATTTCGACCCCCCAGCGCCGCTCCGGCCCATAAAGGCCGATGCGGCCGTTGAAGATCGCGAAGCCGTCCTGGACCTTTTCGACGTCGAGGTCGGACCCGGTGTTGGTGTCGCTTTGCAGGCGCGTGTCGAGATAGACGAGCGCGCTCATCCCCGAGCTGCCGATCGGCGGGGTCCAGCTGATCCCCGCGGTCGCGACATAGCGCGGCGCGTTCGACACGCCGCGGCCGGGAAGCTGGAACAGCACCGGCGACAGCGCCCGCCCGCCCGTGCCCACCAGATTGCGGCGATAAAGCGTGTCGACCCAGGTCAGCCCCATATTGACCGCCACATATCGCGCGGGGCGCAGGAACGCCTCGATCTCGACCCCCTTCGACCGCACGCCCGGTTTCAGCCGGTCGGACGGGCAAGCGCCGGTCGTCGCCGACCCGTCGGCGTCGGCGCCGTTCAGATCGTCCTTGCACGCCTGGATATTGGTGACTTCGAAATTGACGCCGTTGAAGGTGTTGAGCTGGTAATTGCTATATTCCTGATAGAAAGCCGCGACATTGACGTCGATCCCGGGGCCGTCCCATTTGATCCCGAGTTCATAGGCATCGACCTTTTCGCTCGCGAATTGCAGGTCGCTTGCCTCGGGCCGGCCGTTACCAGAGGTGTTGGCGGGCGCCGCCAGCCGCGCGGCGCACAGGGTGTCGAAGGCGGTGTTGCACGTCCGGTCGAGCGCCGAGAAATCGAGGTTGAAGCCGCCCGCCTTATATCCCTTCGACGCCGATCCATAGACCAGCCATTCGGGGGCGGGTTTCCAGCTGAGCACCGCGGTCCCGGTCCATTCATTATCCTTGAACTTCGTGCCCGCGCTGCCGCGCGGCAGGTCGGGTGCGGTGCCGTTGATGACGCAGGGCAAGGTCGCGAGCGACTGGAAGGGCGAATTGACGATCAGCGGGCATATCGCATTGTTGAAATTCGCGTCGGCATCCAGTGTCTTGCGTTCGCTTGTATAGCGCGCGCCGATCGTGAAGGTCAGCACGTCGGGAACGATGTCGAAGCTGTTGTGCGTAAAGACCGCAAAGTTGCGGCTGCGCTGCGCAAAGGTCGATCCCTGATTGCCGGTGCCGTTGATCGCGAGCGTCGGCTGGCCGAGCGCCGCGGCCAGCGAGCCGAAGCCCGGACGCGCCGGATTGGCGATCAGCGCCGTGAGCAGCGGGATCGAGGCGCGGCGCGGGTCGCCGACGGGCAATCCCGACAGCGCGGTAATCGTCCCCTGGACCACCGGCACGTTGACGCACGACGCGTTCGACGGCAGCACCGCAGTCGGCAACGCGCTTGCGAAGAGCAGGCAGTTGGCGAATTGTTCGTAATTGTTGCCGTAAACAATATCGTCGTCGACATCGAGTTTCTCGTTCGCATAATAGCCGCCGACCAGCCAGTCGAGCCGCCCGTCGAACGCCTCGCCCTGCAACCGGACTTCCTGCGTGAACAGCCGGAACCGGCGGTCGAGGTCGGTCCGGCGAAGGATGTCGAGCGCGCTGAAATCGGCGTCCTGGCCCTGCGCATTCCGGTAATCGCGATAGGCGGTGATCGAGGTCAATGTCGCCGCGCCGAGCTCCCAGCCCAGCTCGCCCGAAACGCCCCAGTCTTTGGTGTCCGAGCGATAGGTGACCCCGGGCGTCGTCGCCTGTCGCCGGACAAAGGGCGTTCCCGCCGGCGCGACCTGATGGTTCGCGCCCAGTGTCTGCAGGATCGGCAACAAGCTGTTCGCCGATGCGACGGGAAAGCCGTCGGCTCCGCGCGCCAGATTACGGACGGGGTTCAGCAGGACGCCGCCGCAGCAATTTTCGTTGCGCTTGCTGTAATCGGCGATCAGGCGGAATTTCATCGTCTCGCTCGGTTCGAACAGCAGCTGCCCGCGCACCAGCCAGCGGTCGCGGTCGTTGATGTCGGGTTCGCCGGGCGTCGCATTGTCGATGAAACCGTCGCGTTTCTGCCATACGCCGTCGATGCGCGCCGCCACCTTGTCGCCCAGCGGCGCATTGATCATGCCGTCGACGCGCCAATAATCATAATTGCCATAGGATATCGAACCCTTGGCGCCGAAGCGGCCGAGCTCGGGGCCTTTGGTGACGATGTTGATCAGCCCCGCAGTCGAGTTGCGGCCGAACAGCGTGCCCTGCGGCCCGCGCAGCACCTCGACGCGCTCGATGTCGCCGAGTTCGGAGAGACCGACGCCGGTGCGGCTGCGATAGACGCCGTCGATGAACAGGCCGACCGACGATTCGAGGCCGGGGTTCTCGCCGACCGTGCCGATGCCGCGGATGCGCGCCGAAAAATTGACCTCGCTCGTCGCGCCCGACACCAGCAGCGACGGCGCGACCTGTCCCAGCGCGCGCACGTCGGTCGCGCCGGTCTTTTCCAGCGTCTCGCCGGTGACCGCGGAGACCGCGATCGGGACGTCGGACAGCGCCTCGCTGCGCCGCGTCGCGGTCACGATGATCGTCTCGTCGTTTTGCTGGGCGCCCGGATCCTGCGCCGTGGCAGGCACGGCCCACAGGGCAAGGACAATCGGCAGGCCCGCGGCGCAGCTACGCAGCAGGCGGATATGGCGCGAACGGTCTTTCATGGTCATGGGCCCTCCTCCACAGGTGTTTTTCGCGGGAGAGCGTCACGATATTCTATTTGAGCGGCAGCCTATCATGACCGGGCCGCGCCAAGCCAGCGCAAGCCCTTTCCACAACATATTTGTCCGGCGCGCCGCGTCATTTATGTCACAGCTGTCGGATGTGACGGGTTGACTTGGCCCTGGCAAAGAAAGGGGGCGGAACAGCCTGTGCTCCGCCCCCGATAGTCCTGTATTCGCCGGTGCTTAGAATTTGCCGCGCAGCGTCACGCCATAGGTCCGCGGCTCGGCAAGGAACTGCGAGAAGATCTGGCGGCCGCCCGGATATTGCGGGTCGGCGAAGGCGGTGGTCGCCGAGGTGCCGCCTTCCTGGAACGGGGAGTTGAACGCGACCTGGGCATATTGCTTGTTGAAGATATTCTGCCCCCAGAATTCGATGCCCCACTTCTCGTCGGGACCGCGAATGCCGATGCGCGCGTTGAACAGTGCGAAGCCGTCCTGCGCCTTTTGCGGGAACAGGTCGGACCCGGTGTTGTAATCGCTGGTCATACGGCCATCGAAATAGACGAGTCCGGAAAGGCCGCCGCTGCCAATGTCGGGCGTCCAGGCGACGCTGCCGGTCGCGACCAGTTCGGGCGCGTTCGACAGATTGTTGCCGGGCAGCAGGCGCAGCGCCTGATCGAGGGGCGCGCCGGAATTGTTGCCGACCAGCTGTCCCCGATATTTGGTCTGCGCATATGTCAGGCCCGCGGTCATACGGAAGTCGCGCGCCGGGACGAGCGAGGCTTCGAGTTCGAAGCCCTGCGACCGGACGCCGTGGCTGACGTCGTCGGCGGCGCAGGCACCGGTCGATCCCGCGGCCGCGTTGAAGTTCGGGGCTCCGGTGAACTTGCTCTGGTCGCGGTCGCCGCCGTTCAGGTCGCTGTCGCAGCCGTTGATGTTCTGGACAAGAAAGACCGTGCCGTTGAACGTGTTGAGCTGGAAGCTCGAGAAATCCGACCGGAAGAAGGTCAGGCCAAGGCCGAACGGGCCGGTCGCATATTTGGCGCCGATTTCATAGCTGTCGACCTTTTCCGGATCGAACTGCAGATTGCTGACCAGCGCCTGGGCTCCGCCGGCCGCCGCGAAGGGCAGGATCGGCGATTTCAGCGCCGAGCGGTCGAGGTTGAAGCCGCCCGCTTTGTAGCCGCGCGAATAGCTTGCATAGACCATCAGGTCGTCGATCGGCTTGTACGAAAGGATCGCGGTGCCGGTCCATTCGTCCTCGCTGCGCTGGTCGTTGATCGACACATTGTTGAGCTCGGCGGTCGAATTGCCCTGACAGGCGAGGCCGATCAGGCCGCCCGCGACGGCGCGCGCCAAATTGTCGGCGGTGCCTGGAATATCGGGCTGCGCCGCATCGTCGAGCACCAGACCCTGAACCGTCGTACACACCGTATTGTCGTTGGTGAACGTCGCCGAGAATTTCTTCTTGTCGTTCGTGTAACGGACACCGAAGGTAAAATCGAGTTTGTCGGTGATGTGGAGGATATTGTGCGTGAACAACGCCCAATTCTTGCCATTCTGGCGATAGACGTCGTTGATGCTGCCGAGATCGCTCAGGCCGTCGAGCGCGGTCAGCGCCGCGACGATATCCGGGCCGGACGGACCGTTTGCAGCGGCGATCGTCGCCGGGCCGACGCCGGGAATGATGCATGACGGGTTTGTCGGCGAATATAGGCCCGCCAGCGGCGTGCCGGTGATGAGGCGGCATGCCGCGAACCGGCCATAATCCTCACCGAAGCGCAGATTGTCGCGCACCCGCAGCTTTTCATCCGCGTAGAAGCCGCCGACGAGCCAGTCGAGCTTGCCGTCAAACGCTTCGCCCTGCAGGCGCAGTTCCTGCGTAAAGGTGTGGAACTGGCGATAAGCGTCGGCGTCGGGCGCGCGATAGAGGATATCGACCGCGCCATAATCGACGTCGCCAGCCTGGCTCGACCGATATTCGCGATAGGCGGTGATCGAGGTCAGCGTCGCGCCGCCGAAATCATAATCGATCTGCCCCGAAAAGCCGTAATCCTTGGTCTTGCCGGCGAAGCTACGCCCCGGGGTGACCGAGATATCGCGGCTGTAACCCTGGTTGAACGCCGACAGCGGCTGGCCGAGATCGGCGAGCACGCGGATGATGTTGTTCGTCGTCGCGGTCGGCGCATTGGCGGGGCTCGGCGTGTTGAGATTGCCGATATAGGGATTGACCGTCGGGCCGACATAGGTTGCCGCGCAGCATTCCTCGTCGCGCGACGTATAGTCGGCGATCAGGCGGACCGACAGCGCATCGGTCGGTTCGAACAGCAATTGTCCGCGTAGGAAATAGCGGTCGCGGTTGTTGACGTCGCGGTTGTTCGCAGTGTCGTTGTAGAAACCGTCGCGCTTGACCCAGACGCCGTCGAGCCGCGCGGCGAGCGTCTCGCCGATCGGGCCGGTGACGCTGCCGCCGAGGCGCCAATAATCATAATTGCCATAGGTCACTTCGCCGGTGGCACCAAAGTTGAAATCGGGCTTCTTCGAATAAATGCTGATGAGGCCCGCCGACGAGTTGCGCCCGCCGAGCGTGCCCTGCGGGCCGCGCTGGACCTCGATCCGGTCGAGTTCGCCCAGTTCGTTGAGGCCGATGCCCGAACGCGAGCGATAAACGCCGTCGATGAAGACAGGAACCGAGCTTTCGAGGCCGGGATTGTCACCGACCGTACCGATGCCGCGGATACGCGCCGAACCATTGGCTTCCGAACCGGTCGACGAAACGAGCAGCGACGGCGCGACTTGGTTCAGCTGGCGAATGTCGTTCGCGCCGCTGTTTTGCAGCGTTTCGGCGCTGACTGCCGAAATGGCGACGGGGACGTCAGATAGCAGCTGCGAACGGCCCTGCGCGGTGACGATGATCGGGGTGTCGTCGCTGTCGTCGGTTGCGGTGTCGGCCGGCGCATCCTGCGCATAGGCCGGTGCGGCGACGGCAGCGATGGCAAGCGATACGCCGAGGGCGCTGGTGCGCAAAAAACGGGCAGCACGAAGGGAAGATGATTTCATATCGGGCACTCCTCTCAACATTTATTTATTTTTGTTGCCGGGAGAGCATAACTCAATTGCGCAGCCAATCCAGCGCAAGGCCCGTATTACCGTCGTTTTTGGTCGGGTGATGCTTTTTGGCCACAGGCAGAAAATCGCCTCTTCGACGTGGCTTAGCCGCTAGCGAGCGGCAACCGCGCGGCTTGCCGTAGCGTCATCGGCGCCTCGGCCGGGGCACGGAAAGCAGAGCCGGCGGCCGCGCGCGACCAGCATCGCTTCATATGCGCCGGCAAAATTCGCGGCAATGACCGCGTCGTCGACCGCGAGCCCGCCCGTCAGCGCACCGAAGGCGGGCAGAATCAGGCGCTGCGCGTCGCCCGCGAAACAGGGGCGCGACACCGAACGACCACGGATATTGAGCCGCAATTTCGGATGGAAATGCCCCGAAATTTCCGGCCGCGTTTCGCTGGCCAGGCTTTGGTGGCGAAAGACGATGCCGTCGATCAGCAGTTCGTCGGCGACTTCGCCGCCCCACGCGCCGCCGGTCAGTCCGTCGTGATTGCCCGCGATCCACAGCAGTTTCGCCGACGCCGCTTGCCCGAACAGGCGTTCGGCGACTGCGGGGACGATACGCTCCGCCGCGCCCCGATCGTGAAAACTGTCGCCGAGGCACCAGATCGTCCGCGCGCCGGTCTCGGTCGCAAGCGTCGCGAGCCGATCGAGCGTGTCGTGGCTGTCATAGGGCGGCAGCGGTTGGCCGAACGCGGCGTACCAGCTCGCTTTTTCCAGATGCAGGTCGGCGACGATCAACGCCCCGTGACGCGGCCAGAACAGCGCCCGGTCGGCCAGCATCTGAAACGACTGGCCTGCAAAATCGAAAGTCGTGGCGGCGGACATCCGCCCGCTATGGCTGCGGCGGCGCCCCGCCGCAAGCGGCCTCGCCCCCTAACCGCCCGCAGCGACGCCATTTGCGGCAAAGCGCCGACCGGATTCGCGATGCGCCCCGTCGGGCAGGTCGAACACGACGCGCTTGTTGGGGAAATCGATCTCGACGCGGTCGAACAGCGACAGGCTGTCCATGCCGAGCAGGAGCGCGGGCCGTTCGTGCAGGCCGAGGACGCGGAACGCATGGCTGTCGGCAAAGCTCACGGGCAGGTCGTTGACGTCCATGCCGTTGATCACGATGCGTTTGATCGCGGTCTGCGTCGCGGGCACCGCTTCGCCGGTTACGGCGTCGAGGATCGCCGGTGTAAAGGGAAAACGGTTGGCGCGCTTTTCCGTAACCAGCTTTTTCAGCGCCATATTGCCGACACTGGTCTGCGCCCCCGTGTCGACGATGACGTCGATGCGTTTTCCGTTCAGCCGCGCGTCGGAGAGGATCAGACGCCCCGCCGAATTGCGCGCGGTGACGACGATCGCATCATCATCCTTGATCAGCGACGGCGCGCGGCGGCGTGTTTCGAGTATCTGCATGCTTTCCTTGCGGAAATCGATCAGCACGCGCCGCTGTTCGAGCATATCGACCCCGATCAGCCCGGCGGCACCGATATGCCGCCCGAAAAAGGCGGGAGCCTCGACAGCGGCAAGGTGCAGCTTCTGCATCTGAAGCGCCGCGACGCGATAGCTCGGCACTATGGCCGACCCGCCGATCGTCGCCAGCCGCAGCTTTTCGCCTGGTACCAACCCCAGCCGTTCGGCGAGTTCGCGGGCGATCACGGTCCGTTCGGCGCCGGTGTCGACCAGAAATGAAAAGGGTCCCTGGCCGCCGACCATGACCTTGACCGACATGCGCCGCGTCGCGTCGAGGTCGAAGGGTTCGATAAACGGGATCACCGTGACCGGCGGCGCGATGGCTTCGCCGGGCGAGGCCGGGGCCGCGGCGGGAACGGGCGCAGGATCGGCGGGGGCAGGCGTCGCGCCGATCAGCGCGGGCGCGGCGAGCAGCGCCAAAAGGACGGACCGCTTCGAAGCATAGGTCATCGCTGGCATCCTCATTATGTTTGGACGCAATCTACGCCTCATCCGCCATCGCAGCAAGCGAAACGCCGGATGCGCCGCACTGCCTTATCCGGCGCGCATGGCTTCCTCGGCCAGACTGTCGGCAAGCTCGCCCAGCAGCGCGTCGTCGATGTCCGCCGCCGCGACATTCTCGCGCCCGATCAGCACGAGCACCGGGATGGCGAGCGGGCTGATCCGGTCGAGCTTTTGGTGCAACATCGTCCCCGCGGCGCGGTCGAGAAGGTCGCCCAGACGCGCGACGTCGGTCAACCGCTCGCGCGCGTCGGCCCATGCCGCCTCCAGCAGCAAATGGTCGGGCTCATATTTGCGCAGCACGTCGAAGATCAGGTCGGTCGAAAAAGTCACCTGTTTGCCCGTCTTGCGCTTGCCCGGATGCTGGCGCTCGATCAGCCCGCCGATCACCGCGACCTCGCGAAACGCGCGTTTGAGCAGGTGCGAGCTTTCGACCCATTCGACGAACTCATCCTCGAGGATCGACGAATCGAACAGCGCGGCGGGATCGGTGACCGGGCGCAGCGACCAGGTCGCGAGCGCGTAGTCCGACGCGACGAAGCCCATCGGTTGCAGCCCGGCGCGGTCCATCCGCTTGGTGATCAGCATGCCGAGCGACTGATGGGCATTCCACCCCTCGAACGGGTAAGCGACCATATAATGAAGCCCCTCGTGCGGGAAGGTTTCGACGAGCAGCTCGCCGGGACGCGGCAAGACCGATCGCAATTGCTGCATCTCCAGCCAGAAACGCACATCCTCGGGAAAGCGCTCCCAGCTCGCAGGATCGGCCAGGAAGCCGCGCACCCGGTCAGCGAGCCGCGTCGACAGCGCCATGCGCGCGCCGACATAGGTCGGGATGCGCGCGGGCTTCGTCGTCGCACGGACATAAAGGTCGGTGTCGCGGATGCTCTCGACCTCAAGGCTGAGCCCGGCAAAGGCGAAGGTGTCGCCCGCGGTCAGCGTGCTCGCGAAATATTCCTCGACGCTGCCGAGGCGGCGGCCGTTTTTGAACCGCACGTTGAGCGTCGGCGCATCGACGATGATCCCGGCGTTGAGCCGGTGCTGCGCCGCAAGCCGCGGATGCGCGATGCGCCAGCCACCCTGCCCGTCGGGCGCAAGGCGGCGGAAACGATCATAGCTTTTCAGCGCATAGCCCCCGTCGCGCACGAAGCCGAGCAGGCGCGCGAAGGTCGGGGCGTCGATCCATTGATAGGGTGTCGCCGACCGGATTTCGGCGAGCAGTTCATCCTCCTTGAACGGCGCCGCGCAGGCGAGCGCCATCACATGCTGCGCGAGCACGTCGAGCGCGCCGGGGCGAAATCGGTCCGCATCGCGCTCGCCCGCCTCCACGGCATCGAGCGCCGCGCGCGCCTCGAGATATTCGAAGCGGTTGCCTGGAACGATCAGCGCGCGGCTTGGCTCGTCGAGCCGGTGGTTGGCACGCCCGATGCGCTGGAGCAGGCGTGAGGAACCCTTCGGCGCCCCCATCTGGATGACACAATCGACATCGCCCCAGTCGAGCCCGAGATCGAGGCTGGACGTCGCGACAAGCGCGCGCAGCCGCCCTTCGGCCATCGCCGCCTCGGCGCGTTGCCGCGCCTCGCGATCGAGGCTGCCGTGATGGATGGCGATCGGCAGCGACAGGTCGTTGACCTTCCACAGCTCCTGAAAGATCAACTCGGCGAGCCCGCGCGTGTTGCAGAATATGATCGTGGTGCGGTTCTTCGCCACCTCGTCCATCACCTGATGCACCGCCCAGCGCCCCGAATGCCCTGCCCACGGCACGGCACCCTCGGGCAGCAAGATAGCGATCTCGGGATCGGCGCCGGCCTCACCCTCGACCAATGTCACCGCGTCCGCATCGCCGTTGGGCGCGAGCCAACCGCGATAGGCGGTGGCGTCGGCGATCGTGGCCGACAGGCCGACGCGGCGCAGGCCGGGCGCGATCATCTGGAGCCGCGCCAATGCGAGGCTCAGAAGATCGCCACGCTTGCCGGGCGCGAAGGCATGGATTTCGTCGATCACCACCGTCCTCAAATCGGCGAACATCATGAAACTGTCGGGATAGGACAGCAGCAGCGACAGCGATTCGGGGGTGGTCAGCAGGATGTTCGGGGGGCGGCTGCGCTGGCGCGCCTTCTTGTCGGAACTGGTGTCGCCGCTGCGGCTCTCGACGCTGATGTCGAGCGCCATCTCGGCGATCGGGGCAGTGAGGTTGCGTTCGACGTCGGCCGCGAGCGCCTTCAACGGCGACACGTACAGCGTGTGCAGCCGGTCGGTCGGATGCTGCGCCAGATCGACGAGCGTGGGCAGGAATCCCGATAAAGTCTTGCCCGCCCCCGTCGCGGCGACGAGCAACGCGCTTTCGCCCCGGGCGCCTGCGGCAAGCATATCGGCCTGGTGCCGCCTGAGCCGCCACCCGCGTGCGGCGAACCAGTCGGAGAATGGGGCGGGGAGAGACATATTGCAAACGTGGGGCGGGAGAGAGGCGCGCGCAATGCCTCTCTCGTCAACGACGTCCCGCGATGTCCACCGTCGACCAGTTGCGGACAAACCGCCTTCTAAATCCCGTTCGTGTCGAGCGAAGTCGAGACACCCATCGGTAGCGCGCGCCTTCGGGGTGTCTCGACTTCGCTCGACACGAACGGAAATAGAGGGGACCGTCTGCAATCCACCCCGAACCCGTCGCTCGCTCAGTCCTTCTCACCAACCTCGACCAGTCCATGCCCCACGCTCACCCGCTCGTCGAAGACGAAACAGCTGCCGTGCCAGCGGCTCTCCTCCGCCGGCACCTGTTCGAGATAGGCGAGGATGCCGCCCTTCAGATGGACGACGTCCTCGACGCCTTCGTGGCGGAGGAAGGCGGTCGATTTTTCGCAGCGGATGCCGCCGGTGCAGAACATCGCGACGCGCTTGCCCGCGAAGCGATCGGCGTTGGCGCGCCACCAGTAGGGGAATTCGCCGAAGCTCTTGGTTTCAGGATTCAGCGCGCCGTCGAAGCTGCCGTAGCCGACCTCGAAGCCGTTGCGGGTGTCGATCAGCACCGTATCGGGGTCATCGACGATCGCGTTCCAGTCGGCGGGGTCGACATAAGGTGCGGCGTCGCGCGCGGGGTCGAGCCCCGGCACCTTCATCGTCACGATTTCCTTTTTCAGCCGCACCTTCATCCGCTGGAACGGCATGTCGGCGGCGGTCGAAAATTTGACGTCGAGCCCGGCGCAATCGGGCAGGCCGCGAATATGGCCGAGCACCGCGGTGATTCCCGCCTCGCTTCCCGCGATCGTGCCGTTGATGCCTTCGCGCGCGAGAAGCAGCGTGCCCATCACGCCCTCAGCCGCGCAAAGATCGAGCAACGGCTGGCGCAGGGCGGCGGGATCGTCGAACGACGCGAAGCGGTAGAGAGCGGCAACCTGGAACATGCGCGCGCCATGTAGGCGCGATTGGGTTTTAACGAAAGGGATCGCTCCGCCCGGTCGCATATTGCGCCATCGCCATCGTCGTCCATTGGGCGTTGACGCGGATGCAACTGGGGAAGGTGCTGGCGTCGGTGACGAACACATTGGTCGTTTCGTGGACGCGGCAGTCGAGGTCGACGACGCCATGTTGCGGATCCTCATTGATCGCATTGCCGCCGTGCGGATGGCTGCTCGACAGGGTGACATCATCCTGTTCGCGGATCGCATCGCGGAAAAAGGCGTCGACATCCATGTCGGGGGTGATCGTCTGCCCCCTTGCCAGCGCCGGATAGCATTCGAGCGCGCCCGCGGCGAAATGGACCTTGGTCAGCGTCGCCATCGCGTCGCGCAGCACGGGGATATCGTCGTCCACGTCGAGGCTGAACTTCAGCTTGCCATCGACGATCTGCCCGCGCCGGTCGGCGGGAAACAATATGCCCGCCGAATGGACGCGGCCGAAATTCTTCATCCGCGCCGCATGATCGCCGAACCAGCCGGGCATCAGCGAGGCCATCGACATCGGCGGCTGAAAATGGCTTTCGAGCAGAAAGTCGCCGCAATCGACATAGCTCGACATCTGATCTTCGTCCCACGCATCGCCGCCGACGCCGCCCGGCATCAGTGCGACGACGGGCGAGGCGACGTTGAGCGACACCTGATAGCCGGTGCGGTCGATATCGCTGCGGTCGAGCAGCTTGGACGAGGCGATCGTGCCGCATGCCACGACGACACCGACGCGCGCCCGGACGAGCGTTTTCGACCCGTCGGGCAGCACCAGCTTCACCGCCTCGGCCTCGCGCCGACCGTCATAGGCGGTTTGCCATATGATGCGGTCGGCCTTCGTCCCCGGCAGAATGCGCGCGCCGAAATCGCGGCACGCCTCGGGCAGATAGGTTTGCGCAATCCCCATGCGGCGGCCATAGGCGCAGCCCGAATTGCAATAGCCGCAATAGGCGCAGGCGCTGGCCGTGTTCGGCGGGCCGAAATTCTTGGCGAACCAGTCGGCGATCGCCCGGCTGTCGCGCGGGTTGGTCGATCCGGCGGCATAGGTTCGCCAACCTTCTATCAGATGCGGGCCGTTGTGGCGGCCGCTGCGCGGTTCGATCGGCGCGATACCGAGCTTCGCCTGCACAGCGTCATAGCTGGCGTGAAAGGCGGCGGCATCGACCGGTGCGCCGATGCTCGCCCATTTGGCGAGCACGTCCTTTGCGTCAGGGTGCGTGCGTCCCGCCTCGTTGACGCGCAGACAGATACCATTGTTGATCGTCGACGACCCGCCGACGCAGCGCCCCTGAAACACCACGAAATCGCGGTTGGTCGAGGTTTGCAGCGCGCCATGCTTGTAAAGACTGGCGATCATGTCGAGTTCGTGATGCGTGATCGCGTGGCTGGGATAGAAAGGCCCCGCCTCGACGATGAGCACCTTATAACCCTGTGCCGCGATATTATAGGCAGCGACCCCGCCGCCAGCGCCCGAGCCGATGACGATCACGTCATATTCGTCCTCAAGGCTGCTCGCATCGAGGATATGCGCGGGGTCGATCTCACGCCCACGGACCGGCTCCAGCGGCACGTCATAGCTGCCGCGCTGGCGGAACTTCGGCAGGGTGAAACCGATCTGGCGATGCACCGGGTTGGCGGCGTTGGCACTCTGGTCGCCGGGTTCCAGCCCCGGCTGCCAATGGCCGTAATAGCAGGCGTAGATGATGCCGCGCAGCCGCGCCATGTCCTGAAACAGATCGATCTGGCTGTTCTGCAGCCGATCTTTCAACTTCTCCGCGCGCCCCGCGACATCGTCCTCGGTAAAAAAGGGGCCGCCGAGGACAAATTCGGTCGCGGTCAGCGACAGCCGGATCTCGTCGAGCTTGGTCCCGCCGACCTTCGCGAACAGGTCGCAGACATTGGCGACGACCTGATCGGGCGTGATCGCCATCTCGGCCTCGTGAAACAGCGCCTCGGTCAGCGCCTTCAGAAATTTGAGCTGCCCGAAATTAAACGGTGCCGTCATCACCCTGCCCCCCGGTTTGCGCATGCCGCAAAATGCCGGACTATAAGGGGTGAAGGCAAGGCGTATTGTATGGAAGCGGCGGGAAAGGGGTGGGTGGCGGACGTACCCATCATTCGTCATCCCGGACTTGATCCGGGATCCACGGCAGCGCTGCAGTCATGGACCCCGGATCAAGTCCGGGGTGACGAATGAAGGATAGGTCCGCTTCGGGTCGTCAGCCGTCCCTTCCCTCGACGCCCGCTATCCAGTCCCAGCCGTCGGCGCGGTGGCTTACGGTGAGGCGGCGCGGGGCGGGCAGCGCGTCGATCAATCCGCCGCGGAGACGGAGTATGCCGGGCGAGTCGTCGCGGCGGCTGTAGACGGGCGCGCCGCATCCCGAGCAGAAGGCGCGATATTTGCCCGGCGAGCTTTCATATTCGCAAACGGCGTCGCGTGCATCGAACGCAACGTCAGCCGCATCGGCCAGAACCGCCACGTTGAACGCTCCACCGTTGGCGCGGCGGCACTGACCGCACTGGCACAGCACCACCTCGTCGATCGGGCCCGACAATGTGTATCGCGTCGCGCCGCAAAGACACGAAGCGGACAGCATCACGCCGCCGCCTTCTTCGCCTGCCGGAACTTGTGCAACAACGGTTCGGTATAACCCGACGGCTGCGTCACGCCCGCGAAGATCAACGCCCGCGCCGCCTGATAGGCAATTCCGTCGGGCGTCAGCTTTTCGTAGAGCGCATCGTCGGCGTTCTGCGCATCGACCTTTGCCGCCATGCGCGCCAGCGCGGCATCGACCTGCTCCGCCGAACAGACGCCGTGCAGCAGCCAATTCGCCAAAGCCTGTGACGCGATGCGCAGCGTCGCGCGATCTTCCATCAGGCCGATGTCGTCGATGTCGGGCACCTTGGAGCAACCGACCCCCTGATCGATCCAGCGCACGACATAGCCCAAAATGCCCTGGCAGTTGTTATCGAGTTCGCGGGTAATTTCGGCCTCGCTCCAGTTGCGGCCGGTCGCGACGGGGATGGCGAGCAACCGATCGAGCGAAGGCACCGCTTCGCCCGCGATCTCGCGCTGGCGCGCAAACACGTCGATCTGGTGATAATGGAGCGCGTGGAGCGTCGCGGCGGTCGGCGAAGGGACCCAGGCGGTGTTCGCGCCCGATTTCGGATGGCCGATCTTCGCCTCCAACATAGCGCGCATCAGGTCGGGCATCGCCCACATGCCCTTGCCGATCTGCGCCTTGCCCGAAAGGCCGCAGGCGAGGCCGATACGGACATTGCGATCCTCGTAGGAGGCAATCCAGTCGCTCGCCTTCATCTCGCCCTTCGGGATCATCGGACCCGCGCGCATCGAGGTGTGGATTTCGTCGCCGGTGCGGTCGAGGAAGCCGGTGTTGATGAACACAATGCGGTCCTTCACCGCGTGGATGCACGCCGCGAGGTTGGCGCTGGTGCGGCGTTCCTCGTCCATCACGCCGACCTTCATCGTGTGGCGCGCGAGGCCGAGCATATCCTCGACCGCATCGAACAGCCGGTCGGTGAAGCCGCACTCTTCCGGTCCATGCTGCTTCGGCTTGACGATATAGATGCTGCCAGCGCGGCTGTTTTTCAGATGCCCGAGACCCCTGAGATCGTGGAGCGAACAGAGGCTGGTGATGACGGCGTCGCACAGACCTTCGGGCGCTTCGTCGCCGTTCGGCAGTTTGATCATCGGCGTCGTCATCAGATGGCCGACGTTGCGCACGAACATCACGCTGCGGCCATGCAGGACGACCGGATCGCCTGCCGGTGACGTCCATTCGCGGTCGGCCGCCATCTCGCGCGTCACCGTCGCCCCGCCCTTGGCGAAGCTTTCGGTCAGGTCGCCGCGCATCAGGCCGAGCCAGTTGGTGTAGCCGAGCGTCTTGTCCTCGCCGTCGACCGCAGCGACGCTGTCTTCGAGGTCGATGATCGTCGTCAGCGCGGCTTCGAGCACGACATCGGCGATGCCCGCAGGGTCGGTCTTGCCGATCGGATGATCATAGTCGATGACGACTTCGATATGCAGGCCGTTGTTCCGGAAAAGATAGGACTTGCCTCGACGACCGACCAACTGATCCCGATCAGCCAGGAAGATGTCGATATCATCATCGCAAGAAAGATCGTCCCATCCGTTCACTCCGATAAGCGGCACCGCTTCGTCGAGAAACGCCTTGGCGCGCGCGATCACCGCCGCGCCGCGTGCCGCGTCATAACCGCCCGGAATTGCGGGCGGCGCGTCGAGCGCGTCGGTGCCGTACAGCGCATCGTAGAGGCTGCCCCAGCGCGCATTGGCGGCGTTGAGTGCGAAGCGGGCGTTGAGTGCGGGGACGACGAGCTGCGGTCCCGCCATTGTCGCGATCTCGGGATCGACATTCTGCGTGCCGATTTTGAAGGGCATGGGCTCAGGAACGAGATAGCCGACCTCGCGGAGGAAGGCCTGATAGGCTGAGGCGTCATGCGCCTGCCCTGCGCGCGCTTCATGCCAGGCGTCGATCTGCGCTTGCAAATCCTCGCGTTTGGCCAGCAGCGCCGCATTTTCGGGAGCGAATTTGCCGAGCAGGTCCGCGAAGTCGCCCCAGAATTTACCGGTATCGAGCCCCGTCCCCGGCAGCGCGCGCTGGTCGATAAAGTCGGCCAGTCGCTTATCGACGGACAGGCCGGAGCGATCGAGAAATATAGTCATGCAAGCACCCTCTGGTCGGCGCGGCTGCGCCAGTGGACCCGGGGAGGAAAGGGCCGCCGCCCTATGCCGCGATTGGTTTCGATTGGCAATGGGTGCCATTTGACGCATAGGTTTTCAGCCATTCTGCGCTTGCTCACTTGGTCCGCATGTGCATTATGCTGCAACGCACAACAGAATCTTTCCTCCCCGAACGGCCTTGAAGCATGGATGACACGCGACTGAAATTGATGGAGGCGATTGCCCGCAAGCGGAAGGTCACGGCCCAATATAATGGCCAGACCCTGACGCTGGCGCCGCACCTGCTGTTCGAACGGCGCGGCGACCTGTTCATCAGCGCGCTCAATTTGAACAAGAGCTGGCGGTCCGACGAGGATCCGCGGCTGGGCCATTTCAAGCTGGGCGGGCTGGCGTCGATCGAACTGATCGAAGAAGAATTCGATCCCCTGCCCGGATTCGAACCCGCGCCGCCGCGCGAGGAAGACACACCGCTGCTCGCGGTCTGACTCAGCCCACCCCGACGGCGGGCATCGGTGCCAATTCGCCCAGCGCAACGCGAACCTGATTTCGCCCACCCGCCTTGGCGCGGTACAGCGCCGCGTCGGCGCGGCGCGACAGATCGAACAGCGAATCGTCCGAGGTGCGCTGAGCCACGCCGAACGACGCCGTAAACCCCCGGTCGACTCCAAGCACCGGCAATTGCGCCGCGGCGAAGGTCATGCGCACGGTTTCGGCATAGAGGCGGCCGTCGGACAGCAGCGCATCGGGAATGAGGACCGCAAATTCTTCGCCGCCGACCCGGCCGACGATCGCGCCCGCCGGCGCCGCATCGACCAGCATCGCGGCGAAATGCGCGATGACCCCGTCGCCTGCGGCGTGGCCGAAGCTGTCGTTGATCTTCTTGAAATCGTCGAGGTCGGCCGCGACGAGCACCGCCGCATCGGCGCCGCGCAGCAGCGCAAGTTCGGCATGATGTTCGAAACCGCGGCGGTTGAGCACGCTCGAAAGCGGATCGGTTTCGGAACGCGCCACCATCTCTGCCGTGGTGTCGCGCATGATCACGAGCAGCATGACGAGGGCGATGGCCATGAGGGTGACGACGCTGCCGCTCTGCGAAATGGCGGCATAGGTCGTCGCCATATAGCCCTGCGGCGCGCTTGCCGTCCCGACGATCGACGCGATAAAGGGTTTGGCGAGGTAGATCGCTGCCGCGATCCCCTGCAGCGCGATCAGCAGCAGGTCCAGCGCCTGGCGCCGACCCGAACGCCAGATCATAAACCCGAGCAGCGTCTGCATGGCAAAATAGGGCAGCTGGTAGAGCGTCAGCCGCAGCGTCGAGCCATAGGTCAAGCTGAAGATCACCGGCACAGCAAGGATCGTGACGACCCAGATCGCCGCCATTGCGCCCCATGGCGGCCGCGCCCGATAATGATGGGCGATGCCGACCAATGCAAAGCTGAGCGCGAGCAGAAAAACGAGGAAAATACCGATCCCGACGGGAGTCGGGTCGACCTGCCGCGTCAGGATGAACTCGAGCGCGACATAGACGATGCCCATGCCATAGCCGGCCGCAAGCCAGCGCGCACCGCGCGCGCCGCGGTTCGTCGCCGCGACCACAGCGAACGCCACGGCAAAAATGCCGGCAACGGACATATTGATGCCAAGCACAAAGGCGGTCGTCATCGGCTCACTCGCTTATCGGTTCGGCCAGCGTAACGAGGCTGTTCCGAACTTTCGGTTAATGCGTTGCGATTCGGTGCAATTCTATCACTGCCTTATCCAAACGAGCGCCCCAGGGGAGTGACGTGCGGCACAGCGACGACAAAATAGACCCGGGGGGTGCAAAAGCCCGTCGGCGCTCGCTATAGCCACCCCATGGTCAATCTCACCGCGACAGAAAATGCGATGCTGGAGCGCGCGGCCGATGCGCCGATGCTGTCGCAGGTCGAGAGATGGGCCGCGATCAACAGCGGCACGGGCAATCTTGCCGGATTGAAAACCGTCGCGGGCCAGCTTGCCGATGCTTTTGCGGTGCTGCCCGGCGAGGTCCGGCTGGTTGCCGCCGATCCGGTCGAAAGCGTCGACAGTTCCGGCACCGTCAACCCAATCCAGCGCGGCGACCATCTGCATGTGCGCGTGCGGCCCGAGGCGCCGGTGCAATTGCTGCTGACCGGGCATATGGACACGGTTTTCGCCGCCGACCATCCGTTCCAGACATTGAAATGGCTGGAAGACGGCGTGCTCAACGGCCCCGGCACCGCTGACATGAAGGCGGGCATTTCGGTGATCCTCGCGGCGCTGACGGCACTGGAGGCATCGCCGCTCGCGGGCCGCGTCGGCTATGACGTGATGATCAACAGCGACGAGGAAACGGGGAGCCAGGCGTCGGCGGCGCTGATCGCCGAACTTGCGAAAGGCAAGACCGCGGCGCTGACTTACGAACCCGCGCTGCCCGACGGCACGCTGGCGGGGGCACGGCCGGGGAGCGGCAATTTTTCAGTCATCGTCCACGGCCGCGCCGCGCATGCCGGGCGCAATCCGCAGGACGGGCGCAACGCGCTGCTCGCCGCCGCCGACCTCGCGCTGCGACTCGGCGCACTGAAGTCCGACACGCTGAAGGTCAATCCTGCCAAGATCGACGGCGGCGGCCCGAACAATATCATCCCCGACAGCGCGATCCTGCGCGTCAATATGCGCCCGTCGACTCCCGAAGCCATGGCCGCCGCCGAAGCGGCGATGCGCAACGCGATCGCCGCGGTGTCGCGCGAGCATGATGTCCATTGCCATGTCCATGGCGGCTTCAACCGCCCGCCCAAACCGCTCGATACGGCGGCGACGCGCCTGTTCGAGCTGGTGCGCGACTGCGGCGCCGCGCTCGGCCTGCCTCCCATCAGCTGGAACGCGACCGGCGGCGTGTGCGACGGCAATAATATCGCGGCGTGCGGCGTGCCGGTGGTCGACACGATGGGGCCGCGCGGCGGCGCGATCCATTCGTCGGACGAATTTCTGATCGTCGACAGTCTGCCCGAACGCGCGCAATTGTCGGCACTTACCATGATAAGAATAGCGGAACGGGGGACGGTGTGAATTATGTGATCCGGGCGGCACGCCCAAGCGATCTGCAGAGCATTTACGAGATGGCGAAGCTGACCGGCGGCGGCTTTACCAACCTGCCCCCCGACAAGAAGGCGCTGTCCGCCAAGCTGGAGCGCACCCAAGCCAGCTTCGCGAGCGACAAGGAATATCCGTCGGACGAGCTCTACCTGCTCGTGCTCGAAGACACCGACAACGGCGAAGTGCGCGGCACCTGCCAGATTTTCGGGCAGGTCGGCCAGCGCTGGCCCTTCTACAGCTATCGCATCGGCACCGACAGCAAGCATAGCGAACAGCTCGACCGCACCTTTCACGCGCAGGTGCTGATGCTGAGCAACGACCTGAACGGCGCGAGCGAGGTCGGCGGGCTGTTCCTGCACCCCGCGGCGCGTGCCGGCGGATTGGGGCTGCTGCTCGCGCGCTCGCGCTATCTGTTCATCGCGCGCCACCGCGCGCGCTTCGGCGACCGCATCCTCGCCGAATTGCGCGGGGTGATCGACGAGGCGGGCGGTTCGCCCTTTTGGGACGGCGTCGCGGGCAAATTTTTTGGCATGAATTTCCAGGAAGCCGATCAGTTCAACGCGGTCCACGGCAACCAGTTCATTGCCGATCTGATGCCCAAGCACCCCGTCTATATCGCGATGCTGAGCGACCATGCGCGCAGCGTCATCGGCGTGCCGCACCCGACCGGGCGCGCCGCAATGCGTATGCTGGAGAATGAGGGCTTCGCGTTTGAAAATTACGTCGACATCTTCGACGGCGGCCCGACGATGACCGCACGCACGGATCAGGTGGCGAGCGTCCGCGACGCGAAACATGTCGAGATTTCGGCCATCGCCGGCGCCGACGACCTTGGGGGTGCCGATGCGCTGGTCGCGACGGGCCAGCTCGCCGATTTCCGCTGCTGTTTCGGCAAGGTCGGCGAGGGCTCGACGCTCGATAGCGAGGCGGCAAAGCTGCTCGGCGTTGGCAAGGGCGGCGAGATCAGCTGGATCGGGCGCTGAGATGCTCACCGAAATCAATTTCGACGGGATCATCGGACCCAGCCACAATTATGCGGGACTCAGCCGCGGCAATATCGCGTCGGCGAGCCATGCCGGCGACGTGTCACAGCCGCGCGCCGCGGCGTTGCAGGGCATCGAGAAGATGCGCCACAATCTGACGCTCGGCCTGCCGCAGGGCTTTTTCATGCCGCTCGACCGGCCCGACACGCCGTGGCTTCAAACGCTCGGCACGGCGCCCGAGGAGGCCGAGGGGCATTTGCGCGCGCAGGCCTGGTCGGCGTCGTCGATGTGGGCCGCGAATGCCGCGACCGTCTCCCCCGCCCCCGACAGCGCCGACGGCATATGCCATCTGACCGTCGCGAACCTCGTCACCATGCCGCACCGCAGCCACGAATGGCCGGGCACGCTGGCGCAGCTTCGGCTTGCCTTCGCCGGCCCTGCTTTCACCGTCCATGCGCCGATCCCGGCGCCTTTCGGCGACGAGGGCGCGGCGAACCATATGCGGCTGTGCAGCGGGCATGACGCGGCGGGCGTCGAAATCTTCGTTTACGGGGTCGGCGGCGGCCGCTTCCCGGCGCGCCAGCATCTCGACGCGTCGAAGGCGATCGCGCGCCACCACCGGCTCGACCCCGCGCGCACTTTGTTTATCCGCCAATCGGTCAGCGCGATCCAGGGCGGCGCGTTTCACAATGACGTCGTCGCGGTCGCGAACGAGCATGTGCTGTTCACCCATGAGACGGCGTTCGAGGACCGCGAGGGCGCGCATGCCGAAATCCGCGCCGCCTTTCCCGCGGTCGAGATCGTCGAGGTGCCCGCAAGCGCGGTGAGCCTGCCCGACGCGATCAAATCCTATCTGTTCAACGCGCAGCTCGTCAGCCTGCCCGATGGCGGCGGCATGGGACTGGTGCTGCCGACCGAGGCGCAAGCCATTCCCGCGGTGTGGCAATGGCTGGAGGCGCATGTCGCTGGGAACGGCCCGATCCGCCGCCTTCTGCCCGTCGATGTCCGCCAGTCGATGGCGAATGGCGGCGGCCCTGCGTGCCTGCGGCTGCGCGTCGTCGCCGATCCCGCTACGGTCGACCCGCGTTTCATCGCCGACGCGGCGAAGCTCGACCGGATATCGGATGTTGTAGCGAAGCACTGGCCCGAAGCGATCACGCCGGACGATCTCGCCTCGGCGGCGCTGGCTGGCGACGTGCGCAAGGCGCGTGCGGCGCTGCTCGACACGCTCGACCTCGGCGAGCTGAATTGAAGATTCGCGAACTGGTCGGCACGGCGGAGGTGCCGGGCGGCGACGCCCTGCGCCTGTACCGGCGCGGCGACGATTTCATCATCGCGATCGATCGCAACGAATTGATGAGCAGCCGGATGAGCGGCTCCGAAGAAGCGCTGGCAACGATGACGTGCGACCGGCTGCGCAATCCGAAGGCGGGTAGCCTGCTGATCGGCGGCTATGGCATGGGGTTCACGCTGCGCGCCGCGCTGGGGGTGCTCGGCCCCGATGCAAAGATTGCCGTGGCCGAGCTGGTGCCGGGCATCATCGAATGGGCGCGCGGTCCGATGGCCGAGCTGGCGGCGGGCTGCCTCGACGATCCGCGGGTCGAACTGATCCTCGGCGACGTGTCGAAAGCGATCGGCGGGGCGACGCGCCGCTATGACGCGATCCTGCTCGACGTCGACAATGGTCCCGATGGTCTGACGCGCGAGGCGAACGAGGGTCTCTATTCGGTGGCGGGCCTCGCGGCGGCCAAGGCGGCGCTGCGCCCCGGCGGGATACTGGCGATATGGTCCGCGGCCCCCGACGCGCGCTTCACGCGGCGGCTGACGGCGGCGGGCTTTCAGGTCGAAGAAGTCGGCGTGCGCGCCCGAAGCAATGGCAAAGGCCCGCGGCATGTGATCTGGTTCGCACGGGCGGCTTAGATGCGGGCGCCTGACCGGGAATGGCCGCTCACGACCGGTTGCGGACGTTCCGGGGCTGTCAGTCGATCGGTTCTGGACCGTAGGTATGTCGGACGTATGCTAATATCAGCTTCTGTATCAGCGTGTTGAAAATCCAAGCGCCCAGTCCGAAACCAAGGAAGCCCACGAATTCCCACATGTAACTTTCAAAGCCCCATTCCGATCCCGTTATGCGATCTGCAAAAGCGATCAGAAAGAGGACTCCGAACAACGCAGTCCAAACTATAGTAACTGCATTTAGATAGGCGCGGTACCAGCGATATCTAGCATGTCCCCTGCGACTTTGATTCTTTAGATATTCGGGGTCTTGCTTAGCCATGCCCCAGCATAGGAGGCGTCGTGACCGCTTTCCACCCCAAAGCCGCCATCCGCCTTTGAAAAAAGTGCTTTCCTACATTATTCCGCTGTGCCAGCCTTCATTTCAGCTCTTTCAATTCGCAGGCAAAAGCGGTCGCTGCCCGGATGCCGGATTCGGCCAAGGTCCGGCTGCCATCTGTCGGTCGAGCGCGACAAATGGGGCACTGCAATAGGCTGACCTTTCCTGACCTTTGGCATGATGGCCCGGCGCATGCGCCGACCGGATCGCGGCCCCGGTTCGGAATAACCGAAACGACAATGGCGGCTCACCACGCCAAAGCGGAACTCGCCCCCGGCCGTCGGTTGCGCATAATGACCATAAGCCGCCGTCTTTCGTTTTCATCAGGGACGAAATATAGATGGCAGCGGATTTCGTGCCCCACCGACAAAGGAAACGCCATGACATCCTGTTCGCATGAATCCGCGATCCAAGACGTCGTTCCTAGCGCCAAGGGGTGCGAGGAATGTTTGGCGGTCGGTGGGATGTGGGTTCACCTGCGTCTTTGCCGTTCGTGCGGTCATGTCGGATGCTGCGACGATTCGCCGCATCGCCACGCGCGCGCGCATTTTCATGAGACCGGACATCCGATCATCGAGGGCTATGACCCGCCCGAAGGCTGGGGATGGTGCTATATCGACGATGTGATGGTCGAACTTCCCGACCAGACGCCGCAGATCGGACCGATTCCGCGCTATTTTTAGGCGCGAAAGCGGCTAAACATCACGCGGGGGCTACGTGCGATATTTGTCGAAGGAAAGCCGCGATGTCACCAACCGAGCAATCCGCGATCTGGCCCGAACTGCACTGGGCCGACTGGCGCGATACCGCGCTCACGTTGCAACTGTGGACGCAGATCGTCGGCAAGGTCCGCCTGTCACTGACGCCCTGGCTCAATCATGGCTGGCAGGTGCCGCTCTATGTCAGCGCGCGCGGGCTGACGACATCACCGATGCCGGCCGGGCATGAACTGCTCGAGATCGAATTTGATTTCATCGTCCACCGGCTGATCTGCCGCACCAGCCAGGGCCAGGATCGCGAACTGGTGCTGGAGCCGCGCAGCGTCGCCGATTTTCACGACCGGCTGCTCGGGCTGCTCGCCGACCTGGGCATAGAGGTGCGTATCCATGGCGTGCCCAACGAGGTGCCCGATCCGATCCCGTTTGCGCGCGACGAGAGCAACAAAAGCTATGACGCTGATGCCGCTCATCGTTTCTGGCGCGCGCTGGTACAGGTCGACCGGGTGTTCAAGCTGTTCCGCAGCGGCTTTCTGGGCAAGGCGAGCCCGGTGCATTTCTTTTGGGGCAGCTTCGACCTCGCCGTCACGCGCTTTTCGGGCCGCTCGGCGCCGCCGCATCCGGGCGGGGTGCCCGGCCTGCCCGACCCGGTGACGCGCGAGGCCTATTCGCACGAGGTCAGCAGCGCGGGATTCTGGCCGGGCGGCGACGCTTTTCCCGAACCGGCTTTCTATTCCTATGCCTATCCCGAACCGGCCGGGTTTCGCGACTATCCGATGCCCGCGGCGGCGCGGTTCGATACGGGCATGGGCGAATATATCCTGCCCTATGAGGCGGTGCGGACCGCGACGTCGCCCGATGCGCTGCTGCTTGATTTTCTCGAGCGCACCTATGGCGCGGCGGCCGACGCCGGGCGATGGGACCGCGCCGAGCTGGAATGTACGCTGGGCGCCCCGGCGCGGGTTCGCGAGACGAGTTGAACTAACGCATCGCCGAACGGATCCGCTGGCCCCTTGCCCGCATCTGTCGGATTAACTTACAGTTTACCATAAGCCCCGCGCGCCGAATCCCGCATTTGCGCCAGTGGCACGGCGCTTGCTTGGACCATGGTGATGCTGAAAAAGATCGGACGCCTGTTCGTTATCAAGACCCGCTTTGAAGCGTGCCTGATCATCTATGCGCTTGCCGTCGGGGCCATGGCGCGCGGCGCCGCCTATCTGCACGAATATCCGGGGACCGGCGGCAAGCTGTTGCTGCTTGCCTGCACCGGATCGGTGTTCCTCGCCGGCGCGAAGATTTTCGATTGCCTGCGGTTCGAGCAAGCCGCCGAGGCCGCGCGACAGGCCGAGTAGATCAGCGGTCTTTCGCCGGTCATCCAGATATGCGAAGGCACCGGCCATGAGCAGGATCAGCGGCCGCCCGGCCATCAGCAACGAGCATGTCTATGGGCTCAACCTGCGCGTCGCGCGTTGGCGCGAGGGCGCGGCCGGTACGCCTTTGCTCTTCCTCAACGGCATCGGCGCCGACCTGACCGCCGCGGCGCCGTTGCTCGCGCAGATTCACGGCCGCGAGGTGTGGACGCTCGACATGCCCGGCGTCGGCGGATCGCCCGATGCCCTGCTGCCCTATGGCGCCCCGACGATCGCGGCGGTGGTGATGGAGATCGCCGACCGGCTGGGCCACAAGGCGATCGACATTGCCGGGTTCAGCTGGGGCGGCGCGCTGGCGCAGCAGATCGCGATCCAGTTTCCGGGCCGCGTGCGCTGTCTCGTGCTGATGGCGACGACGCCGATCATGGGAGCACCGGGGATCGGATGGGCGGCGATGTTCGACGACGACATGGTGGCGAGCGGGCTCAAGATCCAGACCGCGACCCCGCTCGGCATCGCGTACCAGAGCGCCGCGATGGCGGGGTGGAGCAGTATAGGGTTCCTGTCGGGACTGAAAAACGTCCCGACGCTGGTGCTGGTGGGCCAGCAGGATGGGGTGATGCCCGCATGCTATGGCGAAATGCTGGCCGACCAGATCGATGGCGCGGTGCTGGAAATGGTGGCGGGTTCGCACCTCTTCCCCTTCACCCACGCCGCGGTCGTCTCGGAGCGGATCAGCGCGTTTCTGGATCAGGCGGTGCATTCTCCGAAGTCGGGGCATCAAGCCGCCGCGTAAGGAAATCGGCGATCGCCCCTGCGGTCGCATCGGGCGCTTCCTCCATCGGCAGATGGCCGATACCCGGCAGCATCGCGACCTCTGACCCGGCGATACGTTCGTTGAAGGTCATTGCGGCGCTTGGGTTGATCACCCTATCCTTGTCGCCGAACAGGATCAGCGTCGGCGCCTTGATCTCGCTCACGCGCGCGGCGATTGCGGGTTCGCGGTTCATCCGCGTACGCGTCACCGTCGCCGCGCGATTGCCTGGGAAGCGTAGCAATTCCCAATAGCGGTCGATCATCGCTTCATCGACGATCTCCTGCTTCTCGACCGAGCCGCGCAGCGACTGTTCGACGAGCCTCCGCGGGGTGATCCGTGTCGCGAGCCAGCGGCCGAAGGGATATTCGAGGACGCGGAAGCCGACGTTCGATTCGGGCCGCTTCTCCCCTTTGCGCAGCGGCATGCCGCTCGCATCGATCAGCAGCAGCGCGTCGACGCGCGCTGGCTGCGCGAGCGCGTAGCGCCAGCTGACCCACCCGCCCATCGAATTGCCGCCGAGGATGAAATGATCGAGCCCGAGCTTGGCCGCGACAACGTCGATCGCGGCGATCATGCCCGCGGCCGAATAATCGGTGTCGGGGGTTGCGCCGGTCAGGCCGTGGCCGGGCAGGTCGAGCGTGACAACGCGATAGGTTTCGCCGAGCCGCTCCACCAGCGGTTCCCACGTATGCAGGCTGGCATTGGCGCCGTGGATCAGGATGATCGCCTTGCCATCGCGCTTGCCCTGATCGCGGTAATGGATGCGTTGCCCCGCCGGCCCCGCCACGAAAGTGGCGTTCGGGCCGCCATATTTGGCGATCATCGCGTCGCGGCCGGTGTCGGGGGTCAGCAACAGCAGGAAACCGACGACGACCGCAATCACGACGCCAAGCGGGATCAAGACCCGCTTGCGCCGGAGCAAAGGACGCCGCGGCGGCGGCGGCTCGTCGAAATCCATGTCGTCGGCAATCATCATGCCCCCCTTCAAGGCCTGGCGCGAACCTAATGCACAAGTCCGGTCGGTCAATCTATCCTAAGGGTGGAGAGACCGGCGGAAGGTTTCGGGCAGGAACAGCAGCCCGATGACCAATGTAATCACCGCGACGATCACCGGATACCACAGGCCGTAGTAGATATTGCCCGTCGCCGCGACCATCGCAAACGCCGTCGTCGGCAGGAAGCCCCCGAACCAGCCGTTGCCGATATGATAGGGCAAGGACATCGCGGTGTAACGGATGCGGCTGGGAAACAGCTCGACGAGCAACGCCGCGATCGGGCCATAGACCATCGTCACCAGCAGCACGAGGTAGAAGAGGATCGCGACGACGAGCGGCTTGTTCATCGCGTCGAGGTCGGCCTTGGCGGGATAGCCCGCAGCGGCGGTCGCGGCGGCCAGTTCCTTGCGAAAGGCTTCGGCGGCGGGAGCCCGATCTTCCTCGGCAAGCCGCCAGGGTTCGGGGGCCACCAGCACGCGTTTACCGATCCAGACGTCGGCGGCTTCGCCGGTGCGGCGTGGGCGGGTGATGCTCGTATAGCTGACGCCAGCTTTTGCCAGCGCCGATTTGGCGATGTCGCAGCCGGTGCTTTCGAACTTTTCCTTGCCCACCGGATCGAACTGGAAGGCGCAGGCGCCGGGATCGGCGTTGACCGTCACCGCGGCGCTCGCCTGTGCTTTCGCCATCGCGGGGTTGGCGGCGCTGGTCAGCATGTGGAAGGCCGGGAAATAGGTGAGCGCGGCGAGCGCGCAACCCGCGAGGATGATCGGCTTGCGCCCGATCTTGTCGCTGAGCCAGCCGAAGAGGATGAAAAAGGGCGTGCCGAGCGCGAGCGCGATGGCGATCAATATGTTCGCGGTCGCGCCGTCGACCTTCAGTGTCTTTTCGAGGAAGAAGAGCGCATAAAATTGCCCCGAATACCAGACCACCGCCTGTCCCGCGACCGCCCCGAACAGCGCGACGATCACCCATTTGAGGTTTTCCCAGCGCCCGAAGGCTTCGGTGAGCGGCGCTTTCGATGTCGTGCCTTCCTCCTTCATCTGCTTGAAGACGGGGCTTTCTTCGAGCTGGAGGCGGATCCACAGCGAGACGCCGAGCAGGATGATCGAGATCAGGAACGGGATACGCCAGCCCCAGTCGGCGAACGCTGCCTCGCCCATCGCCGAGCGAATGACGATGACGACGCCGAGCGCCGCGAACAGGCCGAGCGTCGCGGTAGTTTGAATGAAGCTGGTGAAGAGGCCGCGTTTACCGTCGGGCGCATGTTCGGCGACGTAAGTTGCGGCGCCCCCATATTCGCCGCCGAGCGCGAGCCCCTGAAGCAGCCGGAGCACGACGAGCAGGATCGGCGCCGCGACGCCGATCGACGCATAGCTCGGCAATATGCCGACGAGAAAGGTCGAGGCGCCCATCAGGCCCATGGTGACGAGGAAGGTATTCTTGCGCCCAACGAGATCGCCGATGCGCCCGAAGACGAGCGCGCCGAACGGCCTGACCGCAAAGCCCGCCGCAAAGGCCGCGAGCGCGAAGATAAAGCCGGTGGTTTCGTTGACGCCCGAAAAAAATTGCGCCGAGATGATCGTCGCGAGCAGGCCGTAAAGGTAGAAATCATACCATTCGAACACCGTGCCGAGCGACGACGCGAGGATCACCTTGCGTTCGCTCTGCCGGGTGTCGATCGGTGCTACCACCGCTGCTTCGCCATCCGTCATCAACCGCTCCCCTTATCGAGGAAGCGGCCCATCAACTTCCGCTCGCCCTGAGCCTGTCGAAGCGCCGCTCTTCCCCAGCATGATGCCTAAGGAAAGGACGGTGCTTCGACAAGCTCAGCACGAGCGGAATGTCAGATTTGTTCAGCGCGTCAACCGACGCGCTTCACTGCGCCCTTGTGCGCGCCGACGCTCTTGTTGCGCGGGCGGAAACGGCGCTTGCGCTGGCCTTCGGCGCCTTCACCGGCGGGTGCAGCGTCGCGGCGCGGACCGCGATCGCCGCGCGGCTGGCCACCGCTCGGCTGGCGGCGCGCGTCCTGACGCTGGCGATTCGGGTCACGGCCCTGGCTGCCCGTGTCGCGCGGGCCCGCAACCGGCTTGGGCAGGTTGCGCACCAACTCGTTAAAATTCTCGGGCAGCGGCATCGGTTCGGCCTTCGACCGCGTGACGCGTTCAATGTCGCGCATATACGGCCGCTCATCGGGCGCGATGAAGCTGATCGCCATGCCCTCAGCGCCGGCGCGCGCGGTGCGCCCGATGCGATGGACATATTGTTCGGGCACGTTCGGGATTTCGAAGTTGATGACATGGCTGACGCCAGACACGTCGATGCCGCGTGCGGCAATGTCGGTCGCGACGAGCAGCTTGATGTCGCCCGAACGGAACGCCTGCAGCGCGTGGGTGCGCTGCGACTGGCTCTTGTTGCCATGGATTGCCATCGCCTTGATGCCCGCGCCCGCAAGGTGACGCACGACGCGGTCGGCGCCATGCTTGGTGCGGGTGAAGATCAGCGCGCGGTCGATATCCTCGCTGGCGACGATCGAGTGGAGCAGCGCCTGCTTTTCCTTCTGTTCGACGAAGGTCGAAAACTGGCGGATCTTTTCGACCGTGGTCGCGGCCGGGGTGACCGACACGGTGACCGGATCCTCGAGAAACTGTTCGGCGAGGTGCGCGATTTCCTTTGGCATCGTCGCCGAAAAGAACAGGTTCTGGCGGCGCGACGGCAGCAGCTTGGCGATGCGGCGCAGGGAATGGATAAAGCCCATGTCCATCATCTGGTCGGCTTCGTCGAGGACGAAGATTTCGACATCGTCGAGGCGCAGCGCGCGCTGGTCGATCAGGTCGAGCAGGCGGCCGGGGGTCGCGACGAGAATGTCGACGCCGCCCGAAAGATCGCGGATCTGCTTGTTGATCGGCACGCCGCCGAAGACGGTCGAGACACTGAGCTTGGTGAAACGGCCATAGTCGCGGCAGCTCTGCGCAATCTGCGCGGCGAGCTCGCGCGTCGGCGCGAGGACGAGCATCCGGCAGCCGCGCGGAGTCGGGCGGTGCGGATAGGTCAAAAGGTGATGGATCGAGGGCAGCGAGAAACCGGCGGTCTTGCCAGTGCCCGTCTGCGCGATACCGCACAGGTCGCGGCCCTTCATCAGCGGCGGAATCGCCTGAACCTGGATCGGGGTCGGAACGGTATAATCCTTGGCGGCAAGCGCGCGATTGATGTCGGCGTGCAAGCCAAAGTCGTTGAAAGTCGTCATGAAATACTCACTATGAGCGACGCGCAGGCACATCCGTTCGGATCGAACGGACGGCGCACGGGCCGCGGGTTCGAAACGACCCGCGTGAAAGGGTGCCTCTGGGGACAAAGCGCTGGTCCGGCTCGTCCCGCGCCTGATTTGGGCGGGAAAATCACGCTGCCGGTGGTTGCGGCGGGTGGACCCGCCATGCTGCGCTGCACCATATATGGCATAGGTTGCGCGATATTGCAAGATAATTGCTTGCCTACCTATTCGCATTCGCCGCGAGCTTGTCGAAGGGCGGTTCTTTCTTCATCAGGGTTGAAACAGAAAAAGGGGGCTTCGACAAGCTCAGCACGAAGTGATGAGGGGTTTATATGGCCGAGAAGATCATCGTCATCGACGAAGGCACGACGTCGACGCGCACGATGCTTTTCGGCGCCGACGGGATTCCGCTGGGCAGCGCGCAGCGCGAGATCCGGCAACATTATCCCGGCCCCGGCCTCGTCGAACATGACGCCGCCGAAATCTGGGACGCCACCGTCGCCTGCACGCGCGAGATGATCGCACAGGCGGGCGGCGCCGACCATATTGCGGCGATCGGGATCACCAACCAGCGCGAGACGGTGGTGTTCTGGGATCGTACGACCGGCGAGCCGCTGGCGAATGCGATCGTATGGCAGGACCGGCGCTCGGCGGCCGATTGCGCGGCGCTGAAGGAAGCGGGCCATGAACCGATGGCGCAGGCGAAGAGCGGGCTGCTGCTCGATCCCTATTTCTCGGGCACCAAGATCGGCTGGGCGTTGAAGCACTGGCCGCAGCTCAAGGACGCCGGCGACCGGCTCGCGGTCGGGACGGTCGAATCCTATCTCATCTATCGCCTGACCGGCGGCGTCCACGTCACCGACGCGAGCAATGCATCGCGCACATTGCTGATGGACATCAACGGCCAGGGCGGCTGGGATAGCGAATTGTGCGAGCTGCTCGGCGTGCCCTTGGGCCTGCTTCCCGAAATCACCGGATGCACGGCGCGCGTCGGCACCACCGGCCCCACATTGTTCGGCAGCGCGATCCCGATTTGCGGGATGGCGGGCGACCAGCAGGCGGCGACGATCGGCCAGGCGTGCCTGTCGCCCGGGCAGACGAAGGCGACCTTTGGCACGGGCGCGTTCATATTGTCGGCCAGTGGCACGGTGCGGCCGCAATCGGCTAATCGCCTGCTCGCGACGGTGCTGGTGCAGGAAGGCGATGTTCGCTCCTATGCGCTGGAGGGGTCGGTATTCGTCGCAGGCAGCCTGATCAAATGGCTGCGCGACGGGCTGGGCCTGCTTGCGAGCGCCGGGGAGAGCGAGGGGCTCGCACGGTCGGTCGCCGATACCGACGGGGTCTATCTGGTCCCTGCCCTGTCGGGCCTGGGGGCGCCGCACTGGCGGCCCGATGCGCTGGCGGCGCTGTCGGGCCTGAGCTTTGCGACGAGCAAGGCGCATGTCGCGCGCGCGGCGCTGGAAGCGCAGGCCTATCAGGCGAACGATCTGAAATCGGCATTTGCCGCCGATGGTGTCGACTGGGCCGAGCTTCGTATCGACGGCGGCATGGCGGCAAACGACTGGATGGCGCAGGATCTGGCCGATGTGCTGGGCCTGACGGTCGAGCGGCCCGATTTCGTCGAAAGCACCGCCTTGGGCGCCGCGATGCTCGCGGCGACCGGCGCCGGGCTTTATCCGGACCTGGCAAGCGCGGCGCAGGCGATGCGCGGCACCGCGACGCGCTTCACACCGGCGCTGGATGCCGACAAACGCAAAACGCGCCTTGCCGGGTGGCAAAGCGCGCTTGCAAAAGTCTTGAGCTGACCGCCGCTTTCGCGGAGGTTGGTGCCGTTAGCGCTTGAGGGTAAGACCACCGAAGCGCTTGTTGAACTTGGCAACCTGGCCCGCAGCGTCGAGCATGCGTCCGGTGCCGCCGGTCCATGCCGGGTGCGCGGTGGGGTCGATTTCGAGCGTCATCACGTCGCCCTCTTTGCCCCACGTCGAGCGCGTCTGATATTCGGTACCATCGGTCATCTTGACGGTGATCATGTGATAGTCGGGGTGGATATCGTTCTTCATGTCTTGGGCTCCTGTGCCGCTGGTTTCCGACCAGCCGCGTGAGTCTGTGCGTCCGGGAACGCGAAGCGGTGGCCTTTAGTGGCGTAAAGCCGATTCTGCAAGTGCGTGTCGTGATCCGTTCGTCCTGATGAGCTGTTGAGCTTGTCGAAACAACGTCTCAAAGGCCCCTGCGCGACGTCGGGACCCTTCAAGACGGGCCTTCGCTTCGCTCTGTCGCTCCTCACGACGAACGAATGAACAATCAGTCGCTCGGCGGATCGGCGATCATTGCGGTGAACTGGCATTCGGTCGCCAGCTGGCCATTCAGCATCGCCTTGCCTTCGAACCTGCAGATATTCCGCTTCGCCTGAAGGATGGTGACGTGGAGGTCGAGCAACACGCCGGGCTCCACGGGCTTGCGGAACTTCACCCCGTCGATGCCCATGAAATAGACAAGCTTGCCCGAGCCGCCGAGGCCGAGCGATTCGACCGCCAATATGCCGCCGGCCTGAGCCAGCGCCTCGACAATAAGGACACCGGGCATGATCGGCCGGCCTGGGAAATGCCCCTGGAAAAAGGGCTCGTTCATCGTCACCGCCTTGACCGCGTGGATCGAGGTATCTTTCACCATCGTTTCCACCCGGTCGACGAGCAGCATCGGATACCGATGCGGCAGCAGCGTCAGGATCCGGCGGATATCCACCGGACCCATCGCGCCGTCCGCCTTTTCCCCGTCCGCCATCGAGCTTAGCGGGTCGTCGGTGCGGTACCGGCCGGGGCCGGGGCCGCCGGACGCGTACCCTGTGCGGCACGCGCCTGATCCATCAGCTGCTGGTTGCGCTGCTGGACGAGCTGGCCGGGCTGGTAACCGGCAGGAACCGCGGTCGATACGTTCGGCAGGATGCGATTGAGTTCGGCAACCACCGCGTCGGTGATGTCGACATTGTTTTCGCGCGCGATCACTGCCTCGGGATTGACCAGCAGGTCGACCTTCTTTGCGGTCATGGCGGCCTTGATCGCTTCGTTCATGCGAACGCTGATCTGGTCCTCGACATAAGCGATGGCGAGATCGACGGGCGCGCCGATCTGACCCAGCTCGGTCTGCGCGGCGCGCTGCTTGTCCTGAACGGCCTTGCCGGCAGCTGCGACGGCGGCTTCGTTGCGCGGCGTTTTTTTGATCTCTTCGTTATATTTGGCGATCAGCACGTTGATTTCGGCCTGCAGCGTCTGGCCGCGCGACTGCTGCTGATCGATCTGCGCCTTGTAGGTCGTCTCGATCTGGGTCGAGGCGGTCTGGAATGCATTCGAACGGGCAGCGGCGACGCGGACGTCGGCGACGCCGACACCCTTTGCCTGCGCGATGGCCGGAGCCGACAGGAAGGGCGAGACCGACAGTGCGGCGATCGCCAGCGCCGAGGCGGCAAGAAGTTTCTTCATCAGAATTGGGTTCCTACATTGAATGAGAAGCGTTTGGTATCATCGCCCTCTTCTTTGCGAAGGGCGTAAGCGAAGTCGATCCGGAAGGGACCGAAAGGAGAGTTCCAGTTCACCCCGGCGCCGATCGATACACGCGGCATCCACGTATCGCCGAAGAAGCGTTCCTCGAACGGATCGAGGCGCGAGAAATCGGTCGGGCAGGTCGTATATTGGCCGGTGCCCGTCGGAACGCCGCCCTCTGGCGTCGTTATCGTTTCCGTCGCGAACTGGGTGACCCCCGTGGTCGCGTTGCGGCACAGCGACTTGGTAAGGCCGAAACCGGGCGCATTGGGGTCGGTTTCCCTGAAATTCGCGAGCGTCGTCAACTGCGGCCGACGAACGCTGAACACCGACCCGACGTCGAGGAAGATCGACGGGCGAAGCCCCATTTCCTTCGCCCCGGTGCCGAGCGGAATATCGAGTTCGAGCCGACCCTGATAATAAGCACGGCCGCCGAGCGCGTCGTCGATCTGGCCGCGATCGCCCTCGCCGTCCGTCACGACAATGGGGTTGGCGGGATCGAGGTTGTTGACCGAATAACGAATGACGCGCGGGCCGACGCCGCGGATGTCGAAACCGCGCATCTGCGGTTCGCCGAGGAAGAAGCGGTCGGTCAGGCGAACCTTGTCGCTCGTCGGGGTCGGCGCGCTGCCGAACGGATAGATATAGCCGCCTTCGGCCGACAGGTTGAGGATGAAGCGGCTGCCAAGGTTGAAGTGCTTGCTGCCGGACAGGCGCGTTCGAACATATTTGACGCTGCCGCCGAGACCGGCGAAATCCTGGCTCAATGACAGCGACTGGCCGCGCGTCGGACGGATGCGATTGTCACGGTCGTCATAGGCGAGCGTATAGCCAAGCAGCGAGGTCGTGCGATTGCCGATCGCATCGCAAAGGTAGCGGCCGGCCACCAGCGGGTCGCACTCACCACCGAAATAATAGATTCCCCTGTCGAGCGTCACATCGTCGAAGTTGATGCTGTAACGCGCGAAGAAGGACATGAATTCGGTCAGCGGCACACCGGCGTTGATCTGCGCACCGGTCGTGACCTGCTGGAACGTCGTCCGGCGGTCGTTGTTGATGAAGTTGAACGAGTTCAAATCGCGGCGATAGACGCTGCCACCCACCGAGATGTTGCGGTCGAACAGATAGGGTTCGGTGAAGCCGAGCTCGATCGACTTCGAATAGCTCGAATAGTTGACCGACGCCTGAAGCTGCTGACCGAGGCCGCGGAAGTTGCGCTGGCGGATCGACGCCTGAAGCAGGAAATTCTCGATCGACGAGAAACCGGCCGACAGCGACAATTCGCCGGTCGGTTTTTCCTCGACATTGGTTTCAAGGATGATGCGGTCGGGGGCGCTGCCTTCCTTGCGTTCGATTTCCAGATTTTCCTGGAAATAACCCAAGCTGTTGATGCGGTTCTCGGTACGCTTGACGCCGAAGCTGTTGAACGCGTCGCCTTCGTTCAGGCGGAATTCGCGGCGCACGACCTTGTCGTGGGTCAACGTGTTGCCGTTGACGTCGATGCGCTCGACGTAGGTACGCGGGCTTTCGGCGACATTGAAGGTGATCGCCATCGTCCGCGTGTCGGGGTCGCGGCGGAATTCGGGGTTGATGTCGGCAAAGGCATAGCCGAACAGGCCCGCGGTTTCGCTGAGGCTTTCGACCGTGTCCTCGACCTGCTTGGCGTCATACCAGTCGCCGGTCTTCATCGGCAGCAGCTTCTTCAGCATCTCGGGCTGGAAGTCGCGGATTTCGCTCTTCACATCGACGTCGCCGAACTTGTAGCGTTCGCCTTCCTCGACCACATAGGTGATGATGAAGTCCTGCTTGTTGCTCGTCAGCTCAGCCACCGCCGAAATCACGCGGAAATCGGCGTAGCCGTTGGTCAGGTAGAAAAGGCGCAGCTTCTGCTGGTCATAGGCAAGGCGATCGGGGTCGTAGCTGGTGTTCGACGACAGGATCGTCATCAGGCTCGACTGCTTCGTCGCCATCTCGTCCTTGAGATCGCCGTCGCTGAATTTCTCATTGCCGATGATGTTGATCTGGCGGACCTTCGATTTCGGTCCTTCGTTGATTTCGAACACGACATCGACGCGGTTCTGGTCGAGCGACACCATCTTGGGCTCGACCGTCGCGGCGAAGCGGCCCTGGCGCTTGTAGAGTTCGATGATGCGCGCAACGTCGGCGCGAACCTTCGAACGCGTGAATATCTGGCGCGGCGACAGTTTGATCTCGGGCCGGATCTTGTCTTCCTTCAGGCGCTTGTTGCCTTCGAGGATGACGCGGTTGATCACCGGGTTTTCGGCGACCTGGATCGTCAGCGCACCGGCATTGTCGGTGATCTGGAAATCCTTGAACAATTCGGTCGCGGCGAGGTCCTTCAGCGCCTGATCGAGCACCGCGCGGTCATATTGCTGGCCGACCCGCAGGCGCAGGTACGACAGGATCGTCTGCGCCTCGAGCCGCTGGTTGCCGACGACGGTGATCGACTGGACCGTCGTCGCGGTCGGAGCCGCTTCGGGAGCCGGAGCCGGGACCGTCGGAGCGGGGACTGGCGGCGGCGCAACCTGTTGCGCCATCACCGGCGTCGCAAGCATTGTGCCGGCCAAAAGCAGTACCGACAGCTGCGTCCGCGCCGAGAATTTGTGTGAAGCCACGCTGTTCATCCCGAAAAAATAACTCAAAAGCGACAAATCCGCCTGACCGCGGGTTCGCGCGCACTCCCTGCCCCAGACTCGCTAGCCAATCAAGCGCGCGATCCCGTCCCACAGGCCCAATGAGCCCAAATCGTTGAAAGTCACGACCAGCATCAGCGTGACAACCGCCGCAAAGCCGAATCGAAACGCCCATTCCTGCACCTGCGGCGGCGCGGGGCGGCGCCGGACCGCTTCATAGGCGTAGAATAGCAAATGACCACCATCGAGCATCGGCAATGGCAAGAGGTTGATGAACCCCAGATTGATGGAAATCAGGGCGATGAAGAATATCAGCGACGCAATGCCGAGCGTCGCCGCCTGCCCGGAAATCTCCGCGATCTTGACCGGGCCGTTCATGTCCTTGATCGAGCGGCGTCCGGTCAGAAATTGTCCCAGCACCTCGCCCGTCTGACGGACGATCTGCCACGTCTGGTGCAACCCGACTGCGGGTGCTTCGAGCAGCGACACCGGCTGAAGTTCCTGCGCGGGCGGTGCGAGGCCGATGATCGCGCGCTCATATTCCTTGCCGAACGGGTCCTTGTCCTTGACCAGCCGCGGCGTCAGCTCGACCGTGCGCTCGCTGCCCGCGCGCAGCACGCGCACCTGCATCGCCTCACCGGGGCGGTGCGCGACGGCCATCGGAATGTCGCCAAAGGTTTCGATCGGACGCCCGTCGATCGCAACGATCCGGTCTCCGATACGCAGCCCGGCGCTCGCGGCTGCGGACCCCGCCTCGATCCCGCCGGCGACGGGCGGTGTCACCGGCTTGCCGCCCATCCAGGCGAAACCCGCAAGGATCAGGATTGCGAAGAGGAAATTGGTGACCGGACCCGCCGCCACGATCGCTGACCGCTTCCACACCGGCTGCGCCGGGAATGTGTGCGATTTTTGCTCGGCGGGCAGTTGCTGCCACGTCGCATCGGGCTGGCTGACCGCATCGCGGTCGCCCGCGAACTGGACATAGCCGCCGAGCGGCAGCCAGCCGATTTTCCATTCGGTGCCGCGCTTGTCGGTCCAGCCAAGGATTTTGCGCCCGAAGCCGATAGAGAAGGTGTCCGCCTTTACCCCGCACCAGCGACCCACAATATAGTGGCCATATTCGTGCACGAACACGAGCGGCCCAAGGACAAGCAGGAAAGCGAGGATTGTAAAGGCGAAACCTGGGGTCTCAAGCATGTTCTAATTGGTCCACAAAATGCTGGGCAGCCGCACGCGATGCGGCATCGACGCTGAATATGTCCTGAAGCGATGAGGGGACCAGCGGTTCCGCGGCATCGATCACCCGGCGCACCGTATCGACGATGGCGGGAAAGGAAATGCGCCCGGCGAGGAAAGCGGCCACCGCAATTTCGTTCGCGGCGTTGAGCTGCGCAGGGCGCGCGCCGCCCTCGGCAATCGCGGCGCGACAGAGCGCGGTCGCGGGAAAGCGGACCTCGTCGGGCGCCTCGAAATCGAGCCGCGCGATGCTGGCAAGGTCGAGCGGCGCACATGGGGTCGCCATCCGCTGCGGCCAGGCGAGCGCGCTGCTGATCGGGATGCGCATGTCGGGCGAACCCAGCTGCGCGAGCGTCGAGCAATCGATATACTCGACCAGGCTGTGGATCACGGATTGCGGGTGGACGAGAATTTCGATGCGGTCGAGCCCGACGGGAAACAAATGATGCGCCTCGATCAGTTCGAGGCCCTTGTTCATCATCGTCGCCGAATCGACGCTGATCTTGGCGCCCATCGACCAATTGGGGTGGGCGACGGCCTGCGCCGGGGTGACAATCGCCATATCGGCGGCGCTCATCGTGCGGAACGGGCCGCCGCTGGCGGTCAGGATGATCCGTCGCACCTGATCGATGCGGCCGCCCGCGAGGCACTGGAAGATCGCATTATGCTCGCTGTCGACGGGCAGGATGGTCGCGCCCGACGTCCGCGCGACGGCGGTCATCAGTTCGCCCGCCGACACCAGCGCTTCCTTGTTGGCGAGCGCGACGTCGTACCCCGCGGCCAGCGCCGCCATCGTCGGCGCAAGGCCAGCGGTGCCAACGATCGCCGCCATCACGAGATCGGTCGGCCGCTGCGCGGCTTCGACAAGTGCATCGGCACCCGCGGCGGCTTCTATGCCGGTGCCGGCCAGCGCATCGGCGAGTTCGCCATAGCGCGCTTCGTCGGCAATTACCGCAATTTCGGGGCGGAATTCCTTTGCCAGCTTTGCCAGTTCCGCAACATCACTGTTCGCGGTCAACACGCCGACCTGCCAAGTCTCGCCGTCGCGGCGCACAAGGTCGAGCGTCGATTGCCCGACCGATCCGGTCGCGCCGAACAGCGAGAGGCGGCGCGTCATATCAGCCCGCCGCTCGCACGGCGATCTGTCCCGCGAACGCGAGCCCGCCGAGCAGCAGCGCTACCGGCAGCACGCCGTCGACCCGGTCGAACAGGCCGCCGTGGCCGGGAATGAGTTTGCCCGAATCCTTGACACCGGCGCGGCGTTTCATCCAGCTTTGTGCGAGGTCGCCGAGTTGCGCGAGCAGCCCCATGAACAGCCCGATCCACAGCGGGACGCCGACGATGCCCGCGCGGTCGCCGATGGTGGCGCTGGCAATCAGCGCCGCGACCATCCCGCCGATCAGGCCCGACCAGGTCTTCGACGGGCTGATCCTGGGCGCAAGACGCGCGCCGCCAAAGGCGCGGCCGGCGAAATAGGCGCCGATATCGGTCGCCCAGACCATGCCGAAGACCCAGAGCGCCGCAGTGACGCCGAGTGCATCGCGGATGAACCACAGTCCCGCCATCGCGCCAAGAACGAGGAGCGGGCCGAGGATATGGAGGCCGGTCCGGGCGCCGCCGCCGAGCGTCATTTGCTTTACGAGCTGGAACCATTCGACGAGGACGAGCGCCCCGCCGACGAAGAGCAACAGGCCGAATGCGATACCGCCAAACCACAGCGCGGTGCCGGCAATCGCAAACAATATGATCGCCGACCCGATCCGCGCCCAGAAATCCGATTTACCCGCCGCCGCCATATTCTAAAGTCCCCCGTAACGGCGGTCGCGCCGTGCAAATTGGTCGAGCGCCGCCTTGAGGTCGGCCGGTTTGAAGTCGGGCCACAGCGTATCGGTGAAATAGAGTTCGGCATAGGCCGACTGCCAGAGCAGGAAATTCGACAGCCGCACTTCGCCCGAGGTGCGGATGAGCAGGTCAAGCGGCGGCATGTCGGCGGTGTCGAGATGCGCGGCGATCGCTTCCTCGGTAATCGCGCCTTGCGCCGCGGCTGCGGTGGCGGCGCGCACCAGCTCGTCCTGCGCGCCGTAGTTGAGCGCGACTGCGAGCGTCGTGCGCTTGTTGCCTGACGTGCGTTCGAGCGCATTCTCAATCAGCTTGACCACGTCAGGCGCGAGCGCACGCCAGTTGCCGATCACCTTCAGCTTCACGTCGTTCGCAGCAAATTCGTCGAGATCGGACAGGATGAAGCGTTTCATCAGCCCCATCAGGTCGCTGACCTCTTCCTCGGGCCGCTTCCAGTTCTCCGACGAAAAGGCATAGAGCGTCATCGCCTCGATGCCGAGATCGCCCGCCGCACGCACGATATTGCGCACCGCCTCCACCCCGGCCTTGTGACCGGCGACGC
>CAYRQX010000015.1:0-3502 GCA_964426485.1 uncultured Sphingopyxis sp. | reverse complement strand
GTTCGCATCGAGCGCAGTCGAGATGCCCATCGCGGTCGCGCAAGGCCGATGGGTGTCTCGACTTCGCTCGACACGAACAGAAAGAGAGCGAGCGCAAATGAGCACTAGCCCAGGATTTCCTTTTCCTTGGCGGCCGCTGCGGCGTCGAGTTCGGCGATCGTCGCGTCGGTGAGCTTTTGCACCTCGGTTTCGTGGCGCTTGCGCTCGTCCTCGCTGATTTCCTTCTTATTCTCGTCAGCCTTGAGGTTGTCCATGCCGTCGCGGCGGACGTTCCGCACCGCGATACGCGCCTTTTCGGCATATTGGCCGGCGAGCTTCGACAGCTCCTTGCGGCGCTCCTGCGTCATTTCGGGGATCGGCAGGCGCAGCATCTGGCCGTCAACGATCGGGTTGAGACCGAGGCCCGCCGAGCGGATCGCCTTGTCGACCGGGCCGACGTTCGACTTATCCCATACCTGCACCGACAGCATGCGCGGTTCGGGCGCGCTCACCGACGCAACCTGGTTCAGCGGCATCTGCGCGCCATAAACCTCGACCGTGACCGGATCGAGCAGCGCGGTGTGCGCGCGGCCGGTGCGCAGGCCCGAAAGGTCGCTCTTCAATGCTTCGACCGCGCCGTGCATGCGGCGTTCGAGGTCGGCCTTGTCATATTTCGCCATCGTCTTTTCCTCTCTTGATTGGTCAGGCCGCGGCGTCGGAAACGACGGTCGAAACGCCCTCGCCCGCCAGCACGCGCGCCAGATTGCCGGGTTCGCGGATATTGAACACGACGATCGGGATATGATTGTCGCGGCACAGCGCCACCGCGCTCGCATCCATCACCTTCAGATTGTCGGCGAGCACGCGGTCATAGCTCAGCTTGTCGTAACGGACCGCGCTCATGTCCTTCTTGGGATCGGCGTTATAGACGCCGTCGACGCTGGTGCCTTTCAGCAGCGCGTCGCACTTCATCTCAGCGGCGCGGAGCGCGGCGCCGCTGTCTGTCGTGAAATAAGGGGCGCCGACGCCTGCGGCGAAAATCACGACGCGGCCCTTTTCCATATGGCGTTCGGCGCGGCGGCGGATCACCGGCTCGCACACCTTGTCCATCTCGATCGCCGACTGGACACGCGTCTCGACGCCCAGCTGTTCGAGCGCATTCTGCATTGCCAGCGCGTTCATCACAGTCGCGAGCATGCCCATATAATCGGCCTGCGCACGGTCCATGCCCTTGGCGGCGCCCGCCATGCCGCGAAAGATATTGCCACCGCCGATGACGAGGCAGATCTCAAGCCCGCGATCCTTGGCTTCCTTGACCTCGGCCGCCATGCTCGCGACGGTTTCGGGGTCGATGCCAAAAGGACTGGAGCCCATCAGCGCCTCGCCCGACAGTTTCAGCAGAATACGTTTCATGCCGGGCAGAGCCATGATCGGGGAACCTTATGTAATCGATGAATATGCGAATGGCGCGCACCCTAGAGCGGGCACGCGCCATTGCCAAGCGGACTACCGCGATGAACGCGGCAATCCGGATCTGCTATTTCAGACGCCAGCGACGGCTGCGACTTCCGCCGCGAAATCGCTTTCTTCCTTCTCGATGCCTTCACCGAGCTGGAAGCGGACGAAGCCCTTGAGCGTGATCGTCGCGCCGACATCCTTGCCGGCTGCGGCGACGACTTCGGCGACCGGGGTCTTGCCGTCCATCACGAAGAGCTGCGACAGAAGCGCATTTTCCTTGCGGAATTTCGCGATCGAGCCGTCGACCATCTTCGACACGATGTCGGCAGGCTTGCCCGACTGGGCGGCCTTTTCCTCGGCGATCGCGCGTTCGCGGGCGACGAGGTCGGCGTCGAGATCGTCGCCGTTCAGCGCCAGCGGGTTCGCGGCGGCGACGTGCATCGCCAGCTGCTTGCCCAGCGGTTCGAGAACATCGGCACCGGCAGTCGATTCGAGCGCGACGAGCACGCCGATCTTGCCCATGCCGGGCGCGGCGGCGTTGTGAACATAGCCCGTGACGACGCCCGAGTTCACCGAAACGATGACGCTGCGGCGCAGCGACTGGTTTTCACCGATCGTCGCGATATTGCTGGTCAGCTTTTCCGCGACGGTGTCGCCGCCCGGATAAGCGGCCGCGCCAAGCGCATCGATGTCCGAGATATTGCCGGCGAGCGCGACCTGCGTCACGTCGCGGACGAATTCCTGGAACTGCTCATTCTTGCCGACGAAATCGGTTTCGCTGTTCACTTCGACCATCGCGCCGCGCGTGCCGTCGGTGGCGACGCCGACGAGACCTTCGGCCGCAACGCGACCGGCCTTCTTGGCGGCGGCGGCGAGGCCCTTGGTGCGCAGCCAGTCGATCGACGCTTCGATGTCGCCGTTGTTTTCGGCAAGCGCCTTTTTGCAGTCCATCATGCCTGCGCCCGTGCGGTCGCGCAGTTCCTTGACGAGAGCGGCCGTAATTTCAGCCATGAGTGATCCTTTCCAATGTGGAGCAGCCCGGTAACGGGACTGCTGCGCTGCACGCGTGGCGGCGCGATAAGTCAAAACGATGACCAGAACGATGAGCGGGGGCGGCGGCTGCCGTTCGCAACGCGCCGCCCCGTCATTCAGGCGCGCTTAGGCGTCGCTCTGACGTTCGGTTTCAGCCGCGGCTTCGGCCGGGACCTGTTCGTCTTCGGTCACCGGTGCGGTGTCGACGACGGGAGCGGCTTCAACGGCCGGGGCTTCTTCAGCAACCGGAGCGGCCGCTTCTTCGGCCAGCACGGCTTCGGCGGCGGGCTCGACAGCGGCGCCGAGATCTTCGCCGCGGTTCGCGCGGGCCTGCTGGCCGCCACGCGTTGCCGCCTGAGCCACCGCATCGCAGTAGAGGCGGATGGCGCGTGCAGCGTCATCGTTCGCCGGAACCGGGAAGGCGATGCCGTCGGGCGAGACGTTCGAATCGAGGATCGCGACGACGGGGATACCAAGGACGTTGGCTTCCTTGATCGCCAGCTCTTCCTTGTTTGCGTCGATCACGAACATAACGTCGGGAATGCCGCCCATGTCGCGGATGCCGCCGAGCGACATTTCGAGCTTGTCGCGCTCGCGGGTGCGGTTGAGCACTTCCTTCTTGGTGAGACCCGAGGTGTCACCCGAAAGCTGTTCTTCAAGCGTCTTGAGACGCTTGATCGAACCCGAGATCGTCTTCCAGTTGGTGAGCATGCCGCCCAGCCAGCGGTGGTTGACGAAATGCTGACCCGAAGCGCGGGCGGCGTCGGCGATCGGACCCTGCGCCTGGCGCTTGGTTCCGACGAACAGCACCTTGCCGCCAGCGGCGGAGGAGGAGGCGACGAAGTCGAGCGCGCGCGCGAAGAGCGGCACGGTCTGCGACAGGTCGAGAATGTGGATGCCGTTGCGCGCGCCGAAGATATACGGCTTCATGCGCGGGTTCCAACGGTGGGTCTGGTGGCCGAAGTGCGCGCCGGCTTCGATAAGCTGCTGCATCGTGACGACAGGTGCCGCCATAAGCTAATTCCTTTCCGGT
>CAYRQX010000014.1:0-79138 GCA_964426485.1 uncultured Sphingopyxis sp. | reverse complement strand
TCCTCAACCTTGCAGCTGTGCGACTATGGTTGAAGTCTTTTGTCAACGCGGCCTAAAGTTCGCGCCTTTCTGAACGATTATAACAGCTCTATTGCCACAGGTGAAAAAACAGAAGGTCTAAAACTAGATCGGCAGCTCGATAAAAGATTGAAATCAAAGAAAATAATTATAGAAAATGAATCTTCTTATCGATTTGCTACGTCGCGACCCTTTATTAGAAAGCCCGTTTACTTTGACAAAGACTTAAATGCCTATCGGTTTCGCCTGCCCTCATTTTACCCTATCGATGAACTTAATCCTTCAATCACGCAGTTGGGCATTGCAGCACAAGCACCTTTCTCAACGCTGGCGACTAGCGGGCTTTTTGATTTCGGAACGCTCAAAACTGGAAATGGGCGAACACAAGGCGCCGCCCGTTTTCGTTACACCAGTTCCGGCGAGCGCATCGACAACATCACCGATTGGGCGCTCAACAAGTTCATCAAGCATTATGGCAAGAAGGGCGTCACCAAGGACGCGATCTTTGCCTATGTCTATGCCGTCCTGCACGATCCCGTTTATCGCGAGACCTATGCGCTGAATTTGAAGCGCGAGTTTCCGCGCATCCCCTTTTACCCCGCGTTCGCGCAGTGGGTCGCGTGGGGCGAGGCCTTGATGGCCATGCATATCGGGTATGAGGCGGTCGAACCCTGGCCGGTTCAGCGCACCGACACCCCCAACGCGAGACGCGCCGCCGGAACGCATCCCAAACCGGCGCTGAAATCGCTGCCCGAAACGGGTGTCGTCCGGGTCGACGAGGATACGCAGATCGGCGGCATCCCCGCCGAGGCGTGGCAGTACCGGCTTGGCAATCGCAGCGCGATCGACTGGGTGCTGGACCAGCACAAGGAAAAGACCCCGCGCGACCCGACGATCCGCGAGAAATTCAACACATACCGCTTTGCCGATTACAAGGAGAGCATGATCGAACTGCTCGCCAAGGTCGCGCGGGTGAGCGTCGATACGGTGGCGATCACCGAGGCGATGAAGGCGCTGGACCGGAGCGGGTGGGCGGACTGACAGGCCCCATCCAGCGGGCGTCGCAACCCGCACCCATGTCGCTGGTCGAAGGTGGGTTGCGGCAGCGTTCACCCGGGATAGGGTGACGGCAAAGCAAACCGGGAGACTTGTCATGCGCAACACGATCGCCACCGCGCTTTGCGCCTTATGGCTGACGGCCCCCGCGGGGGCCGAAACGCTGCTCGTCGGCAACAAGGGCGAGGACACGCTGAGCGTCATTGCGCTCGCTTCGGGCGAGGAACTGGCACGGCTGCCGACCGGCAGGATGCCGCACGAGATTGCGGTTTCGCCTGACGGCAGCCAAGCGGCGGTCGTCGCCTATGGCAGCACGACGATCGATGTGTTCGATGTCGCGAGCCGGACCAAGGTCCGGACGATCGACCTCAGCCCCAACCAGCGGCCGCACGGATTGCTTTGGCTGTCCGACGGGCGGCTGGTTGCGACGACCGAGGGCAGCACGTCGGTCGCGGTGGTCGCGCCCGATGGCAAGCTGACGTCGATTTCGACCGGGCAGAAGGGGACGCACATGATCGTCGTCGCGCCCGACAATCGCACCGCCTATACCGCGAATATCGGATCGGGGACGGTGAGCGTGCTCGATTTGAAGACGGCGAGAAAGCTGCGCGACCTCTCCATCGGCGGCAAGCCCGAGGGGCTGGCGCTGACCAGGCGCGGGCGCGAATTGTGGGTCGGCGACCTCGATGCGCCGCGCGTGTCGATCTGGGATACGAAGACGGGCAAGAAGATCGCCGAACAAGCGGTCGATCCGGTCGCGATCCGCGTGCTGGCGAGCCCCGACGGCAAGCTGGTCGCGACGAGCAATATCGCGAGCGGCACGATCAGCCTGTTCGACGCCGAAACACGCACGCTGCTGAAGACGATCAAGGTGTCGGGTGAGCAGGCCAAGGGCCAGGTCACCTTGTTGTTCAGCGCCGATTCGAAGCGCATCTATGCCGCCGAGACGGGGCACGACAAGGTTGCCGAGATTGATGTCGCGAGCGGCGTGGTGCTGCGCCGGATCGCGGCGGGGAAGAATGGCGACGGGCTGGCGATCGCGCCCTAGCCAGCGGATCCGGCGGGCGCGACCCATAGTGACAAACCCGGCGGCGGATCGGTGGGCGGTACATCGGTGACGTGGCGCACCGCATCGGCTCGCGCGCGGTCGAGGATGGCGGCGGGGACATTCGCGGCATGAAAGAGGTGATCGGCCTCGCCAAGAAGGCGTGCGGCGCGGAGGGTGAGGTCGTCGGGATCGGCGCTCGCCAACGCGATGGTTTCGAGGCGCGATGGCTGCACCCGCGCTTCGCTCGCGAGCCAGGTTTCGACCTTGTCAGCCGCCCCGGCGTCGAGCGGGTCGAGGACGCCGCCGCTCGCCAGCGCGGCGTCGATCGCGCGGCGGCGGTCGGCGGCGGCGGGCCAGCGCGCTTTCATCGCGGCGCGTGCGCCCTGGAGCGCCGCGGCGAGCGCACCGAGGCGGGCGGGGAGCAAGGCTTCGATACGCTGGCGGACGGCTTTCGCGAGCCCGGCCGAGGCGCCGCCCGTCCCGATCGCGATCGTCACCGGGGTGCGGTCGACGATTGCCGGCGTGGTGAAATCGCAGAGGTCGGGTCGGTCGACGACATTGACGAGCAGGCCGCGCGCGCGAAGCGCCTGTGCCGCGGCGCGCGCCTGTTCGTCATCGCCCACCGCGACGAAGGCGATCGTCGCGCCCTCTTCCCACGCCGGCACGATCCGCCCGCCCGCGCGGACAATCAGCCGCGCCTTGGCGTCGGCGGCTTCCCCCTTCCCCACCAGCACGACCAGGCGGCCGCGCAGATTGAGGAAGATGGGAAGCTGCTCCACGTCAGTCGATCCAGTCGGGGACGCGCTCGGCGGCCATGATCGTGCCCGCCGCGATACGGTCTGCGACGACGGCATAGCGGTCGCCGTCGACAAGCACCTCGGGAACGAGGCTGCGGCTGTTGTAGGTCGAGGCCATCGTCGCACCATAAGCGCCCGCGGTCCGGAACACCGCGAGGTCGCCGGGTGCGACCGCGTCGGTTACTCGGTCGCGCGCGAACGTGTCGCCGGTCTCGCACACCGGGCCCACGATCGACGCCGTCATCGTTTCGCCGGTCGGCTTCACCGCGACGAAATCATGATAGGCGTCGTAGAGCGCCGGGCGGGCAAGATCGTTCATCGCCGCATCGACGATCACGAACGGGTTCGTCGCGCCGGGCTTTACCCAAAGAACTTCGGTCAGCAGCACGCCGGTGTTGCCCGCGATCACGCGGCCGGGTTCGAACATCAAGGTGACGTCCCAGTCCCTGGTCACGCGCGCGACCATCGCGCCATATTCGGCGGGGCTCGGCGGGTTGTCGTCGGCCTTGTAGGGGACGCCAAGGCCGCCGCCGAGATCGACATGGGTGATGCTGTGGCCTGCGGCGCGCAGCTCGGCGACGAGCTCGCCGACGCGGGTGAATGCGGCTTCGAGCGGCGCGAGGCTGGTGAGCTGGCTACCGATATGGACCGCGATGCCGCGCATGTTGAGCCCGGGCAGCGCCGCCAGCCGGCCGAAAATCTCCGGGGCGACGTCGATGCCGACGCCAAATTTGTTCTCCGCCTTGCCGGTCGAAATCTTGGCGTGGGTGCCCGCGTCGACGTCGGGATTGACGCGCAGCACCGCCGGCGCGGCCATTTCCTTGGCAAGCGCGATTTGGGCTAGCGCGACGCCTTCGGGTTCATGTTCGATGTTGAACTGGCCGATGCCGCGGTCGAGCCCCTGCGCCAGCTCTGCGCGCGTCTTGCCGACGCCCGAAAAGACGATGTCCTCGGGCGCCATGCCCGCCGCAAGCGCGCGTTCGAGCTCGCCACCTGAGACTACATCGGCGCCATAGCCCTGCCGCGCGAGGACGCGCAGCACGCCGAGGTTCGGATTGCACTTGATCGCAAAGGCGAGATGCTTGCGGGGCACATCCTTCAGCCCGTCGCGAAACGCCTGCGCATGACGTTCGAGCGTCGCGCGCGAATAGACATAGACGGGGGTCCCGATTTCTTCGGCAATGCGTGGCAGCGGAATGTCTTCGGCGTGCATGACGCCGTCACGAATTTCAAAATGATTCATTGAAACAAGTCCTGATTGTCTTTTGCCGTTCGCATCGAGCGAAGTCGAGATGCCTCGAAAGACAGCTCCACGCGGAAGGGTGTCTCGACTTCGCTCGACACGAACGGATTAGGTAAATTCGGTTTCGATCAGCCCGGAGGCGGCAAGTCAAAATCGTCGGCTTCGCGTTGTTCGGACCGTTTGAGAAGTTCGTCGCTGCGCGCGGGCCGGGCCTGCGCGTCAGGCGTCGTAAGCTCCTCCGTAGTCGGGGCGCGGGTCGCACCGAGGGGAATGACCGGGGCGGGCTGGCCCGCCACCGGCTTCAGATCTTCCTTGCTGCCGCACGCACCGAGCAGCGCGGTCGCAGCCATGCCAATAATGATGAGGCGCGTCGTCGCCATCAAATCGTTCCTTCGAGCGCCGCGCGGGCCGCGGCAATGGTCTGCCTTACCCGTTCGGGGGCCGTGCCGCCATAGCTGGTGCGGCTGGCGACCGATGCCTCGACGGTCAGCGCCGCCAAGACGTCAGGCGTGATCGCGGCATGGATCGCCGCCGCGTCCGCGGCGGGCAGCGCCGACAGCTCGACGCCCAGTTCCTCGGCACGCTTCACGCACGAACCGACGACATGATGCGCTTCGCGGAACGGCAGGCCCGCCTCGCGCACCAGCCAGTCGGCGAGGTCGGTCGCGGTCGAATAGCCCGACGCGGCGAGCGCACGCATGCGGTCGGTGCGGAAGGTCAAGGTTTCGATCATGCCGGTCATCGCGGCGAGGGACAGCGCGAGTGCGTCGAAAGCGCCGAAGACGGTTTCCTTGTCGTCCTGCAGATCCTTCGAATAGGTCAGCGGCAGACCCTTCACGATCACCGCGAGCCGCTGGAACGCGCCGAGCAGCAGCCCCGCGCGCCCGCGCACCAGTTCTGCGGCGTCGGGATTGCGCTTTTGCGGCATGATCGAGCTGCCCGTCGACCAGGCGTCGGGCAGGCTGATGAAGCCGAAGGGCTGGCTGGCCCAGATGACGATTTCTTCGGCGAGGCGCGAGAGATGGATCGCGGCGATCGACGCCGAAGCGCAGAATTCGAGCGCGAAATCGCGGTCGGACACCGCGTCGATGCTGTTCGCCATCGGGCGGTCGAAGCCGAGCGCCGCGGCGGTCGCGGCGCGGTCGATCGGAAAGCCGGTCCCCGCAAGCGCGGCGGCGCCGAGGGGCGATTCGTTGAGGCGGCGGCGCGCGTCGGCAAAGCGGCTGCGGTCGCGGCCGAACATCTCGACATAGGCGAGCAGATGGTGGCCGAGCGTCACCGGCTGCGCGACTTGCAGATGGGTGAAGCCGGGCATGATGCTGTCGGCATGCTCCTCGGCACGCGCCAACAGCGCGGCCTGCATCGCGGCGAGACCCGCGTCGATGCGCTCGCAGGCGGTGCGCGTCCACAGGCGGAAATCGGTCGCGACCTGATCGTTGCGCGAGCGCGCGGTGTGGAGCCGCCCGGCCGCCTCGCCGACGAGGTCCTTCAGCCGCGATTCGACGGTCATGTGGATGTCTTCGAGCGCGAGGTCGACCGGCACGCCGTTTGCCGCGAATTCCTCGGCGATCTGTGCAAGGCCGCGATCGATCACCACGGCATCGTCGGCGCCGATGATAGCTGCGGCACCGAGCATCGCGGCGTGCGCGCGGCTGGCGGCGATATCTTCTTCCCACAGACGCTTGTCGACCGGGATCGACGCGTTAATCTCTTGCATGATTGCCGCGGGTCCGCCACCGAAACGGCCGCCCCACATGCTGTTACTGTCCGGAGTATTCGCCATCCGCCGCGTTCCAAGCCCGTATCTTGCGATCCTCGCCGTGTTTCTGGCCGGATCGATCGCGGGCTGCGATAGGGAAAAGGCGGGCGGCGGGCAAGCCGGGGAAGGCCAAGCAAATGTTTCGCCGGGCCAAGCGAAGGGGCTGGGCCAGTTCGAATATGTGATCGACCGCAGCCACAAGGGGGAAGCGGCGCCGACGGCGGCGTTCACCGGCCCCGACGATGCGGCGGTGACGCTGGCGAGCTTTCGTGGGCGTCCGCTGCTCGTCAATCTATGGGCGACCTGGTGTGCGCCGTGCGTGGCCGAGATGCCGACGCTCGACGCATTGGCGGCCAAGAGCGGCGAAGCGATGAGGGTGATTGCGGTGGCGCAGGATCTGCAGGGCGCCGAAATCGTCGACCCGTGGTTCCAGAAGGCCGGATTGAAAGCGCTGCAACCTTATATTGACCCGCAGAACGGCTTGCTCGATGCGGCGAACAGCGCCTTGCCGACGAGCATCTATTATGACGCAGAGGGCCGCGAGATCTGGCGCGTCGTCGGTGCGATCGACTGGCAGGGCAAGGAAGCGCAGGCACTGCTGGCCGAAGCCAAGTCCTGAAACAAGAAAGGGCGGGTGCCCCATGACACCCGCCCTTCCCTGCGACCCAGAGCAAGGCTCCGGGGAACCCGGCAGGACTTATCCGCCGACCGTCACGCGGCCGGTGCGATAGCCCTTCTTGCGCATTTCCTTCACATAATCCTTGTCCGCGTCGACAACCTCATTCTCCCATTCATCCCACGCGTCCCAGCGGTCTTCGCGGTCGGTCGAACGACGAAGGTCGCTGGTCAGCTCCTTCTCAGCCTCGAGAATGTCGGTCTTGTAATTATACCATTGCTGGTTGACGACGCCCGCAATCGGGCTGGTGCGGATGTGCGGCGCCTCAAATCCCGGCGGCATCGCGCCATAGGGCACGGCGGCGACGGCGGCGGTGGCGGGGAGAGCCGCTAGAAGAGCGAGGGTGGTCCATTTTTTCATCGTCCATCTCCTGATTGCCCGCCCTTTGCGGAGCGGTCAGGGGAGTCAACGAAGCGCGGCGCCTTTTTCTTCCCGGCTGATCGCCGAAATGGCACGGCTGGCGGCGGAATCGCTCAACCGGGGTGCGCCTCATCGCCGACAGCGGAGCGGAGCAGGCCCCGAAACACCTCCTGCGCGCTGCGTTTACCCTGCGTCACATCATACACATCGCGCGCGATCGGCATGTCGAGGCCGTGCTTTTCGGCGAGTGCGATCACCGTCGGCGCGCTCTTCACCCCCTCAGCGACCATGTTCATCCCCGCGATAATCTCGTCGATCGGGCGCCCTTTGCCGAGTTCGACCCCGACATGGCGGTTGCGCGACAGCGGGCTGGTGCAGGTCGCGATCAGATCGCCCATGCCGGTCAGACCGGCAAAGGTTTCCGCGCGCCCGCCCATTGCGACGCCGAGGCGGGTAATCTCCGAGAGCCCACGCGTCATCAGCGCCGAGCGCGTGTTGTCCCCCGCGCCCAGCCCGTCGCCCATGCCGACCGCAATCGCGATGATATTCTTGAGCACCCCGCCAAGCTCGCAGCCAAGCAGGTCGGTGTTGGTGTAGACGCGGAACAGCCCCGAATGGAACACCGGCTGGAGCGCGCGGACGACGATCTCGTCCTCCATCGACAGCACGCTCGCCGCGGCCTGCCCGCTCATGATCTCGCGCGCGAGGTTCGGCCCGGTGAGCACGCCGACGGGGTGGCCGGGTAGCACTTCCTCGATCAGCTCGGTCATGCGCTTGCCCGACGCGAGTTCGAGCCCCTTGGTCAGGCTGATCACCGGAACCCACGGGCGAAGATGGGCCTTTGCCTCCTCCAGCACCGCACGGAAGCTGTGCGAGGGGACGCCCATCACGAGCACGTCGGCGCCCGCGACGACCTCGGCCATGTCGGCGGTGGCGCGCAGCGTCGGCGGCAGCGCGATGCCGGGAAGATATTTGCGGTTCTCGCTATGCTGGTTGATGTCGCCGACGGTCTCGGCATCGCGCGCCCACAAGGTGATCGGCGCATTGCGCGACACCAGCGCCGCGACCGTGGTGCCCCAGCTGCCGCCGCCGAGCAGTCCGACCTTCAACCGCATGCGTCTCTCCCCCTTATTTTCCGGAGAGACTGACGCGGGATTGAGGGGTTGGCAAGCGTGGTTCCCACCGTTCGTCATGCCGGACTTGATCCGGCTTCCATTGCTGCGGCGGCGTCATGGACCCCGGATCAAGTCCGGGGTGACGATGGAGGGTCAATGCTTGGCAAGAAACTCGCGCTGGACCGTCGCGGTCGCTTTTGGCGCTTCGATCATCGGGACATGTGCGACATCCTCGAAGATGTGCTTGGCGCTGCCCGCGATCCCCGCCTCGAGCACCGCCACGCAACTGACGTCGATCAGCTTGTCGTGGCGGCCCCAGAGGATCAACGTCGGCACAGTCACCTTGCCGAGTTCGTCGTTGAGCGGCTTTTCTTCCATCTCGTCGGCGATGACCCAGAAAATCTTGTCGAGCAGGTCGCGATGCCTCAGCGCATCGGCATAGATGACGGGTTTCAGCCGCGCCGGGACATATGTAGGCTTGCGCACGACGAAGGCGATCAGCCGGTCGGCGTCCTCGAGGCTGGCGAGCACGAGCGGGTTATAGTCGCGGTCGGCCGCCAATTTCTGCAATTCGCTTTCGTCCGCGCCGACGATCCCCGCATTGTTCATCAAGGTCAGCGTGCGCAGCCGGTCCGGATAATCAATCGCGAAGCGCAGCGCGATCCAGCCGCCCATGCTGTTGCCGCCGAGGTGCGGACGGTCGATACCGAGCGCGTCAAGAAAGCCCTTGAGCCGTGCCGCCTGGCTCGTCACGTCGAACGGCAATTCGCCGTCGCGATCATTCTCACCGAACCCCGGCAGGTCGGGCGCGATCAGGCGATAATCCTTCGTCAGCCAGGGTGCGTAGAAGGTCCAGTGATCCTTGTCGGCGCCAAAGCCGTGGACCATCACGAGCGTCGGCTTCGAGCGGTCGCCGCCTTCGAGATAGGGCCAGACGCGGCCGTCGACGGTGACGGTCTTGCGCATCACGCGCGCGCGGCGGCGCATCAGCCAGCGCATCAGTTGCACCAATTGCTCGGGAAAAAGAAAATAGAGCAGCGCGAGCGAAATGAGCGGCGCGAAGATCAGGACGAGAAGGATTTTCATGCGGACGCCTTGCCTTTCACATGCACATCGAACCAGCCGATGAGATCATCGAGAACGGCATCGCGTTCGGGCTCATTATAGATTTCGTGGAACAGGCCGGGGTAGATTTCGAGCCGCTTGTCGTGTGACGCGACATTGGCGAACAGGTAGCGCGAGCCTGCGGGTGCGGTCAGCCGGTCAGCCTCGCCGTGCTGGATCAGGATCGGCAGGCGGATCTTGGGCGCGTCGGCCTGTGCGACCGCCATCGCGTCCATGAATTCCTTGCCGAGCCGCGCGCCGATCTTGCCGCCATAAACCAGCGGATCGGCCTGATAGGCGGCAACCACCGCCGGATCGCGGCTGACCCCGTTCGCATCGAGCGCCAAGACACCGAGGCGCGGGAAGAAGCGCGAGAGGAAGCGGCTGATCCACACCGTGAAACGCGACGGCGGTTCGGCGGGCAGGATCGCTGGGCCGGAGAGTGCCGCCGCGACAAAGGCCTGCTGGCGCTCGACGAGGAACAGCGTCGCGATGAGCCCGCCCATGCTGTGCCCGAGCAGCAGGCGCGGCGTGTCGGCATGGTTGATCTCGACGAGCGTCAGAAGCTCACTCATCCCGTCGAGAAAGGCCGAAAAGCGCGGGACGAAACCGCCCTCGCCGTCCGAATGGCCATGGCCCCAATGGTCGACCGCATAGACGGCATAGCTCGCATCGATCAGCCTTTTCGCGACATATTCGTAGCGGCCCGCATGTTCGGCATAGCCGTGGGCGAGCAGCACGATGGCGCGCGGGCGGCCTTCGGGCAGCCAGTGGGTGACATGCAGCCGGGCGCCCGCGCCGGCGGATTCGGCCGGCAGGATCACCGCGCCCGCCGCCACGCTCAGCGAACCGCCTTCTGGAGCGCCGCGCTGCGATGCCCCGGACCGTCGTCGCCTGCCTTGTCGATCTTGGCGAGGATCGCCTCGAGCGCGCGGCTGATCGCGGTTTGGGTGCGGACCATTTCGACCTTCGGCCAGGCGGTTCGCTGGCCCGTCTCGATCAGTTCGTCGATATCGGCCTGCGCGAGGTCCGACAGGATCTTCGCCGGCGACCAGAATTTGGGCGGGCGGATGATGTTGATGTCGCCGGTATATTCCTGATTGATCACCGAACGCGCCATAATGGCGAGGCTGTTGAGCGGCGGGATCAGTTCGAGCGGTTTCTGAAAGATCACCATGTTCGCGTTGAGCCACGCCTTGAAGGTCGCCATCGACGCGTGCTGGATCGCCTCGATCGGCGCCATTTGCTTGCGCGTGTCGGTCGCGAAGGGCAGCGCGATCGGGTTCGCCTGGCTGACGATATGATGGTTGACGCCATAGAGGCGTTCGAGTCGCTTGGTCGGAATATCGTGCGTCACCGACCCGTCGACCCAGCGGCGATCGGGCTGGTAGGGAATGCGCTCGCCATGATCGTCGCGCGCCATCAGCATCACCGGCGGGAAGACGCCGGGCACCGCGCATGACGCCAGCACCGCTTCGCGGATCAGCACATTGGGCGCGGTGATCGCGTTGAGCAGGCGGCCGTTCTGGTGCTTTTCGGCGGGCGCGACCGAGACGTTGAGGTGGCGGCCGCTGATTTCATAGGCCTCCTGAAAGGTGAGGTCGGGGATCAGGTCGGCGAGGCGGTCGCGCACCTCATCGGGCGCCAGCCGCTTTTGATCGGGATCGCGCGCTGGGTTGGCGAGCCGCTCGCTTTCGAGGAAGGCGCCGATGTCGGCGTTCTTGCGCGTGCAGACGACCGCGGCGACGATCGACCCGCCGCTGGCGCCCGACATGATCGCGGGCAAAACGCCCTCTTCCCAGAGCGCCTTCACGACACCGATATGGAAAAACAGGAAGCTGCCCGAACCCGAGAGCAATAGCGCCGAGCGGCCGTAACAATGCTGCGCGCGGCGAAAGAAATCGCGCTTTTCCTCGCGGGAGATGCTGCGCGCCGCCGCGATTTTTTCGAGCGAGGCGACGACCTCGGCGACATAATCCTCGACCAGCTTTTTCGTGCCGAAGCGCGCCTTTTGATAGAGGCGCTCGTGCCCCATGCCGTCGATATTGCCGTGGATGCCCTCGTTGAGGACAAAGAGCAGACCCTTGACGTCGCCCGCCGCCGACAGCTTGCGCAATTTTTCGAGGCGGGCGCGGATCGCCTTATAATCGAAATGCTTGCTCTCGTCGGCGTCACGCCATGCCTGAAGCCCCGATTTTTTATCATGGTCGCGCGCGGCCTTGGCCCATGCGATATAGTCGGGCGCGGTCACGAGATCGCGGTCGGCGCTGAGCGTCGGGGTGAAGAGCATTCGGTAATCCTGCGAGAGCATGGTCTATTTTTTCGGATTCTTGCGGGTTGGGTTCGGTTTAGCAACCGGTTTCACGCTACTCTTTGCGGCAGGTTTCGCCCTCGCTTTCGGTTTCGCTTTCGGCTTAACGGCGGGTTTCGGCGTTGCCGTAACGGCTTTTGCTTTCTCGGGCTTCGGCACCGCCGCCATCAGGTCGGCGAAACTTTCCTCGATACATTCGCGGAAAAAGGCGATGTCGGGCATGATCGCGCGTTCGCAGATGATCGAAAAGGCGATGCGCCCGTTATAGCTGGGGGTCGCGACGAATAGCCCCATATTGTTCGCGAGCGGCGCCATGCCATGCTGCATGACGAGCTGCGCACCCGCCAGATACAGCGGTACCTGCGCGCCGGGGACGTTCGAGATGAAGAGGTTGGTGCCGCGCACCGCAAAGCGCTCGCTGGTCACCAGCCGCGCAACCGCCGCCATCGTCGCGCCCGGGATATGCTGCGACAGGTCGGTCATGATCCGCGCGCTGACGCCTGCTTTGGCTTCCTTTGCCTCGACCGTATAGTCGCGGATCGCGGCGAGGCGCGCAAGCGGATCGGCAATGTCGCTACGGACCGGGACGCTCATGGCCGAGACCTGATTGCCGGGGGTGCTGGCTTTGCCCGCGCCCCCATCCTTACCGGCGCCCTTGCCGCGCAGATTGATCGGCGCGACCGCGACTAGGCTCTCTTTGGGCAATTCCTTATGCTTGGCGAGATATTTGCGCAGGGCACCGCCGACCGTCGTCAGCACGACGTCGTTGACCGTCGCGCCCGGCACCTTCTTGCGGACTAGCGCGACATCGGCGAGTGCCACCGACGTCCCGTCGAACATTTTGTGCGGGCCGACGGGCACGTTGAAACGCGTTTCGGGCACCCCCGCGGTCATGCCGCCCTCTATCGACTTGCGCGCCGCCGAGATGATCGCAGGCGACATCTTCATCAAAGCATTCATGAACTTGACCGGCGACTGCATCGAAGCCGACCAGGCGCGCGACAGCGTTTCGACGCTCGACGGCGGGTCGCCCAGATCCTCGACCGGCGGCGGCTCGGCGATCGCCGGCGTGCCCTTGGCGTCGATGTCGCTCATCGCGATGAAGGCGTGGGCGCCCGACGCCCCGTCGACCGCGGCATGGTGGACGCGGTGGAGCATCGCAAAGCTGCCCTTGGGGATGCCGGGAATGCGGTCGAGCCCCTCGATGATATAAATGTCCCACAGCGGGCGGTTCATATCCATCGGCTTGGAAAAATAGCGCGCCACCGCGATGCAGAATTGCCGCCAGTCGCCGGGTTCGGGCAGGCGCGCATGGCTCATATGCGCCTCGACATCGAAATGCTCGTCCTCGACCCAATAAGGATGGTCCATGTCGAACGGCAGGCGGTGGAGGCGGCGCTTGAACAGTGGCGAAGTGTGGACGCGGCTTTCGACGTGGGCGATGATGTCCTTGAAGCGCACGAAGCCGCCGGGCGCGGTCGACGGGTCGTAGATATAGACCCCCATGATGTGCGTCAGATTGTTCGCGGTCTGGGTGTAGAGGAACTGGGCGTCCTGCGCGCTGAGCTGTTTGAGCATGTTAGGTTCCTTTACAGACATCGTCATTGCGAGGAGCCGAAGGCGACGCGGCAATCTGCAGCCTTCGAGGTTGCGCAACTTCGATGGCTGGAGATTGCTTCGCTTCGCTCGCAATGACGAAATAAGGGTGCTGCATTGTCATTGCTCCGCCCCCGGCAAGCGATCCGCCAATGCCACCGTGGACAGCCGCATCGTTTCCATGACGTTGGAGAGACCGCGCAGTTCCATCAGCAGCGCGCGGCGTTGCGCCAGAACGTCGGACGTCGCTTCGTCGGCGAGCCCCATATGGCGCATCAGCGACAGGCCGTTGGCGAAGAGCAATTTGCCGATCGCCGCCTCGCTGCTGATCCGGCGCAGCAGATAGGCTTGCTTGCCCTCGGTGAGCGCGGCGTCGAGCAGCGCCTTGTCATCGACGGCATCGCCCGGCCTTGCGCGCGCGAGCAGGTCGGCGACGACCGAATAGGCCTCGGCGAACGGGAGCAAGATCGCGTGGCCGACGACGGGCTGACAGCGGCGCAGCAGCTGCGCGATGCCGCGGTCGCCGCTGGCGAGGCGGCGGTCCCATACCGGGTCGATGCGCGCCAGTTCGGCCTCAAGCGCGGCGCGATGCTCGTCGCGGGGCGGGTAGAAGAATTCGAATTTGAACAGATCGCGAAGGCGATCGATCTTGTCCCAGAAGGCGGCCGTCGCATCGCCGCTGTCGGCGTCGCGCAGTTCGAACAGCGCGAGTTCGATCATCGCGCGACCCAGAAAATGATGCGCGATGATGTTGCGATAATAGCTCGCCATGGGATGTTTGGCGGGATCGATCGAATAGACATTCTCGCTGCCCGCTTCGTAACGCGCGAGCAGTCCGCTGGTGACGAGCGTGTCGACGGTGGCCGAGAGCGCCGCATCGTCGCGGCTTTCGAGTTCGCTGCAGAGCCGGATTCCGCGCGCGCGCGCCCAGTCGGTCACCGCGCCGATCGCGCCGAGCAATTCGGCCGAGGTCGCGCCGCGTGGCGCCATGCCGAGCAGGATCAGGCACATGACCGAGGTGACGGTCAGCGGGGTGACGCGATTGGCCTCGACCGCGACCGCGAAAGCGATTTTTTCGAGCGCGCGCTTGTCGTCGGGGGCCGGCGCCGCCTCGATCACGACGGGTTCGCCGATGTCGAGCCGGATGCGGCCCGACGGCGCCTTCAGGCTCTTCATATAGCCGATGAACCACGACAGGCTTTCGGGCTTTTTGCTGCGCCCCGTCTGTTCGGCGGCATATTCCTCGACGTCGCGGATCAGGTCGAAGCTGGTGACGAAGGGCACGAAATGCACCCCGTGCGTCCCCGTCGCATGCGCCGCGTCGAGGACATATTTCATCAGGCCATATTTCGGCGGCATCAGCTTGCCGAGCCGCGAGCGCGTGCCTTCGAACGCCCAGCTCAAGGGGAAGCGTTTGGCGAGCAGCCAGGCGATGTAATGGCGCAGGACGAGCTTATAGACCGGCTGGTCCTGAAAGCTGCGGCGGATGAAGATCATCCCCGAACGGCGGAAAAATTCGCCCATGACCGCGAAGTCGAGATTGGCGCCGCCGAAGCTGTGCAGCATCGGCATGTCGTTTTCATAGGTCAGACGGCTGGGGGTCGCGCCGTCGATATAGGTTTTGTGGGTGAACAGGATCGCGGTCGGATGTTCGCGCAGGATCGCGCGCAGCCGCGCAAGCTCGGCGGCGTCGACCTCCATCGCAGGCGCGTAACCGCCGAACATCATGCGATCGAGCCGGGCGCGGAGGTCGAGGAAGAGCGCCGAAGGCCGCGCGATGACTTCCTTCATCAGCGGGCGCGCTTCACGGAAGAGTTCCGCTATCGGCCGACCGGTCTTCTCGGACAGGTCGGCGAGCGCGGCGCGGAATTTGGGACTGGTGCGCAGGCCGTCGGCGACAAAGCGCGGCACCTTGTAGCGCGTGCCGCGGATGCCGCGTTCGGCAACGTCGAGCGCAAGCCCCGCCTGCCGCGCGACGAAACCCGCAAATTCGGCGCTGTCGGCTCCCTCGCCGTCGCCGCCGCCGGTCTGGCGACAGAACCGGTCGCGCAGCGCGTCAAGCGTTGCCGCCTCCCCCACCAAGATCTGCGCGCGGCGACGGTCGCGGAGCAGGATCAGCCGCGCGCGCAGCGGGCCGGGATGGCGCGGGTCGCCGAAGATCAGGTGGCGGAATTTGAGCGCGCGGTCCTTGTCGAACCCCGGGATGCGCCACGCGACGCGCAGCGGCACCACCTGCCGCGAGGGCGATCTGTCGAGCCGGGCGCGCAGCATGTCGAGCGGCAGCGCATGATCGTCATCCTCGATCGCAAGGCTCGCCCATTGGGGGTCGTTATCGCCGGCGGTCGCATGGACCCAGTCGAGCAACAGCTGGCGTTCGACCCCGCCCCGCGCGTCGATGATATAGAGCCGGTCGGCGGCCTGCTCCGTCACGATCTGGGTGCGGGGCGTGCCGTCGGCCACCGCTTAGTGGCGCTCCGCCGCGTTGGAAAGATGGGGAGCATATCCCCCAATTCCGTTCGCATCGAGCGAAGGCGAGATGCCCGTCGGCATGGCGCTGTCCCGCCGGGTGTCTCGACTTCGCTCGACACAAACGGAAAGCAGATGTCGGGTGATAGTCGTCATTTGCTCGACGGCTTTTTTGCCGGTTTCTTCGCGGCGGGTTTCTTTGCAGTCGTCTTCTTGGGTCTCGCCGCTTTGGCTTCGGGCGCAGCAGCCTCGGGCGCAGGCTCCTTCGCCACCGATTCCGCGACGCTCTCCTCGGGCTGTCCCAGCGTGCGTAGGAACATGTTGCGCACGTCGCGGACGTGGCTGTTGATCGTCCTCGGCATCCACCCCGATGTATCGACCGGCGGCAGCACGGTGACGCGCACCGTCGCGGGGCGCATCACGAACTCGTTCTTCGGCGCGACGTCGGTCGCATTATGGATCACGATCGGGACGATCGGCACCCCCGCCTGCATCGCGAGGTGGAAGGCGCCCTTTTTGAACGGTTCGAGCTTCGGGGTCAGGCTGCGCGTGCCTTCGGGCGAGATGCAGATCGACTTGCCTTCTTCGCGGATCGCAGCGACGAGCGGCTCCATCGCCTTGATCGCGCTCTTGCCGTCGGCGCGGTCGACGAAGACGGTGCCGCCCCATTCCATCAGCTTGCCGAGGATGGGGATGTCCTTGATTTCCTTCTTGCCCACCCCGCCCATGTCGCGGCGGATGAGCTTGGCCAGGATCATCACATCGGCCTTGCTCTGGTGGTTGAAGATGAAGACGCACGGGCGCGAGGACCACAGATGGCGCTCGTCCTCGACCTCCAGCTCGACCCCAGTGATCGCGGTCGCGAAATCGCCAAACAGCCCGATCGAGAAATTCGCCGCTTCGCGCTGCGAGCGCGTCAGCGCCCAGATCGGCAGGCCCGCGGCAAAGGCGCCGACGAGCGAGCCGGTGGCGTAAATGGTGCGCGTATAATCGACCCACGACGGCGTGCCGCGGCTCGCGAAGCGCTGCACCGGCCAGCCATGCTCGTCGGCGATGGCCTTCAATTTCATGTTCGGGTTGAGCGGGCGCGGCTTGCCAACGCGTTCGAGCAGCTCGATATCGTCGTCACTGTCCGAATAGAAAAAGCTCTGATCGAGGTCGAGGGCATATTCGGTCGCCAGTTCCTCGGCGGCGAGTACCTTGCCTTCGCCGAAACAGAGCGGGCGGATGATGTCGCCGGTGAAGACCCCGTCCTCGATCTCATAGGCCGAACATTTGATGTCGGTGATGCCCAGGTCGCGCGCGGTCGGTTCGATCTGATAGATCGTCGCCGACGAGATGATCGCGACGCGGTGGCCCTTTGCCTGGTGCGCCTCGATGATGGCGCGGGTTTCGGGATAGATTTTACGCGCGATATGCTTTTTGTAGAGCTCTTCGCCGAAGTCGATGAAGCTTTGCTCATCGACGCCCTTCATGAATTTGGCGGCGCCCGACATCAGCCCGGAAAAGCCGATGGTGCCAAGGCTGTGCTGCGCGATGACCTGCGCGGTTTCGGCGATTTCCTCGACCGACATTTCGCGGCGCTGGAATTTCTCGCGCAGCATCGCGGTCGCGGAGTAGCCCGAGATGATGGTCCCGTCGAAATCGAACAGCGCGGCGATATGCGATCCGGGTTCGGACGCCAGAACTTCTTCCAAATGCGGTTGCGGCCTCGGCACGCCTGTCTCCCCACCAACGGCTTATCTGCCGCCTTATCCCTGCACAGTGACAGGTAAAATGGGGTTAATCAATGGCGCGAAAGTGGGGACTTGCCTCGAATAAATGCCTTGTGCACCCGCGAAGGCGGGTGCCCATCATCTGTCCGCGCGATTTTGAGCCGACCGGAGATGGGTCCCCGCCTTCGCGGGGACACGCGGTCCTTATAATCAGGATTTCAGCGCCGACGCCTCGCGGGCGAGTGTCTCGATTTTTGCAGGATCGAGCGGGCCCGCCGGGACGACCCAGCTGCCGCCGACGCACAGCACCGCTTCGAGCGCTAGCCAGTCGGGCGCGGTCGCGAGGCTGATGCCGCCGGTGGGGCAGAAACGCGCCTGACCGAAGGGGCCCGCGAGCGCCTTCAGCGCCGGGATGCCGCCGCTCGTCGCTGCGGGGAAGAATTTGAAGCGGTCGAGGCCGAGGTCCATTCCGCGCATGATGTCGCCGGCATTGGCGGTGCCGGGCAGGAAGGGAATGCCGCTCGCCACCGCCGCCTTGCCGAGATTGTCGGTGAGACCGGGCGAAACGATGAATTCGGCGCCCGCGGCGATAGCAGCGCTTAACATCGCGGGATCGAGCACGGTGCCCGCACCGACGACCGCACCTTTGACGCTTTTCATCGCGGTGATCGCATCGAGCGCGGCTGGGGTGCGCAGCGTCACCTCGAGAACCGTCAGCCCGCCGGCGACGAGCGCCTCGGCCATCGGCACCGCATCCTCGACCCGGTCGATGACGATCACCGGGATGACGGGCGCAAGGCGCATGATCTGGTCGATGCTTTGGTCGGTCATAAAAACTCCGTTCGAAATCTCAAATTCCGTTTGCCCTGAGCTTGTCGAAGGGCCGTTCTTTGTTTCAAGCATCGCCAAAGAAAAGGACGGTGCTTCGACAAGCTCAGCACGAACGGAGAGGGGTTATCCCGTAACCGCCTCCATCGCCGCCAGCACCGCCGACCCGCCCTTTTCGGCTTCGTCGGCGTGGTGGCGGAACAGGGCGAACAATTCGCGGCCCACGCCGAGCGCGGGCGGCGGCGCTATGGCGGGGGTGCGCGCAGCCCATATCGCGTCGTCAACCAGCGCCGTCACCTCGCCGTTCACCGCGCAGACGCGCACAATGTCGCCGTCCTGAAGATAGGCAAGCGGGCCGCTGACGCCGTCTGCGCCGGGCAAGGCTTCGGGCGAGAGGTGGATCACCGCAGGAACCTTGCCGCTGGCGCCTGACATGCGGCCGTCGGTGAGCAGCGCGACGCGAAAGCCCTTGTCCTGCAACACGCCGAGCGCCGGGGTCAGCTTGTGCAGTTCGGGCATGCCGTTGGCACGCGGCCCCTGGAAGCGAACGACGACGATGAGGTCGCGCTCGAGTTCGCCCGCCTTGAACGCAGTCAGCACCTGGTTCTGGTCGTCGAAAATCCGGCACGGCGCCTCGATCGTCCAGCGATCCTCGGCGACCGCGCTGGTCTTGATGATCGCGCGGCCGAGATTGCCCGCGAGCAGGCGCATCCCGCCGTCGGGCGAGAAAGGTGCGGCGACCGGGCGCAACATCGTATCGTCGCGGCTTGTCGCGGGCGCCGCCTGCCAGTGAAGTTCATCGTCGACGAGCGCGGGTTCGCTCGCATAGTCCGCCATCGTGCCGCCAACGGTCAACACATCGCCATGGAGTAGCCCGGCATCGAGCAGCTCGCGCACGACATATCCGATGCCGCCCGCGGCGTGAAAATTGTTCACGTCGCCCGCACCGTTCGGATAGACGCGGGCGAGCAGCGGCACCGCGCCGCTGAGCTCGTCGAAATCCTGCCAGTCGATGATGATTCCCGCCGCGCGCGCGATCGCGGGCAGATGGATCGCATGATTGGTCGAGCCGCCCGTGGCGAGCAGGCCGATCGCGGCGTTGACGATCGCTTTCTCATCGACGCAGCGCGCCAGCGGCCGATAATCGTCGCCGTCCCAGCCGATCTCTGCCACGCGGTGCGTCGCGGCGCGCGTCAGTAACTGCCGCAATTTGGTGCCGGGGTTGGTGAAGGCGCTGCCGGGGATGTGGAGCCCCATCAGCTCCATCATCATCTGGTTCGAGTTCGCGGTGCCATAGAAGGTGCAGGTGCCCGCGCCATGATAGCTCGCCGCCTCGGCCTCGAGCAGTTCATCGCGGGTCGCCTTGCCCTCGGCATAGAGCTGGCGGACACGCTGCTTTTCCTTGTTCGCAAGGCCCGATGGCATCGGCCCGGCGGGGATGAGGATTTGCGGCAGATGGCCGAAACGCAGCGCGCCGATCAGCAGGCCGGGGACGATCTTGTCGCAGATGCCGAGCAGCAGCGCGCTTTCGAACATCGCATGGCTGAGCGCGATCACCGTGCCCTGCGCGATATTATCGCGGCTGAACAAAGACAGGTCCATGCCCGCCTGCCCTTGCGTCACCCCGTCGCACATCGCGGGTACGCCGCCCGCGACCTGCGCGGTTGCGCCGACCTCGCGGGCGAACAATTTGATCTGCTCGGGATAGCGGCCGTAGGGCTGATGCGCCGAGAGCATGTCGTTGTAGCTGGTGACGACGCCGATGTTCATCGCGGCGCCGGTGCGGATGACGGGCTTGTCGTCGCCTGCGGCGGCGAAGCCGTGCGCGAGGTTGCCGCATGACAGATTGCCACGATTGGTTCCGGCCTCGCGCTGGCGCTCCATCAGATCGAGATAGGCGGCGCGGCGCGGCGCGCTGCGGGCGATGATGCGGTCGGTGACCGCGGCGATGATGGGATGGAGGGGGGTCATGACAATTCCAAAACCCTCTCCCCTTGGGGGAGAGGGATGCGCAGACTTGCGAGCTTGCCCGCTAGTCGAAGCTGAGTGAGGGTGTGAACGGCGGAGGAGAAAGCAGCGGCAGAGACCCTCATCCAACTGCGCCTAGTCGCTGCGCGACAAGGCTTCATATCCTTCTCCCCCAAGGGGAGAAGGTTTGGGGTGCGCTCAATCATGCCAGCTCGCCCCATCGCGTTCGATCAACGCGATCGCCGAACTCGGTCCCCAGCTGCCCGCCGTGTAGGTCTGCGGCGCCATGTCGACCTGGCCCCAGGCGTCGCGGATCGCGTCGATCCATTGCCACTGCGCCTCCACCTCGTCGCGGCGCACGAACAGCGTCTGGTCGCCCTCGATGAAATCGAGCAGCAGGCGTTCGTATGCGATGCGTCGCCGCTCGCCCGCAAAGCTGTGCGAGAGCGAGACGTCCATCGTCACTTCTTTCAGCTTCACGCCGTCGCGGTCGAGGCCGGGCTGTTTCGCCATCACCTTGACCCGGATATTTTCCTCGGGCTGCAGGTTGATGATCATGCTGTTCGCATCGAGCTTGCCCGCGCCGACGCGCGCGAAGATATTGTGCGGCACCGGCTTGAACTGGATCAGCACCTCCGACTTGCGTTCGGGCATGCGTTTGCCGGTGCGCAGGTAAAAGGGCACGCCCTTCCAGCGCCAATTGTCGATATAGGCCTTGATCGCGACGAAAGTTTCGGTGTTCGACGGCTGGCCGAGCTCTTCGGCATAGCCCGCGACCGCGCCGCCCTTGACCGCGCCGCTGCTATACTGGCCCTTGACGCTGTGCGCCTTGACATCTTCGGCGGTCATCTTGCGCAAGCTGCGCAGCAGCTTGACCTTCTCGTCGCGCACCGCGGTCGACGACACGCTCGATGGCGGCTCCATCGCGATGATCGCGAGCAGCTGCAGCATATGGTTCTGGACCATGTCCTTGAGCGCGCCGACCCCGTCATAATAGGAAACACGGCCTTCGAGGCCGACGGTTTCGGCGACGGTGATCTGGACATGATCGATCGCCTGCGCGTTCCACAAAGGCTCGAAAAGCATATTGGCAAAGCGCAGCGCGAGCAGGTTCTGCACCGTTTCCTTGCCGAGATAATGGTCGATGCGGAACACGCGGTCTTCGGCAAAAGCGTCGCCGACCTGCGCATTGACATCGCGCGACGAGGCGAGGTCGTGGCCGATCGGCTTTTCCATCGCGATGCGGCATTCGGCGCAGGCGATGCCCGCAGCCTTCAACCCCTGCGCGATCGGCCCGAACATCGACGGCGGCGTCGAGAGATAGACGCCGATCGGGCGCGCCATCCGATCGCCGAGCAGCGCCGCCAATTCGTCGTAGCCCGTCCCCGCCCCTGCATCGATCGCGCAATAGTCAATGCGGTCGAGGAAGGCCGCGACACCGGCATCTTCGATACGGTCGGCGGGCAGATGCTCGGTCAGCGCATCGCGCACCTGCTGCTGGAATGCCGCGCGGTCCATTTTCGAGCGCCCCGATCCGATGATCGTCAGCGCATCGGCGAGCAGCCCGTCGAGATGCAGATTATAGAGCGAGGGAAAGAGCATGCGCTGCGCAAGGTCGCCCGTCGCGCCGAACAGCACCAATGTTTCGACTTTCACGCTCACAATCGTCCCCTCGGATAACAGGCAAAGAATTGGGCGATACACGAAGCGAATGCAACGCGCATACGTAGGCCGCATACGATGTCGGGCCTTGGCAAATCCGACAACGCTGCCATAGAATTTCCCAATGTCCGAAAACCCTGCACCTTATGATGTCATCGTCGTGGGCGGCGGGGTCAACGGCGCGGGCGTCGCGCGCGATGCTGCGGGGCGCGGCGCGCGCGTCCTGCTGCTCGAAGCGGGCGACCTCGCCGAAGGCACCTCGTCGAAATCGACCAAGCTGATCCACGGCGGGCTGCGCTACCTCGAACATTATGAATTCGGTCTCGTCCGCGAAGCGCTGAAGGAACGCGAAACCCTGTGGAGGATCGCACCGCACATCATTTGGCCGCTGCGCTTCGTCCTGCCGCACCGGCCGGGGCTCCGCCCGCGCTGGCTGCTGCGGCTCGGCCTGTTCCTTTACGATCATATCGGCGGCCGAAAGAAATTGCCGGCGACGCGTTCGGTCGACCTGCGCCGCCATGCGGCGGGTGGACCGCTGCAGCCGCAATATAGGCATGGTTTCGAATATTCGGACGGCTGGACCGACGACGCGCGGCTCGCCCTGCTCAACGCACGCGATGCCGCCGATCAGGGTGCGCGCGTTCGCACCCGCACGCGCGCCGAGATGCTGCGCTGCGAGAATGGCCTGTGGATCGTCGACGCAAGTGACGATCAGGGACATCAGTATCGCTTCACCGGCCGCAGCATCGTCAATGCCGCGGGGCCCGCAGTGCTCGACCTGCTCAAACGCGCCGACGCCGAGCCCGATCACCAGATGCGGCTGGTGCGCGGGTCGCATATCGTCGTGCGCAAGCTGTTCGATCACGACTATGCCTATTTTTTCCAGCTTCCCGACGGGCGCATCTTTTTCGCCATTCCCTATGAGCGCGACTTCACGCTGATCGGCACCACCGATCAGGATCATGACGGCCCGGCGAGCGAAGCCAAGGCGAGCGACGAGGAAATCGCCTATCTCTGCGAAGGCGCGAGCCTCTATTTTCGCGCGTCGGTCACCCCGGCCGATGTCGTGTGGACCTATTCGGGCGTGCGGCCGCTGATCGAGGACGGATCGGGTCGCCCTGAAGCCGCGACGCGCGGATACCGCATCGACCTCGACATGGCCGAAGGCGCCCCCTTGCTCACCATCTATGGCGGCAAGATCACCAGCTATCGCCACGTTGCCGAGGCGGCGGTCGATGACCTCGCCCGCCATATCCCGGCGCTCTCGGCAAAGCACTGGACCGCGAAGAAGCCGCTGCCCGGCGGCGATTTCGCGACCGATGGCGCCGCGGCGTTGAAGGCCGAATATAAGCTCGCCCACCCCTTCCTTCCTGCCGCGACTGTGGACCGCATCGTCAAGGCCTATGGCACCGATGCGCGCAAATGGCTTGCCGGGGCGGAGGATTGGGACGCCCTTGGCGGCGAGATCGCGCATGGGCTGAGCGTCGCCGAACTGCGATGGCTGGCCATGCGCGAATGGGCGCGGACCGCCGACGATGTGCTCTGGCGGCGCAGCAAGCTGGGGCTGCATTTCACGCCTGCTGAAACCGAACGCCTCGCTGGTCATCTGGAGCACTTCGCGGCCGAAGCAAGGCATGCCGATGCTGAATTTTTCGGCGACGAGCCAACCCGCTAGATCCTGAGCCTAATCGGCGCCGAATTGCTCGGCGAGCTTGGCGCGGCGGAGCTTCCATGTATCGGCGAGTATGGGCACGTCGCGCAAGGCGCGAAGGTCCGCGGGGCGGTCCTTTGCCTCGCCGCCGATCAAGAGGCCGAACAGCGAGGCGAGCGGCCATTCGGGATAGCGACGCTCGACGAGGGTGAGCGTGTCGCCGGCACGCACCTCGCCGGGTTCGAGCACGCGATAATACCAGCCCGTCCGGCGCGTCTTGACCACTTGCGCCATCACGCCCTTCGCCCCGAAGCGATGGTCGAGCTTCCAGCACGGCTGGCGCGCCTGCGTGACTTCGACGAGCGCGGTGCCGAGGCGGAAGCGATCGCCGAGGAAGACATTCTGCTCGTCAAGGCCCGTCGTCGAGATATTCTCGCCAAACGCCCCCGGCGCATCGAGCAAGGGCGCGTCGCCCAGATGCGCGCGCCACCAGTCATAATGGTCGGCGGGGTAATGGTGGATCGCCTTGTCGACGCCGCCATGCACCGTCCGGTCGGCCTGCTCGTCGCCGGCGAGGCCCATTGGACCGACGGCCACTACATCCGTCACCGGCAGCTTGCCGATGGCGCTGGGTTCTTCGCCCCGAAAGGGTTGTGACTTGCCGAGGAGGACAGCGAGAATCGGCGTTTCCATGCCGTCGATTGAATAGGCTCCGCAGCCGAAATGGCAATCGTCAGGCTCCCGCGAGTGAGGGGGCCGCGCGCTGCCGCGATGCCAGCACGATCACGAGACCGGCGACCGCCATCACCGCGCCCGCAATCGACACCGCCGGAAAGCCGAGGCCGAGGCCGATCACCCCGCCGCCGACCGCGGCGCCGATCGCATTGCCGAGGTTGAACGCGCCGATATTGACCGCCGAGGCCAGGTTGGGCGCATCCGACGCCGCCTCCATCACCCGCATCTGGAGCGGCGGGACGATGGCGAAGGTCGCGACGCCCCACAGGAAGATGGTGACCGCCGCCGCGATGGGCGAGTACATGGTGACCGCAAACAGCAGGAGCATCGCCGCAAGTCCGGTGAGCGAGACGATCAGCGTGCGGTCGATCGAGCGGTCGGCGAAGACACCGCCGAGCCAGTTGCCGGCGGTGAGGCCGAGGCCGTAGATCACCAGCATCGCGGTCACGAACAGAGTGTCCGCCCCCGTCGCTTCGGTCAGGATCGGCGCGATATAGGTGAAGACGGTGAACATCGCCGCCGACCCGATCGCGGTCAGCGCCAATGCGACGAGCACCTCGCGGCGCTTCAGCACGCCGAGTTCGGCGAGCATGTTGCCGCCCGTTGCGCGTGGGATGTCGGGCAGCGCGAAACGGAGCGCGGCCATAGTGAAGAGGCCCCAGACCGCAATGATGCCGAACGCAGTGCGCCAGCCGAAGGTCTCGCCGACCCATGGCGCGAGCGGCACACCGATGACATTGGCGAGCGTCAGCCCCATGAACATCGCCGCGACCGCGCTTGCGCGCTTTTCGGGCGCGACGAGGCTGGCCGCAACGACCGAGCCGACGCCAAAGAAGGCGCCATGGTTCAATGAGGTGATGACGCGCGCGATCATCAGCGTCGAATAATCGCCCGCGATCGCCGAGAGGAAATTGCCGAGCGTGAAGATCGCCATCAGGCCGATCAGCAAGGTGCGCCGGTTCATCCTTGCGGTGGTGAGCGTCATCAGCGGCGCGCCGATCAGCACGCCGAGCGCATAGGCCGAGACAAGCAGGCCGGCGGCGGGGATCGAAACGCCGAGCCCTTCGGCCATGTCGGGGAGCAGCCCCATCGGAGCGAATTCGGTGATGCCGATACCGAAGGCGCCCGTTGCGAGCGCAAGGAGGGGAAAGTTGATTTTCATGTCGGTTCTTCCGATCAGACAAGCGGCGGGTTCAGCCGGGCAAAGCCCGCCTGCTGCCGGTAAGGCGTGTGCGGATAGGGCGGCAGCACGTCGCTCGCAGCGTCGAGTGCCGCCACCTGTTCGGCGGTGAGGGCCCAGCCGACTGCGCCGAGATTCTGCCGCAACTGTTCCTCATTGCGCGCGCCGATGATCACCGACGACACTGTGGGGCGCCGGAGCAGCCAGTTGATCGCGACCTGCGGCACCCTCTTGCCGGTTTCGGCCGCAACCGCTTCGAGCGCGTCGATCACACGATAGAGCAGATCGTCGGTCACCGGCGGGGCGAACTGTTCGGTTTCGTGGAGGCGACTGCCCGCGGGGACTCGACGGCCACGCCCGATCTTGCCGGTGAGGCGGCCCCAGCCGAGCGGGCTCCACACCAGCGCGCCGATACCCTGATCGGCGGCGAGCGGCATCAGGTCGGCCTCGTAAGCGCGGCCGATCAGCGAATAATAGACCTGGTGCGCGACGAAGCGCGGGGTGCCGAGCCGGTCGGCCGCCGCCTGCGCCTTCATCAGCTGCCAACCGGGATAGTTGGAGACGCCGGCGTAGCGAAGCTTGCCCGCCGCGATCAGCGTCGCGAGCGTGTCCATCAATTCGTCGACCGGGGTCGATGCGTCGAAGGCGTGGAGTTGCAGCAGGTCGATATGGTCGGTACCGAGTCGGCGGAGCGCATCCTCGATCGCGCGGATCAGCCGGCTGCGCGACGCGCCCCAATCTTGCGGCCCTTCGCCCATCGGCAGCCCGGTCTTGGTCGAGATCAGCACCGCATCGCGGCGCCCCTTGATCGCTTCGCCCAAAATCGTTTCGGACGCGCCGTTCGAATAGACGTCGGCGGTGTCAAACAGCGTGACCCCCGCGTCGAGGCTGATGTCGATCAGCCGCCGCGCCTCGGCGGCGTCGCTCGCGCCCCAGGCACTGAACAGCGGCCCCTGGCCGCCGAACGTGCCAGTCCCGAAGCTCAACGTCGGAACGCGCAGCCCCGACGATCCCAATTGCCGATATTCCATGATCCTGCCCTTCGCTTGCGTATAGAACGCATAGATGGACTCGTCACCTCGCACGGAGTAGCGCCGATACAGGCGAAGGATTTTTGAAATGAACGCAAAGATGGACAGCGGCGGCGACCGCGCGCGATCGATGGAGGTCTTTGCCGCGACCGTCGCGGAGGGAAGCTTTTCCGCCGCCGGCCGCTGCCTTGGCCTCACGCCGTCGGCGGTCAGCCGCACGATCGACCGGATCGAGGCGCGGCTGGGGGTGCGGTTGTTGTTGCGCTCGACGCGCGCGCTGGCGCTGACCGCTGAGGGCGAAGCCTATCTGCGCGCCGCGCGGCGTATCCTCGCCGACCTCGGCGATGCCGAACAGGCCATCGCCGATCAAGGCGCGCCGCGCGGGCGGCTCCGCGTCAGCGCGGCGCAGGCGCATGGGCGGATGACCATCGTCCCCTTGCTCGGCGAGTTTGTGCGCCTTTATCCGCATATCCTTGTCGACATCAGCCTTGCCGACCGGCTCGTCGACCTCGCCGCGGGACAGGCCGATGTCGCGATCCGCTTCGGCCCGCTCGTCGACAGCGCGCTCACCGCGCGCAAGCTCGGCGAAAGCCGCCGCGTCATCGTCGCTTCGCCCGCTTATCTGGCCGCGCGCGGCACGCCGCGCGTGCCCGAAGATCTGCACGGCCATAATTGCCTAAACTTCAATTTCCGCCGCGCCGAACCCACCTGGCCGTTCCGCGACGGGGGACGCGAATTCGCACTGCCCGTGCAGGGCAATATCGAGGCGAACAATGGCGAGACGCTGGGGCAGCTGGCCGCCGCCGGGGTAGGCATCGCGCGCGTCGGCGCGTTCAGCATCGCCGACGAAATCGCGCGCGGCGCGCTCGTGCCGATATTGGAGGAATATAATCCGGGCGATGTCGAGGCGATCCACGCGGTCTTCGCTGGCGGCGCGAACACCCCGGCGCGGGTGCGCGTTTTTGTCGATTTCCTGGCAGAACGGTTGGGGCGGGGTGCGCCTTCGTCGTCACCCTGGACTTGATCCGGGGTCCCGCTCGACGTCGAAGCCAGTCGCTGCCTGAAAAGCGGGATCCCGGATCAAGTCCGGGATGACGAAAGGAATAGGCGACGCCCGCTCCCCACCCCAGAGCTGCCGCACCCGATGCGACCGGGGTTGAGACAAGCCGATGCCGATGGGCTATCGTGCCGCGATGCCTAACGAGATGATCGACCTTCCCGTCCGCCGCCTCGGCCTTGCCGAACCCGGCGACGCGATCCTGACGCGCAGCATCGCCGTCGAGGTGCCGGTGTCGGTCGAGGTCGGCGGCATCGGTTATGCGGTGATGATGGCGACGCCCGCCGACCTTGAAGATTATGCCGTCGGCTTCGCGCTCGGTGAAGGCCTGATCGAAACCGCCGATCAGATCGGGCGCATCGACGCGCAGCCGATCGAGGGCGGTTGGGCGCTGCGCATCTGGCTGCCGCCCGAGCGGAGCGGCATCGCGCTCGAACGCGCGCGCAAGCGGGTGAGCCAGAGCAGCTGCGGTCTTTGCGGTATCGAGAATATCGAGGAGGTGCTGCGGCCGCTGCCGCGCGTGACCGCGCGCATCGCGACCGACCGGGCCGCGATCGCCGCGGCATTGGCGGCGCTGCGCGATCATCAGCCGCTCGGGCAGGCAACGGGGGCGGTTCACGCCGCTGTCTTTTGTTCGCCCGCCGGTGCCATCCTGTTCGCGCGCGAGGATGTCGGGCGGCACAATGCGCTCGACAAATTGATCGGGGCGCTGGCACGCGCGGGGGTCGATCCGGGGGCGGGCTTCATTCTGCTGTCGGCGCGGTGCAGTTATGAGCTGGTCGAAAAGACGGTGCGCGCCGGCTGTCCGATGCTGGTCACCATCTCGGCGCCGACGAGCCTTGCGGCGGAGCGCGCGAGCGCGGCGGGGCTGACGCTCGTCGCGCTGGCGCGGACGGACGCGGCGCTCGTGATCAATGATCCGCACGGGATGATCGGGTGAGGACGCTCGGCGCGGTACTTGCGGGCGGACGGTCGCGCCGCTTCGGGTCGGACAAGGCGCTGGCGATGCTGGGTGGGCGGACCTTGCTCGACCATGCGTTGGCGGCGCTGGCCCCGCATTGCGATGCGGTGGTCGTCGTCGGCCGGGGGGAGATCGCCGATTGGCCGCGCGCCGACATGGGGCCGCTTGGCGGGATGGCGGGGGCGCTGATCCATGCGGCGGGCGCGGGTTTCGACCGGGTGCTGACCGCGCCGGTCGATTGCGTGCAGCTGCCCGGCGACCTGCGCGCGCGGCTCGAACCCGCGCCCGCCTTTCTAAGCACGCAGCCGGTGATCGGACTGTGGCCCGTCGCGGCGCTGAACGACCTTAAGGCGATGCTGGAGGATGGCGGCGACCTTGCGGTCCGCGCTTATGCACGGCGGATCAGAGCGCGGGCGGTGGCGAGCGATTTCGTGCCGCCGAACGTCAACAGCACCGCCGATCTCGACCGGCTGGCGGCGTCATGACCCGCCGATGGCGTTCACGGTGAACGCCAATATCCCCATGTTGAAGACGAACGCCGCCGTGCAGTGGCCGAGCACGACGCGGCGCATATGCGCGCCCGATATCGTAACGTCCGAGGTCTGGAAGGTCATGCCGAGCGTGAAGGCGAAATAGAGGAAGTCCCAATAGCCCGGTTCGAGCACCCCCGGAACCTCGATCCCCGCCTGGTCGCGCCGGTCCTTCTGCAGATAAAAGAGATGTGCGTAATGGAGCGTGAACACCATGTTCGCAAACAGCCAGGCGAGCGCGAGCGTCGCGACGATCAGCACGATATCCGCACGGGCGAGCGTGCCAGGGGTCGCGATGAGCGTCCCGACCGCGAACAATATGACGAGCGAGAGCAGCACGGCGATCGCGAGCAGGCCCGCTCGGTTGGCGTCATTCTGCTCGGCGGTGCGGCGCATCTGCTCGGGGTCGGCCTTGAGAAGCGGCGCGAGCGAGCAGAGGAAGATGAAAGCGGCGACATCGAAGCCGATCAACAGCGCCGCGCGCGAATCGCCGCCGAGCGCCGATGCCCCGCCGCCCACGACGACCAGCGCCGCGGCAAAGATCAGGAAGCGCGCCGGGGCGATGCGGTGGCCGACGGCGGCCGTCATCCCGCGACGACGCGCACCGGGATCGACTTCGCCGCGGGACAACCGCTCGTTTTATCATAATGGCCGAGCGGGAGCAGCGGGTTGAGTTCGGGATAATAGCCAGCGACCGAGCCGCGTGACATCGGATAGTCGAGGATCGTCAGTCCCTCGACGCGGCGGCGGCGGCCGTCGTCGCTGATCGTTTCGAGCGCGACCTTCGTCCCGGCCTCCAGCCCGCGGTCCGCGATGTCGTCGGCGTTCATGAACAGGATCATCCGGTCGTTATATACGCCGCGATAGCGATCATTATAGCTGTAGATCGTCGTGTTGAACTGCTCGTGCGAGCGCACGGTCGCGAGGCGCAGCATGGCAGGATCCTCGACCGGCGCGTTGACGTCGAGCCCTGGCAGCACGAGGAAATTGGCCTTGCCGCTGGGGGTCGCCCAGACGCGGCGGCGCGGCGGGATGTCGAGGTGGAAACCCATCGGCGCCTTGATGCGCTCCGAAAAGCCTTCGTAGAGCGCGGGATAGACGGCAGCGATCTTGTCGCGGATCAGGCTGTAGTCGTCGATATAGCTCGCCCAACCGGTCTTGCTGGCGGGCAGCGTCGCCATCGCCATGCGGCAGACGATCTCGGTTTCGGAGAGCAGATGCTCGCTCGCGGGTTCGAGCACGCCGCGCGAGGCGGTGACGTTCGACATCGAATCCTCGATCGTGACGAACTGCTCGCCCTTCGACGTCTCGATGCGTTCGGATCGCGCGACGACGGGCAGGATCAGCGCGTCCTTGCCGTGGACGAGATGCCCGCGGTTGAGCTTGGTCGCGATGCCGACGGTGAGGTCGAGCCCCCGCATCGCATCATAGGAACGATCGGTATCGGGCACCGCGCGGACGAAATTTCCGCCGAGCCCGATGAAGACCTTGGCGGTGCCCGCCAGCATCGCCTCGACCGACTCGACGGTGTGATGACCGTCTTCGCGCGGCGGCTCGAAGCCGAAGACGTCGCGCACCCGGTCGAGATAGGCCTGCGTCGGTTTCTCGTCGATGCCGACGGTGCGGTCGCCCTGCACATTCGAATGACCACGGATCGGCGAGATGCCCGCGCCGGGCTTGCCGAAATTGCCCTTGAGAAACAAAAGGTTCGCGATCTGCTGGACAAGCTCGGATCCCCGCTGGTGCTGGGTGATGCCCATGCCGTAACAGATGATCGTCGCGTTCGAGCGGATGTAGATTTCGGCGCAGCGGCGGATCTGCGCTTCGTCGATCCCCGACGCGGCGACCAGCGACGGCCAGTCCTGCGCCTCGATATCGGCCTTCAGCGCCGCGAAACCCGACGTATGTTCGGCGATGAAATCATGGTCGAGCACGCTCTCGCCCGCCGCCTCGCGCTCGAACAGGACCTTCATCATGCCTTTCAAGAGCGCGAGGTCGCCGCCGATTCTGATATGGACGAATTCGCTGCTGATCTCGGTCGACCCCAAGGTCGCCATCTGGACGAAGTCCTGCGGCTCGGTGAATTTGATCAGCGCGCGTTCGGGCATCGGGTTGACCGCGACGATCGGCACCCCGCGTTTGCGCGCCTCGACCAGCGGCGTCATCATCCGCGGTGCGTTGGTTCCGGCATTGTGTCCGATCAGGAAAATCGCTTGCGCCTGCTCGAAGTCGCCCAGGATCACGGTGCCCTTGCCGACCCCGATCGAGTGGGGCAGACCGCGGCTCGTCGGCTCATGGCACATGTTCGAACAGTCGGGGAAATTGTTCGTGCCGAACTCGCGCACGAAGATCGAATAGAGGAAGGCGGTCTCGTTCGCGGTGCGCCCCGAGGTGTAGAATTCGGCTTGGTGCGGGCTCTCCAGCGCACGGAGGTGCCGGCCGATCAGCGCGAAGGCATCGTCCCAGCTCACCGGCACATAATGGTCGGTCGCGGCGTCGTAGCGCATCGGCTCGGTCAGCCGGCCCTGCATTTCGAGCCAGTAATCCGACTGCGCCATCAGGTCGGTCACGCTATGCTGCGCAAAAAAGTCGCGCGTCACCCGGAATTTCGTCGCCTCGTGCGCGAGCGCCTTGGCGCCATTTTCGCAGAATTCGAGCTTCTTGGTGCAGGCCGCGTCAGGAAAGGCGCAGCTTGGGCATTTGAAGCCGCCCGGCTGGTTCATCGACAGCAGCGCGCGCGATCCCTTGGTGACGACGCTTTGTTCGAGCAGCACCTTTGCCGTCGCCGCTGCCGCGCCCCAGCCGCCGGCCGGGCTGGTATAGCTTTTATATCGGGGTTTTTCCTGTGCCATCGCCAAGACTAAAGCATAGCGGTTCCGGCATATCCATCGCTCTTTAATATGTGCGGGCGAGACAGTGGTTGCAGCGGCGACGCCTCAGCGCCAAGCCGCCACGCTCATCGTGGCTTGGGCACCGAGATGAACACTTCGCCAGTATCGGGGTCGATCGAATAATAGGGCGAGCTCTTGCAAGGATAAGAGGCGTTCATCGCCATCAGAAACAGAAGATGCGTCGACAGCTGCCGGGCCTGCGGATTGTCGCGAAGATATTTGTGGAATGTGTCGCGATTCTGCTCGTAGGTCGCGCCGGTCGGCGGGCAGTAGACCGCCTCGTCGGGCGTTTTTCCGCTGTTGACGATCGGCGCATCCGCGATGCCCATGAAATATCCGATACAGGCGCTATAGTCTTTTGGTCCCGCAACGCATTGATTGTAATATGAATTTCCGCCCGCAAGACTCTCGCGGGGCTGAACGGCCGCATTTCCGGCCGAAGACGTTCCCGCCAGCAGGACCAGAGCAACCAATCGCTTCATTTGCCCTCCCGACAATCGCCCCGCCGACTCTTCTTATACCCGATGTGCCGCTCCGGCCCAATTGCATATTCGAGCGTTTCGTCGATGGTCCTGTCCATCGCGTCGAGATCGTGTCGGTAAAATTTTGAACCGCCTTTGGAAAGCCCCGCGAACCTTTTCCCAGTATCGCAACTGGCACACTGCTTCGTGCCGGAAAGCTTGGCCAGACGGGACTCCAGGTCACCTCGCGCATGAACGACGGCGGCGGAGCAACCTCAGCCATGCCGGCTAAGGAGCGGTCGATCTCTGACCTAACCCATGGTCACAAATTGCCAGAACAGTGAAGAATGGAACATGGCCTGCTATCGATTGCAAGGTCAAACAAGGCTCGGTCCCGAAGCCGATGCTCTCGATCAAGATGAACCATATCGCCCATGTTTGTCGCGGCTTCAGCGGGCGCTTGGTACCCACCTTTCTGCCGGCATTTCAGGCGTGGCGTGGCGACGAATAGTCGAATTCAGACCTTCCCATGATCGTTCTCCTGTGGCCGAAATGGCCAAGAGAGGAACGAGCCAACAGCAAGTATGGCTGACAGCGGACAGTCTGGCGCCACCACGTTGAAGATATCTTCTATGCTTATGCAATACTAATTTCACTCTAGGCGGGCAAAAACCGCCGCACCTGATGACGGTAATTCCCGTTCTGTCGTGGTATTTTCAGAAACGATTGCCGCTGCGAGCAATTCTCCGGTCGTGACAGGTCCGGCAAAGATCGCCTCCATGCCGCGCACGCATACACCCACGCCCTCATCCGCCAGATCGTAATGCACCTGTTTTGCCGAGCGCCGCGTGACGACCATATCGGCCCGGCGCAGCTCGGCAAGCTGCTGGCTGAGCGCCGGCTGTCCGATCCCTGTCGCTGCTTCGATTTCGCCCACCGTCCGGCCGCCGCGCAGCAGGCAGGAGAGGATCATCAGCCGTTGCGGCTGGGCATAGACGCGCAACTTTTCGACCGCCTTGTCCGCGAGCGCACGGTCCTGGTAAATCGCGCTCATGGGGCGTCGGCCGTGCGGCAGAACCAGCCAAGATCGTCACCTTCCATCATCCGCTCGGGCGGCGGAGCGAGCAGCGGCTGGCCGGGACGCCAGCCTTCGGGGGCCAGCACGCTGCCGTCGGCGGTGCGCTGGAGGGCGGCGAGCGTCCTCAAAATCTCCTCGACCGACCGACCGACCGTGTGCGGATAGATGTTGATCGCTCGAACGACCCCCTGGGGATCAATGAAATAGGTCGCGCGAACGGCTGAACTGTCCTGCGCTGCGTCATCGATCATGCCATAGGCGCGGCCGACCGCCATGCTCGGATCCTCGACGATCGGGAATTCGATCGCGACGCCAAACTGCGCCTCGATCGCGCGCACCCAGGCGAGATGCGAATAGAGGCTGTCGACCGACAGCCCGAGCAAGGCGCAATCGAGCGCATCGAAGTCGGCCTGTCGCTTGGCGAAAGCGATGAACTCGGTCGTGCAGACCGGTGTAAAATCGGCGGGGTGCGAGAAGAAGACGAGCCAGCGCCCGCGATAATCGGCGAGCTTCATCGCGCCTTTGGTCGATCTTGCGCTGAAAGGCGGCGCTTCATCGCCAAGCCGTAGCGAGCGCCGCCCCTCGGTATCGATCTTGTCTATCATAAGTCTCGGTCTTTCATCCCCAAAATCCATGCCGCCGGTGCGGGCTTGACGCAATCATTCTATTCGATTACATAGTTTATGTAAATATGAATTTATGGAGACAGAAGTGACCGATTCGACCATTGCCCACGCCAGCGCCCAAGTGATCGCAGCCAGGGCGAAGCCGGCGGCGATCAAGGCCTTCTTCGACGATGCGACGAATACGGTGTCCTATGTCGTCCACGATCCCGCGACGAAGCGCGCCGCGATCATCGACAGCGTGCTCGATTTCGATCCGGCGGCGGGTCGCACGGGGTTTGCCTCGGCCGACAAGATCATCGCCTTCGTCAAGGAGCATGGCCTCGGCATCGACTGGCTGCTCGAGACGCACGCGCATGCCGACCATCTGTCGGCGGCGCCGTACCTTCAGGAAAAGCTGGGCGGCAAGATCGCAATCGGAGAGCATATCGTCACCGTGCAGAACAGCTTCGGCAAATTGTTCAACGCCGGAAGCGACTTTCAGCGCGACGGGTCCGACTTCGATCATTTGTGGACGGACGGCGACCGCTTCCGGATCGGCGAGATCGACGTCACGGTGCTGCACGTCCCCGGCCACACGCCCGCCGACAACGCCTATGTGATCGGCGACGCCGTGTTCGTGGGCGATACGATGTTCATGCCCGACTATGGCACCGCGCGCGCCGATTTTCCGGGCGGTGACGCGCGCCAGCTCTTCCGGTCGCTGCGCCGCATCCTCGAGCTGCCGCCCGAAACGCGCCTGTTCATGTGCCACGACTATCTGCCCGAAGGCCGCGACAATTATATCTGGGAAACCACGGTCGCAGACGAACGCGCGCACAATGTCCATGCCCATGACGGCGTAACCGAGGATGAATTCGTCGCGATGCGCGAGGCGCGCGACATCGCGTTGTCGATGCCGCGGCTCATCATGCCCTCGATCCAGGTCAACATGCGCGCCGGCCACATGCCGGGACCCGAGGAAAACGGCATTCGTTACCTCAAGATCCCCGTGAACGCAGTATGATCGCGGCCTTTCCTGAGGCGATGCCGGTCGAGGGTTTACTCGGCGGCTTGCTCATCGGTTTGAGCGCCGCGATCATGCTGCTCGGCAACGGCCGGATCGCCGGGGTCAGCGGCCTTGCCGCACGCGCGACCGGACTCGGATCCGGCAGCGCGCCGCGCGGCATGGCCGCCGCCTTCATCCTCGGTCTGCCGCTTGGTGCCGCTGTGATGGCTTTGCTGCTTGGCGGCGTCGAAATCCGCTACCCCGCATCGATCTGGCCGATCGTCGTGGGCGGACTGCTCGTCGGCTATGGCACCCGGCTTGGCTCGGGCTGCACCAGCGGCCATGGCGTGTGCGGCATGTCGCGGCTGTCGCTGCGCTCGATCACCGCGACCCTGTTGTTCATGGCGAGCGGTATCGCCACGGTAGCGTTGATACGCGCGGGCGGCCTGCTGTGAAGCGCCTGATTGCTGCGCTGGCGGCGGGCGCGATCTTTGGCGCCGGGCTGGCGCTGTCGGGCATGGCCGACCCCCAGCGCGTCCGCGCCTTCCTCGACCTCTTCGGCGCCTGGGATCCGACGCTGGCGTTCGTCATGGGCGGCGCGCTGGCCCCGATGGCGATCGCCTGGGCGATCCAGCGCCGCCTGACGCGCCCGCTCCTCGCCGATGCTTTCGACCTTCCCCCCACCCGCGGAATCGACGTTCCGCTGGCCGCCGGCGCGGTGATCTTCGGGATCGGCTGGGGGATCAGCGGCCTCTGCCCCGGTCCCGCAATTGCCGGGCTCGCGCTCGCGCCAGGCCAAGCCATCGTTGCGGTCGCCGCCATGGGCGCAGGCATGGTGCTGCACCGCCTCACCAGCCGCTGACCCCACGCCACCACCGGAGACGAGACATGGATATTAAAACGATCAATTCGCAGCTCGGTGTCAGCCCGCAGATTCAGCCCGGCGACGTCGCGGCGATCGTCGCAGCCGGCTATCGCTCGATCATATGCAACCGCCCCGACGGTGAGGAAGCCGGGCAGCCGCCTGCCGCTGCGATTGCCGAGGCGGCGCATCGGCATAAGATTGGCTTTGCGCATATCCCGGTGGTTTCGGGCCAGATGACCGGGACCGACGCGATGCTGATGGCTAATGCTCTGGCCGAGTTGCCGTCACCGATACTCGCCTTCTGCCGTTCGGGCAGCCGATCGGAAAAGCTGGCTGCCATGGCGACCGCGCAATCGGCAACCCGCGCTGCCACCGCCGACTATGACGTCGTCATCGTCGGCGGTGGCAGCGCGGGAATCGCGACGGCGGCCAGTCTACTGAAGCGAAACCGCAAGCTCTCCATTGCCATTATCGAGCCTTCCGAGGTCCACTATTACCAGCCTGGCTGGACGATGGTCGGCGCGGGCATCTTCGATGCGGCATTCACGCGCCATAGCGAAACCTCCGTCATGCCGCGGGGTGTGGACTGGATCAAAAAGGCGGCATCCGGATTTGCGCCCGACGACAATCGGGTGTTGCTGAACGACGGCAGTTCGGTGTCGTACAGCGTTTTGGTCGCCTGCCCGGGGATTAAGCTCGACTGGGACGCTATTCCCGGACTGAGCGCCACGCTCGGCAAGAACGGCGTCACCTCCAACTACCGCTACGATCTTGCCCCCTACACCAATCGCCTCGTCAAGGATTTGAAAGGTGGCCGGGCGCTGTTCACCCAGCCGCCGATGCCGATCAAATGTGCAGGTGCGCCGCAAAAAGCGATGTATCTGTCGTGCAATGTCTGGGAACGCGGCGGCGTCCTCAAAGACATCGACGTCCAGTTTCACAACAGCGGCGCGGTGCTGTTCGGGGTTGCGGTCTATGTCCCGGCGCTGATGGAATATGTCGAGCGCTACAACGCGCATCTGAATTTCGAATCCAAACTGGTGGCCATCGACGGCCCCGCGAAGGTCGCGACCTTTGAGCAAAAGCGCGGCGATACCATCACCCGCGTCGACGAACATTTCGATATGATCCATGTCGTGCCGCCGCAGGTGGCGCACGATTTCGTTCGCGGCAGTCCGCTCGCGGCCGCCAGCGGCTTTATCGAGGTCGATGAAGCGACGCTCCAGCATGTGCGCTACGCCAATGTCTTCGGGCTCGGCGATGCCTGCTCGGCGTCGAACGCCAAGACGATGGCTGCGGCGCGCAAGCAGGCTCCCGTCGTCGCGGTAAATGTGCTGGCGGCTTTGGAGGGCAAGCCGCCCGTCGCCGACTATGACGGCTATGGCAGCTGCCCGCTCACCGTCGAGCGCGGCAAGATCGTGCTTGCCGAATTCGGTTATGGCGGAAAGCTGCTCCCCAGTTTCCCGAACTGGCTGATCGACGGGACAAAGCCTTCGCGCCTGTCCTGGCTCCTCAAGGACACGATTCTGCCGCCGATTTATTGGCACGGCATGCTCAAGGGCCGCGAGTGGATGGTCAAGCCGCACATGATTGCAGCGAACCGATAGCGACGTGATCGACACCCTCCATTTTGCGCTCGGCGGCGTCTCGGGCGCCTTGGTTGGATTTGTGCTGGGCCTGGTCGGCGGCGGCGGGTCAATTCTGGCGGTTCCCCTGCTGCTCTATCTCGTCGGCGTGAAAGAGCCGCATGTCGCGATCGGCACCAGCGCCTTTGCAGTGGCGGCCAATGCCGCGATCGGACTGTGGAACCATGCACGCGCGGGAACGGTCAACTGGCGCTGCGGCTTCATTTACGGCTCGGCCGGCGTCGTCGGCGCGTTTGGCGGCTCGACGCTCGGGAAGAGCATCGACGGGCACAAGCTGTTGCTGCTGTTCGCGTTGCTGATGATCATAGTCGCGATACTGATGTTCAGGCGGCGCGACGACGAAGGCATCGAGGGCGCCCAGTGCAGCCGCGAAAATGTCGGAAAGGTCGCCGGCTATGGGCTGGGAACTGGGGTGTTCTCAGGCTTTTTCGGTATTGGTGGCGGCTTCCTGATCGTCCCCGGCCTGGTGGCTTCGACGTCGATGCCGATCCTGCGGGCGATCGGCACCTCGCTGATCGCGGTGACCGCGTTCGGCCTCACCACCTCGTTCAACTATGCGCTGTCGGGTCTCGTCAACTGGCCGCTGGCGGGCGTCTTCATCCTCGGCGGCGTCGCGGGAAGCGCGCTCGGCACCCGCACTTCGCGCGCGCTTTCGGCCGACAAGGGCAAACTCAACACCGTCTTTGCGGCCTTTGTCATGATCGTCGCCCTCTACATGCTCTGGAAGAGCGGGGGGGAGATCGGCCTATGATACCAGCGAAGACGTGAAAGCGCGAACAACCAGAATATCGAAAGGAAAATATCATGACTCTCCACATTGGCGATATTGCGCCCGACTTCACCGCCGACACCCAGAACGGACCGATCAGCTTTCATGAATGGGCCGGCGCCAGCTGGGTCTTCCTCTTCAGCCATCCGGCCGATTTCACGCCCGTCTGCACGACCGAAATGGGCCGCACCGCCCAGCTCGCGCAGGAATTTGACAAACGCAACACCAAGCCCCTCGGCCTTTCGACCGATACCGCCGAAGAGCATCGCAAGTGGATCGAAGACGTCAACGACACCCAACACACCGACCTCAAATTCCCGATCCTGGCCGACGCCGACCTGTCGATCGCGCGCATGTACGACATGATCCACCCGCAGCAGAGCGAGACGGCGGCGGTGCGTTCGGTGTTCATCATCGACCCCGCCAAGCGCATCCGGCTGACGATGACCTATCCAATGAGCGTCGGGCGTAATTTCGACGAGATATTGCGGGTAATCGATGCTCTGCAACTGGGCGACAAGTTCCGGATCGCGACGCCTGCCGACTGGTCGGTCGGCAAAGAGGTGATCATCCCGCCGTCGATCAAGGACGAGGAAGCGGCGACGCTGTTTCCGCAGGGCTGGACGACGCACCGGCCATATTTGCGCACGACATTGGTCGCGTAAGTCAACCATGAGCCGAGAGGGGGATCGAGATGTTCACACGCATTGAACGCTGGCTGGAACCAGGCGCACATTTGAAGGCGCTGATCGATCCACTTTTCCGCATACTCACCAGCCTGATCTTCATCGTCGGCGGCCTCGGCCATTTTGGCCAGCATCAGATGATGCTCGAACGGATGAAGCAATCGCCCTGGGCGGGCACGGTCGACAGGATCGGCGATCCTTCGCTCCTGCTCTGGCTTTCAGGGCTTGCCTTTGTGGTGGCAGGCCTCACACTGGCGCTCGGGTTCATGACGCGGGCCTCTGCGCTGATTCTTTTCGTGACGCTCGTTCCGGTAACAATCACCACACATCTGGTGCCCGATCCCTCGCATGTCGGCCCATTGTTCAAGAATATCGCCATATCGGGCGCTCTCCTGCTGATCTGGGCGCGCGGCCCCGGTGCCTATGCACTCGATAATAAGGGATTTTGACCGATGATTGAGCAAGACTGGGCCATCATCCTTGCCCGTGTGCAATTCGCCTTCACGGTCAGCTTTCACTTCCTGTTCCCGGCGTTCACGATCGGGCTGGCGAGTTTCCTCGCCGTGCTCGAAGGGCTCTGGCTCAAAACCGGCAAGGGCGTTTACGCGAACCTCTATCGCTACTGGCTCAAGATCTTTGCCGTCGTATTCGCGATGGGCGTCGTGTCGGGCATCGTCATGTCCTACCAGTTCGGTACCAACTGGTCGGTCTTTTCCGACAAGGCCGGGCCAGTCATCGGACCGCTGATGGCCTATGAGGTGCTGACAGCCTTCTTTCTGGAGGCGGGCTTCCTCGGAGTGATGCTGTTCGGCATCAACAAGGTCGGTCGCAAGCTCCATTTTGTCGCAACGCTCGCAGTGGCGGCGGGCACGTTCGTTTCGGCTTTCTGGATTTTGTCGGTGAACAGCTGGATGCAGACACCGGTCGGTTTCGAAATGGGCGCGAACGGACAATTCCTTCCCGGCGACAGCTGGCTTGCGATCGTCTTTAACCCAAGCTTTCCCTATCGCCTCGTCCATACCGTGTTGGCCGCTTATCTGACGACCGCCTTTGCGGTCAGCGCGGTGGGCGCATGGCATCTGCTGAAAGACCGGCAGAATCCCGGCGCGCGCAAGATGTTCTCGATGGCGATGTGGATGGCTGCGATCGTTGCGCCGATCCAGATATTCGCCGGCGATATGCACGGCCTCAATACGCTGGAGCATCAGCCTGCCAAGGTGATGGCCATGGAAGGGCATTATCAAAGCCACCCCGAAGGCGCCCCGCTCATCCTGTTCGGCATCCCGAACAGCAAGGAGAAGCGCGTCGATTACGCGATCGAAATACCAAAGGCTTCGTCGCTGATCCTGAAGCACGATCTGAATGCGCCCCTCGCCGGGCTGGATACCATCCCCGATGCCGACGAGCCACCGGTCGGCATCGTCTTCTGGTCGTTCCGCATCATGGTCGGCCTGGGGTTTGCCATGCTGGGCATTGGATTGTGGAGCCTGACTGCCCGCGCCCGCAAGAAGCTCTACGACTGGCCGTCGCTGCACCGCGCCGCAGTCGCGATGGGACCGAGCGGCTTCGTCGCCGTACTCGCCGGCTGGGTCACCACCGAAGTCGGACGCCAACCATTCACCATCTATGGCCTGCTCCGCACCGCCGACAGCGCGTCGCCGCTTGATGCACCGGCGGTCGCGGCCTCGCTCGTCGCCTTTGTGGTCGTCTATTTCGCCGTTTTCGGCATGGGCATCCGGTATCTGCTTCACCTGATGAAAAAGCCGCCCGAAGCGCATGAAGCCACGCTCGACGGCATGCCGATCCGCTCCGCCGGAATCACGCCCGCCGCCGCGGTCATTAAAGGAGAAGGCGCATGATCGATCTCACCGTCGTCTGGGCCGCCATCATCGGCTTTGCCATCATCGCTTATGTGGTGATGGACGGCTTCGACCTTGGCATCGGTATCCTTTTTCCTTTCTTCAAGGTCGGCAAGGATCGCGACACGGCGATGAACAGCATCGCACCGGTGTGGGATGGCAATGAAACCTGGCTCGTGATGGGCGTCGGTGGACTTCTGGCCGCCTTTCCGCTCGCCTATGCCATCATCCTGCCGGCACTATATGCACCGATGATCGCGATGCTGCTCGGGCTGGTATTTCGCGGCGTCGCCTTCGAATTTCGCTGGCGCGACCCGGCGCACCGCGAACTCTGGGATCGCGCGTTCACGGCGGGCTCGATCGTCGCGACCTTCGCGCAGGGCATTGCCCTCGGTGCACTTTTGCAGGGAATCACAGTCGAAGGCCGCGCCTATGCGGGCGGCTGGTGGGAATGGCTCTCGCCCTTCAGCCTGTTGACCGGCTTTGGCCTGCTGATTGGCTATGCGTTGCTTGGCGCCTGCTGGCTCAATTGGAAAACCGAGGACGGGTTGCAACGCCAAGCGGTGACTTACGCCGGCCGCCTCGGCATCGCGCTGTTGCTGATGATCGGGGCGATCAGCTTCGCGACGCTTACGCTGGAGGCGCAATATCATCAGCGCTGGCTCAGCTTTCCAGGCGTCTTGGCGACGGCGCAGGTGCCGCTTGCGACGCTGATCATAACCTTCCTCTTCTATCGCAGCCTGCGTCTGAAAAAGGATGCGCAGCCCTTTTTCTGGGCGCTGTCGCTTTTCGGCCTGTGCCTGATCGGCCTTGGTGTCTCGATCTGGCCCGACGTCATCCCGGCGCGCGTCACGATCTGGGAAGCGGCTGCTCCACATCGCAGCCAGGTCTTCATGCTGGTCGGCGCATCGATAATGGTGCCGATCATACTCGCCTACACCGCCTGGTCCTATTGGGTGTTCCGCGGTAAAGTGGGCGCGGATGGATATCATTGATGCCGGCGCGCCTGAAACAGATTGGCTGGTTCGTCGCAATTTGGGTGGCGAGCGTGTTGGCGCTAGCCGCGGTGGGACTGATTATCAGGGCCGTTCTGCGGGCATGATTGGGACAATTGGCTTGTCGCGAGGAGCCCCAATCCGCCACGCAAATGCAATTCCTTGCCTTAGCCCGAACAATCGCCGGAAACAGCTGAACTTGGCCGGTTTTGGTCCGCTTTCGGTGTAAAAGCGCGCCTCAGTCGACAAGACCCCATTCAGCATCATTTCCTAGCCATCCCGACGTCCTCAACGATATTGTCCACCACAAAAGAGGGATCCCGTGCGGAGAGGTCATGCCGATCATCGAGGTGAACGACATGGCGCATGTGCGATCGCGAAATAGCGGCAGGCCCTTCATCCGCGTCACACCGTCACCTGGGAGCGGATCGCGGACGAGTTCGGTGCATTGAGGCGATTGCCGTCGGCCGGTTGCCTGCACGTTGCGCACGAAGCGCCTCTCCCGGCATCGGTTCTCACACCGTCAGGACGGGAAGGCCGCTAAGCCGCCGGGCCTCCATGTCCTCGTGCGCTGCGGCGATCCGGTTAAACGCATAACGGGAGACGGGAAGGTCGCCGAACAGGCCGGCCCGGATCGCGTCCCAGAGCTGGGCCGTGGCCACAACGACGGTTTCGCCTCGAACGTACTGCGGCGTGCCGCCGCCTCGGAATCGAACGGCGCGGGAGCGGAGCTGATCGGCCGCGGGAGGCGCCTGTCCCGACGCGGCGCCGATCGTGGCGATCACGCCGCCATCCCGCACACAAGCGACGGCCAACGGAAAGGTCGCGCGTCCGACGAAGTCGTAGACCACGTCCACGCCGGCGGGTGCGAGCGCGCGGATCCGGTCGGAAAGCGCGGGATCGTCGGCAACGAATGCATGGTGGGCGCCGGCCGAGACCGACGCCAGTTTGCCGACCGATCCTGCCACACCGATCACCATTGCTCCAAGCGACCGCGCCCAGCGCGACAGGATCGACCCGACGCTACCCGATGCCCCGAGCACGAGGGCGGTCTCACCCGCCTTTAACGGATGCAGGGCGTACAATCCCATCCAGGCCGTCAGCCCCTTCGCAAGGAAGGTTGCCGCCACCTCGTCGGATATGTCATCCGGCAGGCGAACGAGCGCCTCGGCAGGGACGAGCGAGGCGGTGGCATATGCTCCCTCGACGAAGAAATAGGCGACGCGGTCTCCCGGTGCAAAGCCGATCACCCCCGGGCCGACGGCGTCGACTACACCCGCCGCTTCGAAGCCCGGCGTGGCGGGAAGCCGCATCGGGTACAGGCCCTTGCGGACCATGACATCGACATAGTTGATGCCGATGGCCGTTTGCACCAGCCGTACCTGGCCAACGCCGGGCAATCCGACCTCTGTCTCCACCGCTCTCAGGACGGCAGGCGTGCCGGTCGTCCGTATCTCGATTTTCCTGGCCATGTTCGGCTCCTCCGGATTTAACCGCGTCATGCGAGGGTGACCGGTCGCATCGTGCCGGCGTGCGGGAACCTGCCGTGGCGATAAGCGGCGTAATATCCCGCCAACTCGTCGCGGGAGCCCGCAATGAACGGCCCCTGCGCTACGACCTCGATATTCTGGGGCTGTCCGGCGTACAGCAGTATCCGGGCGCCTTTCGTGCCCGCTCGTAGCGCGAGCGTGCTGGAACCGTCGCCGGCGGGACCGGTCCAGCCGACCATGTTCTCCGACAGCGGTTCGCCACCGGCACCGGCAGCCGCCTCGCCATCGATTACCACCATGAAGGCGTTATAGGCGGCGGGCAGTTCCGGCGCGAAGGTAGCGCCCGGCTCCAGCCGGATGTCCGCCAGCGTGATGGACACCGCATTCTTCGTCGGCGCCGCCGCGTCACCCAACCGGCCGCTGTAGACCGTCGCCTCGACCCCCGGTTCGACATGGACCGGCATCGCCACGCGCTGCAGGATCTGCACCCTCGGCGGCATGTTGCGCTGTTCCTCGGGCAGGACCAGCCACAGCTGGAACAGTCGCATACCGGTCGACACCATCGCGTCCTCCGAGTGGACGATGCCGCTGCCCGCCGTCATCCATTCAACGTCGCCTTCCGCCAGTCGGCCGCCGGTATCCTCCATCGTGCCGTTCAGCATGAAGGTTACGGTTTCCAGCCCGGCGTGGGGATGTGCCTCGCCGAAGCGCCCTTCCAGCGTGATGTGGTCGTCCGCCATCAGGAAGAACGGGTCGGTGGCGTGGAAATTTCCCGGAGCCACCACCAGCGCCGCCTTGTGACGCTCGCCATCGAAGCCGGGTCCGAGTGGCGGTATGAGGGTGACGCGATCGATCGATCTGTGAAGCATGTTCCATCCTTTCGGGGTGACGCCCGACTATCGCCGACACAGTCAGCGTGTCGATTTGTGCCTCATCATCTCGAAATACCCCCGCCGCAATCAAGACGGGGATCGAAGAACTCAGCGTTGCTGGACGCGCAACCCGAACATTGAAGAAGATTCGCAGAAGCGCCTGCCGCCGGCTCGGGATGGACTCAGCCGCGCTTCGTTCCGGCGATCGGAGCGATCATGGCGGCGCTGGCGATCTGCGGCGTCATGTTGATCTTGGCCGCATTTGGACGGGTCTGACGCGCACCTCAGACTTCGCGGTCAAGCTTTTCGTAAAGAAATGCGACGAGTGCCCGCACCCGCGCGATACCGGCGCGTGCCGGCGGCATGAAAATCTGCAGGTCGCCGCCCTCGTGCGCGAAGTCCGGTAGCACCGCCTCGAACTCACCGCGTGCCAGCGGCTCTTCAACCATGAACTTGGGGACGAGCACGATGCCGAGACCTGCGCGCGCCGCAGCTAGCAGCATCCGCCCGCTGTCGGTACAGAAGCGCGAGTTAATCCGCACGGGCTCCCAGCCGTCTGGTCCCTTTAGTCGCCAGCGGCCGGGATCGAACGCATACAGGATGATATCGTGGTCGGCCAGGTCCGCCGGCCCGGCGGGACGGCCGCGCGCGTCGAGATAGGCCGGGCTTGCCACCATCGCCCATCGCACCGTAGCCAGTTTGCGCGTGATGAGGATCGAGTCCGGCACGGCACCCGGCCAGATCGCCAGATCATAGGCCTCCGCGATCATGTCCACTTGGCGATCGGTGAACCGGACGTCGAACTCGATGCGCGGATAGCGCGCCGCGAACTCGGCAAGGATCGGTGCCAGCAAGAACTCGCCGAAGGCGGCGGGCACCTGGATGCGAAGCTGCCCGAAGATCTCGCTGGTGGATTTGGTGACCACCTCGCGCGCCGACTCCAGCTCCAACAGGCCGGCGGCGGCCCGCTCGTGATACTCGCGGCCGATATCGGTCAGCGTCGTGCCGCGCGGGGTGCGCGTCAGCAACTGGGCACCGAGCACTCCCTCCAGGCGGCTCACACGGCGGCTGACGATCGATTTGGCGATGCCGAGGCGCGCCGCTGCATTCGCAATGCTTCCCGTCTCAACCACGCGGACGAAAGCGATGACATCGAGCAGATCAACGGGCGCGGGTTCCGGCATACGCAACTCCAGGTTCCTGCCTTGGCGGCTATTGCAACAGGACACGAGGGGTAAACCAGACGGCGACGCAGCGGAAGACCGCATACGAGCATGATGGAGCAAACAATGAATCAGCCAGCACTCGCCAGTGCCGCACAGCAACAAGCCACGAACACCCGTGCCCGCGCGGCCGTGGTCGAGCAAAAGGATGGACCGTTCATCATGCAGGACATCGCTCTCGAAGCGCCGCGAGCCGACGAAGTTCTCATTCGCATGGTCGCGACTGGCATCTGCGCCACCGACTCGCATGTCCGCCAACAACTGATGCCATCACCGTTGCCCGCTATTCTCGGTCACGAAGGCGCCGGCGTCGTCGTACGGACCGGCGTATCGGTGACCCATCTAAAGCCGGGCGACCATGTCGTGCTTTCCTATCATTCCTGTGGACAATGCAAGCCGTGCCTGTCCTCACATGCCGCCTATTGCGAGAAGGTCTGGGAGGCAAATTTCGCGGGGGCGCGGCTGGACGGCAGCATCGGCGTCGAGCGACACGGCGCCGACGACCTCCACGCGCATTTCTTTGGCCAATCGTCCTTTGCGACCTATGCGCTGGCTCACCAGCGCAACACCGTCAAAGTGCCGGATGATGTCCCGCTGGAGATTCTGGGGCCGCTAGGCTGCGGTTTCCAGACGGGCGCGGGCGCGATCTTCAAGGCGATGAAGGTGCCAGTGGGCGCGAGCGTCGCGGTCTTCGGCGTCGGCGCGGTCGGCCTTGCCGCCATCATGGCGGCGAAGGTCGCGGATGCCGCAACCGTCATCGCGATCGACGTGAATGCCGAGCGGCTCGAACTCGCAAGCGAACTCGGAGCGACGCACGTCGTCAACGCCGCCGATGAGCCGGACGTCACGGCCGCGATCCGCGCGATCACGCCACGCGGGGTCGAATTCGTCCTCGATACCAGCGGGCGGGCCGCCAACCTCGACGCCGGGATCGGCGCGCTGGCGCCGATGGGGCATTTCGGCTTCGTCGCCTTCAACGCGCATTCGAGCGCGTTCGTCGACGCATCGCGCCTGACCGTCGGGCAGACGCTGCAGGGAATCATCCAGGGCGACGCAATTTCCGCGCTGATGATCCCAGAGCTGATCGGCCTCTACCGCACCGGTCGCTTCCCGTTCGACCGGCTCATCACCTTCTACGACTTCGCGGACATCAACCGGGCATTCGACGACGTAGCCGCCGGCCGCGTCATCAAGGCGGTGCTGCGCTTCGACGCCGCGCACGCCTGAACCACTCAGCAGAAAGGAAACAAAGCCATGTGCAACAATCATCAAAAGGCGATCGTCGCCGACGACACGCCAGCGTTCTTCGCGATCGACAATTACGGCTTCCCCGAAGCCGGCGAGCATCCGGCCGACCCACCCAACTATTATCCGCCCTATTTCTCCAGCGAACGCTTTCAAAGGCTCGGCTACCATGTCGAGGAGCTTCGCGACGGCTTCTACTGGATCACGAGCGGCGGGTACGACGCGGCCTTCGTCGTGACGAACGACGGCGTGATCGCGATCGACGCACCCCCGACGATCGGCGAGAACATGCTGGCGGCGATCGAGGAGGTCACCGACAAGCCCGTTACGCACGTCATCTATAGCCATTGGCACACCGACCATATCGGCGCCGCATCGGTGTTCGGCTCGGGCGTTGAAATCGTCGCGCACGAGATAACGAAGGAACTGCTCGAACGCTTTCCCGACCCGAAGCGCCCGATCCCAACGCTGACATTCGACAAGGATTATACGTTGATCGTCGGCGGCGTGACTCTGGAGTTGTCGTACAAGGGCGAGAACCACTGCCCCGGCAACATCTTCATCTATGCGCCGGCCCATAGAGTGCTGACCGTCATCGACATCATCAGCCCCGGCAGCGCCACCTTCATGCATTGCGATGCGTCGCAGAACATCATGGGCTGGTATCAGGCGCAACAGCAGTTGACGGAGTTCGACTTCGACTTCCTGGTCGCCGGTCACCACATGTCTTACGGCACACCTGAGACGGTGAAGGCCTCGATCGAGTATTTCGCCGACGTCCTCGCCGGCGCACAGGCCGCGGTCGACCGCTTCTCCCGCTCCGACGCGCTCATCGGCATCCTCGACGGTGCGGGCTGGGACAAAGTATTCGTCGGAACGGAGAACTGGATCAACTCGATGGCGAACTACGCCACGAAATATGTGCTCGAGAAGCGCAGCAGCAACGGGCAGCTGTGGTCGGAACGGCTGGCCGGGGTGACCACCCAGACGAAGTATCACGCCTACACGGTGCTGGAGTCGATCAGGCTCGAGCGCCCGCGGCCGAATTATCGCCTGCGCGGAGAGAACGCGCCGCCCTTCCTGACCTGATACCCTGCGGCCTCGCGGCAGCCGAAACTACCGCAGGCCGTCTCCTTCCAGACACGGGCCATGACGCGCGTGCCACGGATCGGCACGCCCGCACCCCTTCGCAAAGGACGACGCGATGACGAACTCTCCGGCCCGAAACTGGATCAACGGCGCCTTCGCCGCGCCGGTGGCGCTCTCCCCTTCGATCGACCCGGCGACCTACGAGACGTTCGGCAGCTATGCCGACGACGGGGCTACCGCCGCGCGCGATGCGGTCAACGCCGCCGCGACGGCGTTCCGCCGGACACCATGGGCGCATGATGCCGAGTTGCGCGCCCGAGTGCTCGATCAGATGGCAGCCGCGATGGAACGCCATCGCGAGCGGCTGATCGCCATCCTCTCACTCGAGAATGGCAAGATCGGGAGCGAGGCAGCGCTCGAAGCCGACGGTTCGCCAAGCAAGCTGCGCTACTGGGCGGCAATGGCTCGTACCGAGGCTGGGCGCGCGCTGCAGCCACGGCCGGGAAGCATCTCGATCGTACTACGCCAACCGATAGGAGTGGCGGGAGTCATCGTACCTTGGAACTCCCCGGTCATCCTTGCAGTCCGGTCGTTCGCACCGGCGCTGGCCGCCGGTTGCACAGTGGTCGTCAAGATGCCGGGTCAGGCAGCGCAGGTCGCCTCTGTGCTGTCCGAGATATTTGCCGAAGCGCCTGACCTGCCCGTCGGCGTCGTCAACATCTTTGCCGAGAGCGGCTCGGAGGGCGCTGCGCACCTCGTCGAGAGCGAGGATGTGCCAATGATCAGCTTCACCGGCAGCACGAGGACCGGCGCGGCGATCGGCGCGGTCGGAGCGCGGCGAATAAAGCGCTTCGGCCTCGAACTCGGCGGCAAGGCGCCGATGATCGTGTTCGACGACGCCGATGTCGCATCCATGATCCCGGTCCTCGAAAAGGCGCTGACGGTGTTCGCCGGTCAGTTCTGCATGACCGGATCGCGCCTTCTGGTGCAGGACAATCTCTACGAGGTCGTGCGCGACCGCCTTGCCGATCGACTGCGCAACGTCAGGGTGGGCCCGGCAGCCGACCCTGCGAGCGACATGGGACCGCTGATCGACAAGGCCAATGTCGCACGGGTCGACAAGGTCGTGACAGACGCGATCGCGGCCGGCGCCAGGGCGATCGTGCGCGGCGGCCCCGTAACCGACGGCCCACTCGCCGCGGGGGCGTTCTTCCGACCCGCGATGCTGGAGGTCGACGACAACCGGCTCGCGATCGTGCAGGAGGAAACGTTCGGACCGGTCATCACCATCCAGCGCTTCAGCGACGAAGCACAGGCGGTCGCACTCGCCAACGACAGCGAATTCGGGTTGTCCGCCAGCGTCTGGACCCGGGACCTCGACCGTTCGCTGCGCGTCGCGCAGGCGCTCGAGGTTGGCAGCGTTTTCGTCAACGACTGGGCCAAGGTCTATGACAGCACGGAAGAAGGCGGGTTCAAGCTTTCGGGCCTCGGCAGGCTGAACGGCGTCGCGGCGATCGAGGATTTTGTCGAGTACAAGCATATCGCGCTGCGCCCCGGGCAAACAGCCATGACCGGAGCCGACCAATGACATCTCCCGGTTACCGGGCAGCGACGCCGGTGCAGGTTCGGGATTATGTCAGGACCTTCCTCCTCGATCTGACCGATGACCACAGCGGGCCGGCGTCCACAGATCACTGTCTTACCGCTCGAACACGGTTGGAGGCCCGTTTGCGGGATGCGATGCTCACGGAAGAATTGCCTGGGCTTGTAGACGTCGCAGGACTCGCCTTGTGGGCGGACACTCTCAGGCTCGGTCTGTCGTCGCTCGTAAACGACGGGATGACATCGGCGGATGCGGCGGCCGTAATCGACATTGCGGTCCGCTGCCTTGATCAAAGAAACTGCTCGCCCGCCTATTCGCGCCATCCCGTGCGAACGACCACGCTGCGATCGGTCCAGGCCCCTACACCGTCATCCATGTGGCGTACGCACACAGTCCGCGATGGAGAGTACGCACGTTGACCGGAGAACCTCCCTCCGCGTGTGAAAGGGGAGCGTACCGGGCGATCCGTCAGCAGTAGCCGAACGCAGCTTGGCTGGCGATCTTCTCGCTCGCTTTCGGCGTCTTCGGACTAGTGACGGCGGAACTGCTGCCTGTGAGTATCCTGACGCCGATGGCGAAAGATTTGGGCGCGTCAAAAGAGGCCGTCGGACAGGAATGACGACCACGGGGCTTGTCGCGGCCATCTCGGATTCGATCATTGTGACTGGTATGGGCACGAGTGACCGCCGCAGGATCATTGTCGTATTGATGCTGCTGATGTTCGGCTCCTGCATCCTCGCGGCAATTGCGACCAGCGTCACGGTCCTGTTGCTCGCGCGTGCCATGCTCGGCATCGGCCTGGGCGAATTCTGGGGCCTGACGACGGCCGTGGCGCTACGCATCGCGCCCTCGGCCGAGGTTCTGCCGAATAGGCGCAAAGCGCGTCGAGCAGTTGCGCGAGAATCTACAGGCAGCGGAGGTCGAACTCGATTCGGACGACACGCGCCGCCTTGGCGCAGCCAGCCGCCTTCCGGTAGAGTATCCGGGCCGGTTGCTGAACCGGGCGGCGGAGCAAGATATGTAGTCTATGTTGTCAGCGTTCGCACAGAGCGCACGGCGCCGAGGGTTCCGAAAATGGCAACGCCGGGTTTCTCCAACACCGGCTTCCGCAACGCCTCCACCGCCCTATTCTCCTGATAACAACAATCAGGAGATCGCGACATGCCTGCAGTCCTCGTCCACGGCGTACCCGACACCCACCGGCTCTGGGACACCGTCCGCTCTCATCTTGAGCGCAACGACATTATCACGGTTGATCTTCCCGGCTTTGGCAATTCGTTGCCGTCGGACTTCAGGTCAACAAAGGAAGAGTATCTCGACTGGCTTATCCACCGGATCGCTGAGATCGGCGAACCCGTAGATCTGGTCGGTCATGACTGGGGCTGCCTGCTCACGGGTCGCCTCGCGTCCATCCGACCGGATCTGGTGCGGACTTGGACCGGAATCAGCGGGCCCATCGATCCGGAATACCCATGGCACTATCTCGCCAAGATCTGGCAGACGCCAGGTGAGGGCGAGCAATGGATGAAGGATCTCGACCTCGAGGAATTTGCGGCGAACCTCGTCGAGGCGCAGATGCCGAAAGATGCGGCGGATGAAGCGGTTCGGCATATGGATGCCACCATGCGGGCAAGCATTCTCGCACTTTACCGTTCGGCAATCGAGGTCGGGGCGGAGTGGAAACCGGGTTTGAGCAGCATGATCGCGCCCGCGCTGGTGATCTGGGGCCTAGACGATCCGTTTCTGCCGCACCGCTTCGCCGACGAGCTCGGCAATGCCACTCACGCACGCGCCGTCGTGAAGCTGCGCGCCTCGCATTGGCCGATGATCGAGCGTCCGGCCGATGTCGCGCGCGAACTCGAGGCCCATTGGGCTCACTTTTAACCCCCCTGCGCTTGCGTCACTTGGGCTCAAACCCATGCAAACGCAACACGAACGGCAATGCTTGGTCACTCGCTATGCGCCCAAGCATTTGTCCGGAAACAAAACCATGGTGAAGCAGCGCGGCGAGCATTGCCCCGGCTGCACCAGACAGGAGCTCGCCTACATGACCAATTCAGCAAACACCCGGATCGGCGTCGGCATCGTCGGCGCCAGTGCCGATCGAGGCTGGGGGGGAATTGCTCACGTCCCGGCGCTGCGGGCGCTCGACGCATACCAGATCCGTGCCGTCAGCACGACCCGCATGGAGAGTGCGAAAGCAACCGCTAGCCGACTGGGCGCCGATCTTGCCTTTGACACACATCAGGCGCTGGTCCTGCGGCCGGAGGTCGACCTGGTGGTGGTTGCGGTCAAGGTGCCGGATCACAAGCAGATCGTTTCCGACGCGCTCGCCGCGGGCAAGATGGTCTATTGCGAATGGCCGCTCGCGCGAAACCTGTCGGAAGCCGAAGCGCTGGAGGGGCTTGCCCGCGAACGGCAGGTACGCACGGTCATCGGCTTGCAGGGCGGCCTGCACCCGCCGATCCGCTACCTTCACCACCTCGTCCGGCAGGGCGTGATCGGCATGCCGCTCAGCACGAGCATCCGAGCGCATCTGAACGATGACATGTGGGTCGGCCGATATGACCCGCCGTTTGAGTATATGGCTCGCGCAGAGAATGGCGCCACGCTTCAAAGCATCATGCTCGGCCACGCGCTCCAACCGCTCGCGCACGTCCTCGGCGCATTCGAGAGCCTGTCCGCCATCGTCGCCAATCAGCGCGGCGATGGCGTCCGCATCTCGGATGGCACGTCCCTCGCGAAGGATGCGCCGGACGAGATGGTCGTCGCCGGGGTTCTCGAAGGCGGGATCGTCACTTCGCTGCACTATAGTGCCGGGCAGTCCGCCGGCTTGGTGTGGGAAATCCAGGGCACCGAAGGCAGTCTGCGGGTCGAGACGGCGTCGGGCTACATCCACTTCGGCGACATGACCATCACGTTGCGCCGCGGCAGCGAGCCTGTCGAGCAGCTACAGGTCCCACCCGCATATGCGGCTCCCGACCTGCAACTCGAAGCGCCCGCAGCGGGTGTCGCCCGCCTCTACGCCCAGCTCGCCGCGGACCTGCGCGACGGAACCATCGATGCGCCGGACTTCGCGGTCGCGCTTGATCGTCACCGGGTGCTTCAGGCGATCACACAGGCCGCTGAAACGGGTCGTCGCCAGCATCTGTCCCAACCCGACCTGGTTAACTCTAATCGCTGAAAACCAAGGAAGGGTCGTGTCGTCGGGCTTGTCGGGCCGACGGCGAAATCGACTTATCATGCAGCCAGCAGGAGACTTCGCCGTGACCACCAAGCTCAAGATCGACTTCGTTTCGGATATCGCCTGCCCCTGGTGCGCGATCGGGCTAGGAGGCCTGGAGCAGGCGCTCGCGGCCTTGGGGGGCCAGATCGACGCCGATATCACGTTCCATCCCTATGAGCTGAGCCCGGACATGCCGGCGGGCGGGCAGAACGGCTTGGAGCACATCAGCAGGAAGTTCGGCATGCCGCACGACCAGATTCGCTCCAGCCGCGAGATGATCCGGGAACGTGCCGCCGGCGTCGGCGTCACCATGAACACCTCCGATGAGAGCCGAATCTACAATACGTTCGACGCACATCGTCTGCTCGCTTGGGCAAAGGATGAGGGTCGGCAGCTCGACTTGAAGCGCCGCTTGCTGGCGCTGTATTGGACCGATCAGGTCGATCCGGGCGACCATGCCGCTCTCGTGGCGGCCGCGGAGGAGGTCGGTCTGGACGGATCAGCGGCGCGTTCGGTGCTGGAATCCGATCGATACGTTGAAGATGTCCGTGCCGAGGAGGAGCTTTGGCGTAGTCGCGGTATCAACAGCGTTCCGACGGTGATCGTCAACGACCGGCATTTAATTTCCGGCGCGCAACCCCCCGAGGAATTTGAGCGGCAGCTGCGTGATCTCGCCGCCGAAGGCGGCGATGCCGGCTGACGCCGACGATGCGCCGAACGCATCGCCTCACTGCGCCGGCGCATTTCCATGCTCACAGCCGAATGGACACCCTGTTTGAGGTAGGACGCTCAGCGTGACGGCGCCGTTTTTCGGTGTGATGGAGCTGGCCGAGCCTTTGCCGGGGAAGCGTCGTCGTTCGGATCAAGCGGTTCCGGAAGCAAGCCCAACGGTGCCCAATCTCATTGCAATCACAGAGGCGGTCGGACGTGGGCGGGTACTGGCAGCATCGCCGAACTCGACTCGTAAGACGCTTCTGCGCATTATTGAGGGAAGTCTTGGTAAGAAGACGAGTCAGCCGAACTTGACGAGGTTCAGCGCCGGCAGGGGGCCACCGGGGAATTGTACGAGCTGACCGCCGATTGAAATCGAGCCGAGATCGATGCCGAAAAAGCCGATCTGGTCGATGATGGCGGCTACCTCAGCCTTGGCCCGCCGATCGTCGCCCGAATAAAAGAGGACGCGCTTGCCGCCTTCCGATTGCGGATCGCCCGACAATTGGGCCGGGGTGAGATGGTTGAACGCCTTCACGACCCGCGCACCGGGAACGAGGTCCGCAATTACATCCGACGAGATGCGGCCACCCAGATCGAACGGACGATAGAGCGGCGCCTCGATGGGATTATTGGCATCGATCACGACCTTGCCGCCGAAATCCAGACCCGCGAGCGCGCCGGGAATTTTCGACCACTGGACGGCCACAAAAACGATGTCCTGTGCTGCCGCTTCCTGGACCGTTCCAGCCCGGATTGAGCCTCCGAATGTGGAGACCAGCTCCGCAATGCTGTCAGGTCCGCGGCTGTTCGCGATGACGGCCTCAAGGCCAACCTTGCCTAATGCCTTCGCGAACGCACCGCCTATCTTGCCTGCGCCGATGATACCAACCGTCATGATCCGGTCCTTCAACCAAGTGTTTCCGTTGACCAGAGAATGGACTGTGGATAGGCATATCAAAAGTCATAGACGTATTGTTTGAGTTTCAATTCCTGCTTGAAGGTTGATGCACATGGAGACGCTCGCCAACCTGGAAGCGTTCGTTCGGAGCGCGGAGGCAAACAGCTTCTCGGGCGCGGCTCGCCGGCTCTCCCTCACGCCGGCGGCAGTCAGCCGGAACGTCGGCATGCTCGAACGAAACCTGGGCGTGCGGCTATTCCATCGCTCGACACGCAAGTTGGCCCTGACGGAAGAGGGTGAAGCCTTCTTGCAGAGCATCGGCGACAGCCTTGCCGATCTTCAGAGCGCAATCGACGGCGCCTCGCAGATCAAGGGCGAGCCAGTCGGCGTCCTGAAAGTGAGCATGAGCCTCTCCTTCGCCATGGGCTACGTCCTTCCCGCGCTGCCAGAATTTCTCAGCAGATATCCGGGCATCTGCCCCGATTGGCATTTCGATAGCCGCCAAGTCGACCTGATTGCGGAAGGCTTCGACGTCGCGATCGGCGGGGGCTTTGACCTAAATCCCGGAATTGTTGCCAAGGCACTAGCGCCCGTCCACGTCGTCGCCGTCTGCGCGCCAAACTATTTCGGCAGAAAAGCTCTACCGACGAGCCCGGCCGATCTCGCTGAATACGATGGGATTCTCATGCGCTTCTCGACATCGGGTCGCATCCGACAATGGATGATGCGGAATGCTCAGGGTGATGAGGAGCGCGCGCTGCTGAAAGAGACAGTCGTTATGAGCGACTCCGCTCCGATGATCCAAGCGGCCCTTGCGGGGCTTGGTATTGCAATGGTGGCTATGCCGGACGCGCTTCCGCATTTGGAGAGCGGCGCGCTGATACGCATTCTTCCCAAATGGTATGCAGATGCGGGATCAATATCGATCTACTACGCAGGTCGCGCCTTGCAACCGCTCAAAACTAGAGCGTTCATCGACTTTTACACGGAGCACTTTCGTCGAGAGCGCATCAGCGCACGGTTCGCGGGAAGCCTCAAATAAGCCAGCGCAATCCATTGCCCTGATGATTGTGATGGGCACCTCCATCGCCCTTCTAACAACGCCGAAAGGTTCGACGCTGCTGGAGCGGAGCGAGGCCCCAAAGCGATATATCCGCGGGTTATGGTTAGCCTGTAGGCCCGAGGGTCTCCCTCGATCATACCCTGGCATCAACCTTTGGGCGAACCACAGAAGATCTTGACCGAGGTGGCTGCGAGCGCCGGGAATCTCACCCAGTTTCGCGATAGAGCGATCGCAGCCCCTCCCTGTAATGGGCTAGGTATTAGGTGAGTGTACCTCCATCAACCGTCAGGATGGTCCCCGTAATCTGGCGCGCGGCATTCGACGCGAGAAACGCGACCGCAGCTGCCACGTCCTCCGGCTCGCCATACCGCCCCAGTGGGATCAACGCCCGCTGGAAATCACCGAACTCGCCTTCGGCCGGGTTCATTTCCGTGTTCGTTGAACCAGGCTGCACGAGATTGACGGTGATATCACGAGGACCCAGTTCGCGCGCCAAACCTCGTGTAAATGATTGGAGGGCGGATTTCGTCATCGAGTAAACCGTCGATGGCCCGACAATTCGCTCGGCGCCGGCGGACCCGATCGTGATAATGCGCCCCCCGGCAGTGAGGTGGGGCATGGCCGCCTGAGATGCCAGGATCGGCGACCGCGCATTGACGGCAAAGAGCGCGTCGATCTCATCGACCGTGAAGTCCGCAACGTCCTTGTAGGTAGCGATCGCGGCGTTGTTAACGAGGATATCAAGACCCCCGAGCGCTTTCACTGCCTCGTCCACCGAGCGCGCGATCGCAATCGGATCCGCGCTATCGGCCTGAATTGCAACGGCGGCACGGCCCTTGCTCTTTATCAATTCCGCCACCTTCGCTGCACGATCGGCGGAATGCGCGTAGGTGATGGCAACGTCTGCGCCTTTTTCGGCCAGCGCAACTGCGATAGCCGCACCAATCCCGCGTGACGCTCCGGTCACAAGTGCGCGTTTTCCAGTCAGCTCAGTCATCGATATTCCTTCCTCAGTGTTTGCGCGACGTGCGCGCTGCCATGGCGATGTTCGCCGATCATCACGTGATCGATGTTGGCGCCGCACCCTGAAGATGGAGGGGATGCCGCTTTACAATAAGTGGGAAATCAGTTGATTTATTTTCAACGGATCGTTTGCAATAGGCAGGAGTGTCGGCCCGCGACCGCTTGCCATATGGGTCGCATCTTCTCTAAGCGGGCCGGATCGGTATTCTCATCGCGCCAGCCCGTCACGGCCAGGCGGCTCTCCTTGCAACACGAAACCCCGATGAAAGTTGGCCGTTCGCCGGACGCGCGATGACCTCGTCCAGCGACGAGCAAGAAGTCGAGCTGGACACCGCGGACAACGCTCCGTGGCTCATCGCCGACACCTTGCGCAAATCCGGCGCACGTTGCGAAAAGGCGCCGAACTGGGGTGCTGATCCGACGAAGCAATGATGCCGGCTTCCACGCGCCGGCGAACCAGGTTGGCCTTTTTCGGGACGACAGCGGGAACACCGCGGAGATCAAGCTGCCCGCCGGCGCAAAAGCCATGTGCCTGACGCTCCAGCCCACGAACCTTACAGAACATGCGTTGGATGGGCGTCCGGACCGCGGCGATGCGCAGTCTTGGCGCCTCGCGGGCATGCAGCCCGTCAGGATTGCGGAGCCCAATGCCCGGTTGATGGAAGGCTTCTGGACGGAGCCGCTGGACTAATCGACCAGCGCCTCGGCGTCGGCTTCCTCGTCACAATCCATATCCTCGGAAGCCATAGGCTTGGCGAGTTCGACGGCTTCCGGCGACATGCCCGCATACATCTCTTCAAGGATGCGGCCGTTTTCGCTCAGATAGGTTTCGCCATATTCCAACATGATTCTGCCTCGATAAGTTGGCATCTCATTAGGAGATTTTCGTTAGCCATAACGGGAAATGGCGCCCCGCCCTGGATAAACATAACGAATACACATCGCCGTTTGCACTCCTATAGAACCGCCGCCGCGCGCCTGTAGCCGCCCTATGGCGTAGTGCGACGCCGCTGATTATTCGAGAAGCATCGGGGGTAGGATCAACGGCCCACACTTTCGAGCCTCCCGATGGCAAGTTGCCTCTGCCGCCGCCGTAGATACCGCTTGGTCGGATTGCGTAGTGCAATTACCTCGGCAGATGAGGGGAACGCGATTGAATCCTTGGCCAGTGATACCCGCCGACGTTGTTGCCTGGTTCCGTGGCGTCTTCGCGGACGCAAACCGCCACGTATGTGAGCGCCTGGCCAATCTCCCCAATATCCGCGAGACATCGCTCGATGACGGATTGATTGAAGCGCTGATCCCCAACAGTGCGCCGACGCTCCTGCCTTCGGGCGCGATCATCCGCATGGATACTCACAACATCGGTGGTTTGCGGCGCCTAGGCGCTCCCCATTGGGATTGGGATTTTCCGCAACGCCGGCGTTGGGAAACGGCGGATATTGCGATCCTCGTCTTCGTCTATCGACAAGACAAGCTGGTGGCGAAGAAGATTGGCCTGCTCCAATCCAAACGTCTCTTTCCGACTAACCATGATGTCGAAGACGAAGATGAAATTGGTTTCCTTCATGGCATGAATGCGTTCATCCGCCGCGATGGGCAGCAAGCAGCCGCCGCACTCCACCGAACCTACAGCTTCGACGAAACCTGCACCTTCGCCGCAATTCAGGCTGGACACCGACAGGTCGAACTGATCGACACGCTCAATCGGGATTTCGGCAAGGCCGTCTTCTACCTGCTCTACGCACCGCCTGAGCTTCCCTACGCAGTTACCTACCCCCTGCGAAAACGAATCCGCGTTGGCGACATGCCGGTCGGAAATCGGGTGGTCGATGCCGACAACCTCCACCGCGCTCTTGTCGAACTCAATGACGGCCAATCTCCCACCTTCAGCCTGCTGAAATCCGCCTGCGTCGGGCGGGATTGGCTGCTCGAAACCTGGGCTGCCGATCTGCTGCTGACCTGTCAGGTTGGACAGCAGTTCGATGACAGCAATGACGATCGCGTCCGCTATTTCCTCGAACGCCGATCGGGGCCCATTGGGGCGGCTCTCGCTGCATCAATTACCCTGCCGGGCGAGGCCTGAGCCGTGCGAAGTGGCGATATCCCCTTCAAGTTCGATCTGACCGATCTCCTCGCCCGCGCTCGCCGCCAAGTCGCTGGCCGGATAGGTGACGTCACCTTGAACTTGCCTTTCATCAGCATTGCGGTCAGCCCTAAAGATCGCGAGCGCCGTGTGGCGCGCGAGATCGTCCTCCGTTTGCGCGATCGGCGCGTCCTATCTGCGTGGGAATGTTGCGACGATTGCATCGAGAGAGCTCTCACTTCGCTCAAGGAAATCCGCCAGTTGATCGTCGACAAAGAGGTGGAACTCGCCGAGTTGCAGGACGGACCGCTGTTCCTTCTGCTCGATGCGATGGCGACTGGTATTCGACAGTTTATGACTTACGAGGAGCTGTTGCGGCGCGACAAGGATGCGCCCCCGCATCCACGTTTCGGCGAGTTTCATCGACCGCCGGACGTGCGCCAAGCCTATTTCGACGGCCTCGAAATCTTACGCGGACACCTGAGCCGGTGTCTCGGGCAGATCGCGCTCATTGCCGGCATGCCCGTGCCGACCGAAGGCATCATTGAGAACTACCAGGGGCCGTGGCAGCTAGAAGCCTACGAGGCGCCGCCTCTGCTGCCACCACCCCCCGAATGACCTGCGCTACGGCTGCTCGGAAGCCCAGGCGCTTACAACGGTGGCGTCGCTTCCCGCACCTGCCGATCACAAGGTTGAGCCTAGAGAACCATTAGAGAACAAAATCTGCTGGCGAAGGCTTGTGGATCGGTTAGGCATGGGCGGATGGAGAGCATAACGAGCCCGAGCGAGCTATCGAGCGATGACTTTGTGCGGCGCTTCGCGCTGCGCCCCGGCCAATTAATGTGGCTCCTTGGCGCGGGTGCGTCGGTTTCAGCCGGCATCCCCAGCGCTTGGGATATGATCTGGCAATTCAAGCAAACGTTGTTCGTTGCCCAACGCAAGGCGTCGCCGCAGAGTGTCGCCGATCTCGGTAATCCTGCGATCCGCGCGCTGTTAGACTCGCACATTGCGAGTTCCGAGCGACTACCGTCGCCGGGTTCACCGGATGAATACGCGGCGCTCTTCGAAGCAACCTACCCGGTGGAGCGCGATCGCACGACTTTTATTCAAGGCATGATTAGCGGCGCGAAGCTGGCCTATGGCCATCTTGCCCTCGCCTCGCTTCTAAAAGCGGGCCACACTCAGCTCGTCTGGACGACCAATTTCGACCACTTGATCGAAGATGCCTGCGCGAGAACGTATGGCACAACGGGCACGTTGAGCGTCGTTGCACTCGACGCTCCGGAACTGGCGGGGCAATTGATCGGCGCGCAAAAATGGCCCATCGCAGTGAAGCTGCACGGCGATTTCCGCTCGCGTCGGCTTAAGAACACGACCGATGAGCTGCGCCAGCAGGATGCGGCGCTTCGTCAGCAGCTCGTGGATGCCTGCCGACGATCCGGCCTCGTAGTCGCCGGCTACAGCGGACGCGACGATTCAGTGATGGACGCGCTTGAAACGGCGCTCAATCAGCCGGGCGGTTATCCTGGCGGACTGTTCTGGCTGCATCGCGGTAGCGATCCACCGCTCGGGCGGGTCATCCGACTTCTCCAGCGCGCCAGCGACGCGGGCGTTGAGTGCGGGCTGGTGCGGATTGAGAGCTTCGATGAGATATTACGTGATCTCGTGCGGCTGCTGCCCGCGCTCGACACATCCGCTCTCAACGCGCTGGCAACAGGACGGTCGCGCGTGTCGGGCGCTCCCGAGCCCTCGGGCCAGCGGGGCTGGCCCCTCATTCGGCTCAACGGGCTTGCCGTCACCATCCCGGCCAATTGCCGCAAGCTGGTATGCACGATCGAGGGTGTCGCAGCGGCGCGTTCGGCGGTCGCCGAGGCGAACGCGCGCCTGATCGTGACGCGCACGCAAGCGGGCGTGCTCGGTTTCGGCAGCGATGCCGAGTTCCGTCGAGTGTTCGACCCGTTCGGAATCACTGCGTTCGATCTGGCCACCTTCGAGAAGCGGCGCCTGCGCTATGAGTCCGGCGAACGCGGCCTGCTACGCGATGCCTTGGTAGAGGCGCTGTGTGCCGCCAAGAATGTTCGTGCGATCCGCCGCCGCAGCGCTGATTTGCTCGTGCCAGTAGATCCCGCCGACAGCGCATGGGATGGGCTTCGCGCGATAACTCATCAGACGACTGGCACCGTGCCCAAACACCCGGACCTGAAATGGCACGAGGGGGTCGGGGTCCGGCTTGACTGGGCAGACGACGGTCTTTGGCTGCTGCTTGATCCAAAGATCGTGTTTGAGGGTGTCACGGACGCGACCAAAGCGATCACCGCCGACTTCGCGCGCGAACGGACGGTGAAGCGCTATAATCGTGATCTCGATCGGCTTATCGATTTTTGGGCAAAGCGCCTTGCCGGCGAAGCGCTTCTGGCGCTGTCGATTGGCGACGGGATCGATGCTCGCTTCGCAGTCGGGAAGAACACGGCCTTCTCCAAGCTGGTGCAGCCATGACGAGCGAGATCGCCCCGACCATATGGTATCCCGAACCCGAGCTGGTGTTCCATCCCGAGCGAACGAGCGAGCGGGACATTCATCCGCTGCGCGGGCTCAAGCGGTTCGGCCCCCATTCGCGCGGATTGGTGCAATCGCCGATCCGGGTAGCGACGCTGGCCCCGAAGGGCGAGTCCGAGCGACTGTTCGCATTCATGCGTGAGCTGAGCCAGAGCGTGCGCCCGGTCGAGCGAACCGACTATCTGCCGGATTGGCCGGGCTTCAATACCGTGTTCGACATGCGCGTGACGGCGGCAACCAAGAAATGCCGTGTCGAGCTGGACGGATCGTTTGAGAGCGAGATGGCACAATCGGCGATGCCGCACGTGTTGCTCGCCGAACAGCTCGTTCGTGCGATCCAGCCCCTTGAGGCGTTCCGCAGCGACTTCGATGTCTTGTTCATCTACCTACCGCAGCGGTGGGAGCGTGGCTTCTACGGCGCGGGGGACGATTTCGATCTCCACGATCATCTCAAAGCCTATACGGCCGCGCGCGGGATGCCGATCCAGATCGTGCGCGAAGACAAGGCGCTCGCTTATCGCTGCCGTGCGAGCGTGATGTGGCGAGTCGGGCTGGCGCTGTATGCCAAGGCCGGCGGCGTTCCCTGGAAGCTAGCCGACGTGGACCCAGAAACAGCCTATGTCGGCATTTCCTATGCGGTGCGGTCGAACGGTGCCGACAAACCGCGATTTGTGACTTGTTGCAGCCAGGTGTTCGACGCGGAGGGCGCCGGCTTGGAGTTTATCGCCTACGATACCGCCGACGTGCAGGTGCAACGCGATAATCCCTTTTTATCGCAGGCTGAGATGTTCCGTGTCATCACGCGGTCGATGACGCTGTATCGTCACCGGCATGGCGGACGCTCGCCGCGCCGGGTCATGGTCCACAAATCGACCGAGTTCAAAGACGCAGAAGTGCTCGGCTGCTTCGAGGCACTACCGCTGTGCGAGGCGGTCGATTTGATTCAGGTGGTCGAGGATGTGGGCTGGCGCGGCGCGCGTTGGGAACGCGACCAAGCCAATTCGGGAGGTAAGGCGGCGGCGTTTCCAATTAAGCGTGGCTCACTGATCGGGCTTGGCGAGCGCGAGGCACTACTGTGGATGCACGGTGCCGTGGAGACTTTGGGACCGAAAACCTATTTTCAGGGTCAGCGCGGCACGCCGCGTCCGATCCGACTTGTCCGCCATGCCGGGCACGGCACGTGGGACGACAGCGCCCGCGCGGCGCTCGCCTTGTCGAAGATGAACTGGAACAATGACGGGCTGTATGATCCGCTACCCGTAACGATGAGTTATGCGAAGGTGCTGGCGCGCGTCCTCAAGCGCATGACGAATCTAGGCAGCACACCCTACCAATTCCGATTCTTCATGTAGTGAAAGTTCGTTGCACCCACAGGATTCGAACTTTTTGCCGTCGATGGCCGCCGTGCCTACGATCGTGTTAACACTGAGTTTTCGCTGATCGTAGCCTGTGCGGCTGACGCGCACAAACGGCGGCCGGCGGCGGAATTTGGTGCCCCGTGCAGGATAAACATAACGAATACATCCCGTTGTTCCTACTACCGTAGCGCCGCCAAACACCGAAACGAGCCAGCGATCGTCGCCGTCGAACGTCGCTTGCGCTTCGCCCGCAATCCGCACCCTTCCTGAACCGTTGCAGGATGGAGATATACGTGTTTCATTTCAACATCGGAAATGATACATATGCGTTATGGACGCTTTGCAAGACTCCGAGCATTGGCTAGCATTGCTGCACCAAATCCCTGCGAAGCCGCCCTATCTGCGTGTGAAAATCTGGCGCCGCTTGCAGGCGATTGGCGCAGTGCCGCTCAAGAACGCTGTTCATGTGCTCCCCCGTCGCGAGGAGAACGAAACCGCATTTCGCGACCTGCTGGCAGAGATCACGACCAGCGGCGGCGAGGCGGTGCTGATCGACGCGCAGATGATCGAAGGCCAGAGCGACGTTGAGCTCCGCCAGCTTTTCGACGCTGCGCGGGATGCCGATTATGACGAGCTGGCCCAAGCCGCACGGCAGTTGCTCGACACTGGGCCGGCGTCGGGGACCGAGATCTCAAAACTCCAGCGACGGCTTTCTGAGATTGTCCGGCTCGACTTCTTTGGCGCGCACGGTCGTCAAGGTGCCGAGGCGGCGCTGCGGGATTTGGACGAGAAGCGTTACGCCCATCCCGACGTCGGCCGCACAGGCGAAGCGGCTGCGGTGTCGCCCGCTGACCTCAAGCATCGCGTCTGGGTGACGCGGCGCGGCGTCCACGTCGATCGCATCGCCTGCGCTTGGCTGATCCGACGATTCATCGACCCCCACGCGAGCTTCAAGTTCGTCGATGGCAGGAGCTACACGTCCGATGCCGGCGAGCTGCGCTTCGATATGACCGATGCCGAGTTCACCCATGAGGGCGATCGGTGCAGCTTCGAGACCCTGCTGCTACGCGCCGAGCTGGACGGCGATCCGGGATTAGCCGCGATCGGGGAGATCATCCACGACCTCGACATCGGCGACGACAAGTTTGAGCGGCCGGAAACGCCGGGACTCAGCGCGATGCTGTCAGGCGTGTGCGCGACGTTCGATGACGATCTCCAGCGCATCGCCGGTGCCGGCGACGCGCTCGATGGCTTCTACGCCTACTTCACCCGGCAAAACCCGTGAAGTCGGGAGTCAGCGCAAGGCACTCGGCCCTCGGCCGAGAGATGACTGTTATAGCTTGAGGAACGTGGTGAATGCAGACAAATGTACCGAGCGAGGCTGTAGGTTCTGCGGAAGGTCAAGGCATTTTGCCGCAGCTTTCGTATGCACAGATCTTCGCCAAGTTCTTGCGGTTCGGTTTCCTGGCATGGGGTGGCCCGATCGCCCAAATCGCCATGATCCGCCGCGAGTTGGTCGACGAGGAACACTGGGTCTCAAGTGCCAGGTTCAACCGCATCCTAGCCGTGTATCAGGTGCTCCCCGGTCCGGAGGCTCACGAGCTATGCGTCTTCTTCGGCACGCTTCCTAAAGGAAAGCTCGGCGGTCTTCTTGCAGGCCTGGGATTCATGATGCCGGGCTTTGTCCTAATGTTCGCGCTGTCCTGGCTGTATCTCTCCACCGGGATCATGCAGACTGCCGCCGCAACCGCGGCATTTCTCGGAGTGCAACCGGCCGTCATCGCCCTGATCGTGCGCGCCGTGCACCGGATTGGCGGTCACATCCTGCTCGACCGCTGGCTTTGGGGTATCGCGGGCGTCGCCGGCCTAGCGGCCCTCGTCGGCACGCCGTTCTGGCTCACCCTGCCGATCGCGGGCCTCGTCTATATGTTCGCGACGCGCCGTCAGCGGGTGACGGCCGGCCTGCTCATGGCCGTGCTCGTCGGGCTCGGGCTCTACTTCGCCTGGGTCACTTTCGCCGGTCCGGTTGGTGGAGATGCGGTCTCGGCGCAACCCGTCGCAAACCAAGAACCGTCGCTGCTGGATCTTTTCATCTCGGGCCTCAAGGCCGGGCTCCTCACCTTTGGCGGGGCCTACACAGTCATCCCGTTCCTGCGTGCCGATGCGGTTGGCAATGGATGGATGACGGATGCGCAGTTCCTCGACGGGCTCGCCCTATCGGGGATTCTGCCGGCACCCCTGATCATCTTCTCGACGTTCATCGGATATTTCGGCGGCGGCCCACTCGGAGCGATCGTGATGACGATCGGCATCTTCCTGCCGGCATTCAGCTTTTCTCTGTTCTTTCATGACCAGCTTGAACGGCTGGTGGACAACGAAAAGATCAAGACCTTCCTAGAGGGAATATCAGCAGCGGTCGTCGGGCTGATCGCCGCCACGACGCTGGAACTAGGGCAAAAGACTCTCGTGAACGTGCCCGGCGTGGTGATCCCGCTCGCGATCTTCGCCGTCGCCCTCGCGCTCCTTTACGTGTTCAAGGCCAAAACGACGATCCTGTGGGTTGTTCTCGCCGCGGCGGGGGCGGGCCTCGTCCTGTTCGGATGATCGCGACGCACCGTCACTCTTACGCAGCCTAATCAATCATATTGGAAAGGACCGAATGTGACGATCGACAATCTCTCCCGACGCAGTGCAATCGCAACCCTAGGCATAGGAGCCGCCGCCATGACGATCAACGAAGCCTCCGCCCGGACGCCGGTCGCCACGCCGTCGACCGTCCCCGCCTTTGCCGGCAACCATCAAATCAAGCCGCTCAAGTTCGATCCGGCCAGGCTTGAGGGCTTGTCCGAGCGATTGATCACGTCGCACCACGAGAACAACTATGCCGGCTCGGTCAAGACGCTGAACGCATTGCGGCCACGGCTGGCCGCCGCGCTCGCCGATACCGAAGCGCCGCCTGCCATCTACGGCGGCCTCAAACGCGAGGAACTGCACCGTACCGGCTCGGTGGTGCTGCATGAAATCTACTTCGACGGGTTGGGCGGCGACGGCCGGGCGGCCGGTTCGGTCCGCGACGCCATTGACGCCGCCTTCGGCTCGTTCGCGACATGGGAGGCGGAATTCCGCCGCACCGGCATGAGCCTTGCGGGCGGCTCTGGCTGGACAATCCTCGCTTACAACGTCCACACGCGCTCGCTCAACAATCATTGGGCTTGGGATCACATGCACGGCGCTGCGGCCGGCATACCGCTGCTCGCGCTCGATATGTATGAACACAGCTTTCACATGGATTACGGCACCCAAGCCGCCAGGTATATCGACGCGTGGTTCAAGAACCTCGACTGGGAAGCGACCGACCGCCGTTATGCGCAGGCGATCGCCACCGCCAGCGCCTGAGTTGGAGAGCGGCGATGAACGGGAGGCGAGTGAAGTCGGCCTTGACCACTTGCCCCAAGATCGGCCTGTTGTGGCGAACCGACCTCCCCACCAGCCCTCTGGACGTGCAAAGCGCGCGCCAGTGGCCGATCATGGCAGCGCTGCGTGAGTTGGGCGGTGAGGTCGAGGCGATTGGATATGCCGACGAGACGGCTGGTACAACGCGCGACCGTCTGCTGACGTGCGATGGCGTGATGGTCTGGGCCGACCCGATCAGCGACGCCGGTGACCGCTCAAGGCTCGATCCGATTTTGCGCGAGGCCGCGGCGGCGGGCGTCTCGATCAGCGCGCATCCCGATATCATCGCGAAAATGGGCGTGAAAAGCGTGCTTCACGCCACGCGGGCGCTGGGTTGGGGCACCGACACACACCGCTACGCCGATCTGGAGGAACTGCGCGCGCTGCTTCTTGAACGCCTGGCTTCCGGGCCGCGTGTGCTCAAGGAAAATCGGAGCAATGGCGGCCGGGGCGTGTGGCGGGTCGAAGTTGCTGACCGGGGGGGTGGCGCCCAACCGATCGTTTCGGTCCTTCACGCCGCGCGGGACAGCGTTCCGTTCAAGATCCCCCTCGATGCCCTGATCGCTCGGTTCGCACCCTATTTTGAGCGCGGCGAATGCCTCATCGACCAACCGTTCCAACCGCGGCTCGGGGACGGCATGATCCGCTGCTATGTGAGCGAGGGCACGGTCGTCGGTTTCGGCCACCAACTGATCCGCGCGCTATTGCCGCTACCCGCGGAAGGGGTCGATTCTCCGAAGGCGCAGCCGGGGCCGCGGGTCATGCAGCCTGCCGACGCCGGCGCTTTCCAGTCGCTCAGAGACGATATGGAACAGTCGTGGATTCCCGGGTTGCAGCACATCCTCGCCATCGAGCATGACGAGCTGCCGCTCCTGTGGGACGCGGACTTCCTCTACGGGCCGAAAGACGATCGCGGCTCGGACAGCTATGTCTTGTGCGAGATCAACGTCAGTTCGGTCGCGCCGTTTCCGCCCAGCGCCGTGCGACAGGTGGCGGATGCCGCATACCGTCGCGCGGTCGCGGCGCACGAACGCCGTGTCGCCGGCCGAGGAACCACGGCTTCGCCGGCATAAACGTTCGCACGTTCCGGGATACGTTAGTCGGTCGCTGGACCAGCGAAGCGCCTTTCGTCACGCTCAGTCAACTTGATCCAGTATTCGAGCCGCCGTCACCGCCGGTGCCCGCGGCAATCTGATTTCGACCGCCAGCCCTGGCTGGAGCCGCGCAAAGGCCAGCGCTCCACGGTGCAGTCGGGCAACGGCGTCGGCGATGGCGAGGCCAAGGCCGTTGCCGGATGCACGCCGCGCTCGGTCCAAGCGCCCGAACGGGCGCAGCATCTCGGAGACCTCGCAATCGGATACGCCGGGACCGTCGTCGGCGACCGCCATCGTCAACGTGTCGGCCTGCTCGGTGACCGAAACATCGATACGAGCGTGCTCACCGGAGTATTTGAGCGCGTTCTCAATCAGGTTGGCGAGCGCACGCGCCAGCAGGTCGGCGTCACCGGCGACCAGCGCTTCTCGCGCTAAGCTCACAGAGATGTTGCGGCCGGAAGCCTCGATCTCTGCACGATAGGCATCCACCACCCGGTCAACGATCTCTGCCAGGTCGATAGGCTGAAATCGCGCGCGCGCGTTACCGGCATCAATCTCCGCTAGATCCAGCACCGCACTGAACAGCCGAAGCGCCTCGTCCAGCCCGGCCAACGCCTCACCCAGCGCCGCAGACCTGAGCTCTTCATCGTGCTGTGCCAACGCCAATTCAACAGAGTGCCTCACCCGCGTGAGCGGGGTGCGCAGGTCGTGGGCGACCTCCGCCGACACGCGACGGATCGTGGCTACCAGCGTGTCAATCCGATCGAGCATACGGTCGATGGCCAACGCGAGTTGATCAAGATCGGTGCGCGCATCGACCGGAGCGCCGGTCCGCGCCGAGAGATCGCCACGCTCGACTGCTCGGACGGTAACGTTGATCCGCTTCATCTGGCGCAGCGTCTGCCGCGTGGCGAAGAGGCCTGCGATGATGCCGAACACCAACGCGATTCCGCCAGCGGTCAGAATGGCCCCGAAAACAGCGTCGCGGATTGCTTCGCTTCGCTCCATATCCTCTCCAACGATGAGAAGGGATCCATCGGGAAGGCGTCGCGTCATCGCCAGCAGATGGACGCCCTCGACGCCGGGTTGCGGCGGAGGCTGGTCGATAAAGTGCCAACCGACCTTTCGCGGTACAATTTGGATGTCGCCGATCAGCGTGCGTCCATCTGGCCCAACTAAATAATACTCGGGCGACCCCGGCCGCTCGGCCTTCGCTCGAATTATTTCCAGTGCGCGATCAAGGCCTCCCCGTTGCGCTTCGAGGGCGATCACGTGCGACTCCAGCTCGATGCGATTTCGAGCCTCGCGCTCAACCACCCCGCGCGTTGCGATCCAGCCGCCGAGCGCGCCGGCGACCATGCTGATGACGAGCAGCAGCGCGTTGAGCGCAACAAGACGGGACACCGTCGAGCGCAACAGCCGGCTAATCACTCCAAGCGGCATAGCCTTCCCCACGCACGGTATGGATCAGGGGGGGATCGTCACCGCGATCGATCTTTGCCCGCAGCCGACTGATGTGGCTTTCGACGAGGTTCCTGCCAGGATCGAAACGGAACTTCCACACGGTCTCCAGCAGCATCAACCGCGTAAGCACGGCCGGCGAGTTCAGCATCAGTAGTTCGAGAAGCTGGAACTCGCGTGGGATTAGTTCGATGGGCGTGTTGCCTCTCCGCACCGTCCGAGCGAGACGGTCGAGTGTCAGATCGCCCAGCGAGAGGATGCTGGGCGGGCCGGCCGCCCGGCGCTGCAGCGCTTCAACGCGCGCGACCAGTTCGGCGATCGCGAACGGTTTGACAAGATAGTCGTCGGCTCCACCTTCAAGACCTTCGACTCGTTGGCCCACGGAGCCTAGCGCCGTGAGCATCAGCACGGGTGCTACGACTTGGCGACGGCGCAGCTCGGTGACAACCGATAGCCCATCCATCTCTGGCAGCATTCGGTCAACGATCAGCAACGCGTGAGCACCGCTCACGGCGCGATCAAGTCCGCTTTTTCCGTCGTCCTCCCAATCGACGGCGTGACCGCGAGCACGCAGCGCTTCAACAACGGCGCTCCCCGTGTCCTCGTCGTCCTCGATCAGTAGTAGGCGCATAATGCCCGAGGCATCTCCTCTGTTGTTTGCGCCGACCATAGCCGCGTGCGAGCAGTGCCGACAGTGCGCCAATGTCGTTTGCCGACGGCTGCGTTCGCACAAGAGTTCGATCGCCTTCTAGTGCAGAATGCCGCCAGCGGACCTTGTGAATCTACAAGGTGCCTTGCGGTCGGCGCCGATGCATGAGTGTCGCAGCTTTGGCGTGCCCGAGGAGGCATCGACCATGATCTCATTATGCATCAGGAGTTGAAGCAAAACTATGCGGACGGTGCTGTTATCGGGGTTGGCCACGCTGCTACTAGCCGCACCTGCTTGGGCGGCACCGGACTGGGCGAAGGTTGACGCCGCGCTGGGACGCCCCGGCGTCGAGCAGCCGGACGGAGTTCGTCGCTACGGATTTCCTCGCTCCGACCTGCGCGTTGTTCTGGATGGCGTATCGATAGAGCCTTCGCTGGCGCTCGGCTCCTGGGCCGCGTTTCAGCCTATGGGGGACGAAGTGATGGTAATGGGCGATCTTGTGCTCACGCACGAGGAAGTGAACCCTGTGATGACGCGCCTTTTGCAAGGTGGATACACCATCACCGCGCTCCACAATCACCTGCTGCGGTCCGCGCCCGGCACCATGTACATGCACATAGCTGCGCATGGCGATCCGGTAAGGCTGGCGGCGGCGCTGCGCCAAGCCATTTCCGCAAGCCGCACACCGATCTCTCCACCGTCTCTTGGAGCGGGAGCACCGTCTCGCCTCAATCTAAACTCCGATGCTCTGGACGAGCTGATGGGAGCCGAAGGCAGGGTCAATGGTGGCGTTCTGCAATACAGTATTCCCCGTGCGGAGCGGCTCATGGATGGCGGCATGGTGACGCCTCAATCAATGGGAACTGCGACCGCAATCAATTTTCAGCCCACCGGCGGCGGCAAGGCGGCGATCACGGGCGATTTCGTCCTCATCGCGAGCGAAGTAGACCGCGTCCTTCGAGCGCTTCGAGCGAACGACATCGAAGTCACAGCGCTTCACAACCATATGTTGAACGACGAGCCGCGCCTGTTCTTCCTGCACTTCTGGGCCAATGACGACGCGGCAAAGCTGGCGCGCGGTCTCCGCTCGGCACTCGACACAATGAACAATCGAAAAAACTAAGAATCGGACGACGGCCAGTCGGGCCGCGACCGCCGCCCGTTCATCCCCCGGCCCCGAAGGAAGTGGAACGGAACATGGCTAGCAAACGAACTCTCGTCATCGGAGCCAGCGCTGCTGTGTTGACGGTGGCAGGCGTGGCGCTCGCGGCGCAGCAGAACCATGAGGCGAACGAGAACCGCATTATCGGCGAGCATAGCGAGAAGGAAGTCGCACTCGACCAGGTGCCGGTGGCCGCGATGAACGCCGCGCGCACACGACTCGCGTCTGTCCGCGAAGCCGAGCTGGTAACCAGAAAGGCGGACGGCAGCACGCTCTACGAGATCGAAGGCAAGGATCAGGCTGGCAAGAACGTGGAGCTGTTCGTTACGCCGACAGGCCAAATCCTCGGGAATGAAAACGACAGCGATGAGGATGGCGACTGAACTCTCAGTCGTCTGAATGGGCCTGAATGGGGGTAAGGCCCATTCTTTGAAAACACCATCCGAGGATCAAATATGTTTAGGACTGTCGGTTATTGCATCGGAGCGTGTGTATCATCCGTCGTGCTCGCTGCTTCGAGTTATGCGCAAGAACAACCGATTCACACAAACGGCTCTGAACTCGTTGCAAGCTGTCGCGCCAACAACCCAGCGTGCGGCGCATACCTTCAAGGCGTGCTGGACATGATGATAGTGGCGCGGGGTAGCGAGTGTGGGGCGCCGCGTTACGATCGGAATAGATTGCGTTCAGCCTATCTGCGCTGGGCAGAAGACAACAGCTACTTCATGGACGTTCACATGGTTGCTGGCGCCGAACAAGCATTGGCTGAAGCTTGGCCTTGCGCGCCGCGACGATAGGAAGAAGTTGCATCATCCCAATCGCTCCACAGCGGCGCTCAGATAGGAATTGTTTCTGGCAGGTAGCTGGTATCACCGAACGGAGTAAGGAGTTCTGCTTGCCATTTGAAATCCGCCAGCTTTGTTATGCTATCGCCGCGGCGGACCATGGTAGTTTTTACAGAGCCGCCCGGGCACTTGATATTGAACAATCGACCCTCAGTCGCTCCATCTCGAAGTTGGAGCGCTCGATCGGAATGTCTATCTTCGAGCGGTCGCGGGCTGGGGTCAAAACGACGCTGGCCGGAGCCGCGTTCATTCGTGGCGCGCGACCAATGGTGGCAACGGCAGATAAGCTAGTCACCATGATGCTCGCAGCCGGCCAGGGCCGCGCTGGCGGTCTATTGCTCGGGTACAATAGCTCGGTCTCCGCCGGCAATCTCCGGGCGACCCTCATTAGCTGGCGCGAGGCGCATCCTGACGTCGAACTGGAATGCGTCGAGGCTGATCGCAGCGTTCTGCTCGCTGGGCTCGACACGGGCGAAATCGACGTAGCGATCCTGATGGGGACGCCCAGCCACAACGGATTTCGCTGCGAGCCGCTATGGAGCGAGCGGATGCTAGCCGCGTTGCCCGCCTCGCATCCGTTGGCTAGACGGGACATAATTCACTGGACGGATCTTCGGGGCGAGCACTTCCTTCTGCCCGCGGCCGATCCCGGCCCTGAAATCCGCGACATGTTGCTTGGCAGACTTCCAATCTCGGGCGGTAAGCCTGACATCCGAATGTCGCGGGCGAGCCGTGAGACCGTGCTGAGCATCCTCGGCGTCAACTCGGGTGTTACCATTGTCTGCGAGGGATCGACCGGAGCGACCTATCCTAGTGTCGTCTATCGGCCGATTCATGGCGAACAAGGACCGGCACTGACCGGATACTCGGGTTGCTGGCGAGACGACAATCGCAATCCAGCGTTGCGGCGCTTTCTTGGATTTATCAAGGCCCGCTATGCGCTCTCTTTTGATTTCTCGCCAAGATTCCAGTAAATTAGGCGGCCAGTCGGTGGAGTAAATTTTTGATGTCGCAAGGCAGGACCATCATCATCGTGCTTGTCACTTTGGTCATCGGCTTCGCAGGCGGCTTTGTCTTGCGGCCGGTCATCGCCCCCCTTAGCCAAACAGCCGTCGCCGTCAGTCCGGCCCCGGCCGCGCCGCAGCCGACCGCAGCGCGCGGGACGCAGTATTTTGCGGCCAATATCGACGAGGCTCGGCAGATCGTAGCAGCGTGTCGAGACGGTTCGGTGCGCGGTGATGAATGCGCCAACGCCGAGCAGGCAGTTATCGAGGCCGATAGCCGCGATCGCTTCAAGCGTTTCACCGGCAACTGAGAAGCCGGGAACCCCTTAACTGCCTTGCGCGCGGTGGCGACGAAAGCCGCGGTCGGTGTCCATGAAGCGCGCAAGCATAGGCGCCACCAGCTTTTCAGGCGGCATAGGTTGCTGGCCGGTCTCCGCCGCGAGCGCGGCGGCGTAGGCTACAAGATCGCGGTGGACCCCGGCGGGTAGCTCCACCGTCAGTTTGACAGGCCGATCGTCCACCAATGGCCCCAGCTTCAATTTCGTCATCGTGACGCTCCCAAAGGTTCGAGCACTAGGTCGCGGGTGATGACCACGCGCAGCGGATGGCCCGGCCGGATGGTAAGGGTCGGCTGCACGTTGAGCTGCCGCCGAACGATCTGCTGGCCGGTCTGATTGATCGTGTCCTGCGAGCCGCGCCGTAACGCGCGGGTCAAGTCATCCTCGCTGTCCGCGCCCAACTCGGCGCCGACGCCGAGCAGAGTCGAGACGGCCGCCGCCCTGAGCAGATTGCCCCAATGCTGATTCACGCGATCCTGTAGGCCGGCGAACCCAGCGCCGTCCGCGCCTGGCTGGCGCTCGAGAACGATCGAGCGCCCGTCCGGCATGATGAGCCGGTCCCAGGCGAGGAGAACACGGGTCTGCCCGGCGGTGATCTCGCTGTCGTATTCGCCGATCAGCCGGGCACCTTGCGGGATGAGCAAGATGCGGCCTGTCGGGCTGTCATAGACGTTCTGCGTAACCTGCGCCGTTATCTGGCCGGGAAGATCGGACCTGATCCCGGTGATGAGCGCGGCCGGGATGATGCTTCCGGCCTGCACGATGTTGGGCGACGGGGGTGCGATCAGCCGCTCCGCGCTCACCGTTCGCTGGTTCGAGGCTTGCGCCATGAAAGCGCGCCGGCCAGCTTGATCGCCCTGCGCTGCGCTCGCCTGCTGCGTTAGCTGCGCGGCTTGGTCGGGCAAGATCAGCGACGGGGCCGGCGCCGTTCCGGCGTTGCCCGCGTTGCCGCCGAGGAATACGCCACTCATTCGGGCAGCGTCACGTTCCTGCTGGGCGCGCTGGCGCGCAGCCTCCTCGGCCTGCGCGCGCGGATCGGGTTGGGCCGGCTGCGTGCCGATCGGCGGCACGGGCACGTTCTCGCCGCGCTGCTGGGCGGACACGATCGGGCCGCCGAGGTCGCCGGGAAGTGGTGGCCCAAGGCGCGGCGCTTGAGCATAGTCCCTCGGTCCCGAGGTGATGGTCTCGGCCGTGGCGCGGCTCTCGGTGTTGTAGAGTTCTTCCGCCTGCCGTTCACCAGCCGGTTTGAGCGCGTAGATCAGCGAGCCGCCGATACCGAGGCCGGCGGCCACGCCTATGACTGTCAGCGCCTTGCGGGACAGACGCATGACGCGGGGCGGATCGCGTCGAAGCTGGAATGGCTTTGGATCGGCGGGAAGGGGCTGCGGCGCGGCCGGCTCGGCGGAGGGAATGTCGGTGCGATCGTTCACGGCCGCCGCTCCCGTCCGTCGTCGCGCACGATGCGGACGCGCTGTTCATTGCGCCGATCGCCCAGGCGCAGTTCGGCGGCGGCGAACAGCCGGTCCACCACCATGTAGCGGCCCTGCACGCGATAATTGACTAGCTCGGCGTCCCCGGCCGCGCCGGTAACGAACAGCGGCGGCATCTCGCCCTGCGAGATCCCCGCCGGAAACTCGATGAACACCTGCCGGGAGTCGTCGAACGCACGAATGGGACGCCACGGGGCGCGGTCGCCCTCGATGCGATAACGGAAATTGAGCGAAGTCACATCCACGCCGGTCGCGGCCGGCGCGACCGTCGCAGCGGCGATGTTGCCGCCGCGTAGCGCGATGAGCTGATCTTGCGGGTAGGTCCACGACACTGAGGCCATGTAGGTCGCAGGTGTCGCGCGCAGCTCCAGATGATAGGTGCGCCGATCGGTGTTGATGACGAGGTTGGTGGCGAGGTCCGGCCTCGTCGGTTTGACGAGGATATGCACTCGCGCTGCCGGCCCGCCGCCGCTGATAGTATCGCCGATGATCCAGCGCACGGTGTCGCCGGCTGCTACCGGCCCCGGCCCAACGAGCTGCTCGCCCTCCTGTAAGGCGATGTCCGTCACTTGGCCGGGCGCGGTATAGATCTGATAGAGCGCGCCGTCCGTCCAGGGATATTGCTGGATGGCGTTGAGGAAGCCGTCACGGGCCGGCTGCACCCGCGCGGCGGCGTTTGCATCGCCGACGCGCCTACGGGGATCGGCAGGCTCTGACACGCGAGGGGCATCCGGCAATGGCTTGAGCTGACCGGGAAGCGGCAACGGTTCAGGAATCGTAACGATCTCCACCGGGCGCGGCGGCTCGGCGGCCGGCGTCGCGGCGACTTCGCGCGGTGGATCGTCATATGCGATAGCGGGCGGCCGAGCGGAAGTAGTGGCACAGCCGGCGAGCGCGGAGGCGGAAACGAGCAGCGCGGCGGTGACGGCGCGCCGGAAGGGAATGCCGATCATTGCGACAGCTCCTTTGACCAGTTGAGGGCATTGACGAACACACCGAGCGGATTCTTGCGGAGTGCGTCCGGCGTGCGAGGCGGCTGCACGACGATGGTGAGGATCGCCGACCAGCGTTCGGTGGCGGCGAGGCTGCCGTCCTGATAGCGTCGCTCCGTCCAGGCGACGCGGAAGCTGTCCGGTGACGCGCGGATGACGCTTGATACGTCCACCGCCACCTGCACCCGCCCGACGTTGGCGAACGGGTCGTTGGCGCGAGCGTAATCGTTGAGCGCGACCGCGCCCCGATCGGTGGTGAAGTCATAGGCGCGAAGCCAGTTCTGACGAACGATGACCGGATCGGCCGGCACGCTCCTGACTTGCTCGATGAAGCGGGCGAGATGGAACGCGATCTGCGGATCGGTCGGGCGATAGCCGGCCTCGGCCGGCGCGACCGCCTGCGCCTCGCCGAGCCGATCGACCTGCACCACCCAAGGGACGATATGGCCACGGGCCGATTGCCAGACGAGGCCGCCAGCCAGGCCGCCCGAAAGGGCGAGCGTGCCGAAAAATGCGAGACGCCAGTTCTTCGCCTGCACGCGCGCCGAACCGATCCTGTCGTCCCAGGCTTGGGCGGCGCGCTGATAGGGCGTGGTCGGTTCGGGGGTCTGGCCGTAGCGGATGGTCGGTCGTCGGAACATGGCAGCTAGTCCTTCTGATGGAGATCGACGGACGAGCCGCTTCCCCCGCCGTCGCCGGAACGTAGGGTGTGGGCGGCGATCGTCGCGCCGTGGGTCATGGTCTGGCGGCGCTTCATGGCCGATGCCCAAGCGGGCCTGTCGTCGGAGGCTGGTGCCGATGGCGAAGCACCTCCTGAAATCGTGCCTCGCGTCGCGGTGACTGCTGCGCGACCGCCGGCGCGATAGCTGTCTTTCAGGGACGCGGCGGCTTTCCGTAGCGGGGAAATCGCCGCACCCGCCGCCGCTTGGCCGACACCGGCCGCGCCACCCGCGACGGCGGCTGCGCCGGTCTTGCCTGCCGAGCCGAGCGCATAGGCGCTGCTGGCGGCGCCGGAAGCAAAGGCGCTCCCTCGTGCCGCGCCGCCGATCGCGCTTGCAGCCGCGCCGGCGCCGAGGCGTGCGGCGGCTGCACCGCCAACCAGCGCGCCGCTTGCGGCCAGCGCGGTCCCGGCGGCTGCGCCCGCGCCGAGGGCCGGCCCGCCTGAGACGATGCCGTTCGCTACGCCGGGGCCGAAGATCGCCAAGCCAAGCAGCGACAGCGCGCCGAGCGCGATCGACATCGCTTGCTCCAGCGTGGGCTCTGGGCCAGCGGCGGCGGTGAATTGACTGAACAACGTCGTGCCGATGCCGGTGATGACGGCGAGCACGAGAACTTTGATGCCGGTGGAGACGACATGGCCCAACACCTTCTCGGCCATGAAGGCGGTCTTGCTGAAGAAGGCGAACGGCAACAGCACGAAGCCGGCGAGCGTCACCAGCTTGAACTCGATCAGCGTCACGAAAATCTGGATCGCCAGGATGAAGAAGGCGATGACGACAAGCGCCCAAGCGAGCAGCAACACGACGATCTGAACGAAGTTGGTGAAGAATGAGATTGGACCGACCAGCTCGCCCGCAGCAACGACCAGCGGCTCACCCGCATCCAAGCCGGTCGCGGCGATGAAGCCGGGGCGCATGAAGTCGGCGATGCTCATGGCATCGCCCGTCGCCTTCAAGCCCAGCCCGGCGAAAGACTGGAACACGATCGTCGCCAGTGTCGAGAAATTGCCGATGATGAAGGCAAAGACGCCGATGTAGAGCGTCTTTTTGATGAGGCGCTGAAGCACGTCCTCGTCGGCGCCCCATGCCCAGAACAGACCGGCAATCGTCAGGTCGATGGCGATCAGCGTGGTCGAAAGGAACGCGATCTCGCCGCCGAGCAGTCCGAACCCGCTGTCGATGTAGGTCGTGAAAACCTGTAGGAAGTTGTCGATGATGCCGGTGTCGTTCACCGCTGATTGCCTTCCCTGCCGAAGAACCGGCGTTGATGCGCCGCCCATGCCGCCTCGCAGCCGGAATCCGGCATGGTGAGCGCGCGGCAACGCGCGAGTTCCGCCGCTAAGGGATCGCGCTCGGCGCGTGCCGCCACGGCGTTGGCCGCCTCCGGCACGCGCGGCTCGGTGACGGCGGCGATCACCGCCACCGTCATCATGAGCCCTGCCAGCGTGGCGACGCCGGCGATCTTGACGGCTGCCGACATCGGCTCAGTTGCCGAGGAAGCGGCGGAGGCGCTCGCGCCCCTCGGCTTCGGCGGCTGCATTTCGCGCCGCCTCCAGCGATTGCGCTCGGCCTTGAGCGGCCAGCAACGCCGCGATGTCGGCGAGCTGCTGCGATTGCAGCGCGAGAAGCTGGTTGCCGGCCTGAGCCGCTTGGAGCGCGCCTTGAGATGATTGGCTCGCCGACACGAGGCGGTTCATCGTCGCGCGCGAGCCGTCGATATTTCCAACGACGCCGGCCTGAACGCGGAGCGCGTCCTGAAACGCGCCTACGCTGGTCTCCCACCGCTCGCGCGCATTTGCGACGAGCTGCCGTTGCGGGACCGACATGGCGCCGGCTGTGTATCGGCTGGTGAAAGCCTGGTCGATCTGGCCCAAGTCATAGGCGATGCGCTGCGCCTGGCCGAGCAACTGCTGGGTCTGGCGCACCTGGCCCTGCAACTCGGCGAGCGAGGATTGCGGGAGGCTCGCCAGATTGCGGGCCTCGTTGAGCAACGAAGTCGCCTGATTCTGTATCTGGCGAATCTGATTGTTGATCTGCTCCAGCGTGCGCGCGGCGGTCAGCACGTTCTGCGCATAGTTGGTCGGGTCATAGACGATCCCGCCGAACTGCGCGTAGGCCGGCACGGGCGCCGCGATCGGCGCGATGGTCGCGGTGGCGAGGACGCCGGCCAGAATGGCGCGGCGCAGGGGAAGTCGGGTCATAGCGGTAACTCCTGCTGGCGGGGGGGAAGAAGCTCGATCGCCCAGGCGCAGCCGCGATGGCGCAGCCATTCGGCCGCGAATGCGGTTTGGCCGTGAGTCTCGATGATGTCGGCGATGCGGAGCTGATCGGCCTTGGCCGACGCGGCGGCGAAGGCCAGCGCGACCTCGCCCAGCCCCAGCTCGAACAGCCGGTTGCCGCGCCGCGACTGGCAATAATAGTCGCGCTTGGGTATCGCCCGGCTGAGGATTTCGATCTGGCGGGCGTTAAGCCCGAACCGCTCGTAGATGGCGGCGATCTGCGGCTCGGCGGCGCGCTCGTTCGGCAGGAAGATGCGCGTCGGGCAGCTTTCGATGATGGCCGGGGCGATGCTCGACGTTTCGATGTCCGCAAGGCTCTGCGTGGCAAAGACGACGCTGGCGTTCTTCTTGCGAAGGGTCTTCAGCCACTCGCGGAGCTGCGCTGCGAAGTCCGGGCTGTCGAGAACCAGCCAGCCCTCGTCGATGATGATGAGTGTGGGCGAGCCGTCCAGCCGCCCGCCGATCCGGTGGAACAGGTAGGACAAAACGGCGGCGGCGGAGCCGGCGCCGACCAGTCCTTCGGTCTCGAACGCCTGCACGGCGGCTTCGCCCAAGCGCTCGTCCTCGGCGTCGAGAAGCCGGCCCCACGGCCCGCCGATGCAATACGAGGCGAGCGCCTGTTTGAGCTGCTGGTTCTGCAACAGCACGGCAAGGCCGGTCAGCGTGCGTTCGCTAACCGGCGCCGACGCCAGGGAGTTGAGCGCCGACCAGATATGCTCCTTAGCCTGCGGATCGACCGCGACGCCTTCGGACGCGAGGATCGCCGCCAGCCATTCCGCCGCCCACGCTCGCTCGGCCGGATCGTCGATGCGGGCGAGCGGTTGGAGCTGCACCCCGTCGCCGGTTTCGTCGGCAAGCATTCCGCCGAGATCCTGCCAGTCGCCGCCCATGCCGATCGAGGCGGCGCGGATGCTGCCGCCGAAGTCGAAGGCAAAGACCTGGCTGTTCTCGTAACGGCGGAACTGCATCGCCATCAGCGCGAGCAGGACCGATTTGCCGGCGCCGGTCGGGCCGACAATCAGCGTGTGGCCGACATCGCCGACGTGAAGGGAAAACCGGAACGGGGTCGAGCCTTCGGTCCTTGCGTAGAGCAAGGGGGCTGCACTGAAGTGCTCGTCCCGTTCCGGCCCCGCCCATACTGCTGACAGGGGGATCAGGTGGGCGAGATTGATGGTGGAAATCGGGGGCTGGCGAACATTGGCGTAGGTGTGGCCGGGAAGGCTGCCCAGCCACGCCTCGATCGCGTTCATGCCCTCGGGAATGACGGTGAAATCGCGGCCCTGAATAACCTTCTCGACGAGCCTCAGCTTCTCGGCCGCGATGGCGGGATCGCGGTCCCACACCGTCACCGTGGCGGTGACATAGGCCATGCCGGCATAGTCGGCGCCCAGCTCCTGCAAGGCGGTGTCGGCGTCGGCGGCCTTGTTCGAGGCGTCGCTGTCGAGCAGCGTGCTCGCCTCGTTGGTCATCACCTCCTT
>CAYRQX010000013.1:62676-79295 GCA_964426485.1 uncultured Sphingopyxis sp. | reverse complement strand
CGCAGATGGTCGGCGGCGTGACGCCGGGCAAGGGCGGCACGACGCACATCGGCCTGCCGATGTTCAACACGGTCGAGGAAGCGAAACATGCGACCGGCGCGACCGCGTCGGTCATCTATGTGCCGCCGCCGTTCGCCGCCGACTCGATCCTCGAGGCGATCGACGCCGAGGTCGAGCTGATCGTCTGCATCACCGAGGGCATTCCGGTGCTCGACATGGTCAAGGTTAAGCGCGCCCTCAGCGGTTCGAAGTCGCGCCTGATCGGCCCGAATTGCCCCGGCGTGCTGACCCCCGAAGAATGCAAGATCGGCATCATGCCCGGCAGCATCTTCTCGAAGGGCAGCGTCGGTGTCGTCTCGCGCTCGGGCACGCTGACCTATGAAGCGGTGTTCCAGACCACGAACGTCGGCCTCGGCCAGACGACCGCGGTCGGCATCGGCGGCGACCCGGTCAACGGCACCAACTTCATTGACGTGCTCGAACTCTTCCTCGCCGACGAGGCGACCAAATCGATCATCATGATCGGCGAAATCGGCGGCGACGCCGAAGAACAGGCAGCGCAATTCCTGATCGACGAAGCGAAGCGCGGCCGCAAGAAGCCGATGGCGGGCTTCATCGCGGGCCGCACCGCGCCTCCGGGCCGCCGCATGGGCCATGCCGGCGCGATCGTCTCGGGCGGCAAGGGCGACGCCGAAAGCAAGATCGCGGCGATGGAAGCCGCGGGCATCAAGGTGTCGGCGAGCCCGTCGGAACTCGGCTCGACCCTCGCCGAAGTGCTGAAGGAACGCGTCTGACCCCAACGCCGCTCTTTCGTGGCCGTGCCCCTGCGAAGGCAGGGGCCCATCACCCGATGCGGTGAGTCATGAAGAGCGGCGCGGTCTACATCATGGTCAACCGTAAGAACGGGGCCATTTATACGGGATCATCATCGAAGCTGATGCAACGCATTTATCAGCATCGCGAAGGTTTGATCGACGGTTTTACAAAGACCCACGACTGCAAACAGCTGGTGTGGTTTGAAGCGCATGAAGATTTGCAAGAAGCGCGAAGACGCGAACTGCAGATCAAGCGATGGAAACGAAGTTGGAAGGTGCGGATGATCGAGGAAACAAATCCCGATTGGCGGGATTTGTGGTTCGAGATTCAGGGCTGATGAAAATCTGCTCCGTCGGCACCATGTTTAGGCCCCAGGAGATGGGCCCCTGCCTTCGCAGGGGCACTGCGAGTTTAAGATTATGAACCTCGAACGACAAAGCTTCGACATCGACGAGCCGCAGGCCGGCCCGAGCTGGGCGCCGAAGAACTGGCCGCAGATCGATAGCGACGACCTGACCGCGGCGCTCGACCCGCAGCAGATGCAGGTCGCGGTAAAGGCCGCCGCCGCCAAGGCGGGCGCTCCGCTGTCGAACGCCGAAGTCGAGCGCGCCGCGGACGATTCGATCCGCGCGATGATGCTGATCCGCACCTATCGCGTGCGCGGGCATCTCGCTGCCAACCTCGATCCGCTCGGTCTCAGCCAGCGTGAACTGCCCGCGGATTTGACGCCGGAATATCACGGCTTCGTCGGCGCCGACCTCGACCGGCCGGTCTGGCTCGGCGGGACGCTCGGCCTTGAGCGCGCAAGTGTTCGCGAGATCGTGGCGATCCTGCGCGCCAATTACTGCGGTAATGTCGGCCTTGAATATATGCACATCGCCGATTTGAAGGAGCGCCAGTTCCTTCAGGAGCGCATGGAAGGCGCCGACAAGATCATCGAATTCTCGGTCGAGGGCAAACGCGCCATCCTGAGCAAGGTGATCCAAGCCGAAGAGTGGGAGAAATTCCTCGCGCGCAAATATGTCGGCACCAAGCGTTTCGGGCTCGACGGCGGCGAGAGCATGATCCCGGCCATGGAAGCCATCATCAAATATGGCGGCCAATATGGCGTGCGCGAGATCGTCTATGGCATGGCGCACCGCGGGCGGCTCAACATGCTCGCGAACGTGATGGCGAAGCCGTACAAGGTGATCTTCCACGAATTTTCAGGTGGCAGCGCAAATCCCGACGATGTCGGCGGTTCGGGCGACGTCAAATATCACCTCGGCACCTCGACCGACCGCGAATTCGGCGGTGCATCGGTGCATATGTCGCTCGTTCCCAACCCTTCGCACCTCGAAGCCGCCGATCCGGTCGTTCTCGGCAAGGTTCGCGCACAGCAGGTGGTGCGCGACGACCTCGACAAGCATGAACAAGTCCTGCCCGTGCTGATCCACGGCGACGCGGCGTTCGCCGGGCAGGGGATCGTCTGGGAATGCCTCGGCTTCTCGGGCATCCGCGGATACAACACCGGCGGCTGCATCCACTTCATCGTTAATAACCAGATCGGCTTCACGACCAGCCCGCAATTCGCGCGTTCGTCGCCCTATCCGTCGGATGTGGCGAAGGGCGTGATGGCGCCGATCCTACACGTCAACGGCGACGATCCGGAAGCCGTGACCTTTGCGTGCAAGCTCGCGATCGATTTCCGCCAGCAGTTCAAGCGCGACGTCGTCATCGACATGTGGTGCTATCGCCGCTTTGGCCATAATGAAGGCGACGAGCCTTCGTTCACCCAGCCTTTGATGTACGCCGTCATTCGCCAGCATCCGCCGGTATCGCAGCTCTGCGCCGCGAAGCTCGAGGCCGAAGGCGCGATCGACGCGGGCTGGGCCGATGCACGGCGCGCCGAATTTGTGGCGCGGCTCGAAGAGGATTTCGAATCGGCAAAGAGCTACAAGCCGAACAAGGCCGACTGGTTCGCAGGCCGCTGGTCGGGGCTGCACGCCCCAGCCGATCCCGAAAATGCCCGCCGCAACATCGCGACGGGCGTCTCGGACAAATTGTTCGATTCGATCGGGCGCACGCTGACGACGATCCCCGATGATGTTGAAGTCCACAAGACGCTTCGCCGCGTGATCGACGCACGCGGCGCGATGTTCGCCGACAAAAGCGACGGCGAAGTGTTTGACTGGGCGACCGCCGAAAGCCTCGCTTTCGGGACGTTGCTCAGCGAAGGCTATCAGGTCCGCCTGTCGGGTCAGGATTCGGGTCGCGGCACTTTCAGCCAGCGCCATGCGGTCTGGGTCGACCAGAAGACCGAGAATAAATATATCCCGCTGACCACCGTGCCGCACGGCCGGTTCGAGGTGCTCGACAGCCCGCTGTCCGAATATGGCGTGCTCGGGTTCGAATATGGCTATGCGATGGCCGACCCGAAGAGCCTCGTCCTCTGGGAAGCGCAGTTCGGCGACTTCGCCAACGGCGCGCAGATCATGATCGACCAGTTCATCGCGTCGGGCGAGGCCAAATGGCTGCGCGCCAACGGCCTCGTGCTGTTGCTGCCGCATGGCTATGAAGGACAGGGGCCGGAACATAGCTCGGCGCGTCTCGAACGTTTCCTTCAGCTTTGCGCGGGCGACAATATCCAAGTGTGCAATATATCGACCCCGTCGAACTATTTCCATGTCCTGCGCCGCCAGATGCTGCGTCCGTTCCGCAAGCCGCTGGTCATCATGACGCCCAAGTCGCTGCTCCGCCACAAGCTCGCTGTCTCGCAGCGGTCGGATTTCATCGGCGACGCGCATTTTCGCCGGATCATGTCGGATCGCACCGCGCTAGCCGACAAGGACGTCAAGCGCGTCGTCCTCTGTTCGGGCAAGGTCGGCTACGACCTGATGGAAGCACGCGATGCCGCGGGGCTGACCGACACGACGGTCATCCGGATCGAACAGATCTACCCCTTCCCGGGTGAGCCGCTCGCGGTTCGTCTGAAGCGGATGCCGAACCTCGAAGAGGTGGTGTGGGCGCAGGAAGAACCGCGCAACAATGGCGCCTGGTTCTTCGTCAACGAACTGATCGAAGAGGCGCTTGGCGAAGCGGGTCACAAGGGCATGCGTCCGCGCTATGCTGGCCGCGCCGCCGCCGCCTCGCCCGCGACGGGCCTGATGAGCCGCCACCAGACCGAACAGTCGGCGCTTGTCGCCGACGCGCTCGGCCTGTCGGTTCGCGCCGAAATCCGCCGTACCAAGAACAAAGCCTGAGCCCAGAGCCTAATCCCCAAGGAACTGCACCTATGAGCACCGAAGTGAAAGTCCCCACGCTGGGCGAAAGCGTTACCGAAGCGACGATCGGCGAATGGCTGAAAAAGCCCGGCGAAGCCGTTGCGCTCGATGAGCCCATTGCGAGCCTCGAAACCGACAAGGTTGCGGTCGAAGTGCCGTCGCCTGTCGCGGGCGTGATGGGCCAGCAGCTCGCCGCGGTCGGCGACACGGTCAATGTCGGCGCGGCAATCGCGACGATCGAAGCTGGCGGCGCTGCCGCCGCTCCGGCGCCCGCCGCCGCTGCCCCGGCGCCTGCCAAGGCCGAAGCCGCTGCGCCGGCTCCTGCCGCGACCGCAGCACCGGCCGGGGAGGGCGTCGACACCGTCACCACCATGTCGCCCGCCGTCCGCCGCCTCGTGCTCGAACATGGCGTCGACCCGACGAAGATCCAGGGCAGCGGCAAGGACGGCCGCCTGACCAAGGAAGATGTGCTCGCCGCTGCGAACAACGCGCCGGCTGCCGCTCCGGCTGCCGCTCCTGTTGCTGCGGCGCCCGTCGTCGCGAGCGGAGTGCCCGGCCGCCACGAAGAGCGCGTCAAGATGACGCGCATGCGTCAGACGATCGCCAAGCGGCTGAAGGCCGCGCAGGATACGGCAGCGATGCTGACGACGTTCAACGACGTCGACATGTCGGCGGTGATGGCAACGCGCGACAAATATCGCGAAAGCTTCGAAAAGAAGCATGGCGTGCGCCTCGGCTTCATGAGCTTCTTCACCAAGGCGGTCGCGCTCGCCGCGCATGACATTCCGGCGGTCAACGCGCGCATCGATGGCGACGAGATCGTCTATCACGACTATCTCGACGTGTCGGTCGCGGTCAGCGCGCCGAACGGCCTGGTCGTGCCCGTCGTGCGCAATGCCGACAGCCTCTCGTTCGCCGATATCGAAAAGGCGATCGCCGACCTCGGCAAGCGCGCCAAGGATGGCACGCTGACGATCGACGACATGACCGGCGGCACCTTCACCATCTCGAATGGCGGCGTGTTCGGCGGCCTGATGTCGACTCCGATCATCAACCCGCCGCAGTCGGCGGTGCTCGGCCTCCACCGCATCGAGGATCGCCCGGTCGTCCGTAATGGCGAGATCGTGATCCGTCCGATGATGTATCTCGCGATGAGCTATGACCACCGCCTGATCGACGGGCGCGAGGCGGTGACCTTCCTCAAGACGATCAAGGAAGCGATCGAGGATCCGACGCGTCTGCTGATCGATCTCTAAGAATTCTCCCCCGTCCCCCAGGGGTAAAGGAACGATAAATGGCTGATTATGATTACGACGTGCTTGTCATCGGTGCCGGCCCCGGCGGTTATGTCGCGGCGATCCGCGCCGCGCAGCTCGGCCTCAAGACTGCATGCGCCGAAGGGCGCGAGACGCTGGGCGGGACCTGCCTCAACGTCGGCTGCATCCCGTCGAAGGCGATGCTGCACGCGTCGGAATATTTCGATGCGGCCGCCAACGGCTCGATGGCGAAGATGGGCATCAAGGTGAAGCCCGAGCTCGACCTGCCGACGATGCACGGCCAGCGCATTGACGCGGTCAAGGGGCTGACCGGCGGGATCGAATTCCTGTTCAAGAAGAACAAGGTCGACTGGCTGAAGGGCTATGCGCAATTCACCTCGAAGGACAGCGTTGAGGTCGCGGGCAAGACCTATCGCGCCAAGAATATCATCATCGCGACGGGCTCGTCGGTTACCCCGCTCCCCGGCGTTGACGTCGATAACGACAAGCAGATGATCGTCGATTCGACCGGCGCGCTCGAACTCGCCAAGGTGCCCGATCATATGGTCGTCATCGGCGGCGGCGTCATCGGGCTCGAGCTTGGCAGCGTGTGGCGCCGTCTGGGCGCGAAAGTCACCTGCGTCGAATTCCTCGACCAGATCCTGCCCGGTATGGACGGCGACGTTCGCAAGGAAGCGAACAAGATCTTCAAGAAGCAGGGCATAGAATTCAAGCTCAAGACCAAGGTCACCAAGGCCGAAGTCAAGGGCAAGAAGGCGGTCCTGACGCTCGAACCCGCCGCCGGCGGCGAGGCGGAAACGCTTGAAGCCGATGTCGTGCTGGTGTCGATCGGGCGGCGTCCGAACACCGACGGCCTCGCGCTCGACAAGGCGGGCCTCGCGGTCAATCAGCGCGGGCAGATCGAAACCGACCATGATTTCAGCACGCAGGTTCCCGGAATCTGGGCGATCGGCGACGTCGTCCCTGGCCCGATGCTCGCGCACAAGGCCGAGGACGAAGGCATCGCCTGCGCCGAGAATATCGCCGGACTGACTGGCATCGTGAACCACGACGTCATCCCGTCGGTCGTCTATACTTGGCCCGAGATCGCCGGGGTCGGCCTGACCGAAGAGCAGGCGAAGGAAAAGGGTGAGGTCAAGGTCGGCAAATTCCCGATGCTCGCGAACAGCCGCGCCAAGACCAACCACGAGCCCGACGGTTTCGTGAAGGTCATCGCCGACGCCAAGAGCGACCGCGTGCTCGGCGTATGGTGCATCGCGAGCGTTGCCGGCACGATGATCGCGCAGGCCGCGCAGGCGATGGAATTCGGCGCGACGTCCGAAGACATCGCCTACACCTGCCACGCGCATCCGACGCACAGCGAGGCGATCAAGGAAGCCGCAATGGCGGTGACGGGCAAGCCGATCCACGTTTGATACGAGGGCGACGGCGTTGTTCGACATCGACAATGCGCTGATCGTCCGGCTACTCGACCTGATCGGCATCGGCGTCTTTGCGTTGTCGGGCGCTTTGATGGCGGTCCGGATGCGCCAGACGCTGGTGACCGCCGCCTTTTTTGCGCTGGTTACCGGGGTCGGCGGCGGCACGGTGCGCGACCTGCTGATCGGCGCGCCGGTCTTTTGGGTGCAGGATGGGGCGATCGCCGCGGTGTGCATCGCGATCGCGCTGATCGTCTGGATGACCCCCGAACGCTGGTGGAAAGGGCAGTTGCTCGAATGGGCCGACGCGGTGGGGCTGGCCGCCTACGCCGTGTTCGGCACGGCAAAGGCGCTGGCGTGGGGTGTGCCGCCGGTTCCCGCGCTGATGATGGGGGTGATCACCGGCTGCGTCGGCGGCACGATCCGCGACATCCTCGCCGGGGTGCCGTCGATCATCATGCGGCCCGAAGTCTATGTGACCGCGGCCGCGCTCGCCTCGGGCCTGTTCCTGCTGTTGCAATGGCTGGGCACCGGCACGCCGGTCGCGGCGGTCGTCGGCGCGGCCGCGGGTTTCGCCTTGCGCGGCGCGGCGATCCACTGGTCGCTCGCGCTGCCGACCTATCGCGGGCAATAGGCTTGCCAAATCGCGAAACTCTGTCAGTTTCGCATTATGAACAATGATGTCAGCACCGTGGCCCAGCGGGTGCGCGATCAGGCGCACGCCTTGCCCGATCTGTTCGGTCGCTTCGATTTCGACACGGCGCCCGAACGCTGGGCGCCCGAGGCCGATGCCATCAGCGAGCTCAGTCGCGTCCGAAGCATCGACCGCGCGGCCTATCTGGACGATCCTGACCTGCTCGGCCGGATACGCGAATATACGATGCTCGGCGACCGGACGGGCGATGCCTATGCCGCGCTGATGCCGCGGCTCGGTTTCCAGCAGACGGTCGCGATGCTGGTCGAGGCGTGCGACAAGGGGATGGACGCGGTCGCGGACGCACCGCCCGAACTCGCGGCGCTGATCCATGAGATGGAGCAGAAGCCCGAGTGGCTCGACATGACGCTGGTCGAAGAGGGCGCGGCCTATGAGCGCAACGCCACAGCGAATCTGTCGCCCTTCCTGATCCGCGGCGCATTCATCGCGACCTTTCTCAACAAATATTCGGCGCTGCCGATGGCACTCACCGGCACGCTGGGGCAGGCGACCGCAGCGCGGCGGGTCAAGGAAACCGCGACTTTTTTTGCCACCACCGCGCTGCCCGGCGCGCTCGATCGCTTCGGGCCGGGGTTCAAGGCCGCGGCGATGGTGCGGCTGATGCACTCGATGGTGCGCGTCAATGTGCTGTCGCGGCCGGGCATGTGGGACGCGGAGACCTATGGCATGCCGATCCCCCAGCTCGACCAGATGCCTGCGGGGCTGATCCCGGTTTATTTCCTGTCGCAGGAGGTGCTGGCGAAGGGACGCACGCGCTTCACCCGGCTCGAACGCGCGCGCGTCGAGCTGGCGCGTTATCGCTGCTACCTGCTTGGGCTGCCCGAGGATCTGCTCGCCGACACGCCGCAGGAGATCGTCCGCATCTGGCGTACGCGCAGCGCGACGCTCCGCTATGAATATGACGACCAGGTTTGCGGCGGATTGCTCCGCGCCACGATGGACGCCGAACTGTCGAAGGATCGTTCGCCCAAGGGGCAGGTCAAGCGCCGCCTCGAATATTCGGTCAGCCGCGTCTTCTTCGTAAAGGCGTTTCTCACTGGTGACGAGGAGAGGGCCGCCAACGTCGGCGTGCCGGTGCGCCGCCGCGACCACCTCATCTATGGCGCAACGATGCTCGGCATCGCGGGGCGCATGGCGGCCTACCGCGTCGCATCGCGCTTGCCCGTCATCCGCCATCTTGCCGACCGCCGCCTCGTCCTCCGGATCGAGCGCCAGCTCGCCGAATATGGCCGCGCCGAATTCACCTCCAACGCAGCCAACTACAAACCCGCGACGGCGAGCTAGGCTCTTCGAACCAAAGGATTTTCATGCAGGCAGAACAGGCGGCCGTGAACGGCATCAGCATCACCTATGAGGACAAGGGGCCAAAGGGCGCGCCAGTCATTTTGCTGGTCATGGGGCTCGGCGGCCAATTGACGCTGTGGCCCGACGAATTCGTCGACGCGTTGAACGAGCGCGGTTTCCGCACCATCCGCTACGACAATCGCGATGTCGGCCTGTCGACGCGCTTCGAGGCGGCGGGGGTGCCGAACGTCAAATGGATGATCGTCAAGTCGGTGATCGGATTGCCGGTGCGACCGGCCTATACGCTCGCCGACATGGCGGCCGATGGTATCGGCCTGCTCGACCATCTGGGGATCGACCGCGCGCATGTCGTCGGCGTGTCGATGGGCGGCATGATTTCGCAGCACATCGCGGCGCGCTATCCGGAGCGCGTGCTGTCGCTGACCTCCGTGATGTCGACGACGGGCAACCGCCGCCTGCCGCGCGCCGATAAGGCGGCAATGCGCGTGCTCGCCAACCGTCCGATGAATGGGGATAAGGAGGCGCTGATCGCCTACTCAGTCAATGCCGCGCGCGTGATCGGCAGCCCCGGCTATCCGGCGGCGGAGGAGCGGTTGCAGCGCCGCGTCCGCATCGATTTCGAACGCGGCTGGTATCCGCAGGGCGTCGCGCGGCAGATGGCGGCGATCGTTGCCGATGGCGACCGGCGCGCGATGCTGAAGGACATCAAGGCGCCGACGCTGGTGATCCATGGCGAGGACGACCCGCTCGTGCCGCTGCCCGGCGGGCGCGACACGGCGGAGAATATCGCGGGCGCGCGGTTGCTGACGATCCCCGGCATGGGGCACGATCTGCCGCTCGCGCTGGTCGACACGCTGGCCGACGCGATTGCCGAGCATGCGAAAGAGGTTGCCGTTGCGGCCTGATCGCTCCCCTCCCGCAAGCGGGAGGGTGGCCTATTTCAGCAGCAGCGCCAGCGCCCCAAAAAAGCCCTTCGCTTCGACCTGACCCGGCCGCGGAACGGCAGGCAGATAGGCGCGGCAGTCGAGGCACGAGGCCTGCACCGATCCCGCCTGCGTCAGCGTCCTAAGGTCCTGCACCAGCCGCCGTTCGGTGAGCTGGCGGTTCATCGCCGCAATGCCGAACCAGCCTCGCGGGAGGGCCGCAGTATCTTCCTCGGCACCCGACCAGCTCGCAAGCATCTTAGAAAATTCGCTCGGCTCGTCCTCGAAATATTTCGCATGGAAATCGCCATCGATCTTGGCGAGCTTCGCGGCGGCAGCGAGGGCATCGGGCAGGCCGCCGAACTGGTCGATCAGGCCGATCTGGCGCGCGGTGCCGCCGGCCCACACACGCCCTTCGGCGATCGTGCGGATCTTCTCGATCGGCTGCTTGCGGCTCTTGGCGACAAGGCTGGTGAAGCGGCCATAAATATCTTCGACGCTCGCCTGAGCCAGCGCGTTGAACTCGTCGTTCACGCCGCCGAAAACATCGGGCTGGCCCGACAAGGGCGTCGTCGCGATGCCGTCGGCATTGACCCCGATCTTGGCGAGCGCCTGATCGAAGCTGGGCAGGATGCCGAAAACGCCGATCGATCCGGTGATCGTCTCGGGCTCGGCAAAGATGCGGTCGGCGGGGGTCGAAACCCAATAGCCGCCCGACGCTGCGACATTCGCCATCGACACGACGATCGGCAGCTTCTTCGCTTTCGCGGCGAGCAGCGCCTGGCGGATTTCCTCCGACGCCAGCACCGACCCGCCGGGCGAATCGACGCGCAGGACAATCGCCTTGATACTGCTGTCGGCGGCGGCGTCGAGGATATGCTGCGCAACGGTTTCGCCGCCCGCGACCCCGTTCGGCGCCTCGCCATCGACGATTTCGCCGACGATAGGGATAACCGCAATCGGGCTGCCCGATGTTGCGGGCGGATTCGCGGCAACCCAGTTTTCGAGCGGGATCGCATTATATTCCCATGGCTTGCTGTCGTCGGCAGTGCCGCTGATCTCGGCAACGCGGCGGCTGAACGCCATGCGGCTGCCGACTTTGTCGACCAGACCCGCGTCGACCGACGCCTTGGACAGATCGTTGCCCGCCGCCTTCACGGCGCCTGCGGTGTCGGCGATGAAGGCGTCCATCTTGGCCGCAGGACGTGCTTTCTTGACGTCGCTCAGCCAGTTTTCCCACAGCACGCTCGCATAAGCGAGGTCGGCTTCCTTCGCCTCGGGCGACTGGTCGTTGCGCAGATAGGGTTCGACCGCGCTTTTGAAGGTGCCGACGCGATAGATATTTGCCGTGACGCCAAGCCGGTCCATCAACCCCTTATAATAGAGGCGCGACCCGCCCGGTCCCGCGATCGCGACGCCGCCGATGCTGTCGGCCCAGATTTCGCTCGCGTGCGACGCGACCTGATAGCTGTCGGTGGTATAGGCGGTGGCGAATGAGAGCACCGGCTTTTTCTTCGCGCGCACCTTGTCGACTGCGGCGCCGATTTCGGCGAGCGAGACCTGCCCACCGCCGAGGAAACGGTCGAGGTCGAGCACGACCGAGGTCACGCGCTTGTCGTCGGCGGCGACTTCCAATGCATGGACGACGTCGCGGACGCGGATTTCCTTGAGCTGTCCGCCGCCCGACAGCGCGGCAAGCGGATCGACCTCCGACGGTTGTTCGCTGACGATGCCGTCGAATTCGATGAGCAGCGCGCCCTCGCTGACCGGCAGCCCGGCATTGGGGCGCCCGGCGAGCAGGCCGAACAGCGCGACGAAAAACAGCAGCAGGAAGATCAGCGCGAGGGCATCCTTGATCCCGACGAGCAGGTTCCAGACCTTGCGCGGAAAGCTGGTCGTCGATTTCGGCTTGTCCTCGCCGGGCAGCGGCCGACGGACGGGAATGGCCCAGGGGCCGGCGGGATCGTTGGGCGTGTTTGCGGTGCTATCGGTCATAGCCGCAAACCTAGGGATGCGCCTCGCCCTTGGCAATGCACGCTTCGACGGGCGGGCGGCGCAGCCATACCGGCGACGTCAGAGCCAGCCCTCTTTGCGATACCAGCGCACCGTTTCGGCGAGCGCGTCGTCGGTGCCCCGCTCGGGACGCCAGAGGTCCGCGGGCGGGCACGCGCCTTCGGTCGCGACCCAGTCGGGATGCGCAATATAGCGCGCGCGGTCGGGGGTCAGCTTGGCGCGGTTGCGGCGGAAGAATTTGTCGATCCGCCCACCCGCTTTGAGCAGCAAGGCCGGCGTCGCTAGCGTCGAGAGGCGCTGCCGCCCGACGGCGCGCGCAACGGCGCGCGCGAAACTGCGGTGCGACCAGCCGGTAGGCGTCCCGTCGTCGGGTTCGTAAATCTGGCCGATGCTCGCACCGTGGTCGGCGGCAAGCGCGATGAGCAGCCGGGCAAGTTCGTCGACATAGATCGCCGACATGCGCCCGTGCGGCACCAGCGCGATACCGCGCCGCGCCATGCGGAAAAGGTCGAGCATCTCGGTATCGCCGGGGCCGAACACCGCGGGCGGGCGGACGATCGTCCAGTCCAGCCCGCTGCCCCGAACGATGGCTTCGGCGCGCTCCTTCGACCAGCCATAGTTGGAGATGGTGGGTTCGCGCGCCGCGAGCGACGACACATGGACAAAGCGCATCACGCCCGCACCGCGCGCGGCCTCGACGACATTGGCGGTGGCGGCCGCGTTGCCCGCCTCGAAGGCCGCGCGGGTGGGCACGTTGACCACGCCCGCGATGTGCATGACAACGTCGGCGCCCGCCGCCATTTCGGCGAGGCTATCGGTGTCGTCGAGCGCGCCCGCGATCCATGTCACGCCCTCGCGTTCGGGCTGCGGCCGGCGGGCGAGGGCGCGGACATGCCATCCGGCCGCGACGGCATGGCGCATTGTCGCGCCGCCCACGAAGCCGGTCGCGCCGGTCATCGCGAGCATGGGTTTCATAGCAGGACCATATGGTCGCGGTGGACCATCGCGCTGCGCGGCGCATAGCCAAGCGCGGCTTCCTGCGCATCGCGGCCAAGACCGACGATGCTGGCGGCGTCGGCACCGGGATATTCGGACAGGCCGCGGGCGACGACGCGTCCGTCGGGGCCGATAATGTCGAGAATGTCGCCGCGCGCGAAACTGCCGCTGACCGCGGTCACGCCCGCGGCAAGCAGGCTCGCGCCGCCCTGCAGCGCCCGGGCCGCACCCGCGTCGATCTCGATCCGGCCCTTCGCGGTCAATCCGCCCGCGAGCCAGGCCTTGCGGGCGCTCGCGCCCTTTTCGGCGGCGAACAATGTATGCCGCGCCGCGGTCGACAGCGGGCGGTCGATCCGCCCCGATGCGATCGCGAGATGCGCGCCCGCGGCATTCGCGATGCGCGCCGCGGCGATCTTCGACACCATGCCGCCCGACCCCATGCCCGAGGCGGAGCCGGTATCAGCCATCGCCTCGATGGCCGCGTCGATGCGCTCGACGCGCGCGATATGGACGGCGCCTTCTTGCGCCGGATTGCGGTCGTAGAGGCCGTCGATGTCGGACAGGAGGATGACGCCCCCGGCCACCGCCGCCTGCGCGACGCGCGCGGCGAGGCGGTCGTTGTCGCCGAAGCGGATTTCCTCGGTCGCGACGCTGTCATTCTCGTTGATGATCGGCACGACGCCGAGGCTGAGCAGCCGGTCGAGCGTCGCCGCAGCGTTGAGATAGCGGCGGCGATGTTCAAGATCGCCCAGCGTTACGAGCATCTGCGCCGCGGTCAGCCCTTCGGCGCCAAGCACCTCGGCCCACACCTGGCTCAGCACGATCTGCCCGGTCGCGGCAGCGGCCTGCGCATCTTCCAGCGTTCCGCGTCCACCCTTGGCGAGCCCCAGCCGCCGCGCGCCCAGCGCAATCGCGCCCGACGACACCACCGCGACCTGCTGGCCCGCGCGCGTCCGTTCGGCGATGTCGGCGGCGATGCCGACAAGCCAGTCGCGCCGCACCGCGCCATCGGGATCGACGAGCAAAGCCGATCCGATCTTGACGATCAGCCGAGGGCAGGAGGCAGGTTCGAACAACATCCGCCGCCGATAGCGTGCGGGCGCCGTCACGCCAATGCTATTACGTCAGCGCGAGCCGCCGAACGTATAGCTCAGCGCGATGCCGCCTGACGGCTGGCTTCGCGATCCGAGTTCGCGCGTCACTGGCGAGTCCGCCGCATCGCCGACAAGCCGGTCGTACCGGCCATAAACCGCGATGCCCCAGCGCTTGCCGAGCATGCGGTGATAACCCGCCGTCATACCGAGCGACTGGATGCCGCCGCCCGGATCATAAGCGGGCAGGCCCGACGTCGTCGCGGCGGCCGGCGTCACGCCGAAATAGGCGCGGGTGTATTTCGCGTCGCCCAGCGTCACGCGCGGGCCGATCGAAAAGAGCCAGTCGTCGCCCTGCCGCGCGACATAGTCGGCGCTGATTTCGCCGGTCCAGCCCTTGTGACCGCTCAGCCCCTTGCGGCCTTCGAGGCGGAGGCGAAGTTCGGGGGTCAGATGGACCTGCCCGAAGGCGCCGGCCTCGATCGACAAGCCGACCTTGGGCAGGTCGGCGCCGATATCGGACGCCTTGCGTTTGCCGATGAAGCCAAGGGCGGGGCCAAATGCGAAATTCCCCGAACGGATCAGCGGCGAGCCGAAGCTTTCATCGGGGGCCTCGAACGCAAATTCGCCGTCGCGCGTGCGCGATACGTCGACATAGGGGCCGACGCTATATTTGTCGGCGCCCGGCCAGGAGGGCGACAGCTGAGGGCCGAGGATCACGCGCGTGCGCTTTTCGCCGCCGCTATCGACCTCTTGCGATTGAGCGGGAATCGAAGTCAGAACGAGGAAAGGGGACGCGTAGACGAGCAGGCTGAGAGCGTTTCGGCGATGGGCCATCTGTAATTCCTTGTTGTTCCCGGATAAAGCGCCCGCGCGGCGCTTTCGTTCCTAGATCGGCGACCAGTCGGCCGCTTCATCGCCTTCGCCGTCTTCGCCGCCCGAAGCCGCCTTGCGCTTTTCGGGGCCGATGATCTCGAGCAGCTTGTCGAGCACCGCCGGCACACCGGCGCCGCTTGCGCCCGACAGCGCCATCACGGGATGACCGCTTGCTTCGGCGAGTTCGGCCGACAACGCCGCGATCAGTTCATCGTCGAGCGTGTCGATCTTGTTCAGCGCGACGATCACCGGCTTGTCGACGAGGTCGGCGCCATAGGCCTCGAGTTCATCGCGGACGATATGATAGCTGGTCGCGACATCTTCGTCATTTGCGTCGACGAGGTGGAGCAGCACGCGGCAACGCTCGATATGGCCAAGAAAGCGGTCCCCGACCCCGGCGCCTTCGGCGGCGCCCTCGATCAAGCCCGGAATGTCGGCGACGACGAATTCATGCCCCTTGTGGCTGACAACGCCAAGCTGCGGGCGCAGCGTGGTGAAGGCATAGGCGCCGACCTTGGCTTGCGCATTGGTGACGCCGTTGATGAAGGTCGACTTGCCCGCATTGGGCAGGCCGACGAGGCCGGCGTCGGCGAGCAGCTTGAGCCGCAGCCACACCCACATTTCCTCGCCCGGCCAGCCCGGGCCGTGCTGGCGCGGCGCGCGGTTGGTCGATGTCTTGTAACTGGCATTGCCGCGGCCGCCGTCGCCGCCGCGCAGGAAGACGATCTGTTCGCCTTCCCTCGTCAGGTCGGCAAGCACGCTGCGATCCTCGTCGTCGGCGAGGATCTGGGTGCCGATCGGGACCTGGATGACGAGATCGGGGCCGCCGGCGCCGGTGCGATCGCGGCCGGCGCCCGGCGTGCCGCGCTTCGCCTTGAAATGCTGGGTGTAGCGAAAGTCGATCAACGTATTGAGCCCGGCCACGGCTTCGAAGATCAGGTCGCCGCCCTTGCCGCCATTGCCGCCGTCGGGGCCGCCATATTCGACATATTTCTCGCGCCGGAAGCTGACGGCGCCGGGGCCGCCGTCACCGGACTTGATGAAGATCTTGGCTTGGTCGAGGAAATGCATGGCGGGGCCTTATAGGGCGTAAACTTGATTACATATCAAGCTCCGTTCGTGTCGAGCGAAGTCGAGACACCCATCGCATGGCGCCAGGCCGATGGGCATCTCGACTCCGTTTATCCTGAGCGCCTGCAAAGGCAGTCGAAGGGCTCGATGCGAACGGAATGAGGGGATTGGCGTGCCCCCTAGCGCCAGCGTAACAAAATTACCAGCCCCTAGCCTTGCGCCTTGCCGCCTTGCTCGGCCCAGAATTTCGCGATCCGCCCGGTGATCAGCTCGGTGGCCAGCACGCGCGACGTGTCGCGCGGCAGGTCGAGTGCCTCGGCCATCGGGCCGCCGAGCTGCGCATCGCCAAGCGCCATCAGCACCAGCGCGAGCGTATCTTCGTGCATCAGGCGCTTTTCATGCGCGTCGGGGGCCATGCCGTCGATCAACCGATGGATCGCATCGACGATCGGGTCGAGCGCATCGTCATTGCCCGTCGCCGCCATCCATGTCGCGAGCGCGCCCGCGCCGCCTTCGTTAAAGGCGTCGAAGGCGAGGTCGACGATTTCGCGCACATTGCGTTCGCCCGGCGGCGATTCGGCCATTTTCCTGCCGATCGTCGCGCACACGGTTTCGGCCTGATAGGCGGCGAGTGCCTTTTGCAGCCCCGCGGCGCTGCCGAAATGGTGGAGCAGGTTCGCATGGGTGCGGTCGATGCGCGCCGCCACGGCTTTCAGCGTCACCGCTGCGGGTCCCATTTCGACCAAAATCAGGCGCGCGGCCTCGAGTGCCGCCGAACGGCTTTCCTCGGGACTCAGACGCTTTTTCACTATTGACATATATGTAAGTAAACCCTATTTTCTGGCCCAATAACCC
>CAYRQX010000013.1:0-62666 GCA_964426485.1 uncultured Sphingopyxis sp. | reverse complement strand
GCCATATGTCCAGCCTTTCCCAGTCGCCGACCCCCGCCGATCTGTCCATTACCCCGCGCGACATGCGCTTCGGCCGCGATGACCGGCAGGGTCGCTGGTGGCTGAACGGCGATCCGATCGCCTCGGCCTTCCATACCGCGCTGTCGGTTACCTTCCCGCGCGGCGAGGCGATGTTCATCGAGGCGGTGAAGGCGCACCGCGACGGCGTTCCCGACAAGCTGGCGCGCGAAATCCGCGCCTTCACCCAGCAGGAAGTGATTCACAGCCGCGAGCATGTCGTGTTCAACAAGAAGGCCGCCGAAGCGGGTTACGACCTGTCCGAACTCGAAGCCGATGTGAACCAGGTGCTGGACCTCATCAAGACGCGCCCGCAGATCGTCAATCTGATGGCCACGATTGCGCTCGAACATTATACTGCGATGATGGCCGCCGTAATGCTGCGCGACGAGAGCATGTACGCCGGCGCCGAGCCCGAATGGGCTGCCCTCTGGAAATGGCACGCGGTCGAGGAAATCGAGCATAAGGGCGTCGCTTACGACACCTGGCTCCACGCGACGAAGGACTGGAGCCGCTTCCGGCGCTGGCGCGCCAAGTCGCTGATGATGATCCTCGTCACCACGCGGTTCTGGCCGAAGCGCGTGAAGGGCATGAAGGCGCTGCTGAAGCAGGACGGCCTGACCGGCTGGCGCGTCACCGCGCGCATCTGGTGGTATCTGCTCGGTACGCCCGGCGTGCTCCGCAAGAGCTTCCTGCCCTGGCTTTCCTATTTCATGCCGGGTTTCCATCCGTGGAACCACGACGACCGTGCGCTGATCAAGAAATATGAGAGCGACTATGCCGATGCGATTATGCCGGCGCATTCGTCGAACCCCGAACTGGTGGCGGCTGCGGCCTGATCCTTTTTCCTCGCAATTGCGGGGCCAATAGCGGGCTGGACGCCGCGATCCTTGTCCCATATCCCCTCATCGGTGGAGGGGACCATGCAACCACAGATGACCGCGGCCGAAGTCACGCAGTTCGAATTGCAACTCGCGGGGCTCGGCTCTTTGCTCGAATTCGGCTGCGGGGGCAGCACGATGGTGGCCGCGCGGCAGGTGCGCCGGATCGTCAGCGTCGACAGCGATCCCGCCTGGCTGGCGAAGGTCCAGGCCGACGTCGCGCGCGAAACTGTCGAATTCGCTCCCTTTCATGCCGATATCGGACCCGTCGGCGAATGGGGTTATCCAGCCGACGAAAGCCGGATCCGCGACTGGCCGCGCTATCATGTCGACATATGGCGCAGCGTGCAGGGCAGCCCCGATGCGGTGCTGATCGACGGGCGATTTCGGGTCGCCTGCCTGTTGCAGTCGATCATTCACTGCAAACCCGAGTGCGTCTTTCTGTTTCACGATTTTCAGGACCGCCCGCAATATCACGGCGTGCTTCGCCATGTGGATGTGCTCGCACGCGTCGACACCCTCGCGGTGATGCGCGTGAAGCAGCAGGTCGACGGCACCGCCGTTTTGCACGACCTGTTCGACCATTATCTGATCCCCGATTGACCGGCCGGGCCGCCTTCGGCACATCTCCTCCATGTTCACAGCACCTCCCGTCATCGAGACCGAACGCCTGCGCCTGCGTCCGGGACGCCTGTCCGACAAGGACGTCCATATCGAAATGTGGGCCGACGAACGCGTCACGCGCTTCATCGGGGGGGAGCCGCGCGCACCCGACGTCAGCTGGGGCAAGTTTCTGAGTTCTGCCGGGCTGTGGCCGGTGATGGGGTTCGGTTATTGGGTGTTCGCCGACCGGGCGAGCGACGCGCTCGTCGGCATGGGAGGGCTCAGCTATTTCGGCCGCGGTATCGCCGAACTGGAAGGCGTTCCCGAGGCGGGCTGGGCTTTCGATGCCGATCATTGGGGGGCGGGCTATGCGACCGAGGCGATGACCGCCGCGCTCGGCTGGGCCGACGCGAACCTCGACGCCAAAGAAGTGCGCTGCATCATCGATCCGGGTAACGATGCATCGGAACGCGTGTCGGCGAAGCTCGGTTTTCGGCGCATCGGCGAAAGCGACGCACTGGGACATATGGTCGCGGTCTATTCGCGTCCGAAGGGCGGCTAGGCCGCCTCGACCACCAGCACACCGCCGTCGGCGCTGACGACGCGCACCTTGCTGCCCTCCGCCGTATCGGGACCGCGCACCGGCCATTCGCCGTCGCCGACCTTAGCACGGCCGCGGCCGTCCTCGATCGCCTTGGTCACCGTAAGCACCTCACCGATCAGGCGGCTGCCGCGCTGGTTGAGGAGCGGATCGGTGGTGGAGATCGGGTTCGATTTCAGCCAGCGGCGCGCAGCATAGAGCGCGATGAAGGACAGCACGGCAAAGATGCCGAGCTGGACCGGGATGGTGAGGGGGACGATCCATGCGATAGCGCCCGTGACGATCGCGGCGGCGCCCAGCCAGATCAGGAAGAACCCCGGCGCGACGATCTCGGCGGCGGCGAGCAGCACGCCGAGCGACAGCCACGCCCAATGCGGTTCCATATTGGTCAGCCAGTCGGGCATGTCAGGCGCCCGCCTTGCGTTCGAAGGCGTCCTTGGCAAGCTCGCCGATGCCGCCGAGCGTGCCGATCAGCTGCGTCGCCTCGACCGGGAACAGGATCGTCTTGCTGTTCGGGCTGGTTGCGAACTGGCTGACCGCCTCGACATATTTTTGCGCGATGAAATAATTGATCGCCTGTGCGTTGCCGCCCGCGATCGCGTCGGACACCATCTGCGTCGCCTTGGCTTCGGCCTCGGCCTCGCGTTCGCGTGCCTCGGCGTCGCGGAAGGCGGCTTCGCGGCGGCCTTCGGCCTGCAGGATCTGGCCCTGCTTCTCGCCCTCGGCGCGCAGGATTTCCGACGCGCGCATGCCCTCGGCTTCCAGAATGTTGGCGCGCTTTTCGCGCTCGGCCTTCATCTGCCGCGCCATCGCGTTCGAAATGTCGGCGGGGGGGCGGATGTCCTTGATCTCGACGCGGGTGATTTTGACCCCCCATGGCGAGGTCGCCTCGTCGACCACGACCAGCAGACGGGCGTTGATATGGTCGCGCTTCGACAGCGTTTCGTCGAGGTCCATCGATCCCATCACGGTGCGCAGGTTCGTCGTCGTCAGGTTCATGATCGCCAGATACAGGTCGCTGACTTCATAGGCGGCCTTCGCGGCGTCGAGCACCTGAAAAAAGACGACGCCGTCGACGGCGACCATCGCATTGTCCTTGGTGATGATTTCCTGGCCCGGAATATCGAGCACCTGTTCCATCATGTTCACCTTGCGACCGACGCGGTCGAAGATCGGCATGATGAAGTTCAACCCCGGCTGCGCGGTGTGGGTGTAGCGGCCGAAGCGTTCGATCGTATAGGCATAGCCTTGCTTCACGGGCGTCAGCGCCCAGAGCAGGAACACCAGCGCCAAAACCACCAGTGCAAGTGCGAATTCCATCGATCATCCCCTATGCAAAATTGCGCCTTTGCAAACCCGCTTCCTTATTGCGGCAATGGCCGGGTTGCGCCACAGAAAAGCGCATGACCCCAAGTGACTGCTCCGCCGGCTATCCGCCGCGCTCCTTGCTTTACGTCCCCGGATCGAACGCGCGCGCGCTCGAAAAGGCGGCGGGCCTTGCCGCCGACATGCTGATCATCGACCTCGAAGACGCGGTGCCCGAGGGCCGTAAGGACGAAGCGCGGGCGGCGATGCGCGCGGCGGTGACGGCCGGCTTTCCGGGCAAGCGCGTCGCGGTGCGGGTGAATGCGACGGGCACCGCCGAACAGGCAGCCGACCTCTCCGCGATCGAAGGGGTAAAGCTCGACGCTCTGGTGCTGCCGAAAGTCGATGCCCCGTCCGATCTCGATCCGCTGCGCCAGCTTGGCCTGCCTGTCTTTGCGATGATCGAGACGCCGCCGGCGATCTATGCCGCGCGTGACATCGCCGCCGATCCGGCGGTGGCGGGATTGATCGCGGGGCTCAATGATCTGGCGCACGAACTGAAGCTGCCGGACGGCATGGACCGCGGCGCGATGAGCCATGCGATCCAGACGATCGTCCTCGCCGCACGCGCGGGCGCGGTGTGGGGCTTTGACGGCGTCTATAATGCGATCGACGATGCCGCGGGTTTTGCGGCCGAAGCGGCCGAAGGGCGGCGGCTCGGTTTTGATGGCAAGACGCTGATCCACCCGTCGCAGGTCGACCCGTGCAACGCCGCCTTTGCCCCGTCCGAACGCGAGATCGCGGCCGCCAAGGCACTCGTCGCTGCGGCGACGGGCGGGGCGCAGCGCCACGACGGGCGGATGATTGAGGATATGCATGTTGCCGCGGCGCGGGCGTTGATCGAGCGGGCCGGGCGTCACCCGGGATGACGAGTGAGTTGGAGTTGCTTTTACCGTCGTTCGTCTTTCGACGAACGCGCCTTGCCGGGCGGCGGCGGAAATGCCATGCGGCGGCGCCATGAAAACCACCCGTTTCCACGCCGCCGTCGCGGCCGTCGCCCTTATCGCCATCGCTCCCGTCGCTTCGGCTGCGCCCGCCCAGAGCGACGCGCCAATCACCGAGGCTCAGCTTGCCGATCATATCAAGGTGCTCGCGAGCGATGCGTTCGAAGGACGCGCGCCGGGGACCGAGGGCGAGGATCGCACGATCGCCTATATCGTCGGCGAATGGGCAAAAGCCGGGCTCGAAGCGGTTCCGGGCAGCACGACGCCCTGGCTCCAGCCGGTGCCTTTCGTCGAAACACAGGCGCTGGGAGGAACGGCGAAGTTCAAGGTGGGCGGCCGCGACTTCGCGCTGGCGGATGACGGGATCATTCTGAGCAGCAGCGATGCGTCGATCGGGCTCACGGACCTTCCCGCCGTCTTCGTCGGCTATGGCCTCGACGGCGCGGGCAAGGTCAATGCCGACGTCAAGGGCAAGCTGGCGATCATGCTGTTCGACAATGCGCCGTTCGGCGACAAGCTGCCGCGCTATCGCGAGCGGCGCCAGATGCTCGCCGATGCGGGCGCAACCGCCGTGCTCGTCATCGCGACCGATGCAGTGCCCTGGACGGCGCTGCGCGAGAGCGCCGGCGCCAAGTCGATGCGCCTTGCCAGCGCCAAGCCGGGCGCGCCGGTCAGCGGCTTTCTGTCGATCGACGCGGCCGATGCGCTGCTCAAACGGGCGGGGCAGGATGGCGCCGCGCTCCGCGAAGCTGCGAAATCGCCCGATTACAAGGGCGCCGCGCTGCCGGTGACCGCCGACATCGCCGCGAAATCGAGCACGCGAGCCTTTGCCAGCAACAATGTGATCGCGAAACTTCCCGGCGCCAAGCCCGACGGTAAGGCGATCCTGTTCCTCGGCCATTGGGATCATCTTGGCATTTGCGCGCCCGAAGGTGCGGCCGACCGCATCTGCAACGGCGCGGTCGACAATGCGAGCGGCATCGCGGTGCTGATCGAGGTCGCCAAGCGGCTGGGCAAGGGTGCGCGGCCCGACCGCGACATTTATTTCATGGCGACGACGGCAGAAGAAAAGGGTCTGCTCGGCGCGCATTATTTTGCCGATCATCCGGTGGTGCCGCTGTCCGACATCACCGTCGCGCTCAACGTGGACACCATCGCGATTTCACCGCGCGGCACGCCGGTCGCGACGATCGGGCGCGGCAAGCCAGCCTATGACGCCGTGGTGCGGGAGGCGGCGACGAAGCTCGGCCGCAAGCTCGACGAGGATGGCGAGGCCGACGCCTTCATCCAGCGGCAGGACGGCTGGGCGCTCGGCGCCAAGGGCGTGACGTCGCTGATGGTCGGCGGCAGTTTTTCGGACATGAAGCTGCTGGAGGCCTTTTTGAGCAGCGATTATCACGGTCCGAACGACAATTTCAGCGACAAGATTCCCCTCGGCGGCGCGGCCGAGGATGCCGATCTGCATGTGGCGATCGGCCGGGCGTTCGCCGATACCAAGCGCTGGCCGGGGACGGCGAAGTAAAAACCTGTTTCGTCATTGCGAGGAGCGAAGTGACGAGGCAATCTCCAGCGCGCGACCGAATGGGGCGATAGTTGGAGATTGCTTCGCTTCGCTCGTAATGAGGAGGCTGGCTTTACGCCGCCTGCTTCGCCCGCTCCGACATTTCCTGATTGAGCATTTCCGCCAGCAGGAACGCCAGTTCCAGCGACTGCCCGGCATTCAGGCGCGGATCGCAGTGGGTGTGATAGCGGTCGGCCAGATCCATCTGGGTCACGTCCATCGCGCCGCCAGTGCATTCGGTGACATTCTGCCCGGTCATCTCGATATGGATGCCGCCGCCATGCGTGCCCTCGGCGCGATGGACGGCAAAAAAGCCGCGCACTTCGGCGAGGATGCGCTCGAACGGGCGGGTCTTGTAGCCGTTCGGCGTCTTGATGACATTGCCATGCATCGGGTCGCACGACCAGACAACGGGATGGCCCGATTCCTTCACCGCGCGCACCAGCTTGGGCAGATGCGCCTCGATCTTGTCATGGCCATAGCGCGTGATCAGCGTCATGCGGCCCGACACATGGTTCGGGTTGAGCGTGTCGAGCAGGCGAAGCAGCACATCGGGCTCAAGGCTCGGGCCGCACTTCATGCCGACCGGATTGCCGATACCGCGGAGATATTCGATGTGCGCCGACCCTTCGAAACGCGTGCGGTCGCCGACCCACAGGAAATGGCCCGAGGTGTCATACCAGCCGCCGGTCAGGCTGTCCTGACGCGTCAGCGCCTGCTCATAGGGGAGCAGCAGCGCTTCATGGCTGGTGTAGAAGCTGGTGCCCTTGATCTGCGGGACCGTTTCCGGCGTCACGCCGCACGCTTCCATGAAGGCGAGCGCTTCGGAAATGCGCGCAGCGGTTTCCTGATATTTCTTCGCCCACGGGCTGCGATCCATGAAATCATGCGTCCAGGCGTTGACCTGATGCAGGTTCGCATAGCCGCCGTTCGCAAAGGCGCGGAGCAGGTTCAGCGTCGCCGCCGACTGGTTATACGCCTTGACCATGCGCTGTGGGTCGGGCTCGCGGCCCGCTTCCTCGAACGCGATGTCGTTGATGATGTCGCCGCGATAGCTCGGCAGCTCGATGCCGCCGATGTCTTCCATGTCGGCCGAGCGCGGCTTGGCGAACTGGCCCGCCATGCGGCCGAGCTTCACCACGGGCATTTTCGACGCGAAGGTGAGTACCACCGCCATTTGGAGCAGCACGCGGAAGGTGTCGCGGATGTTGTTCGGATGGAACTCGGCAAAGCTTTCTGCGCAGTCGCCGCCCTGGAGCAGGAACGCCTTGCCCTCGGCCACGCGGCCGAGGTCGGCGGTCAGGTCGCGCGCCTCGCCGGCAAAGACCAGCGGCGGATAATTGCTAAGCTCGCGCTCGGCGGCCGCCAGCGCATCGGCATCGCGATAGGTCGGGAGTTGGCGGGCCTCGTGCGAGCGCCAGCTATGCGGTTGCCAGTTTTTTGTCATCTGCCTGTCTTTTCGCGTTCGAATCGAGCGCCACATGGCGCCAATGTCGCGCGGAAGCAATGTTTCCGGCACGATCGGATCGGAAAATTAGCATTATCGTGACAATGGCGCACCTATGCTTTTCTTGAGCACCAAAAACTGGTAGTTTATTACACGCTACGGAAATGCGATGAGCCTCGCGCGACCAAGGCTTTTGGCTATCGACAACGTTATACACCGGTGACCTGAGGTTGGGTCTCGACGCGAAGCGATTGGCTATGGCGAATTTCGATTCCGCATGGTTCCTCTATGGGGCACTGCTGCTCCTGTTGGCGACAAGTTTTGTCGTGCGCATCGACTATGTCCGCATCGGCCTCGCCGCCGCGGCACTGGTGGCGTTGCCGCTGGCGCTGTTTCGGGGGCCGGATGTCGGCTCCAGCCTGCTCGTGCTTGCGATCCTCGTCGTCAACATCGGCATATTGGCGCGGCTGTGGCTCCGCGGCACAAAGATACAGTTTTCGGCCGAAGACGAGGATTTGCGCCGCCATCATTTTTCCGGCCTTGGATCCCCGGCCGCGCGCGACCTGATCGATCAGGGACATTGGATTTCGGCGAAGCGTGGCGAAGTGCTGATCCGCGAAAGTCAGGCGGCGCCCAGCCTCTTCTATCTGGCGGAGGGGCAGGCGGTGATCTTGCGCGACGGCGTTGAAATCGGGAAACTTTCGGACGGGGCGCTGATCGGCGAAGCCACGGTGCTCGACGGGGCGCATGCGACCGGAACGGTGACGCTCGCCAGCAACGCCCGCCTATGGTTTGTCCCTGCCGCGGCACTGCGCGCTTATCTGGCGGCCAATCCCGGGATTGCGGGCGCGCTGCACGAAGGGTTTGCCCGCGCGCTTCGCGGCAAGCTGGCGAGCGCGAACACGCGCATCGCCGAGCGACCGGCGATTTCTTGAAGACGGTCTTTCTCGGCCTCGAAACTGCAACCGGCGCCTGCTAAGTGCTCGGCGCATGACGATGATTCTCTACGGCATTTCAAACTGCGACACGGTCAAGAAGGCGCGGCGCTGGCTCGACGAGCAAGGCGTGGCCTATCATTTTCACGATGTACGCAAGGATGGGCTTGAACCGGATCGGCTGCAAAGCTGGATCGACGCGCTTGGCTGGGAAAAATTGCTCAACAAGGCGGGAACGACCTTTCGCAAGCTCCCCGACGCGCAAAAGCACGGGCTCGATGCCGGGGCGGCGAAGGCACTGATGCTGGATCAGCCGGCGATGATCCGCCGCCCGGTCGTCGAGGCCGCGGGCGATATCAGCGTCGGCTTTTCGGCCGCCGACTGGCAGGCGCGTTTTGCGGCATGATCCGGTCGTTTTTGGCCCTGCTGGCCGTCATGCTGTCCGCCGGCTGCACGGCTGACACGGTGACTGCGCAGCCGACCCTCGATGGCCAGCCGCCGATCGTGATCGCGCATCGCGGCGCGTCGGGCGAGCGCCCCGAACATACGTTGGCAGGCTACAAGCTCGCGATCGACCTTGGCGCCGATTATATCGAGCCCGACCTGGTAGTGACCAGGGACGGGGTGCTTGTTGCTCGGCATGAGAATGAGATTTCGGAAACGACCGACGTCGCCGCGCATCCCGAATTCGCAGGTCGCAAGGCCACGAAGACGATCGATGGGCAAAAGGTCACCGGCTGGTTCACCGAAGATTTCACCCTGGCCGAACTCAAGACTTTGCGCGCGCGCGAACGGCTGCCGAAGCTGCGCAGCACCGACTATGACGGCCAGTATGAAATTCCGACCTTCGAGGAAATCCTGACCCTGCTCGCCGAGGTCAACAAGAACCGGAAGAAACCCGTCGGCGTCTATCCCGAAACCAAGCACCCGAGCTATTTCGTGTCGATCGGCCTGCCGCATGAGGCGCCTTTGCTCGCGATGCTCGACCGCTTCGGTTATCGCGGCCGCACCGCGCCGGTGTTTATCCAGAGCTTCGAGGTCGGCAATCTCATGGACCTGCGTGCCAAGAGCGACCTGCCTTTGGTTCAGTTGATGGATGCCGAGGGCGGCCCCGCCGACCGGCCCGGGACCAGCTATGCCGCCATGACGTCGCCGGCGGCGCTCAAAATGGTCGCCGCCTATGCCGACGGGATCGGACCGAACAAGGCGATGATAATCCCGCGCGGCGCGCTCGGCCGGCTCGGCAAACCGACCGACCTTGTGCGCGACGCCCATGCCGTGGGACTCAAGGTGCACCCCTGGACCTTTCGCCGCGAAAATTATTTCCTGCCGTTGGGCGACAAGGGCGGGGTCAATCCGGCGGGGCACGGCGATCTCGCCGGCGAAATCACCGCCTATCTGCAAACCGGCATCGACGGGCTGTTCAGCGACAATCCGCGCGAAGCGGTGGCGACGGTATCGGCCCAGCCCGATCGGTGATCAGGTCGATTCCTCCCTCAAACGGGGCTCGCGACGCTGAAGCGGCGGCGAACGACCGATTGCGGTCGCCCCGTTCCAATGTGAGGTATCGCAGCTAACACCCCACAACAGCCTAAACCCCAGCCCGGCGTCCGCCGAGAAGCGTGGGCCGGGCCGCGCCGTCTCAATCTTCGGCGGCATCCCATTGGAACACCGCTTCGAGCGGCTGGTCGAAGACGCGCGCGATACGGAATGCGACCTCCAGCGACGGCGAATATTTTCCCTGCTCGATCGCCGCGATCGTCTGGCGCGTAACGCCGACGCGGTCGCCCAGTTCAGCCTGCGTCATTTCGCCGCGAAGAAAACGCAGCGTGCGGATGTCGTTGGAAAAAGGGAGCGCCATGGCTCAAGCTCCCCGCCTGTAGAGCCATAGTTGCACGCCGATGCGAATGAGTTCGGCAAAAACCACCACGCCCAGCAGGCTGTAAAGCAGAGTGATCCGGCTGTAACCGGCGAAGATCAGCCAGATGCACAACCATATTCCGAGAACCGCGGGATAATAGGCATAATGGGTTCCGCGCCAATGGATTGCCCGTTCGCGCTCATCAGCCTTGGCGTGAGCCTCGCGTGGATTCCGCGCCGCGATGATGCCGATGACGACCGTCATGGCGGCGACAATTGCGATGGTGACGATGATCAGCAGGCCGCCGCTTGCCGCGATATGCTCCGGTCCGCGGGGTAACAGCGTGTGCGACTGGATGAAAAACCACCCAAAGGCCGTCGCCATCACGACCAGTGCCACCCAATGCGTCTTTTCCCGAAAGGTCATGTGCTTCTCCTTATCGATTATATTTAACGCAATGTCATATATTTTTAACATCAAGTCAAATTATATCGATATGCACCCGCTTCCACCTTTTGCCCGCGCGCTTTAGTCGCTAAGCCCTCGGCCCATGTCCACACTGCCCAAAACGCTCACCTTCGACACATCGACCAGCCGCGCCAATCCGACGCCGCAGCCGATGAAGCGCCTCACTGTGCCGCGCATCCGCCAGCGCAAGGGCGGCGAGCCGCTTGTGATGCTCACCGCCTATACCGTCCGCATGGCGCAGCTGCTCGATCCGCATTGCGACATGCTGCTCGTCGGCGATTCGCTCGCGCAGGTGATTTACGGGCTGCCGCATACTGTCGGCGTCACGATGGAGATGATGGCGCTGCACGGCGCGGCTGTCGTTCGCGGCAGCTATCATGCCGCCGTGATCGTCGACATGCCGTTCGGCAGCTATGAAGCCAGCGCAGAACAGGCGTTTCACAATGCCGCACGGCTGCTCAAGGAAACCGGCGCCGCAGCGGTGAAGGTCGAGGGCGGCAAAGTGCTTGCTCCGACGATCGAATTCCTGACCCAGCGGGGTATTCCGGTGATGGGGCATGTCGGGCTGACCCCGCAGGCGGTGAACATCCTTGGCGGCTATGGCGTGCGGGGCAAGAGTGAGGAAGAGGCGCGCTCGATCGTCGAAGATGCCGTTGCCGTCGCGCAAGCCGGCGCCTTTTCAATTGTGATCGAAGGCGTGCTTGAATCGATCGCGATCGAGATTACCAACAAGGTCGATTGCCCGACGATCGGTATCGGGGCATCGGGGCAGTGCGATGGCCAGGTGCTCGTCACCGACGACATGCTCGGAATGTTCGAACGCGTCCCCAAATTCGTGAAGCGATATGGCAATATGGCCAGCGTCGTCGAAGCTGCGGTCAAGGACTATGCTGAAGAAGTCAGGTCCCGTTCATTCCCGACCGAGGATCAGACCTACGCAGGCTGATGCTTGGTGATCCACGAAAAGTGAAACGCTTGGCGTTTTTCGGTGCTGTCGCTAAGGAAGCGACCGGCGCGATGCGGAAAGCTTGCGCCAATATTGAGTTTATGGAGGTTTGATTGGCCCTGAGCCCGACGAATGATGCCGCGCTGTTGCAGGAAGTCGACGAGGCCGTCCGCAAGGACCGGCTCGACACGATCATGCAGCGCTATGGCCGCTGGATCATCGGCGGCCTCCTCGCCGCCCTGCTGGCGTTCGGTGGTTATCTCTTCTGGAACCATCGGCAGGATGCCGCGCGCGGCGAGCAGGCCGAAGAGTTGATCGCGGCGTTCGAAAAGCTCGGCACCAACCAGCCGCGCGCTGCGACCACCGAATTGCAGCAGCTCGCAGCCGAAGGCGATCCCGCCTATCGCGCGGTTGCGCAGATGCAGGAAGCGAACATCAACGCGCAGACCGGCGACCTGAAAGCCGCCGCCGCGCTGATGGCGAAAGTCGCCGCCGATACGAAGCTCGACCAGGCGCTGCGCGACCTCGCGCTGATCCGCCAGACGGCGTTCGAATATGACACGCTGAAGCCCGAGGTGGTGATCGCGCGGATGAAGCCGTTGGTCGATGCCAAGGATCCGGCCTCGAGCTGGTTCGCAAGCGCCGCCGAACTGTCGGCGACCGCACATTATCAGCTTGGCCAGTTCGACCAGGCCGGCGTGCTTTATGGCCGCATCGCCAAATTGCCGGGCGTAACCAAATCGCTGCAATCGCGGTCGGTGCAGATGGCCGGCATGCTTGGCGTCGATGCGGTCGCGGACCGGGCGGCCGAAAGTGCTGCGCAAGACCAGGAAGGCGGTGCCGCGCCCAAGGCAGCGGCAGCCGCCAAGACCGAGAAAGCCAATTAATATGCGGAACGCCCGTTTTGGAATTTATGCGGCGCTGCTGGCGCTGCCGCTCACGGCATGTGGGGTGCTGAAAGGCGACGGCGGGCCGAAAACCCCGACCGTCGGTAACCGCGTGTCGATCCTGTCGAACGACAACAGCGTCAAGGTCGATCCGGCCACCGAGTCGATCGCGGTCGTGCTGCCTGAACCCGCGGTCAACGCTGCCTGGGCCCAATCGGGCGGCAATGCGGCGAAATCGATGGGCCATCCGGCGCTTGCCGCGACGCGCACCAAGCTGTGGGAAGCCAATATCGCGGGCAGCACCAACAAGCAGCGGATCGCCGCTTCGCCGGTGGTCGCCGACAATCGCCTGTTCGTCGTCGATACCGACGCCGTCGTCACTGCCTTTGCCGCCGATACGGGCGCAAAGCTGTGGAGCGCGGCGATCGGCAGCACCGGCAAGGACTTCAAGGATTCGCTGTTCGGCGGCGGCGCGGGGGTCGATGGCAATGTCGTCTATGCGACCAGCGGCGTCGGCGACGTCGCGGCGTTGAATGTCGCCGACGGATCGGTGATCTGGAAGGTGAAGCCCGCAGGCCCGCTGCGCGGCGCGCCGACGATCGCGTTCGGCGGCGTCTATGTCATCAGCCAGGACAACCAGATTTTCGCGCTCAACGCTGCCGATGGCGCGGTGCAGTGGCAGGCGACCGCGTCGGCAGAGGCCGGCAGCGTGTTCGGCGCCGCATCGCCCGCCGCGGGGCAGGGGACGATCGTCGCCGGCTTCTCGTCGGGTGAGGTCCAGGCCTATCGCTACGAGAACGGCCGCGACTTGTGGGAAGATGCGCTCGCGCGCACGTCGATGGCATTGTCGGTGTCGACGCTGACCGACGTAGATGCCGATCCGGTCGTTGATCGGGGTAGGGTTTTCGCGCTCGGCCAGGGCGGACGCATGGCGAGCTATGAACTGGTCACCGGTCAGCGCAGCTGGGAAATCTCGATCGCGGGCATCTCGACGCCTTATGTGGTGGGCGAGTGGGTCTATGCGATGACCGACGACGGCAAATTGCTTTGCGTTGCGCGCGGCTCGGGCAAGGTGCGCTGGCTGCAGCAGCTGGCGCGCTTCCGCGTCGAAACCGAAAAGAAGAAAAAGGATCCGATCCGCTGGACTGGACCGATCCTCGCGGGTGGTCGTTTGATTTCCGTCAACAGCGAGGGGATTTTGTCGGAATTCTCACCGACCGACGGATCGCTTCTGGCATCGACGGACTTCAAATCGCCGCTGTCGCAGACCCCCGTGGTCGCGAATAACATTTTGTATGTCCTTGCGGACGACGGGACGATCACGGCCTGGCGCTGATACAGCGTCCGGGCCGTGGCGGTCCGGAGGTAAAATAGGGATAAGTCTCATGTCGCGACTCGCGACGATTGCCATTGTCGGCCGACCCAATGTGGGCAAATCGACGCTGTTCAACCGGCTGGTCGGCAAGCGCCTTGCGCTTGTCGACGACCAGCCCGGGGTGACGCGCGACCGGCGCGAAGGCGATGGCCATCTGCTCGGGCTCGATTTCCGTATCGTCGATACCGCGGGTTTCGAGGATTATGACGCGGCGACGCTGCCCGGCCGGATGCGCGTGCAGACCGAAAAGGCGGTGCGCGAGGCTGATGCCGCGCTGTTCATGATCGACGGCCGCGCCGGCGTTACCCCGCTCGACGAGGAAATCGCGCGCTGGCTGCGCAGCGAGGACACGCCGATCATCCTCGTCGTCAACAAGGCCGAGGGGAAACAGGGCGAAAACGGCCTGATGGAGAGCTATTCGCTGGGCTTCGACAACCCGATCGCACTCAGCGCCGAGCATGGCGAAGGCGTCGTCGATCTGTTCGATGCCCTCCGCCCGATCGTCGACAGCTTCGATGCCGCCGCGTTCGAAGCGGTGCCGCCGCGCGGCAGTATCGGCGAAGATGGGGGCGACGAAGAGGATGAAGGCGCGCCGCTCGGCCCGCTGAAACTCGCGATCGTCGGCCGCCCGAATGCGGGCAAGTCGACCTTGATCAACCGCATGATCGGCGAAGACCGCCTGATCACCGGACCCGAAGCGGGGATTACCCGCGATTCGATCCGCGTCGACTGGCAGTGGGAAAAGGATGGCGAGGTTCACGAGATCCAGCTGTTCGACACTGCGGGTATGCGCAAGCGCGCCAAGGTCGTTGAAAAGCTGGAAAAGCTCTCGGTAGCAGATGCGCTCCATGCGGTCGATTTCGCCGAAGTCGTCGTGCTGTTGCTGGATGCGACCAAGGGCCTGGAGTCGCAGGATCTGCACATCGCCGATCGGGTGCTGCAGGAAGGACGCGCGCTGATCGTCGCGCTCAACAAATGGGATGTGGCCGAAGATCCCTCGTCGCTGTTCAACGGCGTGCGCGCCGCGCTCGAGGACGGGCTCAGCCAGGTCAAGGGCGTTCCCGTGCTCAGCATTTCGGGCGCGACGGGCAAGGGGATCGACACGCTGGTTCGCGTCGCGTTCGAACAGCGCGCGATCTGGACCAATCGCGTCTCGACCGCAAAGCTCAATCGCTGGTTCGAAAATGCCGTCGAGAATAATCCTCCCCCGGCGCCGGGCGGCAAGCGGATCAAGCTGCGCTATATTACGCAGGCGCGGACGCGGCCGCCGACCTTCGTCGTCTTCGGGACGCGAACCGACAGCTTGCCGGGAAGCTATACGCGCTATCTGGTCAACGGCATGCGCAAGGAACTGGGGTTCCAGGGCGTTCCCGTGCGCCTCAATTTCCGTAATTCGCGCAACCCCTATGACGAATAATGCATCGACGCTGGTCGTCGACGCGCGGGGGATGCGCTGTCCTTGGCCCGCGCTCAGGCTGGCGCGCGCGATGCGCGATGCGTCCGATGTGCTGCTGATCGCCGACGATCCGCAGGCGGGCCGCGAGGTTGCGGCGCTGTCGGGCGAGCATGGCTGGTCGGTCGAAACCGACGTCGCGCCCGCCGACGAGGGACGCTGGCGCGTTCGGCGTTGACCCAAAATGGGGCGGCGTTCTTAACGCGACCCCCCACAACGTAACGTCTTTTTTACCCAACTTCGGCATGGACGGGGTGGGACCACGGCCGAATTTGAACACCAAGGGACGATACATTGGACGAAATCCTGGTCGATTGGGATGAGTTTCGCGCGACACGCACCCAGCTGGGCGCGGCGTTCGTTCGGATTCTTGGCTATTTTCGCGAAGACGGGACCAAATCGGTCGCCGCGATCGAAGAGGCGATGCGCGCGCGCGACGCCCGCGGTCTCGTCATGCCGGCGCACACGCTGAAAAGCGAAGCGCGGCAGTTCGGCGGTGAAAAGCTCGGCGCGCTCGCCGAGGATATCGAGGTTTTCGCGCGCCACTGCGTCGAAAGCCAGATGAGCCCGGAAGAATATCTGCCGCGTGTCGTCGGACTCCGCCCGCTGTTCGAGGAAACGCTGACCGCGCTCGAACGCGAGGCGAACCCGCTCGTCCAGCGTCGTCCGGCGGGTTTCGGCCGCGCTGTCGGCTATTGAAGCAGGTTACCGGCGCATCGGTTGCAGCTTGCCGCGCGCGAGGCTGCGCCACAGCCATTCGAGCGGGCCATAGCGAAAGCGGTCGAGCCACGGCTTTGACCAGAACAGCATGACGACCCACATGGCGATGCAGAAGAGATAGAGCGTCCAGCGGCCAATGTCGCCGAACAGGCCGATGCCATAGCCATAAAAGATCGTCGTCATCACGATGCTGGTGCCGAGATAGTTGGAAAACGCGGCGCGGCCGGTCGCGGCGACGCGGGCGACCCATGTGGTGGAGCTGCCACGCTGGATCAGCCGCACGAGCAAGGCGGCATAGGCGATCGTCATCATCAGCCGCCCGGGCCCCGCCCACGCCACGAAGGCGTTGACCGCGACGAGGTAGTCGAAGCCTGCGCGCCACTGGAGCCAGCCGACAAGCGAAGTCAGCAGCACGCCGGGCGGCAGCCAGCGCAGGACGACGCGCCGATAGTCGGCGGCCGTCCACTCACCCGTCAGGAAACCGTTTCGGAATAGCGCCATACCCAGCATCATCAGCGGCAGCGTTTCCAATATCGTCATCAATATGCCGACGAACGGGTTGATCGCGGCATCAAGCCGCGAGTTGAGGATCGGCAGATACGGACCGCGATAGAGCGCGAGTTCCTCGGTCACCTCGTCGTCGATCCGGGCATATTCGGCGCGAACCTCGCGTCCGGCCTCGGCAAGCGGCGACGCGGGGTTGTCGGCCGCATTGCCGACCGCGAGCTGCGCGCCGAAGAAGAGCGAAGTCACGACCACACCCAGGGTGAACAGGCCGAGCGCCCATTTGATCAGGCGGCGCGGCTCCCATGCGTGAAAGCGGAAGGCGATGCAGCCGATGGCGGCATAGAGGAACAATATGTCGCCCCACCAGATGAAGAAATAATGGCAAAGGCCGAAGACGGCGAGCCACGCCATGCGGCGGTAATGAACCGACCCCGGATTTTGCCCCGACGCCTCGGCGCGATCGATGATGAGGAGCATGCTTGCGCCGAACAGGATCGAGAAAAGTCCGCGCATCTTGCCGTCGAAGAAGAGGAAGCCGAGCGCCCAGGCGGCGATGTCGGACCCCGTTTCGCCGCCATAGGCCTTGGGCGAGAGATAGGCCATTTCTGGCATCGCGAAGGCGACGATGTTCATCGCCAGAATGCCCATCACGGCAAAGCCGCGCAGCGCGTCGAGGGTGACGAGGCGGTCGCTCGCAACTTGTCTATCTTCGCGCATATCGACCTCCACTGTATTATTCATCTATAACGGCAGGGGCGATGATCCGTCCAGCGCGTTGACCGGCTATTGACATCTATGTCAGTAGTGCTATCCGGGCATTATCACCTGATTCGGACGAGACCAGCCATGACCCCCACCATCTTCTCTCACCCCGACCGCAAGCCGCAGAAGTTCCGCCCGTTGAAGGCGTTCCAGCACTTCCGCAAGCTTATCGCGGACAAGGAAGACACCGAACAGGTGTTTCACATCTTCGAGAATCTTCCGCGCAAGGGTTTCATGGCCGACGCCCGCGCCTTCGTGACAAGCGAAAAGGGCCAGCGGTTGATGGCCAGCGAACCCTATCTGCCCGACATGCTCGACGATCATGAATGGATCGACCAGTTGCCCGAAGGCAGCGTCGGCCACGCCTATGTCACCTTCATGCGCCGCGAAGGCCTGTCGGCTGCGGGCCTCGTTGCCGAAGCCGACAAGATGGGCCGTCCGAAGTTCGACGACCAGGTGCAATGGTATTCGAACCGCCTGCGCGACACGCACGACCTGTTCCACATTCTGACCGGCTATGGCCGCGACGCGCTGGGCGAACAATGCGTGCTTGGCTTCACTTATGGCCAGACGGGCAATTACGGCAATTTCTTCATCGCCTATGCCGGCGGTTATGAAGTGAAGCGCGGCGTGAAAGCTGACGCCCCGGTGTTCGGCGCGATCCGGCAGGGCCAGCGCCACGGCAAGGCGTCGAAGGCGATCATCGAACAGGACATCCGCGCGCTGCTCGCCGAACCGCTCGAAGCCGCGCGTGCGCGGCTGGGGATCGGCAAGCCGACGCTCTATGAAGAAGCGCATCGCGCCTATCGAAGCCGCGGGATCGATCCGTATAATTTCCTCGCGGCAAAGGCCGCGATGGCAGCCTGACCCTTTGTATCGCGATCCCGGCGAAGGCCGGGATCGCGACAATTGCGTCAGAAAGCGACGGTGAGACCCCGGCCTTCGCCACGGTGACGATGTTTGTTTAGCCTAGCTTCGCGATCAGTGCTTGTGCAGCCGCCGGGTTGCGGACCTTCGCGCCCGATATGAAGAAGATATAGACGTCGCGGTCGCCCTTGGCCCAATTCTTCGCCTGCCTCGCCCAGCCATCAAGCGCCTTGTCGTCATAACCCGTTTCGATGTCGTCCTTGCTGCGCTGGAGCCGCGCATAGGTGAAATCGGCGGTCTGTTCGTCGATGCACGGAAATTCGTTGCTGTCGGCAAAGACGACCGCCATGTTCCGCGCGCGCAGCATGTCGACGAACGCCGGATCGCGGAAGCTTTCGTCGCGGACCTCGATCGCGTGACGCAGCTTCACGCCGTCCTGCGTATCGGGAAGCAGGTCGAGGAAACCCGCGAAATCGTCGCGGTCGAACTTCTTGGTCGCCATGAACTGCCAATGGATCGGGCCGAGCCGGTCGCCGAGGCGGGTGAGGCCTTGGGTCAGGAATTTCTCGATCGACGCAGCGCCTTCGGCCAGCACTTTGCGGTTGGTGGTGAAGCGTGACGCCTTGACGCTGAACTGGAAGCCGTCGGGGACCGACGCGGCCCAATTGGCAAAGGTTTCGGGCTTCTGGCTGCCATAGTAGGTGCCGTTGATTTCGATCCCGGTCAGATGCTGGCCGGCATATTCGAGCTCGCGCTTTTGCGCGAGGCCAACGGGGTAGAAGGGGCCGCGCCAGGGTTCGAAGGTCCAGCCGCCGATGCCGATATGGATGGTCATGGGTTCACTCCTCCACCCGAAAGTCCTGCCTCGTCATTGCGAGGAGCCGAAGGCGACGCGGCAATCTCCGGCTGTCGTCCTTGGGTACGGTCGCTGGAGATTGCTTCGCTACGCTCGCAATGACGATTTAGGCAAGCGCCGCGTCGGCGCCCATCAGTTTCGGGAAGAAACCTTCGTGCGCCTCGCGCAGTTCGGCGAGCGTCACCTGATGGTCGCTGCCTTCGAGTTCGAAGACGATGCGGTCCTTGATCGTGCGGCCGATGGGATCGACCGGCACATCGGCGCGGCTTGCGGCGTCAAGGAAGTCGGCGAGGCAGGTGTCGCAGACGGTGACGAGATAAAGGCCCTGATCCTCGCCAAAGAAGCTTTCGGCGACGCCGAACGGCTGTTCTTCGCTGACCAGCACGCCGATGTTCGATTTCAGCGCCATTTCGGCGAGCGTTACCGCCATGCCGCCGTCGGAGACGTCGTGGCAGGCGGTGATCCAGCCGGCGTTGATCGCGTGGCGGATGAAGTCGCCGGTGCGCTTTTCGCAGCGGAGGTTCACTTCGGGCGGCGGGCCTTCTTCGCGGCCGTGGATTTCGCGCAGCCACACCGACTGGCCGAGGTGGCCCGCGCGCTCGCCGACCGCGAGCACGATGTCGCCGGTGCGCTTGAAGCCGATACCGACGGCGCGGTTCAGGTCCTCGATCACCCCGACGCCGCCGATCGCGGGGGTCGGCAGGATCGCGCTGCCGCCGCCGGTCGCCTTGGATTCGTTGTAGAGGCTGACGTTGCCCGAGACGATCGGATAGTCGAGCGCGATACAAGCCTGCGCCATGCCGTCGAGACAGCCGACGATCTGGCCCATGATTTCCGGACGCTGCGGGTTGGCGAAGTTCAGACAGTTGGTGATCGCGAGCGGCGTCGCACCCACCGCGCTGATGTTGCGCCAGGTTTCGGCGACCGCCTGCTTGCCGCCCTCGACCGGGTCGGCGTAGCAATAGCGCGGGGTGCAGTCGGTCGACATCGCGAGCGCGCGGTTGGTGCCGTGGATGCGGACGAGCGCGGCGTCGCCGCCGGTCTGCACAGTGTCGGCGCCGACCTGGCTGTCATATTGTTCCCAGATCCAGCGGCGCGAAGCGATGTCGGGGGTGCCCATCAACGTCTTGAGGTCGGCAGCGACGTCGGTCGTCTCGGGGACGTCGGTCAGCGCTGGCTGCTTCGGGGTCGGAACATGCGGGCGATCATAGAGCGGCGCATCGTCGGCGAGCGGGGCGAGCGGAATGTCGCAGACGATCTCGCCATGATGTTCGAGCACCATGCGCCCGGTGTCGGTGACGGTGCCGATGACCGCGAAGTCGAGTTCCCATTTGTGGAAGATCGCGGCGGCGAATTCCTCGCGGCCGGGCTTCAGCACCATCAGCATCCGTTCCTGCGATTCGGACAGCATCATCTCATAGGCGGTCATGCCGGTTTCGCGCTGCGGCACATCGTCCATCTTGAGATGGAGCCCGACGCCGCCCTTCGATGCCATTTCGACCGACGAGGAGGTGAGGCCCGCGGCGCCCATGTCCTGAATCGCGACGATCGCATCCGACGCCATCAGTTCGAGGCACGCCTCGATCAGCAATTTTTCGGTGAAGGGATCGCCGACCTGGACCGTCGGGCGCTTTTCCTCGGCATCTTCGCCGAAGTCCGCCGACGCCATCGTCGCGCCGTGGATGCCGTCGCGGCCGGTTTTCGACCCGACATAGACGATCGGATTGCCGACGCCCGATGCCGCCGAATAGAAGATCTTGTCCTGTTCGGCGACGCCGACGGTCATCGCGTTGACGAGGATATTGCCGTCATAGGCCTTGTGGAAATTGACCTCGCCGCCGACGGTGGGGACGCCGACGCAATTGCCGTAGCCGCCGATGCCGTGGACGACGCCCGAGATGAGGTGCTTCATCTTGGGGTGGTCGGGGCGCCCGAAGCGCAGCGCGTTGAGGTTGGCGACGGGGCGCGCGCCCATCGTGAAGACGTCGCGCAAAATGCCGCCGACGCCGGTCGCCGCGCCCTGATAGGGTTCGATATACGACGGGTGGTTGTGGCTCTCCATCTTGAAGATCGCGGCGAGCTTCTTGCCGTCCGGCCCTTCGCCGATGTCGATGACGCCGGCATTTTCGCCGGGGCCGCAGATCACCCAGGGCGCTTCGGTCGGCAGTTTCTTGAGGTGGAGGCGCGAGCTTTTATAGCTGCAATGCTCCGACCACATGACCGAAAAGATGCCGAGTTCGACAAGGTTCGGCTCGCGTCCGAGCGCGGCGAGGACGCGCTCATATTCTTCCGGAGACAGGCCGTGTTCGGCGACGATCTCGGGGGTGATGACGGAGGCGGGCGCGGTTGCAGTCTGAGTCATGGCGCGCCTTTAGCGGCACAGGTGCAAACCGAACAGGCTCAATAAATAGGGACAGTCCCTATTTATTTGCGAACTGGCTTGTCGGTCGGCCCAAATCGCGCCAATAAATAGGGACTGTCCCTATTTATCGGAGGGTCGATGCCTCGCTCATCCCGTATCGTGATACCCGGCGTGCCGCATCATGTGGTCCAGCGCGGCAATCGCCGCCAGCCGATCTTTTTTTCCGACGCCGACCGCGACCGCTATGTCGATTGGCTGGCCGAGGGATGCCAGCGTTTCGCCACCACATGCCTCGCGTGGTGCCTGATGGACAATCACATCCACCTCATCCTGGTGCCGTCGACCGTCGACGGCCTGCGCGGGCCGATCGCCAGTGCGGCGACCCGCCTGTCGCAACGGATCAACCTCATGCAGCAGACGAGCGGCCATCTGTTTCAGGGGCGTTACGCCAGCTATGCCATGGATGAAGCGCATCTGATGATCGCGCTGCGCTATGTCGAAAATAATCCGGTCAGGGCGGGACTGGTGGATGCCGCCGAGCAATGGGCATGGTCGAGCGCGGCAGCGCATGTCGCGCGGCGCCCCGACCGGCTGGTGAGCGGCAAGGGATTTGCCGAGACGATCCCGAATTGGCGCGCGATGCTCGCCCGCGGGCTGGAAGCGGCCGAAGGGGAAGTACAGGGCGTCGAGGCGGCGTTGCTGTCGGGCCGTCCGCGCGCGGCGCCGGCGTGGCTATCGGCGCATGCGGGCCATATCGGCGATCGGCTCGCGCTTCGGCGACGGGGTCGCCCCCCCAAAATTAAATAGGGACCGTCCCTAATTAAATAGGGACTGTCCCTATTTAACGAACAGACCCCATGATGCATTTGGCATCATGGGGTCTGCGGTCGGAGAGACGGTTTAGCGCGAGGCGAGGGTCGCCGCCGGCTTGACCAGCGGTTCGACGTCGCGCAGCGTGAAGCTGACCTGCTGCGAGCCGACGGTGCCGCGCACGCGGTGCTGGCCGACGCGGAGCGTGAACGGCTTGCCGGTGCGTTCCTCGACGCCGCTGATCACGCGCGTGTCGCCAACCTGCGTGACGGTGTAGCTGTAGCTGCTGCCTTCATACTCGAAACGCTTGGTTGCCTCGTCCTTCGCGAACGCGACGGACGGCGCCAGCGCAAGCAGGCCGAGGGTGGGGAGAATATATTCTTTCATGATGCAAGTCCTTGTCTGGAAAACAAAACTTGCCTTTGAGCCCCTCTCTTCTTGTGCGGTGCAACATGGCGAGCCCTTATCGCGCGGGCAATTGCAAAAAACAGAACCGCGATTGCGCGGCGTGAAGAAGGTCAGGTGGCGCGCGGCACCCATGCGAGCGCGATCCACGCGGCGGCCCCCGCGGCGAAACCCGTCGCAGCGGTGCCCCATGCGATGTCGAGCAGGGTCACTTTGGTCGACCAGATCTTCATCGTGGCATGATTGGTGAGATCATAGGTCATATAGCAGAAGAAGCCGAAAAGCGCTCCCCACTGCGCCGCAACCTGCCACTTGCCCGCCGCCAATGCCGGCGCGACCGCGAAAATCTGGATGCCGAGCATATAGAGTGCATAGAAGATCAGCGCGGGCGCCGGACGCCACCCGTCCATCAACAGCGCGCCGATCTCGGGCCGGTAGACTTTGGCGACCATCATGCGCAGCCACAGCGCATCGACGATGCCGAAGATGATGGCGGTGGCGGCGTAGCTGACGACAAATTGCAGGTTCATGGCAGGGCTCCGATGGTGCGAAGGCGACGATTTGCGCCGGCCCACGCCGCCGTTCCCGCGAGCAACGCATAGGCGAACAGCATCGTCGCCGGGATGGCGAGCGAATAGTCGGGCTGTTTCGGCCCGAACCAGTCGGCCGCCTGCGCCAAGGCGAGCAGGGCGGCGAGTATCCACAGCCGCCCGTTGCCGCCCGGCGCTTCGGTGCGGCGGAGATAATAGAGGAAGGCGCCGCTGATCAGCAATATCTCGAGCGGCATCGCGATCAGCGGATGGTTCCAGAGCCCGAGCCCCAGTTTGGGCGGCGTGCCGTATAGAGTGAGGTCGGGGATATGGACGATAAGGTCGATGAACCAGTGCGACACCACGACGAGCGCGGCGCCGATCGCCGCCTCCTTGCGTTTCGTCGCGAACCAGACGAGCGCGCCGCATATTTTGGCCCAGATCAGAGCGCCGAGCAGGCTGTGGGTATAGGGCATGTGATGGAGGTCCATCGGGTTCATCGCGGTGATGCCGGGGACGATCCGCATCGCCTCGATCCCCGGGACCAGCAGCGCCGCAAAGCCGATGTCGACGAGCTGCGCCGCGACGAACAATGTTCCGAGCCCCGCCGCCTTTGGACGGGCGGCGGCGATCAGCGCCGGAGCGAAATGGCCGATGAACATGGCGCGACGCTATAGGGCAAAATCACCACGTCAAGCTTGACCGAACGGGGGCGAAGGGGCCAAAGCAAGACGATGACGGACACTCCCGACACCGCTGCGGCCGCCGATATCGCTTCCCTGTCGTTCGAAGCCGCAATGGGCGAGCTCGAAACGATCGTGCGGCGGCTCGAGAGCGGCGACGTCAGCCTTGAAGAATCGGTCACGCTTTACGAGCGCGGTCATGCGCTGCGCGGCCATTGCGAGGCGCGGCTGGCCGCGGCGCAGGCACGCATCGAACAGGTCAGTCTGGGCGCCGACGGCCGACCGGCGGGAACGACCCCCTTCGGCGAAAGCTAAGACATTATGGCGTCGGTCGATAGCGAAGGAACGCAATTGCTGCTGAGCGCGCAGGCGGAGGTCGCCGCGGGCATCGACCGGCTGTTCGACCAGCTGCTTGCCGTGCCATCCGACCCGCGGGGGCCGCTTTATGAAGCGATGCGGCATGCCGCGCTGGCGGGCGGCAAGCGGCTGCGCCCGATGCTCGTGCGCGCCGCGGGCGACCTGTTCCACGTCGATCGCGATCTGACGCTGCGCGTCGGGGCGGCGGTCGAGGCGATGCATGTCTATTCGCTGATCCACGACGACCTGCCGTGCATGGACGACGACGATATGCGCCGCGGCAAGCCGACGGTGCACAAGGCGTTCGACGAAGCGACCGCGGTGCTCGCAGGCGATTCGCTCCATGCCCTCGCGTTCGAATGGCTGTGCGACCCGGTGACCAGCGCCGATCCGTTCGTGCGCGGCGAGCTGTGCTGCGAACTCGCGCGTGCTGCGGGACCGGCGGGCATGGCGGGCGGGCAGATGATGGACCTCGCCGCCGAGACGTCGAATTTCGACCTGCCGACGGTGACGCGGCTGCAACAGCTCAAGACCGGGGCGCTGATCGCCTTTTCGGTCGAGGCGGGAGCCATCCTCGCGCGCATCCCGCCCGAGGGACGCACGCCGCTGCGCGGCTATGCGCGCGACATCGGGCTCGCGTTCCAGATCGCCGATGACATCATGGACGTCGAGGGCGACGAGGCGCTGGCGGGCAAGGCGCTGCACAAGGACGAGGCCGCGGGCAAGGCGACCTTCGTCACGCTGATGGGGCTCGAACGCGCGCGCGAACAGGCGACCGCGCTCGTCGATCAGGCGATCGGGCATCTGGCGAGTTATGGCGAAGAGGCGGCGCTGCTGCGCGCGATCGCGCGCTATGTGGTGGAAAGGGATCGTTGATGCGGGTGGGGGTTTATCCGGGGACGTTCGATCCGATCACGCTCGGGCATATGGACATCATCCGCCGCGGGGCGAAGTTCGTCGACCGGCTGATCATCGGGGTGACCACCAATATCGCCAAATCGCCCCTGTTCGACGATGATGAGCGGATCGCGATGGTCAAGGCCGAGGTTGCGGGGATCGACGGCGACATCGAGGTCGTCGGTTTCAACTCGCTGCTCATGGATTTCGCCGATGCCCAGGGTGCGTCGATCGTTGTGCGCGGCATTCGCGGCGTCACCGATTTCGAATATGAGTATCAGCTGACGGGCATGAACCGCCAGCTCAACGACCGGGTCGACACCGTCTTCCTGATGGCCGACGTCAGCCTTCAGCCGATCGCGTCGCGGCTGGTCAAGGAAATCGCGATCTTTGGCGGCGACATCCACAAATTCGTAACGCCTTCGGTGCGCGACGCCGTCGTTGCGCGCATCGCCGAGCGGGGGCTCCTTAAGGGCGCGCGCTGATGCCGATCATTGAGCGTTCAGCTTTTTCCCGCTAGGGCGCGCCATCGGGGCGCAAATCCAGTTACATTCTAAAGGCCGATCCAGCATGAAATCATCCTTCCGCCCCTTGGTAATTATGGCGATGGCGTTCGGTCTTGCAGGCGCGGCCGTCGCGCAGGAGGCGCCGCCCGCGCCCGCGCCGAACCCCGAGCAGAGCCAGCCCGCGCCGCCGGTCGAAACCCCGACTCCCCCACCGGCGCCGGTGGAGGCTCCGCCCGCGGCGCCTGCTGCGGCCGAGGCTGCGCCGGCAACGGAAGTCCCCGCGGTGCCCGCGATGACGCCCGACCAATATATCAACGTCCCCGAATATATGCTGAATATCGACCTTTCGACGGGCGGCCGGGTCGTGGTCCAGCTCTATCCGAACGTCGCGCCGAACCATGTCGAGCGGCTGAAGCAGCTCGCGCGCGCGGGGTTCTATGATGGGATCAAGTTCCACCGCGTGATCGACGGCTTCATGGCGCAGACGGGCGATCCGACCGCAACGGGGCAGGGCGGCTCGCAGCTTCCCGACATCAAGGCCGAATTCAACGTGACCCCGCACCTGCGCGGCACGCTGTCGATGGCGCGTGCCGAGAGCGAGGACAGCGCGAACAGCCAGTTCTTCATCATGCTCCAGCCGCGCTTCAGCCTTGACCGCCGCTATACCGCCTTTGGCCGCGTCATATCGGGCATGCAATATGTCGACGCGATCCCGAAAGGGGAGCCGCCCGAAGTGATGTCGCGCATGGTGCAGGTGGCGGTCGCCGCCGACAACAAACCGATGCCGCCCGCCTCGATGCTCACCGAAACGGTGCCCGCACCGGTCGCCGCGCCCGCGGTGACGGTCGATGAGCTCAACGCGCCGATCAGGCAGTAAGCGCGGGGACGCGCGGCCCTAGAGTCTGACCCACGTCATGCGCGTCGACGCCTTCGATTTCGATCTGCCCAATGAGCGCATCGCGCTCCGTCCCGCGCGCCCGCGCGATGCGGCGCGGATGCTCGTCGTCGATGGCGGGGAGATTGTCGACGCGGGGGTCGCCGATCTGCCCACATGGCTCCGCCCCGGCGATTGCCTGGTCTTTAACGACACGCGCGTCATCCCGGCGCAGCTGGAGGGACGGCGAGGCGACGCGAAGATCGGTGCCACTTTGCACAAGCGGATCGACCTGCGGCGCTGGCAGGCGTTTGTCCGCAACGCCAAGCGGCTGCGCGTCGGCGAGACGGTCGATTTTGGGTCGGAGGTATCCGCGCTAGCCGAGCAGCGATTGCCCGACGGCAGTTTCATCCTCGCCTTCGCGGGCAACGAGCCGGTCGAAGTCCTCCTCGAACGCGCCGGGACGATGCCGCTTCCCCCTTATATCGCCGGTAAGCGCCCCACCGACGAAGACGATCGCAGCGATTACCAGACGATGTTCGCACGCGAAGACGGCGCGGTCGCGGCCCCCACCGCGGCGCTGCACTTCACGCCAAAGCTGCTCGACGCGCTGGCGGCGGCGGGAATCGCGACCGAGACGCTGACGCTGCACGTCGGCGCGGGCACCTTTCTGCCGGTGAAGGCCGACGATACCGAAGACCATGTCATGCACGCCGAATGGGGGCGGATCGACGCCGATACCGCCGCGCGGCTCAATGCCGTCCGGGCAGCAGGTGGCCGCGTGATCGCGGTCGGCACCACCAGTCTGCGTCTGCTCGAAAGCGCGGCGCAGGATGACGGCATGATCGCGCCCTTCGCGGGTGACACGTCGATTTTCATCACCCCCGGCTATCGTTTCAAGGCGATCGACGGGCTGATGACCAATTTCCACCTGCCGCGCTCGACGCTCTTCATGCTGGTCAGTGCGCTGATGGGGCTGGAGACGATGCACGCGGCCTATGCCCATGCGATCGGGCAGGGCTACCGCTTCTACAGCTATGGTGATGCGAGTTTGTTGCTGCCCGCACGATAGGCAGGCTCTAGGGTCAGGACCTATTAATTGCACGTTCGAGGCGTCGAAATGGCGAAGATATCGGGTTCGGGCGGATGCAGCGGGTAGCATCGCTACCCGCAAGGCCGCCCGGGCCCGAGATCGAAGCCATTTCGGCGTCCCTTCGGGATTTGACCGATTTTGTCCATTGCGTCGTCGGCAAGTCTTGAAATATCGACATAGTCCTGCGCCTTGCCTCCTCGCACTGAACAAAATCGCTTCAAACCTCGAACGCGCAATTAATAGGTCCTGACCCTAATACTCGATCGTGATCTTGACCTTGGCCGGCTCGACGCCCGCGAGCGCGGCGATCTCGTCGCGGCTTGCCCGGACCAGCGCATGCATTTGCTGCGCGCCCGACGCCGGATCGCCATGCGCCGCCGACGGCTCGCCGGCGATCAGTTCGCGTTCCGAAAGGCCGAACGCCTCGGCCAGCGCGATCAGATTGTTGCGGCGGGGCACGGTCTTGCCGCTTTCCCACGCCCAGATGCTTGGGCGGCTGAATCCCGTCCGGTCCGAAAGCGCCGCGCGGCTGAGCCCACGTTCCTTGCGGAGCCGGAGCAGGCGCTGGGGCAGCATTTCGTCGCCGTCCGGCGCGCGCGCGGGATCGACGTCGGCCGGAAGCGGGTTGCGCAATTGCGCCGCGCTCAGTGCCGCGCGCGAGAGCGGCTGGTCGAATCGGCACCCGGCCAACGATTCGCTGCGCCAGACGATCGTGGCGGCAATGTCGGGAGCCTCCGGCAATGCGACCATCAACCGCTGGCCAATGGTCAGTTCGGACTTGGTTTCGATCAGCATCCCCGTCATCGACAGGTTGTGAACAATGACCGTTGCCCCCTTGCCGGTACTGAGCAAACCGGACGCTTCGATCCGCATTCGCATCCGCGCAGCGCCGCGCTGGCTTCCGGTATTGCCGGAGGTTTCGATTATTGCATCAATGGGCATGACCAAAACCTATGCGGTGCGTTTGGTTACTGAAACGTAAAGATCGACCAGGCGGGCTTCGGGCATTTTACCGTTTCTTCATCTGAGCGCGCCATATAGAGCGGCATGAAGCACCCAATAATCCTGTCCGTGGCTTGTGCAACATCGGTTTTGGTTGCTGCGCCCGCCTCTGCCTCCGAAAGAAGCGGCTCGTTCAAGGTCTCGCTGTCGATACCGACGGTGTGCGAATTGAGTGCCAACATCGATCCCATATCGCCCGGCAGTACGGGTCTGGTCGGAAGGGTCAGCGAATATTGCAACGACAGCGATGGTTACCAGATCCGCGCGCATCATCGACCCCTGGGTAGCGATGAAATGCTGGGGTTGTCTTATGGCGGCGGCGACGTGCTGTTGGATCGCTCGGGTGATTCCGTTCTGGCTTCGCGCACCGGCCCGACATTGTCGACGCGTGCGCTGATCGTTCGACAGGCTGCCCTGACCGAACCGGTGATTTTAAGCGTGTCGCTCACCTATCTTTGATCAGAAGGGCGTCACCGTCACCGTCACGCGATCGCTATAGCTTCCGGCCCGCTGGTTGGCGTCAGGCAGCACGGTAACCCCCACGCCATAAATATCACCCGTCGCGCCGGATTTGTCGGCGGACAGCAGGCGATCCGAACCGGCCGATAAATCCAGTTCGCGTCCTTCGACCGTCATTCGGTAGGGCAAACGCCCCGTACCCTCCCGGCTGATCAGCGCGCCCGAATTTTCGGATGCGAATTGAAGATTGTAGCCCGAGGTAGAGTAAACGCGCACGCCAAAAGGCGGCGCCGTCGTCGGCCGATCCAGCGCAATCACACCCAGGTCGAGACGATTGCTGTTGCCCACAAAATCGAGTCGACTGGACAAGGGCACAATGACAATCAGACTTATTTGGGTTTCATCCAACACGCGGCTGGTCGTGCGGTCGACAAGCCGAAAATTGATACGTTGTTCATATGGCGCCGCAGCGAGATCCCAATCGAGTTTGACGGACACGTCATAATTCAGGCGTTGTTCCGCCTCGCTCCCGATCTGTACCGGGAACGAGAGATTGCCCGATCCCACCGCTGACGGCATCTGCGCCCCGAGTTCAATCGCGCCGCCCGGACCGGCGATCCGGTACGCCGGGAATGTCGAACTTGCAAAAGCCGGGTCCGCGCTGATTTCCAATGCCAGATCGCATGTCTGGTCATCGCCATTCCGAACCGTCACCGAAAAACGTTCGCGGCTTGATGCGTCCGAAAACGATGGCGAAGGCCGGATTTGCACGGCTGGCGTACTCGTCGCGATCGTCGCTTCACAAGCCTCCCCCAGCTGCGGCAAAGCAATCATTGCCAACGCTGTGAGACCGGCTCGATAAGAGATGCCTGTGGTCATGATCCTACTCCGATTGCCCGGCAGTGAAGGTAACAGGACCCAAGCGAACAAGGTCTGTCTGGTCTGCCAGCGTCTTGAAACTGAAACGGCGTCCGTCGGTCAGGCGGATATTATATGTGAAGCCGGGTCGTAGACCCAATATTGCAAACCGTCCCGCAGAATTGGTGAAAAAGTCGGCCGGTTCAAAGCGGCTGTCGTCCGGCGACGTGATCGTTCCGGATGCGAGGGCAATTGGGTCATTCCCCAGGATCGCACTGCCGACGGCGCTGATGCTTCCGCCTCCTCCGATGGCAACCAGATAACCGCTGCGGTACGGAGGCTCGATCGTCTCGATCCCGGCGCCGATGTCGGCAAACTGATTTTGTCCCGCAACGTCGTAGCTGAAATTCTGTTTGGAGAATGACGTGAACTTGCCGCCCAGCGCTGGCCCGAGCGCACCGCTGATCGCGTCAAACTGGTTTTCGCGGATATTCTGACCAACCAGAATGGATGTGTTGGCAAGCTCCTTTTCGGCGGACGCAATGACGAAACTGTCCGTGATCGGTCGCCCGATGGCGACCTTGCCGCCCGCAAAGGCGATCGAAGTTCCCAAATTGAACCGGGCCAGATTGGTATCGCCCAGATTGCCGAGCCCGTTGCCGCCGGTAATGGCAATGCCGCGTGCTTCGAACCGGTTGCCGATATAGGTTCCGCCGACGTCGAGGCTTGTTTGGCCGTCATCGCCGTTGATGTTTACGTCATAGCCGTAGGAACCGACATAATCCTGCGTCAGGCGCGAAAATCCGACCGAATAGGATTTTTGCCGCGAATTGGCGCGCGCGCTGCCGCGGGTCTGTCCGCCGAACCGCATCGTGACACTCATCCGGACGCCAAATGCGGGCGACCTGCCGGCAAAAGTCCCATACTCCACGCCGCCCCGGACGAACAGACGATCTGAGAGGCGATGCAGGGCTTCGACCGACCCGACATAGAAATCGGGCAAGCGTTCGCGCGAATTATAGGACAAGCCGGCAAGCAGCGACGTATATCGCGATATCGGCCGCGCGTAGTTGACATTTGCGGTGATGATTCGGGACTGACCGCCCGTCAGGCGTTGTGACAAAGTGCTGAAGTCGGCGCTGCGATAGGCCGCACTGACCGACAGATCGCCAAAGCCATTCTGGCCGGACTGCAAAAGCGTATAGCGCAATTCGCCGCTCAAACCGGTGGCGCGGCCATTCTTGCTGACGCCCCCGGATAGCGTGAACCGCCCCGGCAAGACGCGCGGCGTCACAATCACCTCGGCGGAAGCGGACACGAAACCCTGACTCGCCTGGAGGCCGCCGCCCAGAATGAAGCGGTTGGTCAGTCCTCGCCGATAAAAGCCCGAAAAGGCCGGGTCATTGGCATAGTTTGGCGTGAAATTGATATTGTTCGCGGGCAGGCCGACGGTCGCGCTATACTCGTCTTCGCCCGCCTGAAGGTCGACCGGATTGAAGAAGAAATCATAGTCCAGCGGCCGGCGGGTACCGCTTTGATCGACCAGCACGAGACGCGCGTTGCTGAGGCCATAGCGCGCCGGTATCTCCGATAAATTATATGCGCCGCTGTCCAGTACCAGCGTGTCGATCAACGCATCGCCCGAATAGATTTCGATCGTGCTGCGCTGGTCCAGCAGGAACTCCTGCGGCCCCAGCGCTTGAAAGGGCAGAAAAGGGTTGAAGACGCGCCGCCCTTTTTCGATCGCGACGCCGGCGACAAATGCGGTGCCCAGCGCCGAAAGATTTTCGACCCGCAGATCCCCCGCGCTGAAGCGCATGTTGCGAGCGGCGCGATCATATAAAACACGCGCTTGCCGACGATAGAATCCCGGCCCAAAGCCGCCCTTGTCATAGCCGCCATCGAACTCGACGACGAAATTATTATGCCTTGCCGCCGCGAAAATCTGTGTCGACGCCTGGAATGTTTCAAACTCGGAAACGCGCAATTCGGGCAGGATATTCACATAGGCGCTGGTCGATTCCGGCTGCAATGTCACCGGAATTTCCGCGTTGCCCATTTCCCGTCCCACGGGACTGATCGCGGCGATGGCTGGTTCGATGCGGGTGAGCAGAACCTCCAGCCGCGATTGATCATAAGCCAGTTCGATCCCGACCGAGGCGAGCGCGTCTCCGGTGATTTGGGCCTGTGATCCCACCGCCTGTCGTAATCTGGCGAGGCCCGTTTCATTCAACTGGGTGGCCAGTAAACGCTCCAGGCCGGTCGCATCGAATTGTGCCTGCTCGGGCCGGTTTGCATCGACCGCAACCATGATTTCGCCAAGCACGCGATTGCGATAAATCAACGGCAGCGATAGTTGAACGGGTTGACGCGGCGCACGTTCGACAGCCGGAGGAGCGGGGCTGCCTTGCGCTGCAGCGACCCCTACCGGCAGCGCGAAAACTCCCGCCAGACAAAAACAGAACATGCCGCCCCCAGACCCCGTCAATTATTCATTTTAATATTGATCGAATCAGCCAGGATCGGTTGCGGCGTCGGGACGAAGAAACGCCTGGCCCCGCGCGCCGGCACGATGCCATAGCCGATCACAGACCCCATTTCGCGCGCGCGATATGTTCGCTCATAGGCCGCGCCATCGACGGTTTTGCCCGCGACCGACCAGTCCACGCGGCCGGCGGCAAAAAACTTGTTGCCGCTGTTGGTCACTTTGACTTCGATGCCAGGCTTGCCATCCCGTTCGGCGGGACCGATCACCTCGAGCGCCGCGGCCGACGCGGAGCCGGAAGGGACGACATTCACCAGAACGTTGAACGTCGCGACAATCTGGACATTCACCCCCGCGCGGCTCCCCTTGACAGGGACTTCACGGATCGATGCATAGAATATTTCGGAGGTTTGCAGCGGTTCTTCGCCGATATATTGAACCCGGATAATCTGCTGGCTTCGCGGCGGCACGATTGTTTGCGGCGGGAAAACAAGAAACTGCTCGTCGGCCGGAACCAGTTCGAGCTCGCCAGCCTCGGAGATGATGCCGCGAAACATCAGAACCTCGATCGGCATACCGTTTTCGCCGGTATTCGTTATCTCGATCCGCCCAACGGTACCGCGCCCGGTTTCATCGAGATCGACAACCATCGGCGTCACTCTTGCGGCTTGGACGGCAACGGGTGCCACCAACAGCGCGAACGCCAATAAAAAACGCGATAGGTTCATACCGTCCCCCATTCTCCTCAGAGCCCATTAGGGGCATCGAGGCGGTTGGATGCAAAATCGGGGGACGCAACTCAAGTTGCGCCCCCCGATCAAACTACTCAGAATTTAGCTGAATAAGTCTTAAATCGTCGTGATGGCGACGGTTGCGGTGTCTTCATAGTCGCCGGCCAGCGGACGCAGCGGATTCTGGTCGGGCAGGATCGTCACCGAAGCCGAAACCTGACGGTGAATTTCGGTTCCCGAGAAGGTGCTCGATGCCGTGTCCTTGGTGGCGAGCTTCGGCTGGGCGCCATTGCCGCCGTCCACGAAGTTGTTCAGGCGCAGGTTGTAGAACAGCTTGTTCGTGAACAGCTCGGCGTCGTCACCGGTCGGAGCACCGCGGCTGGTGTTGAGCAGACCCTGGTTGGCGCTCGAAAGCGTCAGCGTGGTCGCGTCGTTGCAGCTGATGTAAAACTGGTTCGTGCTGCCGGTGTCGGTGCCGAGCAGTTCGAGCGCGCCGGCGCCGGACGAGGAGCTGACTGCCTGCGTACCCAGGGCAACGTCGTTGATGTCTTCCATCGCGCAGACCTGGGGAACGTCCGCAGTGATTTCGAAGCTCTCGGTGGACGAATTCAGCTGAGCGAGCGCAGGGGTGGCGAAAACGGCTGCCGAAGCGGCGAGCGAGATAGCGAGTTTCTTCATGGGCAATTCCTCTAACCAAAATTCGCTGCAGATGCGATGCGACATGTTAACTTAGCCCGGGTCGACCGTTAACTTTGACCTGTCTGACCAGAGGCAGCGAATCTCGCCCTGGTCCGGCTCTGAAGTCCTTAACGGGCTGAAAGTTATTTGCAAATGCTAAGAGAAGGTTAACGCGCCGTCTCGGCGTCCTTTCCCTCAAAAATTGGCAGTTATGCGTAGTTTGCGCGTAGCGGGAGCGGCAAAAAGGAGGTTTTTGTATCGTATTGATACGGTTCGCAAATTTAATGTTGCGTAACTTCGGGTTAAATATGGCCGCGACGCGCTAATCGGCGCGGGACGACCTTCATGCGGGAAAAAGTAAATTATACAAGGGAATCTGTTAGGCGATGGCGTGCAAAATTAATCCGCCCACGCGTTCGGCCAGCCGTTTTTGCGAGGCGGCAAGCGCGGGTGAGGCAGCGTCGCCCGACCCCTTTATTTACACTATCGCAATAGCTTGTCGGCATAGCAGCGGCCGTGTGGGGTTCAGGTAAAGAGTTTGTTTGATGGACGGACCATCGCGGATGGATTCCAGCGACCGTAGCGACGACCAAGCCGATGAGGGCCAGCGCGGCTTTTTCGGCCTGCTCGGCTCGCGCATCGGCAAACCGCGCGGCGACGCGGCGGCGAACCTGCACATGCACGAAGCGCTGCTGCTGCTTCAGAATTATGAGGAAAGCGGGCAGGGCTGGTTCTGGGCGACCGACGCCAAGGGCCGGCTGACCTATATAACCGATTCGGTCGCGCGATTGATGGGGCGAACGACCGGCCAGCTGCTCGGCACCGCTTTCACCGATCTGTTCCTGCCCGTCGACAGCCACGGCGAGCGGCAGCGCACCTTGCCCTTCCTGTTGACCAGACAATCGAAGTTCGACGAACTGCCGCTCCGCAGCGCGTTCGAGGGCGACGACCGCTGGTGGGCGATTTCGGGACGGCCGCAATTCGACGGCGGCGGCAAGTTCACCGGCTATCGCGGCAGCGGCACCGATGTGACCGCGCAGCGTCGCTCGGCCGAGGACGCCTCGCGGCTGGCGCTTTATGACTCGCTGACCGGGCTCGCCAACCGCTTCGCCATCTCGAAAAGGCTCGACGCGACGCTGGCGGCCTTTGCGCAGCAGCAGCGCTCGTGTGCGATCATGCTGCTCGACCTCGATCGTTTCAAGCAAGTCAACGACACGCTCGGCCATCCGGCGGGCGATGCGCTGCTCAAGCAGGTGGCCGAACGCCTGCTCAAGATCGTCGGCGACAAGGAGATGGTCAGCCGTCTTGGCGGCGACGAATTCCAGATCATCCTTCCCGACATCGAAGATCGCGGCAAGCTGGGCGACATGGCGGCCGACATCATCGCCAGCCTGTCGCAACCCTATTCGGTCGAGGGCAGCCGCTGCATCATCGGGGCGTCGGTCGGCATCGCGATCGCGCCTTTCGACGGGCTGAGCAACGACGATCTGGTCCGCAATGCCGATCTTGCGCTCTATGCCGCAAAGGGGAACGGCCGCGGGCGGTTCAGCTTTTATTCGAGCGACCTCCACACCGCGGCCGAGGATCGCCGCGCGCTCGAGGACGATTTGCGCGACGCGCTGGTGCGCGGCGAGATGGCGCTGCGATATCAGCCGGTCGTCAATGCCAAATCGAACATGGTCAGCGGCGTCGAGGCGTTAATCCGCTGGACCCACCCCGAACGCGGCGTGATTTCTCCCGCGCTATTCATCCCGATCGCCGAGGAAGCCGGCCTGATCTGGGACATTGGCGAATGGGTGCTGCGCACTGCGTGCGAGAATGCGGCAAGCTGGCCGGGGGACATGCGCGTTGCCGTCAACGTCTCGCCGATCCAGTTCGCGAATGAGGCACTCCCGAAAATTGTCGCCAAGGCGCTCGCGGCGACCGGCCTGGCGCCGGAACGGCTGGAACTGGAAATCACCGAAAGCGTGTTCCTGGGCGATACGGCGGAGACCGCGCGGATGTTCAAGGCGCTGAAGGCGCTGGGGGTTCGCCTGGCGCTCGACGATTTCGGCACTGGCTATTCGTCGCTCGCCTATCTGCAATCCGCGCCGTTCGACAAGATCAAGATCGACCAGAGCTTTGTTCGCGACGCGACGATTCCGGGGTCGCGCAACGGCGCGATCATCGCCGCGATCGTCGCGCTTGCCGAGGCGCTCGAGATGGAAACGACCGCCGAAGGCATCGAATCGCTCGACCAGCTCGACCTTATTCGCAAGCTGAACGTCAGCCACGTCCAAGGCTATGTCTATAGCAAGCCCGTCCCACAGGAAGAATTGATCGAGCACGCCGAGGCGGGATCGTGGACGATCAAGCCGGCGGGCCCCGCGCGCCAGCGCAACGACCGCTTTTCGCTGTTCCGCAAGGTCGGCGCGATCCACGACAACCACCGCTATTCCGTCGTCATCCGGAACCTGTCGGCGACGGGCGCCTTTATCGAGGGCCTGCTGGACGTCCCGCTCAGCACGCGTTTCGTGATCGATTTCGGCGAAGGGCAGCTGGTTACCGCGACCGTTCGCCGCTCGATGAAGCATCAGCAGGGTGTCGAATTCGAACAGACGATGGTCAGCGACGGCAATGGCGGGCTTTGCACGCGCCACCGCGTCTCGCCCTATCTGATCGCGGCGGCGACTCAGTCGACCTCGGCGCTGGCGCTGCCGTCGTTCACGACGACGAGCGACTGGAAGGCTGCGTGAGGCCGGAACCCTCTCGTGCCTGACCCGTTCTCTGTCCGACCCCAAATCGACGGAGACCGACATGACCGAGACCAAAATCTTTGCGCGACTGAAAGCCGATCACGACCGGCACCGCGAACTTCTTGACCGGATTGACGAAACGCAGGGCGACAGCCCCGACCGGCAAAAGCTGTTCGAGGCGTTCCGCGTCGAGGTGACGGCGCATGCCGCGTCCGAGGAAATGTCGCTCTATGCAACGATGCTCGGCAAGCCCGATCTGCGCGAAGATGCGCAGCACAGCGTGTCCGAGCATAAGGAAATCGACGAGCTGCTGACTGAACTTTACGAGATGGATTTCGCCTCGACGGGTTGGCTGACGCGCTTTCGCACGATGAAGCACCGCTATCTTCACCATATCGACGAGGAGGAGGAAGAGATGTTCCCCGAAGCCGAGGAAGGCCTGTCGGAAGCGAAGAAGAAGGAACTCGCCCAGATCTTCGAAAAGGAAAAGCCGATAGAAAAGGCGAAAGCCGCTGCCGATGAGCCGTCGAGCGAGGACGAGAAGGAATAATTGTTTCGAAATCCTCCCTGTCGCGCAGCGACGGGGAGGGAGACCGCGCCCGCAGGGCGTGGTGGAGGGCCGCGACGTAGCGATGAAGCCCCTCCGTCAGCGCCTCGCGCCGCCACCTCCCCATTGCTGCGCAACGGGGAGGATTGGCCCGAGCCTCGACTTTCCGCCTTTCCCCCGTCATAGGCGCGCGCCATGACCGACAGATTCGCCTTTTCGATCGCCGCGACCGACGGCGCCGCGCGCACGGGCGTCATCCGGATGCAGCGCGGCGAGATCCGCACCCCAGCCTTCATGCCCGTCGGCACGGCGGCGACGGTGAAGGCGATGCGCCCCGCCGAGGTGCGTGCGACCGGCGCCGACATCATCCTTGGCAATACCTATCATCTGATGCTGCGCCCGACCGCCGAGCGCATGGCGCGGCTGGGCGGCCTTCACAAATTCATGGGCTGGGATCGCCCGATCCTGACCGACAGCGGCGGCTATCAGGTGATGAGCCTGTCGGCGCTGACCAAACAGAGCGAAGAGGGGGTCGCGTTCAAGAGCCACCTCGACGGCTCGCGCCATATGCTCACCCCCGAACGGTCGATGGAAATCCAGCGCCTGCTCGGCAGCGACATCGTGATGGCGTTCGACGAATGCCCGCCGAACGGCGTCGATGAAAAACGCGCCGAGGCGAGCATGGAGCGATCGATGCGCTGGGCGGCGCGCAGCCGCGCCGGATTCGACGCGGGCGAGGACCATGCGGCGCGCTCGGCGTTGTTCGGCATCCAGCAGGGCTCGCTCGACGAGACGTTGCGCGCGCGTTCGGCGGCGGCGCTGACCGACATCGGTTTCGATGGCTATGCGATCGGCGGCCTGGCGGTGGGTGAGGGGCAGGCGGCAATGTTCGGCGTGCTCGACTATGCGCCCGCACAGCTTCCCGCCGACAAGCCGCGTTACCTGATGGGGGTGGGCAAGCCCGACGATCTGGTCGGCGCGGTCGCGCGCGGGGTCGACATGTTCGACTGTGTGCTTCCGACGCGGTCGGGTCGCAACGGGCAGGCCTTTACCCGCGATGGGCCGATCAACATCCGCAACGCGAAGTTTGCCGAGGATCAGGCGCCGCTCGACGCGGATTGTCACTGCCCGGTGTGTACGACCTGGTCGCGCGCCTATCTCCACCATCTCGTCCGTGCGAACGAGATGCTCGGCGCGATGCTGATGACGCAGCATAATCTGCATTTCTATCAGGATCTGATGCAGGGGATGCGCGACGCGATCGCGGCTGGCCGTTTCGCGTCATTCCAACAGGATTTCGACGCGCGCTACCGGCGCTGAAACTCAGTCGAGTTTGCCGAGCAGGTCAAGCAACGACTGCGGAATATCTTCGTCAACGGTCGATTCATAGGCGCGGCGCAGGGCGCCATTGACGTCCTGCCCCTTGGCGGAAGCTTTTTTATCCGCGTCCTTTCCGGAAGACTCGCTGCGTGGCGAACCGGTTTTAGACGACATTTTCAAGGTATCCGCTGTACATGGGGCCTTTTGCTAACGGCGCATACACCAAAGAGCAATGCGTGTTTGTTCCTTCGCGATGAAACTATTTTGCGGCTAAATCGTTCCCAAACGTTGAAATATATCGGATGGTGACGGGGAAGCACGGGCGTTTGTCCCTTTTCCGGACGCGTCCAGTAAAAATCTCGCCGCTATCAGGAGGTAAAATATGTCATTGGGTCAGTCGGTTGCGCCGCATCTTCCGTATCTGCGGCGTTATGGTCGATCCATTTCCGGAAGCCAGCAAAATGGCGATGCGCTGGTGGCGCGGATGCTCGAAACGCTGGTGGCGAACCCCGGCGCGGTCGATACCGGCGGCGATCTGCGTATCCAGCTTTACCGGATGGTGCATGACAATTTCGGGCTGATGGCTGAACAGGCGACGGCCGGCGACGCATCCACGCTGTCCGATATCGCGATTGCCGATGCCCGCCTGCGCCGCATTCCCTCGCTCGCGCGGCAGGCGCTGCTGCTCACTGCGGTCGAGGGTTTCAATTTCGAGGATACGGGCCGCATCATCGGCCGCGATCCCGAAGCGGTGCGCGCGTTGATCGCCGACGCCACCGACGAGATCGATCGCCAGACGCGCGCGCGCATCCTGATCATCGAGGATGAACCGATCATCGCGATGGACATCGAAATGATCGTCCGCGAACTCGGTCACGACGTCGTCGGCGTCGCGACGACGCACCGCGAGGCGGTCGAGGAGGCGCAGAAACACCAGCCGGGCCTCGTGCTCGCCGACATCCAGCTCGCCGACAATAGTTCGGGGATCGAGGCGGTGCAGGAAATCCTGACTGAAGTGAAGGTGCCCGTCATCTTCATCACCGCTTTCCCCGAACGGCTGCTGACCGGCGACCGGCCCGAACCGGCGTTCCTGCTCACCAAGCCATATCAGCCCGCGACGCTGCGCGCGGCCATCTCGCAGGTGCTGTTCTTCGACGAAAGCACGATCCCGGCCTGACGCAATAAATAGGGACTGTCCCTATTTATTGCTCGCTCCGCCGCCTTGTCACGCGCGCCCGCGCGGGTGATAGGGCGGGGGGATGACACTCGTGGATGCTTCTCGCCGCCAGTCGGCGCTCGACCGGCTTAGCGCGCATGCGCCCTTCCTCGCGCGGCTCGCCGAACTCTACCCCGACGACGTCGCGCAATATCTGAGCGACGGCACCGATGCCGCGCTGGCCGCGGTCGCGGCGCCGCCGGTGGGCGACGATATCATGCGGACGCTGCGCCAGTGGCGCGGGCGGATGGCGCTGCTCCTCGCGCTCGGCGACCTGTCGGGCGAGCATGATGTCGCGATGACGACGCGGCTGCTCTCGACCTTCGCCGATCAGGCGTGCGACGCCGCGCTTGCCGCCGCTTTTGCCGAACGCGTGCCTGGCGAGGAACCGCGCGGGTTCGCGGTGATCGCGCTGGGCAAGCTCGGTAGTCACGAGCTCAATTACTCGTCGGACATCGACCCGATCCTGATCTTCGATCCCGAAACGCTTCCCAGACGCTCGCGCGACGATCCGGGCGAGGCGGCGGTGCGGATCGCGCGGCGGATGACCGAAATCCTGTCGGCGCGCACCGGCGACGGCCATGTGCTGCGCGTCGACCTCCGCCTCCGCCCGCATCCCGAAGTAACGCCGATCGTGCTGCCGGTCGATGCGGCGATCTCCTATTATGAATCGGAGGCACTCGCATGGGAGCAGGCGGCGTTTATCCGCAGCCGTGCGTCGGCGGGCGACCGGATGCTCGGCGAGCAGTTCCTGTCGGCGATCCAGCCCTTCATCTGGCGCCGCAGCCTCGATTTCCGGCAGCTCAAGGAAATCGGCGCGATGAGCGACCGCATCCGCGACCATTTCGCGCAGGGGCAGGCGTTCGGGCCGGGCTTCGACCTCAAACGCGGGCGCGGCGGCATCCGCGAGATCGAATTTTTCGCGCAGGTCCACCAGCTGATCTATGGCGGACGCGATCCGTCGCTGCGCGTTCCCGCGACGGTCGACGCGCTCGCGGCGCTCGCGGTGGCGGGGCGGATCGAGCGTGACGTCGCCGACCGCCTGTCGGGCCATTATGCGACGCTGCGCCGTATCGAGCACCGGCTTCAGATGATCGAGGACCAGCAGACGCATTGCCTGCCCACGCAGGCGGCGGCGCTCGATTGCGTCGCGCGCCTCGACGGCGAGGCCGACGGCGCGGCGCTGCTCGCGATGCTCGAACCCGTCGTGGCGGACGTCGGCAGTTGTTACGACCGGCTCGTCGCCGAGCGCGCGGTGACGACTGGCCTGCCGCGCGATGAGGACAGTCTGGCGGCGCAATTGATCGCGGCAGGATTCGATCCGCCGGGTGCCGCGCTGCGCACGATCGCCGAATGGCGCGGCGGCAAGCTGCGCGCGCTGCGCAGCCCGGCGGCGCTCGATGCGCTCGAAACGATGCTGCCCGAACTGGTCAAGGCGCTGGGCGCGGCGCCCGATCCGCAAGCGACGCTGGTGCGCTTCGACAAGCTGGTCGCGGGGCTGCCGAGCGCGATCAATTTCTTTCATCTGCTCGCCGCGCAGCCGGCACTGGCGCGGATCGCGACGCGCATCCTGTCGCTGGCGCCGACGCTCGCCGACGCGCTCGGCACGCGCGTCGAGCTGATCGAAGGGCTGATCGACCAGCGCGCTTTCGATGCGCCCGCGAACAAGGCGCAGCTCGCGGCCGAGTGGGGGCCGGGGCTTGCTGCGCTCGACTATGAGCGGTTGCTTGACCGGGTGCGCGATCATGTCGGCGAACGGCGCTTTGCCTATGGCGCGCAACTCGTCGCGGGCGCGACCGACCCGCTGATGATCGCATGCGGTTATTCCGAACTGGCCGAGGCGGCGCTGCAGGTTCTTGCCGACGCGACGGTGGCGGAATTCGTCGCGGCGCACGGCCGCGTTCCCGACAGCGAACTGGTCGTGCTCGCGCTCGGCCGCCTCGGGGGGCGGGCGCTGACGCATGCCTCGGACCTCGACCTCATCTATCTTTTCACCGGCGACCATCTGGCCGAATCGGACGGGCCGCGCCCGCTCGGCGCGACGACCTATTACAACCGCCTCGCGCAGCGCGTGACCGGCGCGATGTCGGTGCCGACCGCGGCGGGCAAGCTCTACGATGTCGATACGCGGCTGCGGCCGCAGGGCGCACAGGGGCCGCTTGTCGTCACGGTCGACAGCTTCGAACGCTATCAGCGCGAGGAAGCGTGGACTTGGGAGCATATGGCGCTGCTCCGCGCGCGGCCGGTTTACGGCTCGAATGCGGCAAAATCGGCGGTGCAGGGCATTGTCGACGCGCTGCTCAGGGTGCCGCGCGATCCCGCGAAACTCGCGGCCGACGCCGCCGAAATGCGCGCCAAAATCGCGGCGCACAAGCCCGCGAGCGGCGCGCTCGACATCAAGGGCGGACCGGGCGGCCTCGTCGACCTCGAATTCGCGATGCAGGTGACACAGCTGGTCAGCGGCCAGTGCCACGACCCCAATATCGCGGCCGCGCTCGGCTGCATGACGGCGGCGGGGCTCGCGCCGCCCGAGGTGGCCGAGGCGCACGGCCTGCTCGCGCGCATGCTCGTGATGCTGCGCCTCACCGCGCCCGAGGGCGAGCCGCCGACCGCCGCGGCACGGCAATTGGTGGCGAGCCAGTGCGGCGAGCCCGGCTGGCCGCAACTGCTTGCCGCGCACGACGCGGCGCGGCAGGAGATCGCGAACTGGTGGGCATCGATTCGCCAATAAATAGGGACAGTCCCTATTTAATCGGCCGGACCGGCTTTGTGGCGCGGTTGGAAAAATTAAATAGGGACTGTCCCTATTTATTGAGGAGAGCGAAAAATGAGCGGACTCTCGATCGGGGATATGATCCCCGCCGTGAAACTTCTCGACGCCGACGGCGCGGCGATCGACCTCGGCGCGAGGACGGGCGCGCCGCTGGTCGTCTATTTCTACCCCAAGGCCGACACGCCCGGCTGCACGACCGAGGCGCAGGATTTTACGCGGCTCGCGCCCGAATTTGCGAAGCTGGATGCGCAGGTCCTCGCGGTGTCGCGCGATGCGCCGACGAAACTCTGCAAGTTCCGCGACAAATATGGCCTGACCGTCCGCCTCGCCTCCGATGAGGATGGCGCGGTGTGCGAGGCGTTCGGGACGTGGGTGGAAAAGCAGAATTACGGCCGCACCTATATGGGGATCGAGCGGTCGACCTTCCTGTTCGGCGCCGACGGCAAGCTCGCCAAGGAATGGCGCAAGGTGCGCGTGAAGGGCCATGCCGACGCGGTGCTGGAGGCGGCAAAAGCGCTCTGACATGCACAGTTTGGGTGAAGCCGCGCGCGCGGTCCTGTTGACGCCGGACCCGCACGACAAGCGCCGCGCGGCGCGCCGCATGGCGCGCGCGTGGCGCCGCGGCGAACTGGCGCATCGCTGCGATACGGCGATGCCCGACCAGCCCGCATGGCCCGCCAAGCCCGACCTACTTGCGCCGAACCGGATGCCAAGGCGCGGCAAGGGCGGGTCGGAGAAGGGGCGTGTCGCGCTGCTCCACGCGCTCGCGCATATCGAATTTGTCGCAATCGATCTCGCGGTCGACCTGGTGGGCCGCTTCGGGAGCGAGTTTCCGCGTGAATTCATCGACGACTGGATCGGCGTTGCGGCCGACGAGGCGATGCATTTCGCCTTGCTCGACCGGCGCCTCCGCCAGCTCGGCAGCCATTATGGCGCGCTTCCGGCGCATGCCGGCTTGTGGGAATCGGCGCAGGATACGGCGGATGACGTGCTGGCGCGGCTGGCGATCGTGCCGATGGTGCTCGAAGCACGCGGGCTTGATGTCACGCCGTCAACGGTCGAGCGCTTCCTTATGGTGGGAGACGAACCATCCGCAAAGATTTTAACGCGTATTTACAACGATGAAATTCGCCATGTGCGCGCCGGCACAGTCTGGTTCCGGCAAAAGTGCGACGAAAGGGGATTCAACGTCGTTGAAACGTGGCACGCCCTAGTGAAATCGCGCTTTCGGGGCAGTCTGAAGCCGCCGTTCAACGACTCGGCGCGCCACGACGCCGGTTTAACGCAAGAATACTATGCTGTTATTGCGTCTTAACCATTGGGGCAGCACACAGGCTTCGCGGGGGATGAGCAATCATCCAAACCAAGAAACACCGGCGCCAAGGCCCATTTTCCGGACTTTGGCGACATGGCAAACGCGGGGTCGTAGTTTTGATAAACACTCTTCTGGCGCAGAAGTTGCACCACGTCGCAATAATCTGCGCGGCAGCATGTTTCGGACTGGCCACACCGGCCGCCCATGCCGCCGAAACCAGCGCCGACGCTGGCATAACCGCTCCCGACGAGCCCGATGACGACAGCTTCACCGCTGGCCTTCCGTCGGCTGGCGATGACAGCGAAGCCCGCGCGATTTTTCAGGCGTGGAAGCGTCTCGACACCGGCCTGACCGCCTCGCTCGGCGTTGCGGTGCCTTCGCGCCGCCCGATCGACAATATGTCGCTGTCGTCGTCTTACGGCATGCGCGTCCACCCGGTCACCGGCAAGGTCGCGCGCCACAATGGCATCGACATCCCCGCCCCGCGCGGCACCCCGATTTATGCGACTGCCGACGGCATCGTCGGCCGCGCCCAGCGCCTCGGCGGCTACGGCAATTATGTCGAAGTCGAGCATGGCAACGCGATCCAGACGCGCTACGGCCATATGTCTTCTTACGTCGTCAGCCCCGGCCAGTCGGTCAAAAAGGGCGAAATTCTCGGTTACGTCGGTTCGACCGGCCGTTCGACCGGCAACCACCTCCATTATGAAGTCCGCATCGAAGGCGCGCCGGTCAATCCGATGCCGTTCGTGCGGTCGGACCAGATGGCGATTGCCGCGATCACCGGCAAGAATGTCGCGATGGGCGGTCCCGAATAACGCGCTTTCCCGGGTCGGAGAGGAGGGGCGCCAGACGGGTCACCGTCGAGGCGCCCTTTTTATTTGTGCCAAGGGTCCGTATAGAATCGCCACGTCGCCATTTGGATGTCCCGAAGGGATTTGATCAAAATGGCCCATTGCTTCGTCGATAAGTCTTGAAATATCGACATATTCCTACGCCTTCTCGCCTCGCACTGAGCCATTTTGCTTCAAACCTCGACGACGTGGCGATTGTGTACGGACCCTAGAGTGCCTATCTAGCGATCATGGCCAAGCAGCTTTCCGAAATCACCCTGTCGCCCGCCGCCGCGGCGCGCGTCCGCTGGATCGCCGACCGCAAGGGCGAAGCGCAAGCGGCGTTGCGCCTCGCGGTCGATGGCGGCGGCTGTTCGGGTTTCACCTATCGCTTCGGTTTGGCCGAAGGCATCGATGCCGACGATATCGTCACCGAGACCGACGGGGTAAAGCTGGTCGTCGACCCCATCAGCATCGACCTGGTGCGCGGCTGCATTGTCGATTTCGTTGATTCGCTCGGCGGATCCTCGTTCAAGGTCGAAAACCCCAATGCGGCCTCGGGCTGCGGTTGCGGGTCGAGCTTTTCGATCTGACGTCTTTCACAGCGAGCTGCTTGCTGCCATAGCAAGCCGATGAAAATCGCGACCTTCAATATCAACGGGATCAAGGCCCGTTTGCCCCGCCTTGTCGAATGGCTGGAGGAAACGCAGCCCGATATCGCCTGCCTGCAGGAACTGAAATCGAGCGACGAAACGATGCCGACGAAAGAGATCGAGGCGGCGGGCTATGGCTTCCTCTATCACGGGCAAAAGGGCTTCAACGGCGTCGCGATCCTCGCCAAGGGGACGCAGCCGGTCGAAACGCAGCGCGGGCTGGCGGGCGAGGCCGAGGACGAGCAGTCACGCTATCTGGAAGCCGACGTCCACGGCCTGCGCGTCGCGTCGATCTATCTTCCCAACGGCAATCCGCAGCCGGGGCCGAAATTCGATTACAAGCTGCGCTGGATGGCGCGGCTCCGCGAACGCGCGAAATTCCTTCTCGCGAGCGAAATCCCGACGATCCTGACCGGCGATTATAACGTCATTCCCCACGACGACGATGTGTGGGACCCGCGCGTCATGGCGACCGACGCGCTGATGCAGCCCGAATCGCGCGACGCCTGGTTCCGCCTGCTCGGCGACGGCTGGACCGATGCGATCCGCAGCCGCCATCCCGCGGGCGGGATCTGGACCTTCTGGGACTATCAGGCGGGCGGCTGGCAGCGCGACCATGGCTTTCGCATCGACCATCTGCTGCTCAGCCCCGCGCTCGCCGACCGGCTGGTCGACGCGGGTGTCGACAAGGACCATCGCGGGCGGGAGAAAGCCAGCGACCATGCGCCCACCTGGGCGGCGCTGGCCTAGGCGTCGGGATATAGCGTCATCATCACCCGTTTCGGGTCGAGCGCATAATGATGCGCGACCGCCCCGGCAATCACGCTTTCCAAGGATCGTGTCGGCTTGAGGTCGCGGCCTTCGTAACGCGCCGCCGCGCCCAGCCCCGGCCAGTCGGCCGACACCTTGCCGCCAAGCGCCAAACTCCCGCCGAGCAGCATCGCGGTCGACGCGGTGCCATGGTCGGTGCCGCCCGTGCCGTTGACCTCGACCGTGCGGCCAAATTCGGTGGCGACGATCACCAGCGTGTCGTTCCACGCACCGCCAAGGCCGGTTTGCAATGCACCGATCAGCTGGTCGAGCCCGCGCAATTGCGCCGCAAGGCGGCCGCGCTGGCCGCTGTGCGTGTCCCAGCCGCCGGTTTCGACCATCATAACGCGCGCGCCGTCAGCGGGGAGCATCAGCGAGGCGGCGAGCTTGCCGAGTTCGGCGCCGTTGCGGCCGTTATTGCCGCCGATGTCGCCCGCCAGTTCCTGCGTCTTGACCGCGCTGTCCCACAAAGGGTGGAGGAGGGGATCGTCGGCATACATAGCCGTTAGCCGCGCGATCAGGTCGGCGTCGGCCTGCGGCAGGCGGCTCGGCGCATAGGTGCCGACCTGCACCGACCCGCGCAGCGCGAGCGGCACGGCGGGGGCGATCGCGATCGCATCGCGCTCGGCGGCGGGAAGCAAAGTGAGCAGCCGCCCGACCCAGCCGTCGTCGCGGCCATAGGGGCGCGACCCGCCGCCTTCGAGCATATTCTGGCCGTCGAAATGCGACCGGTCGCGATAGGCGGTGGCGACGGCATGCGCGAAATGCGCCTGCTTGCCCGTATAAAGGCCCGCGGTGCGCGCGAGCGCGGGGTGGAGCGTGAACATGGCGTCGAGCTTGGCCCCGCCGCTTGTTTCATCGGCCATCGCGCGGCGTGCGGCGGCGAAGGCGGGATCGCCGGTCGGCGCGACGGTGGCGAGGCCGTCGGCGGCGCCGCGCTGGATGATGAAGACGAGCCGTTTCGGCGTGCCGGCCGCGGCATAGGCGAAGCCGGGGAGCGTGCCCGCGGCGGCGACGGTGATCCCCGACAGGATGATCGAACGGCGTGAGAGGATCATGGGGTCTATCTCCGCAAGAAAGCCGGGCTGGCGAACAGCATCGCGAGGCCCTGCCCGGGGCTGTCGGCGCGCGCGATCGCCTGCGCCGTGTCGGGGCTGAGCGCGTCGGCGAGCACGAGCGGCGCGAGCTGGCGTGCGTCGGCGCGGTCGCCGATCCGGCCCGCGACCCGGCTGGCGAGTTCGACGCGCTGCATCAGCGCCGCCGACCCCGCCCAAGTCGCGACCATATCGTCATAGCCTTTGGGCGATCCGGGGCGCCACACCGGCTGCCCGAGCTGCGCAAACATCGCGGCGATATTCTGCCGTTCGCCGAGCGCGGGGGCTTTCACGGCGCGCAGCATCGATACCGTCCAGTCCCATGGCGATTTGAACATCGCGGGTTCCGCGGCCCAAGGCTCGGGGGAGGCGATGAGGGTGCGGTAGAGCGAGGGCAGGTCGCCGCCCGTCTGTTCGAAATCCTTTGCCAGCCGGTCGACCAGCGGCGCGGGTGGTTCGTCGCCGGTAAAATGGCGCGCGAGCTTGGTCGCGATATGGCGCGCGGTCGCCGGATGGACGGCCAGGTCGCGCAGCACCGCTTCGGCCTGACGTCGGCCTGGCTGGTCGTAATTTTTGCCGAGAATCGTCTGCGCGCCGGGTTCGTGCAGGCGTTCGATGAAAACCGTCGCGCCGGGGCGCGCATCGGCGGGCATCAGCCGCTGACCCGCCCCGCGCCCGAGCCCGGCGACGGTCAGGCCGGTGAGCGCCTTCGCAAAGCTTGTGACATCGGTTTGCGTATAGCCCGCGCGCACCCCGAGCGTGTGCAGCTCCAATATCTCGCGCGCCAGATTTTCGTTGAGGCCGGGCGCTTGCCGATTGCCGCGATTTCGCACGCGCGTCGCGAATTGGCTGTCGGGGCCGAAGCTTTGCGCCTGATCGAGAAAGAGCAGCATCGCGGGGTGATGGACCGCCGCGATGAGCAGGTCCGAAAATTTGCCCATGATATGCGGGCGGATCGCCTCATTTTCGTAATTGCCCGCGAAGCCGACGACGGTCTGCTTGTCCGCCGACACTGCGAAATGATTCGCCCAGAAATGGACGAGCCGTTCGGGGAAGGGGGTGGGCGTCGCGACCGCGGCGGCGAGGCGCGCGCCTGCGGCGTCGGCATAGTGGCGGCGGAAACCGGCGCGCGACATGCGGCGCATCGCCTCGGCCGCGCCGCCATCGTCGTCGCGCATCGCTGCGTCATTCGCCTCGCGGCGCATCGCCTGCCGCTCATCGCGATATTCGGCATAGGCGGTCGCGATCGCCTCGCGCCCGGCCAGCCCCGCCAGTGCGGCGGGGGCGGGATCATAATCGCCGATCTGGCGCGTCAACCAGCCCTTCGGGTCATCGACCGCGGGGTCGTCGAACCGGCGCCCGAGGCCGAAGCGATTGGCGGCAAGATATTGGACTGCCATGACAAAGCCTTTCCGTGCCCCAAACGCACGATGGGCGGCATTTGTCGCAAAGCTGTCCCAGCGTCAGAGCGATTTGTCGTAGATCTGATACACGCGGTTGACCTTGGCCTCGAGTGCATCGGCGACGGCCTTCATTCCCTGATTGTCGTCGAGCACCCAGCCGATATCGCCGCGCTTGGTACCATAATCGCGCACCGCGTCGCGGCGGATATATTCGATCATCATGAAAGCGAGCGTGCTCGCCATGCGGCTGTTCTGCAATTTCTTGGCGACGCCCATCAACGGCACGCGCAGGATATGGCTCTGCGGTTTGCGCAGCCACCACAGCAGCCGCGCCCAGTTGAAGGGCAGAAGCGAGCCGTCCATGTCGATCAAGAGCTGGTTGATGTTCGGCAGCACGATCATGAAGGCGACCGGCTCGCCATCGACTTCGGCCACGCGGATCAGATCCTCGAAGACGATGTCCTTCAGCTTCTTGCCGACATAGGCGATCTCGCTGTCGGTCAGCGGGACAAAACCCCAATTGTCCGACCATGCGTCGTTGAGCAGCCCCATGATCAGCGCCGCCTCGGCATCGAAGCGGCGCTTGTTGACCTTGCGGATGCGGATGCGGGCGTTTTTTTCGCCGGCCGCGACGATGCGGTTGACGATCGGCGGAAAGCCGTCGTCGATCGCGACGTCGTAGTTCAGCAGCTGCTTGACCGGCCGATAGCCCGCGCCCTCGACCCAGCCGCGATAGAGCGGGCTGTTGTGTCCCATCATCACCGTCGGCCGGTTGTCGAACCCGTCGATCAACAGGCCGGGCTCGTCCCAGATCGAAATCGACAGCGGCCCCAATGATCGGTGCATGCCCTGCGCGCGCAGCCAGTCCTCGGCGGCGACGAGCAGCGCCTGTGCCGATGCTTCGTCTTCGGCTTCGAGCAGGCCCCAATTGCCGGTGCCCGGCCCCATGCCCTGTTCGGCGGGCTGCGCCAGTGCCAGTTCGTCAATATGCGCCGAAATGCGCCCGATCGTGCGGCCGTCGCGGCGCGCGAGGAAAAATTGCGCCTTGCCATGTTCGAACCACGGATTTTTGCCGGGGGTCAGCAGGCCGTAGACCTCGCCCTTCAGCGGCGGCACCCACGCCGGATCGCCGCGATTGAGGCGGAAGGCAAGCTCGACGAATTCGCGCAAATCATCCTTGCTCTTGACCGGGTGGATGGTGATCGGGCCGTCCGAATGTCCGCTCATATTGGTTTCCTGAAATCGCTGACCTATATGTTTGGCGACGCATTAGGGCATAGAAATGGCGCTGGCGACCCGCATTCGGCCATTTTGCTGCCACGAAATAATGATGAAGACACCCGCTATGACGACGATCAATCCCCCCGCCGACCGGATCGCGACTCCCTTCGCGAAGTCGATCGTGAAGACGCCCCCGTCGGCGGATGCCGACAAGATGCCAAAGTCGGCGATTGCCGACGATATGGCGATGATCCGCGCGGCTTCGGAGCTGACGCGCGATCTCGTTCAGCCTAGCGCGCGCATCTATTGGACCGATATGCTCGCCTCGGCCTTCGTCGGCTATGCGGGCATCGCGGCGGCGATCCTGGCGCCCTCGACCGCATGGATGCTCGTTGCCGCAGTGATTTCGGTCGTCGCGCTCTACCGCGCGGGCAGTTTCATCCACGAGCTCACGCACATCCGCAAAAATGCGCTGCCGGGCTTTCGCCTTGCGTGGAATATCCTTGTCGGCGTGCCGATGCTGATCCCCTCGTTCATGTATGAGGGCATCCACAGCCTGCATCACAACCGCACCAAATATGGCACGGTCGAGGATCCCGAATATCTGCCGCTCGCGCTGATGAAGCCGTACACGGTGCCGCTGTTCGTGGTCGCCGCGGCGTTCGCGCCAATCGCGTTGCTGTTCCGCTATGCGGTGCTGACCCCGCTGTCGTTCCTGATCCCGCCGCTGCGCCGGATCGTTGTCGAACGCTATTCGGGGATGATCATCAACCCGCTGTTCCGCCGCAAGCCGCCCGAGGGCGAGTTCCGCCGCCAATGGGCATGGCAGGAAGGCGGCGCGTGGGCGTGGTCGAGCCTGCTGATCGCCGCGGGCGTCTTCGGCTGGGTTCCGCTGCGCGCGCTGGTCATTTTTGGCGCGATTGCCGCCGCGACTTTGGTGCTCAACCAGATCCGCACGCTCGTCGCGCATTTGTGGGAAAATGACGGCGCGGTGCTGACCGTGACCGGCCAGTTCCTCGACAGCGTCAATGTGCCGCCACCCGGCCTGCTTCCTGAATTGTGGGCGCCGGTGGGGCTGCGTTACCATGCGCTGCACCATTTGCTGCCGGGCGTGCCTTATCACGCGCTCGCCGAGGCGCATCGCCGGTTGAAGGATGCGCTGCCCGCGGATTCGCAATATCATGGTGCGAATTACGACAGTTTGCCGAAGCTGGTCGCGAATCTGGTGGCGGGTTCGGCAAAGGGCGCGAGGGCCTGACAAAATCAGACGATGTCGGTTTTTTTGGGGGGGGGAAGCAGACGTACCCATCATTCATCATCCCGGACTTGATCCGGGATCCACGGCAGCGCTGCAGTCATGGACCCCGGATCAAGTCCGGGGTGACGATGAAGGATAGGTCCGCTTCTGGTCGTTAGCGGCCGCCAGCCCTATTCCTCGGTCCGGATCAAAATCATCTCACCGATCAGCGCGAACAGGATGAACGGTCCCCATGCGGCGAGGAAGGGCGAATAGGCGCCGAGATCGCCCATCGCGAGCGCGAAATTGTCGGCGACGAAATAGGCGAAGCCGAGCCCCATGCCGAGGATCGCGCGGATGAACAGCTTGCCCGAGCGCGCGAGCCCGAACGCCGCGACCGCGCCGAGCAGCGGCATCAAAATCGCCGACAATGGCCCCGAAATCTTGTGCCACAGCACGCCCTTCAGCGCGTCGACCGGCCGCCCCGCCGCCTCGAGATCGGCGATTGCGGCCTTCAGCTTCAGGAACGGCAACTCGTCGCCGTCGACCTGCGCCAGCGTGAACTGGTCGGGGCGGACATTTTTCGCCGCGACGATCGTGCCGAGCGGTTCGAGCGTGCCCGAGCGGCGCATGAAGCGCTTGGCACCCGTCAGCTCCCAGCCGCCGGCCGGCAGCGCGCGCGCGCTGTCGGCGGTCAGCATCGACGACAGCACACCGCCGGTGCGTTCGTAAATCGTGACATAGCCGAGGGTGATCACCGGCCCGCTGGTATCGACCGTCGCCGCGTTGATCAGATCGTCGCCATCGCGAACCCAGATGTTGGTGCGTATGCCGCTGTCTTTCGGCACCTTTTTATACTCGACCTTTTGCCAGGCGCTGAGCGCGGCGGTCGAGCGCGTGACGATGCGTTCGTTGAAGGCGAAGCTGATCCCTGCGACGAGCAGGGCCGCGAGGAACAGCGGTGCGAGCACCTGATGCGCCGACATGCCCGACGCCTTCATCGCGATGACCTCGCTGTTCTGGTTCATCGTGATCATCGTCAATATCGTGCCGAGCAGCACCGAAAAGGGCAGGAAGGTTTCGATGATCTGCGGCAGCCGCATCCCGACATAGCGCCACACGTCGGCATCGCTGTTGCCCGCCACGCCAAGGATCTTCCCGCTCTCGCCGAGCAGGTCGAGCGTCTGCAGGATCAGGACGAGCGCGAAGAGGATCGAGAAGGAGCGGACGAGGAACAGGCGGCCGACATAAAGCGCCATCGTGCGCGACGGGAAAAAGTGGAGCTGATGCATTTAGTTCACACTCTCCACCAGCCGCGGTTTGCGCTGGAACATCGTGAGCGTCGCGCGAATCTTTGCCGCCGCCTTGGCCGCGACACGTTCGAGCGCGCCGATCGGCTGGCCGCCCGGAACATGCGCGACGACATAATACATCCAGATCGCGAGCGCGGCGAACAGCAGATAGGGCACCCACAGCGCGATCAGCGGGTCGATTACCCCGCGCGCGCCCATGTCCTCGGCATATTGGTTGATCTTGTGCTGCGTCACCAGCAGCACGATCGACAGGAAGACGCCGAGCGACGAGGTCGATCTTTTGGGCGGGATGGCGAGCGCGATCGCGATCAGCGGGATCAGGAACATCGACATCACTTCGACGATGCGGAAATGGAAATTCGCGCGCGATTCGAGCCGCGTCTGGACCGACTGGCTCTTGTCCTTGCCCGCGACGAACAGTTCGGGGATCGTCATTTCACGGTCGGCGCCGCCGCGCAGGCGGAACGCCTCGATCTTGGGCAGCGGGATCGGCAGGTCGTGATTGTCGAAGGTCAGCACGCGCGGCACCGCGAATTTCGGCGATTCATGGATCAGCACACCTTGCGATAGGCGCAGGATGATCGTGTTCGGATCGTCGGTGGCAAGGAATTGCCCGCGCGCGGCGGTCGCCGACACACGCTGGCCGTCTCTCTGCTCGCCGCGCACGAAAATGCCGCGCAGGCTGCGCCCGTCGTTGTAGCTTTCCTCGATCCGCAGCGTCATGCGGTCGCCCAATTTGGTGAATTCGCCGACCTTGATCGACGCGCCGAGCGCGCCCGATCGGAGTTCGAATTGCAGTCCTTCATAGGCGTAGCGCGCGACCGGCTGGATAAAGCCGACGATCGCCAGATTGAGCGCCGCGAGCGCGATGGCATAGGCGAAGGGGACGCGCATCAGCCGCCCGAAACTCATGCCTACGCCCTTCAGCACGTCGAGTTCGCTCGATGTCGCAAGGCGCCGGAAAGCGAGGAGAATCCCGAGCATCAGCCCGATCGGAATGCCGAGCGAGAGATATTCGGGGATGAGATTCGCGAGCATCCGCCATACGACGCTGACCGGGCCGCCTTCGGTGGCGACGAAGTCGAACAGCCGCAGCATCTTTTCCAGCACCAGCAGCATCGCCGACAGGATCAGCGTGCCGAGCATCGGGAAGAAAATGAGCCGCGCGATATAGCGGTCGATGGCAGGCAGCTTATTCAATCTTTCGTCGCCCCATCACCATGTTTTGGCCGCAGTTGGTCCCGATATGCCGTTTCAAGGGCGACAGGGACCCGTGTCGGCGTGCATTTCATGCTCGCCGCCATGGCTATAGCCTCTGGAGGATTTGAGGTCATGTCGAAATTTGTATCGGCCGTGCTGGGTGTTGCTTTGCTGAGTTTTGCGGCAACGGCGCAGGCGGAAGGCCGTGTCATGTCGAACGATCTGTCCAAATGCAGAAGCGGTCCGTCGACGCTGATCCAGATCAGTGGCGTCAAGGCGTCGACCGGCAAGATTCGCGTGCAAAGCTATCGCGGCACCGCGGCCGACTGGCTGACCAAGGGGCGCTGGCTCGCCCGCGTCGAAGTGCCGGCGCGCGCCGGGTCGATGACCGTTTGCGTGCCGCTGCCCGAAGCGGGCGTTTATGGCATCGCGGTGCGGCACGACGTCAACGGCAACGGCAAAACCGACATCTCGCAGGATGGCGGCGGGATGTCGAACAATCCCAGCATCAACATCTTCAACCTCGGCAAGCCGAGCTACAAGAAGACGGCTTTTTCGGTTGGTGACGCGCCCAGGACGATCGCCATTTCGATGAAATATATGTAACGGACATGGCCAGCGTCGCACTCCTTTCGAACCCACGCTCGACGGGCAACCGTTCGTTGTTGCCGCAGGTTCGCGAATTTTGCGCGGCGCACCCCGACATTTTTCACTATGAGGTCGAGGACGTCGACCAGATCGAAAAGGCCATTCGCACGATGGCGATGGTCGGCCCGCGCGTCGTCGTGATCAACGGCGGCGACGGCACGGTCCAGGCGGCGCTGACCGAAATTTATTCGGGCGACCATTTCGGCGGCACGCCGCCGCCGGTCGCAGTGCTCCCCAACGGCAAGACCAACCTCATCGCGCTCGACCTCGGCGCCGATGGCGATCCGATCAAGGCGCTGGAGCGCGTGCTCGAACTCGTCGACAGCGGCCGGCTCGAAGATCATGTGATCCAGCGCCAGCTGATCTCGCTCGACAGCGGCGGCGAGGAACGGCCGGTGCTCGGCATGTTCCTCGGCGGCGCCTATCTCGCCGATGTGATGCTCTATTGCCGCAATCGCATCTATCCGCTCGGTCTGCCGAACGGAGTTTCGCATTTCCTCGCGGCGATCCTCGGTATGTTTGCGATCATCTTCGGGATCGGCGGCGGCCGCCTGCCGCCCAAGCCCGAGACGATGACCGTGTCGCTGATCCGCCAGGGCGAGTTCAAGGGCAAATTCTCGCTGCTGATCGTCACAACGCTCGAGAAATTGCTGCTCAGCATCCGCACCAGCGAAGCGCATGGCACCAACGGGAATATGAAGATGCTGGCCACCGACAGCAATGTCGGAGCGATGTTCCGCATGCTGGGCGGGGCATGGCGCGGGACGTTGGGACAAAAGCCGCTCGACGGCGTGCATTTCCAGCAGGGCGATGAGATCCGCATCGAGGGCGAGCGGTCGAACGTCATCCTCGACGGCGAAATCTTTCAGGCGAAGCACGGCATGCCGATCATCCTGACCTCGACGCAGCCGGTTCCTTTCCTGCGCCTCGCCGCCTGAGTCTCCGCGCGTGTCCGAACTGATCGATCTGGTCCGCGCCGAACTGGCGACCCCCGTCGACCTGCGGGCCGCCGCGATGGCTGCCGCGATCGCCGCGCAATATCCGGGTAGCGCCCGCGCGGTGCTTTTCTATGGCAGCTGCCTTCGCGAAAGCGAACTCGACGGGCTGATGCTCGATTTCTACCTGATCGTGTCCGATTATAGCGACGCCTATCCCAAACGCTGGATGGCCGCCGCGAACCGCCTGATCCCGCCCAATGTATTTCCCTTTCAGCATGATGGGCTGATCGCCAAATATGCGGTGCTCAGCGAAGCCGACTTCGACCGGTTGAACGGGCCGGAGACGCGCAATGTGTCGGTCTGGGCGCGCTTTGCCCAGCCGTCGCGCCTGGTGTGGGCGGTCGACGATACGGCGCGCGATCGTGCGGTTGCCGCGGTGGCACGCGCTGCGCCGACGCTGCTCGCCGCCGCGGGACGGGTCGACGGCGAAGCGCCGCTCGACTGGTGGCGGCGCGCCTTTTCGCTGACCTATTCGGTCGAACTTCGCGCCGAACGGACCAGCCGGGCGCAATCGGTCGTCGATGCCGACCGCGAACGATATAATCGGTTCAGCCTTCCCGCGATCGCGGCAATGCCCGCCGAAGCGCGTGGCGGCGGCTGGGCGCGGCGGCGGCTGGAGGGCAAGGCGCTGAGCATACTCCGGCTCGCCAAGGCCAGCCTGACCTATGCGGGCGGGATCGATTATCTGGCGTGGAAAATCAATCGCCACGCGGGCACCAAGATCGAGATCAAGCCCTGGCAGCGCCGCTGGCCGCTCGTCGCCGCGCTGACCTTGGTGCCGCGCCTGATGAAGAGCGGGGCGATCCGCTAAACTTACATCGCGAGCCGCTGACCGTCGCCCGGCCGTGCCTCGCCGCGCCGGCGGATGGCGCGGTCGAGCGCGGTGAGCGTGAAGGGTTTGCGCAGCACATCATGATCGCCGAAGCTGGCGACTTCGCTCGCGTCGCCGGCATAGCCGGTCACGAACAGCACCGACAGGTCGGGCCAACGCTGTTTCAGCTGCGCGACCATTTCAGGGCCGGTGAGTTCGGGCATCAACACGTCGGAGAGGATCAGGTCGAAACCGCCGCCGCCCTCCGCCAGCCGCTGCTCGACCAGCGCTTCGGCGTCGCGCGGGTTACCGCAAGCGACCGCGCTATGGCCCAGTTCGCTGACCGCATCGACCGTCGCCGCGAGGACGCGTTCGTCATCCTCGACAACAAGGATGCTCAGCGCATCGGCGGGCGAGGCGGGGGCGTCGGCATGGGCGGGCAATGTTTCGGGGGCCGCATCGGCCTCAGGCTTGGCGATCGGCAGCAGCATCGCGACGCTGGTGCCTTCGCCTTCGGTCGACGCAATCTGCACTTCGCCGCCCGACTGGCGGCAAAAGGCGAAGACCTGGCTCATGCCGAGCCCGGTGCCCTGGCCCGCGGGCTTGGTCGTGTAAAAGGGATCGAAGACGCGTTCGAGCACCTCGGGCGACATGCCGCAGCCGGTGTCGATCACCTGCACCGCGAGCGCCTTGCCTTCGCCATCGTCAAGCGTCTGGATCGTCAGCGATCCATGGCCGTTCATCGCGTCTCGCGCATTGACCGCGAGATTGAGCAGCGCATTTTCGAACTGCTGCCGGTCGACCCAGCAGGTGCGGTCCGGTGCCCGAAGGTCGAGCGTCAGCGCGATGCGGTCGCCGATCGTGCGTTCGATCAGTTCGGCAAAGCCCGCGATGCACGCGTCGACCTTCATCATCTCGGGCCGCGCGGGCTCCGACCGGGCAAAGGTCAGCAGCCGCCGCGTCAGGTCGGCGGCGCGGTTGGCGCCGTCGAGCGCGTTGGCGAGGTGTCGCGATGCCTTTTCAGGGGAGCGCTGCGCCAGTTCGAGCCCGCCGACGACGACCGCCAGCATATTGTTGAAATCATGCGCGATGCCGCCGGTCAGCTGACCGACCGCCTCCATCTTTTGCGCCTGACGCAGCTGGGCTTCGGCGGCTTCGCGCTCGATCATCTCGCCGCGGAGCGCGTCGTTCGCCTGCGCAAGTTCCGCGGTTCGTTCCCTGACCGCCGCTTCGAGCTGCATCGCCCGGTCGCTTTCGAAAAGCTGCTCGTTACGCGCGAGCCGCCGTTCGCCTTCGGCGCGGATCAACGAGAAAGTCGTGCCGATCGCGATCACCGCAGCGCCCGCGCCCAGTAACGAAAAGAGCAGGATCGCCTGATTGAGGCTGGCGCGATCGGCCACGGCCAGCCGGTTGCGCTCGCGCAGCAACGCGCGCTCGTTCGCGATGATTGCGGCCAGCAGCTTGTCGATCTCGCTGACGCCCTGACCTTTGCCCGCGGCGTAATATTTCGAAATGGCCGCAACGGTCTGGTTGTAATTGGCGCTGAGCGCCGCGTCGCCGAGTTGCGCCCCGCGGCTGTCCATCTCGCGCGTCAGCTGTTCGACCAGCGCCATCTGTTTCGGATTGTCGCGGACGTTGCGCCGCAATTGCGCCAGGAACTGCCGCGCGCGGGCCCATTGATATTCATAGACGCGGCCGTCTTCTTTCTGCAGCCCGACCGCGAAACGGCCAAGCGACGCCTCGGCGCGCGCGATCGCGGCGTCGACCGAGCGCGTCTGCGAGATGACTTCCATGCTCTGCGTCTGCCAGCCGAGCGAGCGGTCGTAATTGTCGTTGGCGCGTGCGAGCAGCAAGACGAGCGCCCCGACCACGCCGGTCAGGATCGCACCGATGACAATCGTCGACCAGAAGCGAATACGCTCCCGCCGGCCGTCATTTTCGATATCGCTATCCCGCTCGAACACGCGTTTCTCTTACCGGACAAGCGCGGCGTCGCAAAGCGCCGAAGCCGCCGCTGCCTCAACACCGCTTCAACTCGCCTCGAAAAGGAATCCGCTGGTCGGCGCGCCGGCTCGGTTTAGCCGATAATGCCGACGCGCTGGCCTGCGCGTTCGAAGCGGCCGAGGATCTCGCCGACCTGTTCGACGCTATGTTCGGCGCACAGCGAGCAGCGCAGCAGGGTCATGCCCGCAGGGGTTGCGGGCGGGCGCGCGAGGTTGACGTAAAGCCCTTCCTCGAGCAGCGCTTCCCACATCATCGCGCCCTTCTCGAGGTCGGGCATGATCACTGCAATGATCGCCGACTGCGGCTCGTCGGTGCCGAGCTGGAAGCCGAGGTCGCGCAGTCCCTTGTGCAAAACCTTCGAATTTTCCCAGAGGTGCGCGCGCTTGTTCGACCCGTGCATCAGCTTGCGGATGCTGGTTGCCGCGGTCGCGACGACGCTGGGCGGCAGCGAGGCGGTGAAGACATAGGGACGGCAGACGAGCCGCAGGATTTCGAACTTCGGATGGTTCGACACGCAGAAACCGCCGACGGTGCCGACGCTCTTGCTGAAGGTGCCGATGATGAAATCGACGTCGTCGATCACCCCCTGCGCTTCGGCGACGCCGCGGCCATTCTCGCCGATGAAGCCCATCGAATGCGCCTCGTCGACCAGCACCATTGCGCCGGCTTCCTTCGACACGCGGACCATCTCTTTCAGCGGCGCGACATCGCCGAGCATCGAATAGACGCCTTCGAGCACGACGAGCTTGCCGGCCTCGGGGGGCAGGCGCTTCAGACGCTTTTCGAGCGCTTCGACGTCATTGTGGCGGAAGGCGACGATCTCGGCATTGCCCATCGCGCAGCCGTCATAGATCGACGCATGGCTGTCGATGTCGAGGATGACATAGTCGCCCTTGCCCGCGATCGTCGAAATAATGCCGAGGTTCGCCTGATAACCCGTTGAAAACACCATGGCATGGTCCATGGCGTAAAATTCCTTCAGCGCCTCTTCGCATTCCTTATGGCCCTGATAGGTGCCGTTGAGGACGCGGCTGCCGGTCGTGCCGCTGCCGAATTTGTCGAGCGCATCCTTGCCCGCGGCGATGACATCTTCGTCGAACGTCATGCCCATATAGTTGTAAGTGCCGAGCAGGATCGTCTCGCGCCCGTTGCAGATCGCGACGGTCGGCGAAATCACCTTTTCCATCACCAGATTATAAGGGTCGGTGACCCCGGTCGCGAGCAGATCCTCGCGCTGCTGGATCAGCGGGTCGAATTTCGAGAAGAGATCGGTCATCGCGGTATCAGCCCTGCAGCTTCTCGACCGCGGCGACCAGCTGACCGACGGTTTCGATTTCAGCCTGCATATTCATGCTGATGATGATGTCGAACGTGTCCTCGACCTCGGCGACAAAATCCATGACGGTCAGGCTGTCCCATTCGAGGTCGCCGGCAAAGGTGGTGGCGTCGGTCAGTTCGACACCCTTCTTGTTGAACGGGGCAATCAGCCCGAAAATCTGGTCGGTGAGGGCGGTGCTCATGGGATGCGTCCTATAAAGGCATAAAGTTGCGTGCGGCATGCCGCGAAGGCTCCCGATTGGCAAGCGAATGCGGCGGGAACAGGGCAGCATCTTGCCGCTGGCCGGACTTCGTGGCATCGCAGTGACGGGTCGCCAGCAGGGGCAGCTTGGCATGGACAACGCAGATTCAAAGACATCGCGGGACCGGCCGGCGATTTCCTTCCCGCCGAATGCGGTGCATCTGGTGCGCACCAATCAGCAGATCACGATGCAATTGTCGCAGATGGCCGACCAAAAGGCGTCGATTCTGATGGGGGCGACCTTCGTCGTCTTCACGCTCGCAATCGGGCAGGCGCGCGCCGGGGCGGGGGCGCTCGCCATGCCGCTGACGATCCTCGCGACGTTTTCCTTCCTGTCGGCGCTGCTCGCGGTATCGGCGGTGCTGCCGCGCGTCGGCAAGGCGCCGCCGATCGTTTACAAGGACGGCAAGGATCACAGCAACATCCTGTTCTTCGGCCGCTTTGCCCAGATGGAAGAGGATGAATTCATCGACGCGATGAAAGCGCGGCTGCGCAATGAGGAAGATATTTACGAAACGATGCTGCGCGACACCTATCAAAACGGCATCGTCCTCGCGCGGCGCAAATATCGTTATCTGGCTTATGCCTACCGGTTGTTCGTGGTCGGTCTGACGCTGACCTTCATCGCATTCGCGGTCGAGATGGTGATGCTGTCGGGTGGGTGAACGTATGGATCCTCCCTGTCGCGTAGCGATGAGGAGGGGGACCGACCGCGGAGCGGTTGGTGGAGGCCGCGACGTCGCGCCATTGGCCACTCCGTCAGCGGCTACGCTGCTGCCACCTCCCCATGCCTGCGGCGCAGGGAGAATCGTAGCTTCATCGCTGTTGCCTTTATGCCACCCCTGAGCCCGAAAAACCCGATGACGGACGCGCGGGATTGAAGCACATCGCCCCCGCGCCTATCCGGGCCGGCTATGTTGCAAGCTGCACCCCTGACAGCGGAACCACCGCAGAGCCTGCGCACCGAATTCCGGGCGACGCTGGCGCTTGCCGTGCCGCTCGCGGCGGCGAACCTGCTGCAAATGCTCGTCCACGCGATCGACGTCATATTCGTGGCGCGGCTCGGCGACGCGGCGCTCGCCGCGTCCTCGCTCGGCGTCGCGATCTTTGGCCTATTGCTCTGGACCGGCTCCGGCCTCGTCGGCGCGTCGGCGCCGCTGATCGCCGCCGAGCTCGGCCGCCGCAAACATGCGGTGCGCGAGGTGCGGCGCACTGTCCGCATGGCGATGTGGCTCACCGCACTGGTCTCGATCCTGTTCATGGGCATCTGCGCCGCCGGCGGGCCTATCATGCTGGCGACGGGGCAGCCGGCTGAAACCTCGGCGCGCGCTGCCGGTTTCCTGCTGATCCTGATGTGGGGCCTGTTCCCGATGATCGCCGCGGCGGTGCTGCGCATCTTCGTATCCGCGCTGGGGCGCGCAACGATCGCGACCGCGATCACCTTCGGCGCGCTGTTCGTCAACGCGCTCGGCAACTGGGCGCTGGTGTTCGGGCATCTCGGCATGCCCGCGCTCGGCCTGCACGGCTCGGCGATCTCCAGCGTGATGACCAGCGTGCTGATGCTCGCCGCCTATGTCGTCGTCATCCAGTCCGACCGGCGGCTGCGGCGCTATCATCTGTTCGGCAACTGGTGGCGCACCGAATGGTCGCGCTTTTTCGACATGCTGCGCATCGGCACCCCGATCAGCCTCACCATTTTGGCCGAGGCGGGATTGTTCACCGGCGCCGCCTTCCTGATGGGCCGGATCGGCGAGGCCGAACTGGCGGGGCATACGATCGCACTGCAGGTCGCCGCGCTCGCGTTCCAGATCCCGTTCGGCGTCGCGCAGGCGGCGACGATCCGCGTCGGCCTGGCCTATGGCGCGCGCGACCATCGCGGCATTGCGCATGCCGGGACTGCGTCACTGGTGCTCGGTATCGGCTTCATGGCCTTTACCGCCTTGCTGATGTGGTTGTTCCCGTCGCTCGTCCTGTCGATCTATGTCGATGTCGATGCCGCGCACAACGCGGCGCTTGTCGGCTTTGCAATGCAGTTCCTCGTCGTCGCCGCCGCCTTCCAGCTGTTCGACGGCGCGCAAGCGGTTGCAGCAGGGGTGTTGCGCGGGTTGCAGGACACGCGCATCCCGATGATTATCGCGATTTGCGGCTATTGGATCGCGGGCTATGGCACCGCGATCTACCTTGGCTTCTGGACGCCGCTTGCCGGTGTCGGGGTGTGGATCGGGCTGGCGGTCGGGCTGATCGTCGTGTCGGCCGTGCTGCTCATGCGATGGCGGATGCGCGCCCGTCTCGGGCTGCTTCCGGCCTGACGCAAAAACTTCGCAAGAATCTTGTACCACGGTGCTTGACGCTCGCCGGGCTCCCACCCATATGCCCGCTGTTAGCACTCGCACCCTGTGAGTGCTAAGCGACATCCATTGCACTTTTGGAGGGATATCCATGCAATTTCGTCCGCTGCACGACCGCGTGCTGGTCCGCCGTATCGAAGCCGAAGAAAAAACGGCTGGCGGCATCATCATTCCCGACACCGCCAAGGAAAAGCCGCAGGAAGGCGAAGTCGTCTCCGTCGGCACCGGCACCCGCGCCGATGACGGCAAGGTGACCCCGCTCGACGTCAAGGCGGGCGACCGCATCCTGTTCGGCAAATGGTCGGGCACCGAAGTCAAGGTCGACGGCGAAGAGCTGCTGATCATGAAGGAATCGGACATCCTCGGCGTCATCGCCTGAGCGATTTCATCGATACGAGAGTGAAGTTGCGCAGTTTCCTGCGCCTTTGAAAGGAACAAGCACATGGCTGCTAAAGACGTCAAATTCTCGCGCGACGCGCGCGAACGCATCCTGCGCGGTGTCGACACCCTTGCCGACGCGGTGAAGGTGACCCTCGGCCCCAAGGGCCGCAACGTCGTGATCGACAAGAGCTTCGGCGCTCCCCGCATCACCAAGGACGGCGTTACCGTCGCCAAGGAAATCGAACTCAAGGACAAGTTCGAGAATATGGGCGCCCAGATGCTGCGCGAAGTCGCATCGAAGGCGAACGACAAGGCCGGCGACGGCACCACCACCGCGACCGTTCTCGCCCAGGCGATCGTGCGCGAAGGCATGAAGTCGGTTGCCGCCGGCATGAACCCGA
>CAYRQX010000012.1:0-82971 GCA_964426485.1 uncultured Sphingopyxis sp. | reverse complement strand
TCGTCGTCACCGACGACTGGCCAGAGCAAGTTCCGATCGGCGACGCCGAGCTGCGCGCGATCGAAGGCCATATGCGGCAAGAGCTGGACAAGCTGTTCGGACCGCTGCCGTGAAGTGAGGAGTGAAGCGTCATGACCAGCGCCGCCCTGCGACGAGATGAGGATGAGGCGCCGGTCGTGGCGATCGCCCGCGCCGCGCTCTATCTCCGGGTCTCGACCGGCCGGCAGGCCGAGAGCGACCTGTCGATTCCCGACCAACGCCGCCAGATCGAAGGCTACTGCCTCTCGCGCGGCTGGGAAGTCGCGGCCGAGTTCGTCGAGCCGGGCAACACCGCGACGGACGATCGCCGACCTGCCTTTCAAGCGATGATCGACGCGGCGATGACGAAGCCGCCGACATTCACCGTCATCGTCGTCCACAGCTTCTCGCGGTTCTTCCGCGACCAGTTCCAGTTCGAGTTCTACGTCCGCAAGCTGGCGAAGAACGGGGTGAAGCTCGTCTCGATCACGCAGGACTTGGGCGACGATCCGATGAGCATCATGATGCGCCAGATCATGACGCTGTTCGACGAATATCAATCGAAGGAGAATGGCAAGCACACGCTGCGTGCGATGAAGGAGAACGCCCGGCAGGGCTTCTGGAACGGGGCGCGGGCGCCGATCGGCTACCGCGTGGTTGCAGCCGGGGAGCGCGGCGCGAAGATCAAGAAGAAGCTGGAGATCGACCCGATCCAGGCCGAGACGGTGCGGCGCATCTACCGCATGGCTTTGAATGGTGTCGGTGACCGGGGACCGATGGGGCTCAAGTCAATCGCGACGTGGCTCAACGAGAACAACATCCGCACGCGCGATGGCGGGCGATGGGGTCTCGGCGCGGTGCATATGGTGCTGACACGCACGACCTATATCGGCCAGCACCGCTTCAACACGCGCGATCACAAGACCAGGACGCCCAAGCCCGAGGCCGAGCACGCCGTCATGGAAGTGCCGGCGATCGTCTCGGAAGCGGAGTTCGAGGCGGTCCAGCGGTCGCTCAAGGCGCGCAGCCCGAAGATGATGGCGCCGATGGCGGTGGGTGGGCCGACGCTGCTCACCGGCATTTGCTTCTGCGCGTGCTGCGGCGGCGCGATGACGCTGCGCACAGGCACCAGCAGCGTCGGCCGGGAATATCGCTATTACACCTGCTCGACGAAGGCGCGGCAGGGCGCGACCGGCTGTCCTGGCATCACCGTGCCGATGGACCAGCTCAACAGGGCCGTGGTCGACCATCTCGAAGCGCGGCTGCTCGACCCGGCGCGGCTCGAAGCTCTGATGGATCAGATCCTCGAACGGCGCGACGAGTGGGTGAACCAGCGCCGCCAGCATGTCGCCGATCTTGAGCGGCGTGCGACCGAGGCGGAAGCGAAGCTCAAGCGGCTTTACGACGCGATCGAGAATGGCGTCATCGACGTAAGCGACCCGTCGCTCAAGGATCGCATCGCCGAGCTGACCGCGACGCGCGACCAGGCCAAGGGGGATGCCGAGCGCGCGGTGGCGCACATCGTAAAGATCGGCCCCGCGATCACGCCGGAAAGCCTGCGCGCCTTTGCGGCCGCCGTGCGCAAGAAGCTGCGGAACGGCGACGGCACGTTCGCCCGCGATCAGGTGCGGGCGGTTGCGCAACGTGTGGAAGTCGTGAGCCGAAAAGAGGTTCGCATCCGTGGGCTGCGGAGCGAGCTGCTCCGAACGCTAACCGCCGCCTCCGGCGTAGAGGCGGCGGTGCTAGGCGTTCGTGCCTTTGAACCGAAATGGCGCGCCCGGCAGGATTCGAACCTGCGACCACCCGCTTAGAAGGCGGGTGCTCTATCCAGCTGAGCTACGGGCGCGCATGGGCTGTTCGTCGCGCCGCGAATAGCGTGGTTTGCCTGGGCTGCAAAGCAGGTTAAGCAGCGGGCCGATGTCCGAATCCCCTTCCCCGACAAACCGGCCGGTCCAGGTCAGCGCCGCAAGCGTGCGACATTTTCGCTATTACGACCTGTTGATGGCCGCCTTTGTCGCGATATTGCTGTTGTCCAACATCATCGGCGCCTCGAAACCCAGCTATGTCACGCTGCCGGACGGCACCCAATGGGCGTTCGGCGCCGGCGTCCTGTTTTTCCCGATCAGCTATATCATCGGCGACGTGCTGACCGAGGTTTACGGTTATGCCCGCGCGCGTCGCGTTATCTGGACGGGATTCGCCGCGCTCGCCTTCATGGCGTTCATGGCATGGATCGTCGTCGCGCTGCCGCCCGCCGACGGCTGGCCGGGCCAGGCATCCTATGAGTTCGTCTTCGGCAACAGCTGGCGCATCGTCATCGCATCGATGGTGGCGTTCTGCGTCGGCGAATTCGCCAATTCATACGTCCTTGCCCGGATGAAGATCTGGACCCGCGGGAAGAAGCTGTGGGCGCGCACGATCGGCTCGACGGTGGTCGGCCAGGGGCTCGACAGCCTGATTTTCTACCCGCTCGCCTTTTATGGCCTTGCCGGCTGGCCGCCCGAGCAGCTTTACGAGGTCGTCCTGTCGCAATGGCTGATCAAGACGGCATGGGAAGCGGCGCTGACCCCCGCAACCTATATCGTGGTCGGGGCGTTGAAGCGGCGCGAAGGTGTCGACGTATTCGACGAAGGCACCGATTTCACGCCCTTCCGGGCCAAGCTCTGACCCAAGTTCTGACATTGCCGGAATCGCTCTTTATGATGTTCTACAATTTCAAGATGGCGCTCGTCCAATGGTCGGGCCTCAGCCGGGACGCGCTCCACATCTATGTCGCGATGGGGCTGTTCCTGCTCGTCCGGCTCATCTGGCGCGGCCGGTTCGGAACGCTCGCCGCCCTGGTCGTCGTTGCAGGAGCAGCGCTGACCGGAGAATGGCTCGATCACCGGATGGAGGCGGCGATCTGGATGCCGTGCGATCCGCAAGAACATTGGCGCGACCTGTTCAACACGATCTTCTGGCCCGCCGCGCTGGCCGCCGTCCTGCCCTGGTTGCCCCGCCGGTCGGATAAACCCGCGGAAGAGAGCCTAAGCGAGAACGCCGAGCGCGGCCTCGAACAGGCGTAGCCCGTCGGTGCCGCCATGCGCGCGGTCGATGGCGCGTTCGGGGTGCGGCATCATGCCGAGCACATTGCCCGCGTCATTGAGCACGCCCGCGATGTCGCGCGCCGAGCCGTTGACGGCGTCGGCATAGCGGAACGCGACGCGCCCCTCGCCCTCGATGCGGTCGAGCGTGCCCGCGTCGGCGAAATAATTGCCGTCATGATGCGCGACGGGGATATGGATCGTTTCGCCCGCGTCATAGCTGGCGGTGAACAGCGACTGGCTGTTTTCGACCGTCAGCGCCACGCTGCGGCAGACGAAGTTGAGCCCTGCGTTGCGCATCAAGGCGCCCGGCAGCAGCTGCGCCTCGGTCAGCACCTGGAAACCGTTGCACACGCCCAGCACGGGAACCCCGCGACCCGCCGCGTCCGAAACCGCGCGCAGGATCGGCGACCGCGCTGCCATCGCGCCCGAACGCAGATAATCGCCATAGGAGAAACCGCCTGGCAGCGCGATGAAATCGACGCCGCCCGGCAATTCGGTCTCGCGGTGCCACACCATCGCGGGGGCACGGCCGGTGACCTGTTCCAGCGCAACCGCCATGTCGCGGTCGCAGTTGGAGCCGGGAAAGACGATGACGGCGGTCTTCATGGCGCGGGCTCCCTTTACGGACGTTCGATGCGGTAGTTTTCGATCACCATATTGGCGAGCAGCTTGGCGCACATCGCGTCGAGTTCGGCGTCGCTCGTATCGTCGGCAACATCCAGCTCGATGAAACGGCCCGCGCGCACGTCGGCAACGCCGCCGAAACCAAGACCCTCGAGCGCATGATGGATCGCCTTGCCCTGCGGATCGAGTACCCCGGGCTTGAGCGTCACATAGACATTCACTTTCATGGGGTCGGACCTTTGCTTTGGCGGCGGGGAAGTTGGGCGCGCCTATGCCCGCGAATCACTTTGGGGGCAAGGGGCGGCGGGCCGGGGGCGCGGCGAAAAATGCCGCTATTCCGATTGCGAACCAGTCGCATCTTTCCTGTTGCGAATCGCTCGCACTATCCCTAGATAGGTGTTGTTGAGAAGGATTCGCACATGGTCGTCTGTGTCTGCAACGCAATAAGGGAAAGCCAGCTGCGCGATGTCGCACGCGATGGCCAATTGCGGTGCGCCAAGGCGGCTTATGCGCAACTGGGTCGCAAACCCAAGTGCGGACAGTGCCTGCCTTTCGCTCGCAATATCATCAGCGACGTCACCGCGACCGCCTGATTTTTCTTGGTTTTCCGCCATTTTTGACCTTGGCCTGATGGACTCGGAGCGCCTATAATGCGCTCATTCCATTCCCAAGACAAAATGACAGGATAGACACCATGAAGGGCGACGAAAAAGTCATCGATTTTCTGAACGAGGCGCTCAAGAATGAGCTGACCGCGATCAACCAGTACTGGCTGCATTATCGCATGCTCGACAATTGGGGCGTTGCGCGCCTCGCCGCGTTCGAACGCGAAGAGTCGATCGACGAGATGAAGCACGCCGACAAGCTGGCCGACCGCATCCTCTTCCTCGGCGGCCTCCCCAATTTCCAGATGCTCGGACGCCTCCGCGTCGGCGAAACGGTCGAAGAGATATTGAAAGCCGACCTCGCGCTCGAAGAAGAAGCGATCCCGCAGCTTAAGGATGCGATCGCCCACTCGGAAAGCGTGCGCGACTATGTCAGCCGCGACCTGTTCGCCGAAATCCTCGAAAGCGAGGAGCATCATGTCGACGAGCTTGAAAAGCAGTTCGAGATGATCGAGCGCATGGGCATCGAAAATTATATCCAGCTCCAGTCGAAGCCCGCGGGCGACAATTGAGGCACCACAAATCGTCACCCCCCGCGCAGGCGGGGGGTGACGTGAACAGAAACCACGGATTTCAGGGGCGCTTTCGAGCGCCTCTTTTTTCGCTTGTATTTGCGAATAATTCTCAATAGCAAGGTTGGGCAGTCCCCTCCTGCTGGCCGCTGCAACTTAAAGCTGCGTTTCAAAGCGGCCGGCATCTTTTTCGGGAAACGGGCACGGACGGACTGCATGGGCCGGGAGAAACGAACCTCATGCAAAGCAGCGCGCTGATCCGCCAATTGACCGAGCAGCCGCTGGTGCGCGATTTATCGGTCGAAGCCGCGCAGGCGGTCCTCGCCCTGCGATATTGCATCCTTTGCCGTCGCGGCGAACGCGACCCGATGCCCGAACTCGAACGCCGCTGGGGCAATATCCTCGCCGCGCGGCGTTACCGGCTGGTCGTCGAGGCGATCGGCCATATGTGGCCCGAACCCTTTGCCGTCGCGCCGCCCTGCTGCCCGCGCATCAGCTTCGACGAGGCGCTGCTCGCCGCGATGGTCGACGCCGCTGCGCACCGTGACCGCGTCCATTTCGACTGGCTGACCGCCGAGATGCTCGGCGGGGATGCCCGCGAGATGCTGTTCGTCGCGCTGGAGAATTTCATTCGTGCAAGGGCGCCGGGGCGGGTTTAAACGGCGACAGCGACATTGGACGGGCAAGGTCTGCTTTGGGGTGGGGAGCGGACAAATGGGTTTTTGCTCTAGATAATGGAAACCCGGCCCAAGCCGGGGTACGGCTGGCAAAGTGGGTTATATCTATTTGGAGCGACGCGAAACGTGAGACGAGACCCCGGCGACGTTGTGCGCGAGAGACTGAATGATCTTTTGCGGCGCTTGCGGCTGGACGTCGATGACGGTAGCCGCAAGCGGGACGTCGCATTCGACGAAATTTTGAACGATTACGAAGGCTATGATATAATTGAAGTAATTTGCCGAGAGGCGGAATTTTGGACCTTCTCGGCTTTTCTGAAAAGGGACGATGAAGACCCTTTCGATGATGCCGAAGTAATGAGCGTATTTTTTGATGCGCTGCCGTCGACCGCTAAAAAATACGCGGAGTCCGCGGATTGGCCTGAGACCGAAATGAGTCGAGCGAATAGCTTTTTCCGTCAGCTTACCGAACATTCTTTGAGGGGCGGCGTGTAGGGCGTACTCGCCTATTCTTGAAGGTCCACGACTGGTCGTCAGCCGTCCTTCTCCAGCTCCCACCCTCACCCACTCGCCCCAAATCGGGACAGATAAGTCACGGTTAACGGATTCGCGAAAAGCCGCTAATTTTGCTAACAAACTGTTAACCAATCGGTTCGGGCCGAGGGAACAGGGAGTAAGTCATGCGCACGTTGGTGTTGTTGGGAATGGCCGCAGGGTCGTTGTTGCTGGCGGGGCGCGCCGGAGCCGAACAGCCTGCGCTCGATTATGGCATTCCCGCCGATCCCGATACCCGCGTCTACACCGGCTATCCCGACCGCGTGCCGAGCGAAGTCGAATATCGTCATGTCAATGGCACCTATGATGCCGAGGGCCGCTGGACCGGCACCTGGGACGGCACCTACGAAACATCCGACGGCCGCCGTTACGAAGGCCGTTATGAAGGCACGATCGAAGGCCATGGCGCCGGCTATCCACCGCCGCCCGCTTACGATCCCCGTTATCACGGCGGGTATGACGCCCGTTACGACGAAGAGATGGAACGCCGCTGTGGCCGGGGGGGCACAGTGGGCGGCGCGGTTGTCGGCGGGCTCGTGGGGGGCATCGCCGGCAACCGCATAGCCGGACGCGGCGACCGCACCGCGGGCACGCTGATCGGCGCCGGGGTCGGCGCGCTGGCGGGCAGCGCGATCGGCAATGCGTCGGACAAGAAGAAATGCGACGAATGGTGGTCGAGCCGCAGCGCCCGCTACGACGGCTATTATCAGGGCGGCCATTATCCCGGCGGCTATTCGACGACCTATCAGCACGGTGGCTATGGCTACGGCTATTACACGCCCGGCGTGGTGGTCACGACGATCATCAACGGCGCACCCGTCGTGACCGAAACGGTCGAGACGTCGACGCGCACCTATTATGAAAATGTGCCGGTGCGGAAACGCTATGTCGCCAAGAAGAAATGGAAGCCCAGACCCAAGGCCAAACCGCGCTGCGTCTGCTGATACCCAGGAACAGGTCTGGTCACCTATAACTGGTCCCAGGCCCGTCATCCTCGCGGATGGCGGGCCTTTTCCATATCATGCGCTCGGCTCGCCGCGCGCTGCCCACGGTTCAGCGGCGCGAAAGCATCGCGGGCGTAGCAAGCCGATATTGCGGGCCGGACCATCCGGGGCCCCACAGGGAGTTTCCCTCGATGCGCAAATTGACCAGCCTCACCACCGCAGCGGCGATCGTCCTGACCTCGGTCGGCCTCAGCGCCGTCCCCGCCGAGGCGCGCGGGCGTCACGGCGGCTGGGGGTATCGCCATCACGACCGTATCAGCACCGGCGATGTGCTCGGCGGGCTGCTCGTCCTCGGCACGATCGCCGCGATCGCAAGCTCGGTTAGCAAGAACAAGCGCGAGCGCGCGCCCGATTATCGCTACGAGCCGCCCTATCGCAACGACGACCAGCGGCAGGAAGCGCCGCGCTACGAACCCGATGCGCCGAATGACATCACCCCCGGCGCCTATGGCCGCGGCGAAGCCGAAGGCCGCGCCGCCGATGCGTGCAGTTGGGCCGTCGAGGGCGAGATGGGCGACGACGCCCGCGTCGACAGCGTCACCGGGACCGAGCCGAACAATGGCGGCTGGTATGTCACCGGCACCGCCTCGCGCCTGGGCGGCGAGGTGACAAGCTTTGGCTGCAGCTATCGCAATGGCCGCGTTGTCGACGTCAATTTCGGCTGACGCTCGTCGTCGTTGGCAAAAGGCCTCTCACGCTGCGCTGAGGGGCCTTTTCTTTATGAACGACAGCAAAACCAAGTCTGAATGCCAGATAAGCGGGGGGTTCAGCGCCGTGTCACAGCCGGATCGCTAAACCGTCTCCAACAGGCCGCAAAGCTGCCGCCTGCGCTTAAGGAGACCGAACCATGGCTATCAAGACCAACCTGACCAAGGCCGCAATTGGTGCGGCCACCGCCGGCGCGATGCTGATGAGCGCCGCCCCCGCCGCCGCCCGCGATCGGTATGACCGCGATGGTATCAGCGCGGGCGAAATCATCGCTGGCGCGGTCGTGATCGGCGGCCTCGCCGCCATCCTGTCGAGCGGCGACAATGATCGTTACGATGATCGTTATCGCGGTCGCTATAACGATGCTCGATACGGCTATGGCTATGACTATAATCGCTATGGCAACAGCCGCAGCGCGGTCAGCCAGTGCGTCAACTCGGTCGAACGCGGCAGCCGCCGCTATGGCCGCACCGACGTGACCGAAGTGACGAGTATCGACCGCAAGCGCGATGGGTACCGGGTCAAGGGCCGCGTCGTCGTTCGCGACGGATATGGCGGCCGCTGGGGTCGCGGCGGATCCTATGACAAGGGGAAGTTCACCTGCGACCTGCGTTACGGCCGTGTGCAGAACATCAAATTTTCGGGCCTGCGGTAAGCCGTCCCCGGCCCCTTCCCTTCGGGGAAGGGGCTTTTCTTTATGTGCCCCGCGCGTCATGAAGCGGCATGATCAAACACAGCCTGCTCGCCGTCCTGCTGCTTACCGCGCCGGTCGCTGCTTTCGCCAAGGATGAAACGCCCGCCGCCGACCCGGCACGGCTGAAGGCATCGGTCGAGAAACTCGTTTCGTTCGGCACCCGCCACACGCTGTCTTCGGCGACCGACCCCAAACGCGGTATCGGCGCGGCGCGGGGCTGGGGCGCCGACGAGTTCGCCCGTATTTCCAAAGCTTGTGGCGGTTGCCTGAAGGTGACACGCATCGCAGATCGCTTCGAAGGACCGCGCGCACCCGCAGGCGTGATCGTCGAAAATGTGCTCGCGATCCAGAAGGGCACGGGCGATCCCGCCCATGTCATCATGATCGCGGGCCATATCGACAGCCGCGTCTCCGACCCGATGAATTTCACCGATGACGCGCCCGGCGCCAACGACGATGCCTCGGGCACCGCGCTGGTCATCGAGGCCGCGCGCCTGCTCTCGAAGCAGAAGCACCGCGCGACGATCGTCTACGCCTTGCTCTCGGGCGAGGAACAGGGCTTGTGGGGCGGCAAACTGCTCGCGCGCCATGCCAGGGAGCAAAATTGGCAGGTCGCGGCGCTGCTCAACAACGACATCGTCGGCGGCACCCACGGCACCGACGGCTCGATTGTCGACAATCGGGTAAGGGTTTTCAGCGAGGGCATTCGCGCGTCGGAGGATCTGGCGGCGCAGCTCGCGCGGCGCGGTATCGGCGGCGAGGATGACGGCCCGTCGCGCGCGCTTGCCAAGGCGGCGATCCGCGCCGGCGAGCGCAATCCCGCGATCGGGCTCGAAGTGCTCGCGGTGCGCCGTCCCGACCGCTTCCGCCGCGGCGGCGATCACCTGCCCTCGCTCGAACTCGGCTATCCCGCGATTCGCTTCACCGTCGGGATCGAAGATTATGACCACCAGCATCAGGATCTGCGCACCGAGGGCGACCGCAAATATGGCGATACGGTCGACGAGATGGACTTTCGCTATCTCGCGCGCGTGACCGCGCTCAATGTCGCGCTCGCGGGCGAGCTTGCGAGCGCGCCACCCGCTCCCGCGATCGTCAGTATCGACGGTGCGGTCAGTTCGAACACCATGGTAAAATGGGCGCCGGTCAAGGACGCCGCCGCCTATCGGCTCTACTGGCGCCGCGCCGACCGCACCGACTGGACCGACAGCCGCGTCATTCCGTCGAGCGCGCCAACCGAAATCGTCCTGCCCGGCATCATCGTCGACGATAATTTCTTCGGCGTTTCAGCCGTTTCCACCGATGGCGCCGAAAGCATCATCACCTTCGGCGGGCTGCCACCGGCGCAATAATTACCGAAGACGCTATACGAAAATTTACCTTCCTCATTTAGACCTATCGCCGGGACCAATCAGATAACCATCCGAGGTGGGAATCGGACGGCAAATATTGAGTCGCGCATGTCGAATCCCGAGGCGTCCCCTGCCTCACCGGCCCCAGATGAAAAGCGCCAGCCACGGCAGTCGCGGCTGGTCAAGGCGGCGCTTGCCTGTCAGCGGCTGGGTCAGTTCGACGTCACCATCCGCAATGTTTCACTGACCGGCGTCGGCGGCCAGGGGCCGCATGTCCTGCAGATCGGGGAACGAATCACCGTCTTCCTGCCCGGCCACGAAGCGATGCTCGGCACGGTGCGCTGGGTCGCCGGCAACCGATTCGGGATCGAGACCGACAAGCCGGTCGAAACCTCCCGCCTGCGCGCCGCGCATGGCGACCAGCTCGTCACCGCCGACAGCAAAGCCGATTTCCAGATCGTCCCGGCCCCGAAAATCTCCACCTGGCGGCCGGGCCTGTCCCGCGCCACCAGTCTACCCGGGCATTTTGGGACCAAGCGCTGAACAACTCCGCCACGGCGTGGATTTGGCCCGTTTCCCTCTCTTTTGAGAGGGGAGAAGATATGTCCGCAACCGGTCGTTTTCAGGCGCCTCTTTCGATCAGTGGGGACGGCCGTGTGACCGTCCCCATGCCGCCTCACGCGCCGAACGCGCCGTCGATCGTGTGCATCGCGCCGGTGACAAAGCCGGCTTCGGGGCCCGCCAGCCAGGCGACCATGCCCGCGACCTCTTCGGGGCGCCCATGGCGTTTGATCGCCATGAAGCTGTGCATCAGCTCGCGCATCGGGCCGTCTTCGGGGTTGGCGTCGGTGTCGATCGGGCCCGGCTGCACGATATTGATCGTGATCCCGCGCGGTCCGAAATCGCGCGCCAGCCCGCGCGCCATGCCCTGCAACGCCGATTTGCTCAGCGCATAGGACGCCATGCCGGGAACGGGCATGCGGTCGCCGTTGACCGATCCGATCACGATGATGCGGCCGCCCGCGGGCATGTGCCGGGCCGCCTCGACCGACGCATGATAGGGGGCGTTGACGTTGACGCGGATCAGCCGGTCGACGTCGTCGGGATCGAGATCGAGCGCGTCGCCGAACAGCGCAAAGCCGGCGTTGACCACCAGCACGTCCAGCGGACCGCTCTCGCGCACGCGGGCGATCACCGCGTCGCGGTCGCCGCTGTCGGTCGGCACCGCACTGGTGCCGGTCTCGGTCGCGAGTTGCTCGGCCGCCTCGCGCGAGCCGTTATAGGTGAAGACGACTTTGGCGCCATCGGCGGCGAAGCGGCGGACGATCGCCGCCCCGATGCCACGGCTGCCGCCAAGCACCAGTACGGATTTTCCTTGGAATTCGGTCATTGGGAGACTCCTTGCTTATTAATGTAGGTATCACTACATAAAATCGCGAAAGCCATCGTCAAGGTATTTTGTAATGGAGACTACAAATAAAACCCGCTCGCGCGGCCGCCCGCGGCGTTTCGACGCCGACGCCGCTGTCGCAACGGCGCAGCAGCTGTTCCACGCGCGCGGATATGACGCGGTGAGCGTGGCCGACGTCACCGATGCGCTCGGCATCAATCCGCCCAGCTTCTACGCCGCTTTCGGCAGCAAGGCGGGCCTCTATCAACGCGTGCTCGATCATTGGACGGGCACGGCCGCCATCCCGCTCGCCGACATCCTGCGTCCCGACATTCCGGTCGCGGCGGCCCTGGCGGCGATGTTGGAGGAGGCGGCGCGCCGTTATGCATCCGATCCGGCGGCGGGGGGCTGCCTCGTGCTCGAAGGCACGCGTTGCAACGACGCACGCGCGCGCGACGCGGCGCGTGCGCTCAACCTCGGAGCCGAAGCGTTCATTCGCGATTATATCGCGGCGCGTCATCCGGAGGCCGCCGATGAAGTGACCGATTTCGTTGCCACCACCATGTCGGGGCTGTCGGCCAAGGCACGGAGCGGGCACGACGTGGCCCGGCTTATCGCAACCGCCCGTCTTGCCGGTCGCGTATTGACGCAAATCCTGCCCTATTGAAGCGCGGACCGGTGCGACGGCCGATGCCCCCTTGCGAAGCCGCCCAGACGCGGCATAGTCGGCCTCCATGCGCAACCTGACCGCTCCACTCGCCCTCGCCGCCGCCTTGCTCGCCGCCGCGCCCGTCCACGCCAAACCGGCCGACACCGAAACCGCCAAGAAAATCCTGAAGGACAGCATCGCGATCCCGACCGTCGAGGGGCGCGGACAGGTGCCCAAGCTCGCGGCCTATTACGCAAGCGTGTTGAAAGCGGCGGGCTATGCCGACAGCGACATCGTCATCACCCCGATGGGCGAGGCCGCGACCTTCGCCGCGACGCTCGCCGGAACGGGCCCAAAATCTTCAAGCGCCAAGCCGATCGTCCTGCTCGGCCATATGGACGTCGTCGAGGCCGATCCGAAGGACTGGACCCGCGATCCCTTCGTGCCCGTCGAGGAGGATGGCTATATTTTCGGCCGTGGGTCGGAAGACAACAAATTCGACGTGTCGATGATGGTCGCGACGATGGCGCAGCTCAAGAAGGACGGGTTCAAGCCGAAGCGTTCGATCATCCTTTTGCTCTCGGGCGACGAGGAAACCTCGATGACGACGACGCGCGCGCTCGCGGCGAAGTATAAGGGCGCCGAATTCGCGCTGAACGGCGATGGCGGCGGCGGGCTGATCGGCGAGGATGGCAAGCCCCAATATTACGGGCTGCAGGCGGGCGAGAAGACCTATGCCGACTTCACGCTCGAAGTCACCAACCCCGGCGGCCACAGCTCGCGCCCTTCGGATATCAATGCGATCGTCCAGCTGTCGACCGCGCTCGCGAAAGTCGGCGCGTACCGCTTCGCGCCGCAGCAGAATGAGCTGACGAGGATCGGTATGCCGATCGTCGCCGATCAGGTCGGCGGCGACATTGGCGCGGCGCTGAAGGCTTTCGCCGCGAACCCGGCGGACGCGAGCGCGATCGCCGCGATCCGCGCCGACCCCGAATATATCGGCCAGATCGGGACCACCTGCGTGCCGACGCTGGTGAAGGGCGGCCATGCCGAAAACGCGCTGCCGCAGCGCGCCACCGCGAACATCAACTGCCGCATCTTTCCCGGCGTGCCGGTCGAGGCGGTGCGCGCCGAGCTCGAGAAGGTCATCGCCGACCCCGCGGTCAAGGTGAACACCGATCCCGACGCGAGCGCCAGCGACGCCTCGCCGCTGCGCCCCGACGTCGTGGCAGCGGTGACGAAGGTGGTGCATGCACGCGCGCCGGGGCTGCCGATCATCCCGTCGATGAGCGCGGGCGCAACCGACAGCTATCATTTCCGCATTCAGGGCGTGCCGAGCTATGGCGTCGCGGGCTTGTTCTCGAAAGCGAGCGACAGCTATGCGCACGGCCTCAACGAGCGCGTACCGGTCGACGCGATCGCGCCGGCGCTGGCGCATTGGGACAGTCTGCTGCGCGATTTGTCGAAGTGATAGCGTGACCCTGCGAAGGCAGGGGCCCATCACCCGAGATCGCGATTAAAACAGCCGCTCGCTGAAAAATGCGGCGGCTGGAGATGGGCCCTTGCCTTCGCAGGGGCGACGGCTAAACGAGCGCCCCGACCGCGCGCTCGATCATCTGGACCGCCGCCTCGGCGCCGAAGCTTGTCGAGTCGAGCGACAGTTCGAGCCACAAACCATCGACCATCGCGGTCAGCATGACCGCCAGCCGCTCGGCGTCGGCCGCGCCGGACGCGGCGAGCAGGTCGCCAAGCCGGGCGCGATAGCCCGCGTAACTTTCCGCGTGGATCGTCGCCATGCGCGCGTCGCTCCGCGCCAGCGCCCAGAAGGCGGTCCACGCGCCGAGCAATTCGGGATCAGTCACCGGCGGACGAAAGCTCGCGGTCAGATAGGCCAGCAGCCGCGCGCAAGGCTCGGGACCAGCACCCTCGACCGCGCCTGCGAAAATCGCGTCCATGCGGTCGCTCGTCGCCTGGTAGGTCGCTGCGACCAGATCGTCGATGCCGCCGAAATAATGGCGCAGCAACCCCGGCGACACCCCCGCCTTGGCGCAGATGGCGCGAACATTCGTCCCCGCAAGGCCCTGTTCGGCAAGGCACGCCGCGGTCGCCTCGATCAGGTCCGCCCGGCGGGCATCGGCGCTTTCGCGCGTAAAGGCTTGGCGAACGGGCTGCATGCTGTTATACATTTGTATAACAAGGAACGAGCCATGGCAACTGCACCCCTTCGCGATTCGCATATTGACCCGCAGGACGGCTGGTCGCTGCCAGCCTGGACATACAGCGATCCCGATTTCTACGCCGCGGAAATGGAAAGGATTTTCCGGCCGAGCTGGCAGGTCGTCTGCCATGACAGCGACATCCCGAATGTCGGCGACTGGCACAGCATCGATTATTGCGGCGAAAGCGTGATTCTGGTGCGGGGGACAGACCGCAATGTGCGGGCCTTCACCAATGTCTGCCGCCACCGCGGCTCGCGCCTCGTCGACGGCGCCGCGGGCTGCGCGAAAAAGCTCGTCTGCCCCTATCATGCCTGGACCTACGAACTCGACGGCCGGCTGACCGGCGTGCCCGATTCGGCGAGCTACCCGACGCTCGACAAGGGCAAGGCCGGGCTCGTTCCGGTCGGTCTCGAACAATGGCGCGGCTTCTGGTTCGTCCGGCTCGACGATGACGGCGGCCCGTCGGTCGAAAGCATGATGGCGCCCTATGAGGCGCAGGTCGCTCCCTATCGCTTCGAGGAACTTGGCGCGCTCGGACGCGTTACGCTGCGCCCGCGCGATGTGAACTGGAAGAATGTCGGCGACAATTATTCGGATGGCCTCCACATCCCCGTCGCGCATCCCGGCCTCACCCGCCTGTTCGGCAAAAGCTATGGCGTGGAGGCCGAGGACAATGTCGACCGCATGTGGGGCGATTTGATCGACCGGCCGTCGGTCAACTGGTCCGAACGCATGTACCAGCGGCTGCTGCCGCCGGTGCCGCATCTTCCGCAAGCGAACCAGCGCCATTGGCTCTATTTCAAGCTCTGGCCGAACGTCGCTTTCGACATCTATCCCGATCAGATCGATTTCATGCAGTGGCTGCCGACCGGCCCAACGACGTGCCTGATCCGCGAGATCAGCTACGTGCTCCCCGACGCCTATACTGGAGAATGGCGCCGCGAGATGAAGGCCGCGCGCTATCTCAACTGGCGCATCAACCGCCAGGTCAATGCCGAGGACACCGAACTCATCACGCGCGTCCAGCAGGGAACGGCGTCGAAAAGCTTCACCATGGGGCCGCTCAGCGACAAAGAGGTGTGCCTCAAGCATTTCTGTTCGCGGATGCGCGACCTGATCCCCGAAGCGCGGCTTGAGAAAGCGCCGCCGCCAGGGTGGAGCCGGTAAGAGTTCCCCTCCCGCTTGCGGGAGCGGTCAGGGGAGCGACTGTTTCCTCCCGGTCAATTGTAAGCGGGACAGGCCCTCCCCCGGCCCCTCCCGCAAGCGGGAGGGGAGAATGACGAGCAATCTACCCATCATCATCGTCGGCGGCGGCCCCGCAGGCATGGTCGCGGGCCTGCTGCTCGCGCGCGCCGGTGTGCCCATCACCATCCTCGAAAAGCACGCCGACTTCCTGCGCGATTTCCGCGGCGACACGGTGCATCCCTCGACGCTCGAACTGTTCCACGACATCGGGCTGCTCGATGAACTGCTGAACCTGCCGCATGCGAAGGTCGATACGATGACGCTCGACCTGCTCGGCGGGCGCTATACGATCGCGTCGCTCAAAAGCCTCCCCGTCGCCGCGCCCTATGTCGCGATGATGCCGCAATGGGACCTGCTCGATTTCATTGCGCGGCAGGGAAAGGCCTATCCGACCTTCGACCTGCGCATGTCGACCGAAGCCGCCGCGCCGACATTCGACGCCGCGGGCCGCGTGAACGGCGTGACGCTGACCACCGGCGAGACATTGCCCGCGCGCCTTGTCATCGCCGCCGACGGCCGTCGCTCGGTGCTGCGCGACGCCGCCGACCTGCCGCTCGAAGATCTTGGCGCGCCGATGGATGTGCTGTGGTTCCGCATCCCGATGCCCGCCGACGCCCCGACCGACGTGCCGCTCGGCACCATCGCCACGCGCGGCATGGTCGTCGCCATCCCGCGCGGCGATTATTGGCAATGCGCGCGGATCATTGAAAAGGGCGGCTTCCCCGCGATCGAAGCGCGCGGGATTGCGGCTTTCCGGGGCGATGTCACCGCGCTCGTCCCCGGCCTTGCTGCGGGGATCGACTCGATCGCCAGCTTTGACGACGTCAAATTGCTCACCGTTGCGCTCGACCGGCTGACGCGCTGGTCGCGTCCCGGCCTGCTCGCGATCGGCGATGCGGCGCACGCGATGTCGCCCGTCGGCGGCGTCGGGATCAATCTCGCCGTTCAGGATGCGGTCGCGACTGCAAACATCCTCGCCGCGCCGCTGGCTGCGGGCGCCGATCCCGACCCGCTGCTCGCAAAGGTGCAGGATCGCCGCTGGACCCCGACGACGCGCATGCAGGCGCTCCAGCGCTTCGCGCACCGGCGCATCATCGAACCGATGCTGCGCGGTGAAATCAAGCGCGCTCCGCTCGCCGTCCGCCTGCTCGACCGCATCCCGCTGCTCCGCCGCATTCCCGGCCGCGTCCTTGGCCTCGGTTTTGGCCGCCAACATGTTCAATCCCCGCTTGCGAAAGACTTTCCATGACCAAAGCCTATGACGCTCTGATTATCGGCGCCGGCCACAACGGCCTCGTCTGCGCCTTCTATCTCGCCAAGGCGGGGCTGAAAGTACGCATCGTCGAGGCGCGCGATGTCGTCGGCGGCGCCGCGGTGACCGAGGAATTCGCGCCGGGCTTTCGCAATTCGGTCGCGAGCTACACGGTCAGCCTGCTCCAGCCCAAGGTCATCGCCGACATGAAGCTCGCCGATCATGGCTATCGCGTGATCGAGCGGCCAATCAGCAATTTCCTGCCGCAGGAGGATGGCGGCTATCTGAAGCTCGGCGGCGGGCTCGAACGCACGCAAAAGGAATTTGCGCGCTTCTCGGCGCACGATGCCGCGCGCCTTCCCGAATATTATGACATGCTCGAGGGTGTCGCCGACGTGCTCCGCGACCTCGCGCTCAAATCGCCGCCGAATGTCGGCGACGGCGTCAAGACTTTGCTCGACGCGGCGCGGCAGGGACGCGGCCTCACCAAGCTCAGCCTGTCGCAGCAGCGCGACGTGCTCGAACTCTTCACCAAATCGGCGCGGACCTTCCTCGACAGCTGGTTCGAAAGCGAAGCGGTCAAGGCCGCCTTCGGCTTCGACGCGGTCGTCGGCAATTATGCCAGCCCCGATACGCCGGGCAGCGCCTATGTCCTCCTCCACCACGTCTTCGGCGAAGTGAATGGCAAAAAGGGGGCGTGGGGCCACAGCGTCGGCGGGATGGGCGCGATCACGCAGATGATGGCAAAGGTCTGCACCCAGCTGGGGGTCGAGATCAGCCTCGAAGCGCCCGTTTCGCGCGTGCTGGTCGATGGCGGCAAGGCGGTCGGCGTGAAGCTGGTCGGCGGCGAGGAGATTGCCGCGACGCGCGTGATCGCCAACGTGGGGCCCAAGCTTCTCTACGAACGGATGTTCGACGAAGGCGATATCGCGCCCGAGTTCCGCCGCCGCATCAAGGCGTTCAAGGCGGGCAGCGGCACCTTCCGCATGAATGTCGCGCTATCCGAGCTACCGCGCTTCACCTGCCTCCCCGAACCCGGCGAGCACCACCAGTCGGGGATCATCATCGCGCCGACGCTCGACTATATGGACAAGGCGTTTCTCGACGCGAAGGAGCATGGCTGGTCGAAAAAGCCGATCGTCGAAATGCTCATCCCCTCGACCGTCGACGACAGCCTCGCGCCGCCGGGGCAGCATGTCGCCAGCCTGTTCTGTCAGCAATTCGCGCCCGCGCTTCCGGGTGGCCGGGATTGGGACGCCGAGGAAGACAAGGCCGCCGACACGATCATCGACACGGTCGAGGCGCACGCCCCCGGCTTTCGCGCCTCGATCGTCGGGCGGCAGATCCTCAGCCCCAAGGGGCTCGAACGCAAATTCGGGCTGGTCGGCGGCGACATCATGCACGGCAATATGAGCCTCGACCAGCTGTGGTCGGCGCGCCCCGTGCTCGGCAACGGCGCCTATCGCGGTCCGCTGAAGGGGCTCTATATGTGCGGCGCGGGCACGCATCCCGGCGGCGGTGTCACCGGCGCGCCCGGGCATAATGCCGCGCAGGTCATCTTACGCGACCGGGGTTTCTTCGCCCCCAAATGGCGCTGAGGCCGGCGCCGTCTCGCGCGTCCACCAATAGAGCGGCAGCCCCGCCGCCATCAGGATCAGGCTCATCGCACTGACGTTCAGCCCGGCGCCCCACAGCGTCCAGACCGAATAGGCGAGGCCGATGAGGGCGACAGGTATCGCGACGCGCAGCCGCAACGCGGCAGCAGCGCACGAAAGGTAAAGCCACAGCGTCACCGACGTCGACAGGATCGCCATGAAAGTGAACATCTCGGCGGTCGATTTGTTGCTGTTGAGCAGCACGCAAGCGGTCGCAAGGGCGCTGGCGATCAGCAGCGCGGCGACCGGCGTGCCGTGGCGGTTGGTGCGCGCGAACCAGGCAGGGAACAGGCCCTGGCGTGCGAGCGTCGCGGGCAATTCGGCCTGGATCAGCGTGAAACCGTTCAATGCACCGATCGCGCTGATCGCGGCAAAGGCGGCGATGAACAGTGCCGGCCCGTGCCCCCAATAGGTTTCGACGAACAAGGCGAAGGGCGCATCCGATTTGGCGACCTCCGCCGCTGGCAACATCAGCGCGACCGCGGAACAGACGATGAGGTACAGGGCGCCGGTCGCCAGCGTGCCGATGATCGTCGCGCGCGGGATGGTGACGACGGGATGCTTCACCTTGTCGGTCGCGACGCTCGCCGATTCGAAACCGAGCAGCGCCCACAGCGTGAGGATCGCCGAGCCGCTGACGGCAGTGAGCGAAAGCCCTTCAGCCGGGAAGGGCGTCGTGACGACCGGCATCGCGCTGCCGAAGGCCACGGGCACGAGGATCATCACCGTCAGCAGCGGGATCAGCTTGATGAGCAACGTTACGACCTGAAACCGCCCGGCCGTGCGCGCACCGCGCCAGTTGATCGCGGTGACGATCCAGATCAGTGCGAGCGTCGACAGCGCCATATGCTCGCCGAGCGCGGGAACGAACAGACTGAGGAAACTGACCGCGGCGACCGCAAGCGTCACATTAGCGGTCCACACCGACACCCAATAGGCCCAGCCGATCATGAAGCTGGGGATGCGCCCGAAGGCGAGCTGGACGAAGGCGGTCGGCCCGCTCGCCTTCGGGAAAGCGACGGTCAGCCGCGCGAGCACCATCGCCAGCGCGAGCGCGCCCGCGATCGTGATGACCCACCCCGCGACGCCGTTCCAGCCGAAGGGCGCGAGGCTGGCAGGGAGCAGGAACACCCCCGACCCGATCATATTGCCCATGACAAGCGCGACGCACATCGCAAGGCCAAGCTTTTGCGCGGGCCTGATGTCGGCAGTCGTCGTGTCTGTCATGCGAAAGCCGGTCCCATCCTCTATCCCCGGTCTCGGTCGGCCGGGGCGCCGATACCGTCCGATCGAGATCTGTTCGTCCATCCCCCGGGTGGGGGATGGCGCCGAGGGGCGGCACGGCGCGCGTTGTGCCACCCTTCAATGGGTCGCTTAGAAGTCCTTGCTCACCTTGATCCCGATCAGGCGCGGGCGGATGACATTATCATAAAAGACGCCGCCCCCCGCCGTGAGCCCATCGGCGTCGCCGCAGACCGTCTCGCCGCACTGCACCGCGCTGTTGATCACGCCGCGGCTGTCGAACAGGTTGGTGGCGAACAATTCCGCATCCCATCCCTCGCCCTTCACGCCGATGCTGACATCGGCGGTCGTATAGGCTTTGAAATTGCCGACGATGTCGTTTTCGAGGGTGCGAAGGTCGGACCGCCTCTTGCCGATATGGTTGACCGCGAACTGAACATGCCCGTCCACACCGCCGATCGGGAATTCATAACGCGCGACGGCATTGCCCTTGAATTTCGCGGTCACCGGCAAGCGCGCACCCGATGGCGCGAGCAGGTCGTTGCCCGGCGTCGTACAGTCGAAATCGGCGTTGGCAACGGCGCAAAAATCGCGGCGGATCGTCGCGTCATTATAGCTGCCGCCCGCGCTGAGCGAGAAGCCGCCCGAACGATAGCTGACATCGGCCTCGACCCCGCGGATGCGCGCGATACCGGCGTTGCGCACTTCGCTGAGGCCATTGGCGCCGAGGAAGGAGAGCTGGATATTCTTCCAATCCTGCTGATAGACGGCGCCGTTGAAGCGGACCGGGCCAAAGCTGGTCTTCCACCCCAGTTCATAATTGTCGAGCGTGTCCGAACCATAGGGCGGCAGCGAGCCGCGCCGGTTGATCCCGCCGGGGCGGAAACCGCGCGACCATGTCGCATACATCATCACATCGTCGGTGAACTTGTAGGTCAGGTTCAGCTTGTGGATGAAGTCGGTCTTCTTCGTTCGTTTGTCGAGGTTGGTGCAGGGCGATCCGTCGACGACGGCCGGACCCTGGCACGCATAGACCGGATTGCCGCTGTAACCGGGATTGTTGTAACCGAAGAAGCCGACGAGGCTGTTGTCGAATTTGTACAGGCGGCCGCCGCCGGTCAGCGTCAGCTTTTCGGTGATGTCGAAGCTCAGCTCGCCGAACGCGGCATAGTCGCGGTCGACGCGCAGCTGCTTGGTCAGCCAGATATTGTCGACGGTGCCCGGCACCTGCAGGTCGTCGGACAGGTTGTCGACGATATAATGTTGTTCGATATTATGCGACTGGCGCTGGTAGAACAGGCCGCCGATGAAGCGGATCCGTGCGTCGGCGGGCGAGGCGACGCGGATTTCGCCGAAGTTGCGGCGATAGCGATCGACGCCCTCGATATATTGATTGGGGCTGATGACATCGCCTGCATTGTCATAGAGATAGGCGCCCGACCCAAAGAGCGCGTCATAGAAATAGGCATAGTCCGAATAGTCGCTGTCGGTCAGCGTCTTGCGGCGCAGATGGCCGCCGGTGACGGTCAGGTCCCAGTTGCCGATCTTGCCTTCGATCGTCAGTGCGGCCTGGATCCATTTGTCGTCGCCGCGTTCGGGGTTGTACTGCACCGTCTGCAGACTGCGCGTCACCGCGGTCGAACGTTCCTGCGCAAAGCTGCCATCGGCTTTCTGGATCTGGCCCATCAAGGTCGGGCGGATCGTCCAGTCGTCGTCGAGTTCGATCCCGAGCGCGAGGCGCGCACCATAGGTATCGACGCTGTTGTAATCCTTCTCAACCAGATCGTCGTTGGTCTGGGTGACACCGCTCGTCGGATAGGTCCGGCTGCCCGCGATATTGTCGATATAGCCCGCATCATGGCGATACCAGCCGACGAGGCGAAGCGCGGCGCGGTCGCTGATCCGGGCGTTGATAAAGCCCTCGGCAACCCCGCCGATGCCGCCGCGCGAGACTGTATTGAGTTCGAGCCCCGCCGAACCATAGGTGCCGCTGGTGTCGGGCCTGTTGGTGATCAGCTTGATCGTGCCCGCCATCGAGCTGGCGCCATAGAGCGTGCCCTGCGGTCCCGCGAGCGCCTCGACGCGCGCAAAGTCATAGGTATGGATGTCGAGCGCGCCCTGGATGGTCGTGATCGGCATTTCGTCGAGGTATGTGCCGACGGTCGGCAGCGAGGTCGAGTGGTTGGCGTTCTCGCCCGAAGCGACGCCGCGGAAATAGACCTGGCTGAACCCCGGCGCGAGCGTCTGGATCGTCACCGACGGCAGGAATTTGACGACGTCCTGAAATTCCTTGACCTGCAACTCGTCAAGCCGCTCGGTCCCGATCGCGGTGATCGCCAGCGGCACATCCTGCAGATTTTCCTCACGCTTCGACGCGGTGACGACGATGTCGCGATCGTCATCGGTGCTGCTTTGCTGCGCGAGGGCGGTGCCCGACGTGCAAAGGATCGTACTACCGAGCAGCATCGCGCCGCCCTTGGCCAGAACCGCGGTAAACTTGCGCATGAGACCCCCCTCAAATGACAGTGATATGACGCGAGCATGACGCGCGGCAGCGCAAGCGCAAGCATTGTTGTGCAGTGCAGCGGTCGTTGGTCGAAAATGTCGTCTGCTGTTGCCGAATGGCAACATTTTGTCGTGCGGCCTCAGCCGAAATCGGCGGGAACCGCGGGATAGGCCTCCAAGACCGGGCCAAGCGCCTGTTTCAACGGATCGAGCCATTTTTCATAAGGTTGCCATTGCCCAACGCCGTCGCGGTTGATCGGCCGCCGCACCTGCTCGCTCGACGCGGTGCGCACGGCGCGCGCATTGGTGTGAAACGCCATGCAGGCCTCTTCGAAGGGCTGGCCGAGCCAGGCGAGCAGCGCGCGCACTTCGGCTTCGGCATTATCGAGCAACGCTTCGTGGATGACGCGGTGGACGCGTCCCGGCTGCACCGCGTCGATATGCGCCATCAGCCGCACATAGTCGCGGTAATAGCCGCCGACGTCGGCGAGACCATAGCTGAACGCCTGCCCCTTCGCATAATGCTGGCGAAAGTTCGAAAAACAACAGTCGAGCGGATGGCGCCGCGCATCGATGATCTTCGCATTCGGCAGGATCAGGCGAATGAAGGCGGTGTAGAGCCAATTGTTCGGCAATTTGTCGATATAGAAGGGCTTGCCGGTCTTGCGCTGCACCGCAGTGCGCTGGAGGAACTCCGCGCCGAGGTCGGCGAGCCGTTCGGGTGGCGTTTCGGCCAGCGCCTCCACCCACCGGCGGCCGTCGTCATATTTTTCGCGGCCGAGACCGAGCGCGAGCGCCGGAATATCGGGCAGTTCCATCGTGCCCTCGATCGCCGAATGGCAGCTGAGGATCTGTTCGATCAGCGTCGATCCGGCGCGCGGCATGCCGAGGATGAAAATCGGATCGGGCGCGGGATCGCCAGCGTCGGCGCGCGACGCAAAGAATTCGGGTGTGCAGGCGGCAATGATCGCGTCGACCGCGGCGCTCGTTTCGGCGGCGCGATAGCCGAGCTGAGCGGAGCGGATCGCATTGCCCGCGGCATAGTGACGAAACGCCGGTTCATGCTCGACGGCATCGTCATACGCTTTGCCGAGCGCGAAATGCAGGTGCAGGCGGTCGTCGGCGCGCGCATCGCCCTTCGGGTCGGCCGCAACGAGCGCGCCCTCCATGGCTTCGCGGTCGCCCGCGTCGAAGCGGATCGTCTTGAGGTTGGCAAGGCTCCACCAGATTTCGCCGAGCCCCGGATCGGCATCGAGCGCGCGGCGATAGGCGGTGATGCTGTCGTCTTGCCGCCCCACGGTCTTCAGCATATGGCCATAGCTCATCCACAGCTTGGCATGATCGGGGAAGCGGCGCGTCAACTCTTCGTAAAGCGCGAGCGCCTCGTCATAGCCGCCGATGCGGCCAAGCGCGGCGGCGCGAAGATTTGCGTGGGCCGGGTTTTCGGGATCGTCACCCAGCACCGCATCCAGCGTCGCTGCCGCATCGGCGAAACGATTCTGCTTATAATAGACGGTCGCGAGATTGGCGCGCGCGGCGCCGAAGCCGGGTGCGAGCTGCAACGCGCGCGACAGCAATTTTTCGGCATCCTCATAGCGCCCGATGCGCCCCGCGACCTCGGCGAGCATGCGGATCGCCGCAACGTCGGTCGCATCTTCGCGGAGCCGCTGGCGCAGCGCCGCCTCGGCATCGGGCAGCCGATCCTCGGCGAGCGCAAGCGCGGCGTCGACCATCGCTTCATCGTGGATCGTCGCGCCGACCGCCGCGAGCGACGCGTCCTGCGCTTCCCTTTCGCGGTTCAGCGCACGCAGCGCATGCGCGGCGAGCCGGTGCGCCGCCGCCGATGTCGGCACCGCCTCGATGATCGCCCGTGCCTGCGCCAGCGCGGCGCCGGGCTGACCCTTCAAAAGCTGGCGGGCGTTGGCGAGTGCTTCATCATGGGTGACGGTCGCCATGCGCGTGCCCCTCAGCTTTTCGCCGCACGGGCCTTCGCGACGGCCTGCTTCAGCCCGTCATAACCAATCTGTCCCTGGAACAGCTGGTTGCCGACGATCCAGGTCGGGGTGGCGTTGAGCTGCAGCTGGGTCGCGATCGCAAGATTGCTGTCGAGCTCGCGCTGGAACAAGGCTTCATTTGCGGTCGCATCGGCGGTGCCGTCGGTAACGACGCCTACTTTTTCGGCCGCTGCGGCGATCGCCGCCTTGTCGAGCGAACCCGCCGCGAACATCGCGTGGTGGAAGGCGTCATATTTGCCCTGCCGCGCCGCCGCCAGCGCCATCAGCGCGGCATCGCGGCTTTGCGGGGCGATGATCGGCAGTTCGCGGAACACGACTTTCAGGCGCTTGTCCTCGCGGATCAGCCGGTCGACATCGGGCACGCTCGCACGGCAAAAGCCGCAGGCATAGTCGGTGAACACGACGAGGGTGACATCGCCGTCGGCATTGCCCGCCCACGCACCCGCATAGGGCTTTTCGAGCGCGGGACGGATCGCGTCGATGGCTTTCGCAATTTCGCCATTGCGCTGCGCTTCGAGCGCTTCGGGAATGATCTGCGGGTTCGCCTTGATATAGTCGGCGACGATCGTCTCGACCTCGCTCTTGCTCATTCCGCCGCCGAGACGGCCGCCGAGCCAGAAGGCGATGGCGAGGAGCAATATGCCGCCGAGCGCCAGCCCCCATGTGCGCGTTGAAACGCCTTCCATCCCCATCCCCTTAACCTGCGGCAAGCCCCGCGCCGGCATCGCCTTGATCATCGTGGCGTTTTTCACCGGCTGCGCAATAGGCGAGCGATCGTCGCCTTCCATCGCATTCACGGCAGCCGCAGGTGCGGGCTTCGCTACAGCCGGAATCGCAGCATCGCCCGCAAAGAGCGGCAGGTCGGGCGCGGCAGGCGTGTTCGCCTGCGCGGCAGCAGCTTCCTCGCGCGCGAGCAATTGTTCGAGGCCTGAGGGCGGCGGCGCCAGCTCTTCGCGCGGCGCGGGGCGCAGCTTGCTTGCGGCATCGCCGATGCCGTCGCGCAGGCTCTCGCCGCTCGCCTTGGCGATATCGACAACGCCGGCCTTGGTTTTTCCGGCGACCTCGCCCAGCCCGCGGCCGGCTTCGCTCGACAGTTTTGCGACCTTGTCGCCGAGCGCCATTTTCTCCCACGCTTGGCCGCTGGCCTTCGCTGCGGCACGCCCGGCCTGCGCCGATCCGCGTCCGGCCGCACGCGCGGCGCGCGCGGTTATGGCGCCCGTCTTCGCGGCGAGTTCGCGCGAACGGCGCGGGATTTCCATAGCTTCGACGCGCGCCGGAATGTCGGCACGGTCGCCGACGCGGATCGTCCAGTCGGCAAAGGCTTCGGCGCCGTCCTGGATGCGATCCCACAGGCTCGCGGCCCTCGCCTTGATGGCTTCGGGCTTCACCAGCGGATCGCGCGGCTTTTCGGGCGTGCTGTATCGCGCAAGGTCGATGCCCACCGGGACCTCGTCCTTCGGTTTCGCCAATCCTTCGTCATGCGCGGGCGCGCCGCCACTCGGCGTCGGCGCCGGGTCGCGCAGCCACGGCTGGTAATAATCGTCTTTTCTGTCAGTCACTTATTGCCCTCGAGCATCACGAAAATGCGATGCGTCGCCCCCGTCTTCATCCGAACGAACCTCTTCACCCGAAACTAACGCCGTTTGCGTGTCCGTTCCACCTCGGCGCGAGCCACCAGCGAAATATCCTGTGCACGGATCCAGTCGGGCGAGCCCTGGGGCAAGCCCTGCATCGCCATGTCGGCATTACGCAGCGCGAGCGCGGGCTGTCCACCCTCCAGTTGATAGCGTTCGGCCGAGGCGAGCGCGGCGCGCGCCTGATCGCCCTTGTTCGCATAGACGATACCGAGCTGATACCAGGCGAACGGATTCTGGTTGTCGAGCGCGACGGCGGTTTTCAGTACCTCTTCGGCCTCGGCGTAATTTGCCGGATCCTCGGTCGCGATCAGCGCGTGGCCCAATGTCGCGCTGATCAGCGGCTGCGATCGCGACAGGCTCACCGCCTTGCGCAGCGCGGGGATCGCTTCTTTGGGGCGCCCCGATTCGAGCAGCACCTGGCCCTCGAGTTCGAGGAAATAGGGGTCGCTGGGATTGCTCGCGAGCAGACCCTCGACCTCGGTCAGCGCCTTTTGTGGGTAGGCGCTCTTGTGCCACGCATAGGCGCGGGCATAGCGCGCCGGAATGCTGCTGTTGCTTTCGGGAAATTTGCGCAAGGTCCGCTCGGGCTCGGCCATATAGCCCGACAGCTTCGCCTTGATGCGCTGGAAACGCGCCTCGATTTTCGGGTCGGCGGGTTTTTGCCATGCCGGATCGATGACATAGACTTCGCGGAGCGTCTGGATGCGATCGCCCGACATCGGGTGCGTCCGGCCATAGGCCTGATCATCGTCCTGCTTCACCCCGTAGCGAAATTCGAGATTTTGCAGCTTCTTGAAAAAGGCGAGGCTGCCGCGGCCGCTGATCCCGGCGGTCGACAGATATTGGGCGCCCGCGGCGTCGGCGGTCGACTCCTGGACGCGGCTGAACGCGAGGAACTTGCCGAGTGCGGCCTGCTGGCCCGCCATCATCACGCCCATGCCGGCCTCGCCCGCACCGGCCGCGATCGCCGCGGCGCCGAGTAGCAGGCTGAGCAGCGAAATGCCCGTCGCCGCCTTGGCGCCCTCGTTGACGCGGATCGCGTGGCCGCCCATCACATGGCCCAGCTCGTGCGCGAGGACGCCCTGTACCTCTTCGGCGCTGTCGGCGGCCTCGACCAGCCCGCTGAAGACATAGATGTCCTGGCTGCCGGCGACAAAGGCGTTGATGCTGCGGTCGCCGAGCAGATGCACGCGCACCTGTCCAGGCTTGAGCCCCGCGGCGACGAGCAGCGGGTCCATCATGTCCTGGAACAGGGCTTCGGTTTCGGCGTCGCGCAGGATCGACTGCGCCGCTGCCGGACGCAGCGCGATCGCGAACATCGCGAGCAATGTCAGCGCGATACGGAAAAGGGCGCGCACTTTGCGCGCCCCGAACGCGGGCTGCGGCGGGAAAGCGGTCATCCCCGCCTCTCTTGCGCCGCGCGCCTGAACCCCAAGTGAAGCCATGGGGGCTTATTGGGGGGCAGGTCGCGCGGACGCAAGGTCAGCGTGCAGTTTATGCGATCAATTGCCGCCGATCAGTTGCCAAATGTGCGCTGCCACTAGCCGCGGCGCGGCTCGCCATCGAGACCTTCGCCATCCTCGTCGCCATTGGCGGCGACCGGCTCGGCCTCACGCGTCGTGGCGGCTTCGGGCGTGGCCTCGGCGGCGGCGGCCTTCTTGGCGCGGCTCGCGCGCTTCTTGGGCGCAGGCTTGGCCGGTTCGGCTTCGGCTTCCGCTTCCGCTTCAGCCGGAGCTTCGGCGACGGGCGCCTCGGCAATCGGTGCTTCTGCGACCGGTGCCTCGGCGGCGTCCGCCGCTTCAGCTTCGGCGGCGGCAGCAGCCTTGGTCTTGCGCGGTGCGCGCTTGCGCTTCGGCTTTTCCTCGGCAGCCGGGGCTTCTGCGGCGACCGGTTCGGCGGCTTCGAATTCTACCGTAGCCGCCACTTCGAGTTCAGCGCTTTCACCATCGACAGCATCCGCTGCATCGACCTTGGGCTTGCGGCCACGTCCGCCACGGCGGCGGCGGGGCTTGGCTTCGGCGTCCTCAGCATCCGCTTCGGCGACAGCCTCGACAGTCTCGACAGCGTCCGCCGGCGCCACTTCGCCGTCATGGGCTGCATCGCCATCGCGATCATCGTCGGCTTCGCTGCCTTCGGCAATTTCATTGCCATTCTCGTCGCGACGACCGCGGCGGCCACGACGGCGGCGGCGGCGGCGCTTGCGTCCGTCGCCGTCGACTTCGCCTTCCTCGCGCTCGCGCGCGCCCTCTTCGCGGCCCTGCGAACGCGCAGGGCGCTCTTCGGCGGCCTCTTCTTCGGCTTCCTCTTCGTCTTCGGGATAATCGTCGTCATCGTCCTCGATCGGGGCGATCGGGGCGAAGCTGCGGCGGGCGATCGGCGGCGGGCCGCTGACCTCGACCGCCATGCGCGCGCCTTCGGTCTCGCCATCGGGCAGGATTTCGACCGTGACGCCGTACAGCTCCTCGATCTCGCGCAGTTCGCGGCGCTTTTCGTTGAGCAGGTAGAAGGTCGCTTCCTGGCTCGCGCGCAGGGTGATCTTGTTCCCCTTGCCGCGTGCCGCTTCCTCTTCGATCAGCCGCAGCGCGCTGAGGCCCGCCGACGAGGCGGTGCGGACAAGCCCGGTGCCTTCGCAATGCGGGCACGGGCGGGTCGAGGCTTCGAGCACGCCGGTCCGCAGGCGCTGGCGGCTCATCTCCATCAGGCCAAAGCCCGAGATGCGGCCGACCTGGATGCGCGCCCGGTCGTTCTTCAGCGCATCCTTCATCGCGCGCTCGACCTTGCGGACGTTCGAGCCATGATCCATGTCGATGAAGTCGATCACGACCAGCCCCGCCATGTCGCGCAGGCGCAGCTGGCGCGCGATTTCGGCCGCAGCCTCGAGATTGGTGCTGACCGCGGTCTGCTCGATATTATGCTCGCGCGTCGAACGGCCCGAGTTGATGTCGATCGACACCAGCGCCTCGGTCGGGTTGATCACCAGATAACCGCCCGATTTCAGCTGGACGACCGGATTTAGCATCCCCGCCAGCTGATCCTCGACGCCGTAACGCTGATAGAGGGACACGGGATCGGCATATTGTTTCACGCGCCGGGCGTGGCTCGGCATCAGCAGCTTCATGAACTGCTTGGCCGCCTTATAGCCCTCCTCGCCCTCGACGAGCACTTCCTCGATATCCTTGTGATAGATGTCGCGGATCGCGCGCTTGACCAGATCGCTGTCCGAATGAACCAGCGCCGGCGCACTCGATTCGAGCGTCTTTTGGCGAATTTCGTCCCACAGGCGCGCGAGATAGTCGAAGTCGCGCTTGATCTCGACCTTGGTGCGGCTCATCCCCGCGGTGCGGACGATGCAGCCCATCGTCGGCGGCAGGTTCAGCTCGTCGATCATCGCCTTCAGCTTGCGGCGATCGGCGCCGTTCGAAATCTTGCGGCTGATCCCGCCACCATGCATCGTGTTCGGCATCAGCACGCAATAGCGGCCGGCAAGCGACAAATAGGTGGTGAGCGCGGCGCCCTTGTTGCCGCGTTCTTCCTTGACGACCTGAACCAGCATCACCTGGCGGCGGCGGATGACGTCCTGGATCTTGTAGCGGCGGCGCAGCGACATGCGGTTTTCGCTGTCTTCGTCGTCATTGCGGCGGCTGCGTCCGCGGCCGCCCTTGCGGTTGTTGTTGCCGCGCCCACGCCCACGGCCCCGACGGTCGCCGCGGCCATCGCCGTTTCCTTCCCGGCCTTCTTCGGCGCCCTCTTCGGCGTCGCCATTCTCGGCATCGCCATTGTCATCGCGGTCGTCGCGGTCGTCATGCCCATCGTCATGATCGTCGCGGTCGTCGTCGCGATCGCGACGGCTGTCGCCATTGTCATCTTCGTCGTGATATTCGACGTCGGCGACATCGCCTTCGAGCTCGTCGAGATCTTCCTCGGCGCGCTGCGCGGCGGCGGCGGCATGCTCGGCCTCTTCGCGGAGCAGCGCTTCGCGGTCTTCCTTCGGAATCTGGTAATAATCGGGGTGAATTTCGCTAAAGGCGAGGAAGCCGTGGCGATTGCCGCCATATTCGATGAACGCCGCCTGCAGCGACGGTTCGACGCGGGTCACCTTGGCCAGATAGATATTGCCCTTGAGCTGCTTGTGCTCAGCGGACTCGAAATCAAACTCCTCGATTCGGTTTCCCTTGGTGACGGCGACCCGGGTTTCTTCCCGGTGCCGCGCGTCGATCAACATGCGCGTGGTCATTAGATACACTCCAAGCGCGCCTTAGCGCGCCATCAAAAAATTCCGCGACCTTCCCCGAGGGAAAGCCGCGGCGGATACGGGTGAAAAGAAAAAAGACGTTATTGCCGCTGGGGGCCTGCGTCCGGTCCTGGACGCGCATGCGGTCGTCACATCCGGCGACGGCCGGGGCGAAAGCGCCCGCGTCGGGATATGAAGAGGGCATGGCAAGCCTCATGCGGCATCAACCTGTTACGGGATGAGCGGGCGGGCAGGGCGGGCGCGCAAGCGAACGCCCCGACTGTCCGGTCAACCGGGTGGACTGGCGGCAGGTCGCCCTTCCCCGCATGTCCGGCGCCAAGGCGGCCATGATCCGCATATTCGCGGAACAGGCCCTCCCCTCAAAAGGCCGGACGGCACCGGGAACGACACCGTCAGTGTGGGCGTGCTAGCATCGGCACGGGCGGACGGCAACAACAACCACGGAACAAAGATGGGATGGCTGCACGCTGTGGCAAATATGCACGCCCCGCCCAAGGGGACTGATCGGCCGTTAACCCGGCTTTCAGGGATCATCGCTAGCGATTATTTTACCATATTCCGCGGCCGGGGGCGTCATGTTTCGAATAAGCGCTGGACCATTGCGCGCCTCGGGCGGCATAGACGCGCGATGAGCCTGCTGCTCGCCCTGCTTGGCATGATTGCGACCCCGGCGTCGGCGGGACAGGCGGGCGCGACGCCAGTCGACGCTTCGGCAAACGCATTCGAACGGGCATCGCGCGGCGCGCGTGCGCCATTGCCATCGCCAGCGGGTTTCCGCGCCAAACGGCCCGGAAAACGCTACAGCGTAACCGTCCCGATCGGTAAAGCGAAGCCTTCGGTGGCGCTGCCGCGCATCGAAGGTCCAGACGACAGGCGCCTGCCGCTCGTCGTGATCGATGCCGGCCATGGCGGGCACGATCCCGGCGCGATTTCACCACACAGCGGTAGCCGGGAAAAGGACATCACGCTCGCGCTCGCCCGCGCGATCCGCGACGACCTGCTCGCCTCCGGCCGGGTGCGGGTCGCGCTCACGCGCTCGGACGACCGTTTTCTGGTGCTCGAAGAACGCTATGGGGTCGCGCGGCGACTCAAGGCCGATCTGTTCATTTCGGTCCACGCCGACGCCGCCGAGAATCAGCAGGCCAGCGGCGCCTCGATCTACACGCTGTCCGAAGTCGCCTCCGACCGCGAGGCCGCGCGGCTCGCCGCGCGCGAGAATAAGGCGAACCTCATCAACGGCGTCGACCTCGGCGCGCACAGCGGCGATGTGTCGGCGATCCTGCTCGACTTGACCCAGCGCGAAACAATGAATGTCGCGTCCGACTTCGCGCGGCTGCTCCAGCGCGAGGCGTCGAACGACGTCAAATTCCGCACCACCGCCCACCGTTTCGCCTCCTTCATCGTGCTGAAGGCGCCCGATACGCCTTCGGTCCTGTTCGAAACGGGCTTCATCTCGAACAAGGATGACGGCGAATTTCTCGCCTCGTCGGCGGGGCAGAAAAAGGTGGCGCGCGGCGTACGCGACGCGGTGCAGATCCATTTTGCACGGCGGATCACAGCGCGTTAAGCGCGGCTCGTCCGCCATCGCCAGGTCGTCGCCGTGGCGACTTTGGGGTTACGATCGCGTGCGGTCACGTTGCGGCAAACCCGTCGCGCGCGGGCGCCCGTAGGGCGCCCAGCCCGGCGAGCAATGTCCGCGCCGGGCTGGGCTCGAGCGCCGTCATCGGCGAGCCATGCGAAAGGAATAGGCCCGCGAGACGGCGCATCGGTTCAGGCAGCCTGCTTGAGTTCGCCGATCGCCGCGGCCGCGCGGTTCAGCGCTTCGCCGTCCATCATCTGCTGATCGGCGGCAATGATCGTGACATCGGTGATGCCGACGAAGCCAAGGACGTGGCGCAGATAGCCGGTCGCGAAATCATAATCGCTGCCGACCGGAACGCCGCCCGAGGCGACGACCAGAAAGGCCTTCTTGCCCTTGAGCAGGCCTTCGGGACCGGCTTCGGTGTAGCGGAAGGTGCGGCGCGCGCGGGCGATCAGGTCGATCCAGGCCTTGAGCGCTGCGGGAATCGCGAAATTATACACGGGAACACCGATGACGATCGTGTCGGCGGTTTCGAGTTCGGCGATCAGTTCGTCCGAGCTGGCGAGCAGCGCCTTTTGTTCGTCGCTGCGGTCGGCTTCGTCGGTGAAATTGGCGCCGACCCAGCCTTCGGTCAGCAGCGCGGGCGGGGTGAGCGCGAGGTCGCGGTGGATCACCTTGGCGCCATAGCCCTGTTCGAGCAGGTGGTTGACGAGCTGGCCCGAAAGCTGGCGCGTGGTCGATCCGTCGCTGCGGGCGCTGGCATCGATACGAAGAATGTTGGTCATTGAACTACTCCTTGGGTTGTCATTGGGGAGAGAGAGTGCCGCGAGTCCCGCGCGTTTTTGGTAGGGAGCTCGCGGCACAGGTGGGCCGCCGTCAGGGAGGGGACGTCGGCGGCCCCGGGGCTTCATTACAGGCTGTCGACGAGCACCAATTCGGCGTCGTCAAGCGCCTCGACCGTGATCGTGCCGACATCGCGGAGCGCGATGCCGTCGCGCGGATCGGCGTCCTCGCCGTTAACGCGGATGCGGCCCTTGGCGGCGACCAGATAGGCGTGGCGTCCGGCTTCAAGGTCATAAGAGACGCTCTCGCCGGCCTTCACCGTTGCCGCGGCAACGCGGGCGTTGGCGCGGATCGGCAGCGCGTCGGCGTCGCCCTCGATGCCGCTCGCCAGCGTCACGAACTGGCCCGAACGGTCATTCTTGGGAAACTGGCGCGCGCCCCAGCCCGGATTGCCACCGTCACGGTCGGGCATGATCCAGATCTGGAACAGCGTCGTTTCCTCATCCTCAAGGTTGAACTCGCTGTGCGTCACGCCGGTGCCGGCGCTCATCACCTGGACATCGCCCGCCGCGGTGCGGCCGCTGTTTCCCATCGAGTCACGATGGGTGATCGCGCCGGTGCGGACATAGGTGATGATTTCCATGTCGCGATGCGGATGCGGAGGAAAACCCGCCTGTGCCGCGATGGCATCGTCGTTCCAGACGCGCAGCGCACCCCAACCCATACGCTTCGGGTCGTGATAATTGGCGAAGGAGAAATGGTGGCGGGCGTCGAGCCAGCCGTGGTTGGCGTGGCCCAGCGTGTCGAATTTGCGAATGTCGATCATGGCCTTGTCCTTTCTTGGTGGCCGCCCCGGCGTTTTAGGGACCCGGCGGCGTTCATCTGTTGAGGACAAAATAGGCATTCCGATCGTTTCGGAAATAGCGTAGATGGAAAACCATCGTTTCCATATAGGAGCTGTTTCGTGGCACTTCCCGACTATGAAGGCTGGGCCTGTTTCGTCGCGGTGGCCGATGGCGGCAGCTTTACCGCGGCGGCGGCATCGCTCGGGCTGTCAAAGGCGAGCGTGTCCAAGGCGGTGACGCGGCTCGAGGCGTCGCTGGGCATCACCTTGCTGCACCGAAGCTCGCGCGTCGTCGCGGTGTCGACGGCGGGCGCGGGCCTGCTCGACGAGGCGCGGGCAATGGTCGCGGCGGCAACCGCGGCGACCGAGGCGGCGCGCGGCGACCGCGTCGACCTGGCGGGACCGATCCGCCTCGCGGCGCCGATGAGCTTCGGCATCAAAGTGCTCGGCCCGCCGCTCGCCGCCTTCCTCGACCGGCATCCCGCGGTCGAGATCGAGGTGCTGCTGAGCGATGCGCGCAACGACCCCGTCGCCGAGGGCATCGACCTGACGCTGCGGATTTCGCCGCTTGCCGATTCGAGCCTGCTGGCGCGCACGATCGCGCCGGTCGCGACGTCGGTGATCGCGAGCCCGGCGTATCTGGCAAAGCATGGTACGCCCAGGCACCCGCTCGAACTCTCGGGCCACCGATTGATCGGTTACGGCCACCGCCAGCGCGCGGTGCCGCTGCACTTTCATCGCAAGGGCGAGGAGGCCACCGTGCTGCCGACCGGGCCATTGTTCGCGAACAATGGCGATGTCGCGGTGCCGCTGGTCGTCGCTGGCGTGGGAATCGCCGCCCTGCCCGACTTCATCACGGCCGAGGCGCTGGCGTCGGGCGCGGTGGTTCCCATCCTCACCGACTGGTCGTTGCCGCAATCGCACCTGCACTTGCTGTCGCCGCCCTCGCGGCTGCGTCCGGCACGCGTGCGCGCGCTTTCGGACCATCTGGTCGACACGCTGAAGTTGTCGTGCACGGGCGCGCACGATCAATATATCGCCCCTCACCATGCGGGAAAAACGGGCTGAGCGAGTGTTGCAAAATGGTCGCGACTCGTTGATTCCTGCGGGTTAAATCAAAATTAACCTTTTCCCTTCATTAGTTTCGTGGTTAATGTTCCGGCAGTCCTGCAACGGGGGTTTGGTCGGTGACATCCTTGATGGTCATGCGATCGGTTCGCGGGATTATCGTGGGAAAAAGGGGTGCCCAATGCGCGTACTGCTGATCGAGGACGAGCCGACGACCGCGAAAGCGATCGATACGATGCTCACGACCGAAGGCTTCAATGTCTATACCACCGATCTTGGTGAGGAAGGCTTGGACCTGGGTAAGCTCTATGATTACGACATCATCCTGCTCGACCTGAACCTGCCCGACATGCACGGATACGACGTGCTGAAAAAGCTCCGCACCGCCAAGGTGCAGACGCCGGTGCTGATCCTGTCGGGCATTTCCGAAATGGATTCAAAGGTGCGTTCGTTCGGCTTTGGCGCCGACGATTATGTCACCAAGCCGTTCCACCGCGACGAGCTGGTCGCCCGCATCCATGCGGTCGTCCGCCGGTCGAAGGGTCACAGCCAGAGCGTCATCAAGACGGGCAAGCTGGCCGTCAACCTCGACACCAAGACGGTCGAAGTCGACACCACGCGCGTGCATCTGACCGGCAAGGAATATCAGATGCTTGAGCTGCTCTCGCTCCGCAAGGGCACGACGCTGACCAAGGAAATGTTCCTGAACCACCTCTATGGCGGGATGGACGAGCCCGAATTGAAGATCATCGACGTCTTCATCTGCAAGCTGCGCAAGAAACTGGCGCTCGCCTGCCACGGCGAAAATTATATCGAGACGGTCTGGGGCCGCGGTTACGTCCTTCGCGACATCGACGACGAAGGCAATGAGGTGCGCCGCGTCGCCTGACGCGGAACGTTTCACACAAGTTTACCGAGGGAAGCCGGCGCGGAGCGATCCGCGCCGGTTTTCTTTTGGGTGTTGGTTGGCGTGCGCGGGAAAGCGGCCGGGCGCCGATAGCGGCTCCAGTCTTTCCTCTGTTTGGGGAACCGTGTCGATTTCGTGCACCTCCTCCCCTGCCGCATGTTATATCCGGATTTCGGGGCAAAGATCGGCGACGTCGATGAAGCTCGCCCCGCGATTTGGTTGCCGACAAGGCCGCGTCCTGCGGCCCGGGCCGACCGGGAAGGGCGCCGCATGGCTGCCGACAAGTCATCGATCAATCTGGGCCGCACGCTGGGGCTCGCGGTGGTGCTTGCGTCCGACGCGCCGCTGCTGCTGCTCGACGAAAATCTGGCGATCGTCGCGGCGAGCGACAGTTTCTGCGCCGTGTTCGGCATAGATGCCGACACCGTCACCGGCCAGACGATCTATGACCTCGATCATCATCATTGGGATTTGCCGCGGCTGCACTCGCTGATCGACGCGACGCTCTCGGGCGCCGCCGAGGTCGAAGCCTATGAGATGGAGATCGAGACCAGCGCCGGGGCGTCGCGCTGCGTCGTGATCAAGGCGCAGCGGCTCGACTATGGCGACATCCATCATTCGCGGATGATGGTCACGGTAATCGACGTGACCGAGGAGCGGCAGAACGAAAAGCGCCACAAGGAGCTGATCCACGCCAACGCGACGCTGCTTCACGAAATGCAGCACCGCGTCGCCAACAGCCTTCAGATCATCGCGAGCATATTGATGCAGAGCGCGCGCAGGGTGCAGTCGGACGAGGCGCGCGGCCATTTGAGCGACGCGCACCAGCGCGTGATGTCGATCGCGACGCTGCAACGCCACCTCGCCGGGTCGGACGGCGGCAAGGTCGAGCTCGAACCTTATCTGGCGCAGCTGTGCGCCAGTATCGGCGCGTCGATGATCTATGACCGCGACCAGCTGGCGCTGACCACCCAGGTCGACCCGGTGTCGATCGCCGGCGATGTGTCGGTCAGCATGGGGCTGGTCGTCACCGAACTGGTGATCAACGCGCTCAAACACGCCTTTCCTGACGGGCGACACGGCCATGTCGTGGTCGGCTATGCCGCGAAGGGCGAGGATTGGACGCTGTCGGTGTCCGATGATGGGGTCGGCATGGCCGGGGATACCGACCGCTCCCAAGCCGGGCTGGGCACGCGCATCGTCCAGGCGCTCGCCAAGCAATTGGGGGCGGAGATACTCGTCGAGGATACCGCGCCCGGAACGCGCGTGTCGCTGACCCGCACGGCACAAATCGCGCGTCAGGTCGCGGCCAACGACGAGGCGGAGATCGCCGCGGTGTGATTTCCCCCTTGTGAATGGAGGAGAAGTTCAGCCAACCCGGACCATCCGCTAACCAATCCCTGAACGGCGATGACTTGTGCCCGGCGCCACCGCGCCTCGCATCACGCCCGCGATTGCGTCAGCCGATGGATCGGACCGAATTGCGCAATCGCGGCGCCGACGAAAGGCAGCGCGACGAGCCAGAGGCGCACGCCGGTGACGCCGAGCGGGCTCGCGATGCTGATCGCAGCGGTCGCGCCGAGCCCGGCACAGATCAGCAGCAGCCCGACGATCAGGCGCCAGTGCGGCACCTCACCACTGTCCTTGCTTGAACGTTCGTAGCGCGCGAAGAGCGTGATCAACGGAAACAGCGCTGCGATGTAGAGGATAAACCAGACCGGACGCGCGAGCCACCATGCTGCGCTGCCCGGCGCGACATCGAGCCCGATGCCGCCGAGCAGCCATGCCGCGACCATCACGAGCACGAAAGCGGTGAGATGCCAGAGGTAGATCGTCATGATCATGCCGTTGACGAGCACGACGCCGGTCCAGACGCGAAGATTACCCAGCATCCGCCGACCCGCGGGTTCGAGCGCCAGCGCGAATCCCGCCTGCGCGATGCCGAGCGCGAGCAGCGCGATCGTCGGCGGCATCGAATTGCTGAGGCCGCTACCCGGCACCCCGATCATCGCGACGGGATAAGGCCCGAGACCGACGAGCAGCCCGAGCGCAACCAGCCCGCCGACGCCCCACAAAAGCGCCCTGCCCGGCGCCAGCCGCCCTTCACTCCACGCAAATCCAAGCTGGTGGATCGCGAGCCAGACAAAGGCGAAGTTGAGGAAATTGACATAAGGCACATCGAAACGCAGCGCCGCGACGTCGATCGCCGCCGCGCCCGCGACGAGCGCCCAGAAGGAGGCGAAGCCCCAGCGCTTCCACGCCCGCCAGGTCAGCGGCACGACCGCCGCGACCATCAGATAGACCGACAGGAACCACACCGGGATCAGCGCCAGCTGCGCCGCCATTGCGACGACGCCGCGCTCGATTCCAGCGAGCGTGCCGAACATCGCGACGAGCGTCCAGATCAGGAACAGCGGCAGCACCGGGTTGATCAGCCGTTGCAACCGCCCGCTGTACCAGCTTTCATAGCTGCCGCCTTTGCGCTGCGTCGCCGCCCACGACATGCCGTTCGAGAAACCGCCGACAAGGAAAAAGAGCGGCATCACCTGGAATCCCCAGGTCAGCCACTGCGTCCACGGCAATATGCCAAGCAGATGCCCGCCCTCGACCGCGCCGTCCTTCATATAGGGCGCGGCGACGAGCCAGTGACCGACGACGACCGCCAGAATCGACAGCGCGCGGAGGAAATCGACATAGCGATTGCGTTCGGGCGGCGCTTGCTGCGCCATGTCCTTTGCCCGCGACCAGATGCTTTTGCGAACGACGCCAGTGGTTTCGCTCAAGATGCCGTCCCTCCCCCTGTGAATATGCCAAGCTAGTGTCGCACAGCGTCAACGCAAGCCTTTGCCTTGCCGCGCCAGCCTTGCTATCGGCTCCGGGCAATGGCCAGTACGACAGACGATATTCCTCCTTCAGAACCCGTCCCCGGAATGACAGATACCCCGTTCGACAGTGCGCTGTCCGAACGATATCTCGTCTATGCGCTGTCGACGATCACGGCGCGGTCGCTACCTGACCTGCGCGACGGGCTGAAGCCTGTCCTCCGCCGCCTGCTCTGGGCGATGCGCGCGATCCGCCCCGATCCGTCGCAGGGCTATTAACAGTCCGCGCGCTGCCTCGCCCACCTCATCGGTAAATTCCACCCGCATGGCGACGTCGCGGTCTATGACGCGATGGTCCGCCTCGCGCAGGACTTCTCGCTTCGCTATCCGCTCGTCGACGGCCAGGGCAATTTCGGCAATATCGACGGCGATAATGCCGCGGCGTACCGCTATACCGAGGCGCGACTGACGCGCGTTGCCGTCGACCTGATGCAAGGGCTCGACGAGGGCACGGTCGATTTCAAGCCGACCTATAATGGCGAGGATGAAGAGCCCGAGATCATGCCGGGGCTGTTCCCGAACCTGCTCGCCAATGGCGCGAGCGGGATCGCGGTCGGCATGGCGACGAACATTCCGCCGCACAACGCCGCCGAGGTGATCGGCGCCGCGCTGCTGCTGATCGAGAACCCGCGCGCCGAGCTCTCCGAACTGCTCGAGCATGTCAAAGGCCCCGATTTCCCGACCGGCGGCATCGTCGTCGACAGCCCCGAGACGATCGCCCACGCCTATGAAACCGGGCGCGGCGGGTTCCGCGTCCGCGCGCGCTTTTCGACTGGCAAGCTGGAAAGCGGCGGCTGGGAAGACAGCGGGATCGAGAAACAGCCCGGCGGCACCTGGCAGCTGGTCATCAGCGAAATCCCTTACGGGGTCGCGAAGGGCAAGCTGATCGAGCAGATCGCGCAGCTGATCGCCGACAAGAAATTGCCGATCCTCGAGGATGTTCGCGACGAAAGCGCCGAGGATCTGCGCATCGTCATCGAACCCAAGAGCCGCAACGTCGACCCCGATATCCTGAAGGAAAGCCTGTACCGGCTGACCGACCTTGAAAACCGCTTCGCGCTCAACCTCAACGTCCTCGACGCGACGCGCACGCCGAAGGTGATGGGGCTCAAACAGCTGCTCACCGAATGGCTCACGCACCAGATCGTCGTGCTCGTCCGCCGCGCGCAGCACCGGATCGACAAGATCGATGATCGGCTGGAGCTCGTCGCGGGCTATATCATCGCTTTCCTCAACCTCGACCGGATCATCGAGATCATCCGCACCGAGGATGAGCCGAAGCCGGTGATGATCGCGGAATTCATCCTGACCGACCGCCAGGCCGAGGCGATCCTGAACATGCGGCTGCGCAGCTTGCGCAAGCTCGAGGAAATGGAGCTGAAGCGCGAGCAGGCCGACCTGACCGCCGAACGCGAGGAGCTGGTCAAGCTGATCGAGAGCCCGGCGCGGCAGAAGACGCGGCTGCGCAAGGACCTCGAAAAACTGCGCGACGTCTATGGACTTGAAACCCTGCTCGGCGCGCGCCGCACGACGATATCGGAAGCGGCGCCGGCGCGCGAGATCCCGCTCGACGCGATGATCGAGAAGGAGCCGGTGACGGTGATCTTGTCGAAACGCGGCTGGATTCGCGCGCAGCGCGGCCATGTCGCCGCCGACCAGTGGGCGGAGTTCAAGTTCAAGGAAGGCGACGAGCTGTTGTTCGCGGCGCACGCGCAGACGACCGACAAGCTGCTGATCGCGGCGAACGACGGGCGCTTCTTCACCGTCGGCGCCGACAAGCTGCCCGGCGGGCGCGGGTTCGGCGAACCGCTGCGGCTGATGGTCGATATCGACCCGGAGGCGAAGATCGTCGCAATGATCCCGGCGAGCGCCGACGGCCGCCTGCTGCTCGCGTCGACCAGCGGCCACGGCTTCGTCGCGCAGATGGCCGAAGTCGTCGCCGAAACGCGCAAGGGCCGCAATGTCGTCAACCTCAAACCCAAGGCCACGCTCGCGATCGTGCGGCCGGTTCTGGCGAGCGACGACAGCGTCGCGGTGGTCGGCGAGAACCGTAAGCTCGTCGTCTTCCCGATTGCCGAGGTGCCCGTCATGGCGCGCGGTCAGGGCGTGATGCTGCAACGCTACCGCGACGGCGGCCTGTCCGACGCGGTGAGCTTTACCTTTGCCGACGGATTGAGCTGGGCGATGGGCGGCGACACCGGCCGAACGCGCACCGAGACCGACCTTGCCCCCTGGCGCGTCGCGCGCGGTGCCGCCGGACGGATGCCTCCGACCGGTTTCCCGAGGAACAATCGCTTCGGCTGACCGTATTTCGGCGTCGCCGTAAATCCCTTCTTTACTTCCCGTCACCTAGGCATTGGGCAATGGGGAAAGGTCGCACAAAACCCGCTGTTATGCCTATCGATAGAACCGGCGAAGACCGGCCCTTGTTGTTCGTCGGCTGGATCGATGCGTTGCCCGTTCCGGCGGCGCTGATCAGACCGATGGCGCGCGGCAATTTCCGTCTGCATGCCAGCAATGCGGCGTTCGACAAATTGAGCCTGTCGCCTGTCGGCGCCGACGCACCGATCGCGCTGTTGCGCGCGATCGAACGGGCGTCGCAATATCCCGAGGAAGCCCAGGAGTTTTCCTGCCAGCTGGGCGACGGGCCCGCGGCGCGCGACCTGCGCGGATCGATCGGCCCGCTGCCCACCGAATCGGGCGACGACGGACTGTTCCTGCTGACGCTGATCGACCGGACGCAGGAAATGATGACCGAGCGCAATTTGCGCCGCGAGCTGGTTTCCGACAGCCTGACCGGCCTTCCCAATCGCGCCGGATTCGAGGAACTGGTCGAACAGCGCGGCGTGACCGACGGCGTCGGCGCTGACCATGCGATCCTGCTGCTCGATCTCGCGCGGTTCAGCCGCATCAACGAACATATCGGACCCATGGCCGGCGACGAGCTGATCATCACCGTCGCGCGGCGGCTGAAATCGAGCCTGCGCAGCGGCGATATATTGGCGCGCACAGGGGGCGACGAATTCGCCATATCGACGCGCGTCATGGGCGGCCGCGCCGATGTTCGCGAAATGGCGCGGCGCATCCGCGGCTGCTTCGACCATCCTTTCCGCATCGGCGAATTGAAGGTCAGCGTCGATTGCGCGCTCGGCTGCGCGATCCAGCCCGCAGCTGACACCGATGTCGGCGATCAGATCCGGCACGCCCAGATTGCGCTGAAACGCGCCAAGCAGACCGATCGCATCGAAATCTACGAACCCGAAGCGGCGATGCTGTCGGACAATAGGTTCGGCATGGAAACCGAGCTGCGCAACGCGATCGAGGAAGACCGCCTTCACCTCGCCTTCCAGCCGCTGATCGAGCTGGCGAGCGGCCGCGTCGCGGGGTTCGAGGCGCTGGCGCGCTGGGACACCAGCAGCGGCCTTTCGGTTTCGCCGACCGAATTCATTCCAATCGCCGAGGATTCGGGCCTCATCGTCCCGCTCGGCCAATGGGCGATCGGCAAGGCCGCTGCGGTCCTCGCCGACTGGGACAGGCAGAATGGCGGCGCCATCGTCGACGCCTATTTCTCGGTCAATGTCTCGGCGATCCAGCTGGTTCGCGACGATGTTGCTGCAGTCGTGCGCCAGGCGCTCAAAACCCACAAGATCGGCGGGGAGCGGCTGATGATCGAACTCACCGAGAGCGCGATCATCGGCGACCCCGACCTTGCGCTGTCGGTGCTCAGCGAACTGAAGGCGCTCGATGCCCGCGTCGCGATGGACGATTTCGGCACCGGCTATTCAAACCTCGCCTATCTCCAGCGCTTGCCGATCGACGTGCTCAAGATCGACCGCAGCTTCGTCGAGCATATGGTCGACGACCGCGACAAGGTGGCGATCGTTCGCACGATCCAAAGTCTGGCAGAGGTGCTGGGGATGAAGACCACTGCCGAAGGCGTCGAGACCGCCGATCAGGCCCGGCTGCTGTCGGCGCTCGGTTGCGATTTCGGGCAGGGCTATTTGTTCGCGCGTCCGATGGACGGCAAATCCGCGCTCGACTTCTGGCGTCAGTCGCTGGTGCGGCCGATCTTCTGATCGACGAGCTCCGCGACGCGCGCCGCATCGGGGAAATCTTCGACGACCCACGCGGCCTCGACCGCCTTCAGGATGCGCGCCACCTCGGGGCCGGCCGCAATCCCGCGCGCGACGATGTCGCCGCCCTTCAGCGGCATTTCGGGGACGCTCCAGTCGGCCAGATCCGCCAATGCGGCGGGATCGCCGGCGAGCAAATGGACGTCGCGCGCCGCATCGATACCGATGGCATGCGCCAGTTGACGGATCGGTCGCGCCACGGCGCCCCGGCTGCCCCCCAGCGCCGCGAGATGTTTGCGCTGGCGCGTCGACAGGCGCAGCCGGCTTGCGACCTGTTCGGCGATGGCGGCGTCCGCTGGAAGCAGCGCCGAAAGACGGCGCAAGGGCGCGACAGGCACGCGTGCGGCCTCTTCATTGGCGACCAGCCGGTCGAAGGCGGCCGCAAAGCCCGGATCGAGTTCGGGCAGCAACACGGCGAAAATCCCATCGGCGGCCATTTGCCCGACAATCGCGCGCGGATCGGGAAGCGCCAATATCTTGAGCAGTTCGTCGGCGATCCGTTCGCGCGACAGGCTTTTCAGCGACTGGCGCGCGGTGACGACCGCGGTGTGGCTGGCTGCGTCGAGTTCGCCGCGGCCGAACCGCGCCGCGAAGCGATAGAAGCGCAGGATGCGCAGATGATCCTCGGCAATCCGCGTCGCGGCCTCGCCGATAAAGGCGACGCGCCCTGCCTTCAGATCGGCAAGGCCGCCGAACCAGTCGTCGACCGCGCCGCTATCGGGATCGGCATAGAGCGCGTTGATCGTGAAGTCGCGCCGCGCGGCATCCTCGCGCCAGTCGTCGGCAAAGGCGATCGTCGCGCGCCGTCCGTCGGTTTCGACATCGCGGCGCAAGGTCGTGATTTCATGATGGTCGCCGCTGGCGATCGCGGTGACGGTGCCGTGCGCGATGCCCGTGGGAATCACCTTGATATCGGCCGCCTCGAGCCGCCGCGTCACCTCCTGCGGGAGCAAAGGCGTCGCAAGGTCGATGTCGGTGACGGGAAGGCCGAGCAGCGTATCGCGCACCGCGCCGCCGACGATCTTGACCGCGCCGCCATCGGCGGCCAGCGCTGCGACGATACGCCGCAATCCGGGCCGGTCGCGCCATTCAGCCGGTGGCAGGACCGTCATCGGTGCCACCCCGCGGGCATCCGCCGCGCCAGATTGATGATGATTCCTGCCGTCACGCCCCAGATCCGTCGCCCCTGCCAGTCCATGTCATAATAATGGCGGTCGTGCCCCTGAAAATTCGCATGCTGGCGCGCATAATTGCCGGGGTCGAACAGGACATCGAGCGGCACCTCGAACCAGTCCTCGACTTCGTCGGGATTGGGGTCGAGCGGCAGGTCGGGGGGAATGACGCCGAGCACCGGGGTGATGATATAGCCGCTGCCCGACCGATAGGGTTCGGTGACGCCCGCGACCATCACATCGTGTCGGCTGAGCCCGATTTCCTCCTCGGCCTCGCGCAATGCCGCGTCGATCGCGTCGCGGTCGCCCGGATCGATCTTGCCGCCGGGAAAGGCGACCTGCCCGGCGTGGCTGCGCAGCCATTGCGGGCGCTGGGTCAGGATCACGCCGGGGTCGGGCCGGTCGGTAAAGGCGATCAACACCGCGGCGTCGCGCAACGTCGGGGTACCTAGATAGGCCTCGTCCTCGCCCGCGTCGGGCAGCAGATTGTCGAGCGCGACGCGCAGCTTTTCGGACAGCATCAGGCGTCGACCAATGGAAACCGCGTGCCGTTCGACCAGATCGCGGGCGCGTTGGCGTCCTCCGCCTTCGTGGGCGCAGCCTCCGCAAGCGCCATGTCGACAAGCTCATAGTAAAGCGCCCGGTCGATCCGCGCTTCGAGCCCGTTGCCGATCGGCCCCCGCACATGGAGCCGCGGATCGGGGTTGTCAGCGTCGCTGCCAAAGCTGAGCGGATGATCGGCGCCAGCCATCACCAGATCGTCGGTATCGAGGCGGAACACCAGCTTGCGCGCGGCCCCCTCGCCTTCGCTCTTCATTTCGACGGCGCGGAAGGGCGTGTCCTCGACGGCGATGCTCAATTTTTCGGCGGGGGTGACGAGGACGTGGCTGCCATCGGCCTCGCGCCGCAGGATCGTCGAGAAGAGCTTGACCATCGCCGGCCGGTTGATGCGCCCGCCCTCGTGAAACCAGCTGCCGTCGGCGCGGATTTCCATGAAGCTGTCGCCCTCGCGCTCGGGGTGCCATTGTTCCACCGGCGGCAGCTTGCGCGCTGCGAGCAGTTCGGCCGCCTCGGTCAGCGAAAGCTGTCCGAAGTCCTTGGGGAGCGAAGGCGCGGGGGTGACCATGGGACCGACATAGGGGGAAGGACGGCGGGTGCAAGTCGGCTCCACCCAAATTCGCCGGACCACAGGAGGAACTGCGCCCCTGCGAAGGCAGGAGCCCATCACCAGAGATTTTGCTTTACGCCGCTGCCGCGATAAGACGCATGCGGCTGAAGATGGGCCCCTGCCTTCGCAGGGGCACAATGCTATCTCGGCCCAATCATTCCGGCACCCGTCGGCAGACTGTGCCCGTTGACGGCCCGCGCGAGCAGGCGGTGTTTCTCATAGGGGCCGGGCAGTTCCCATGCCCCCGTTGCTTCGGCGTCGAAGCCAAAAAAGCGGCCATAATATCCGGGATCGCCGATCATCATCAGCGCGCTGTCGGCCAGCGTTTCGGCGGCGCCCAGCATATGCGTCATCAAAGCGCGGCCGTGTCCGCCGCGCTGGACGTCGGGACGCACCGCGACGGGTCCGACCATCACGAGCGACGTCGCCGTACCGTCCGCCGCGCGATGCGCGACCGGCCAACATTGGATCGTGCCGATCAGCGCGCCATCCTGGATAGCGGCGAAGCTGAGCGCGGGGACCGCATCCACGCCTTCGCGGATGCGATAGGCGGTTCGTCCAAAGCGTGTCGGTCCGAAAGCGGCGTCGAGGAGATCCTCGACCGCCTGCGGCTCGATATTCGACAATGGAAGTAACTCGACCAACGCGCACCCTTTCGCTAATGCGGCGGCGCTTTAGGGTCCGGCGTCGGCAATGCAAAGCCGAATGTCGCGCCCGCCTGCAGGATGATCGTGTGACCGATAGTTTGTGGCTGGAAGTGGACGGGCTGACCGTCCAGGTGCTGACCGGCATTTATTCCGAAGAAACCCACCTGCCGCAGCCGCTGCGCATCTCGGTGCGTGCCAAGCTGGCGATGGCCGGTCATTATGATCCGTTGACGCCGCTCAGCGCATCGAAAAACTACATGCACCTGAAATTCGCGGCGACCGAGGGCATCCCCAAGGATGTTCATTTCGTGCTGATCGAAAGCGTCGCCGACCATATCATCGACACGTTATTCCTGCAGGACGACAAGGTCGAGGAGGTCGAGGTGAAGATCGTCAAGCTCGCGATCGCCGAGGATGGCGAAGCGATCGGCATCACGATGCGGCGCGCGCGCAAGTGACGCAGAAGCTCGCTCTCGTCACGGGCGGGCTGCACCGCGTCGGCGCCGCGATTTCGGCGCGGCTGGCACGCGAAGGCTATATGCTGGCGATTCACAAACGCAGCCCGGGTGAGGCCGATCCGGTGCTGGCCGAGGCGCTGGCGGAGACGGGCGCGCGCAGCCACCGCTTCGCCGCTGACCTGGCCGATCCGGTGGCGGTCGACGCGCTGATCCCTGCGGTGATCGACGAATTCGGCCGCGCCCCCGACCTGCTCGTCAACAATGCGGCGCTGTTCGCCGAGGGCGAATGGGCCGACCTGTCGGCCGCTGCTCTCGCCGATATGATGCAGGTCAATTTGTCTGCGCCGGTGATGCTGGCGAAGGCGCTCGTTGCGCATAGCGAGGGCGAGCGCCCCGCGATCGTCAACATCGTCGATCAGCGCGTCGCGCATCCGGTGCCCGACCAGATCGCCTACAGCCTGTCGAAATCCGCGCTTTGGCAGGCCACGGCGACACTGGCGGTCGCGTTCGGCAGCAGGGCGCGGGTCAATGCCGTCGCGCCGGGTCTGACGATGGCGACCGAGGATTATTCGGCGGCGCAGGTCGAACGGCTGGCGAGGCTCATGCCGCTCGGCGCGCTGCCGACGCCGGCGCAGATTGCCGACGCGGTCGTCTACCTCGCGCGCGCCGAAGCGGTGACGGGGCAGACGATCTTCGTCGACGGCGGCGCGCATCTGGCGCCAATGGCGCGCGATTTCGTGGCGCTGGAGCGCGATTGATCACGCTTGGCCGGCGGAAGACCGGAACCGGCCGATTGCAGACCTACCCATCCTCGTCGCCTCCCGGCGCTCTCTATCCCAGCAGACTCTTCGACGCCTGCTCGGTCACGTCGCGCGACAGGCCGGGCTGCGCGAGAATACGCTCAAGTTCGGCCTTCATCATCGCGGCCCGCGCGTCGTCGAAGCGTTTCCAGCGGCCGAGGGGCGGGATCATCTTGGCGCTCGTCTGCGGGTTCTTCGGGTCGAGTGCGATGACGAGGTCGGCTATGAGCTTGTAACCCGCACCATCGGCCTGATGAAACGCCGCCTGATTGCCGGTTAGCGCGCCATAAAGCGAGCGCACGCGGTTCGGGTTTGCGAGCGTGAAGTCGGGGTGCTGCGCAAGTTCCTTTACCGCATCGACGGTGTCGGCGCGCAGCGACCACGCCTGCACCTGGAACCATTTGTCGAGCACGAGCGGGTTTTCGCGGTAACGCTGGTAGAAAATGTCGAGCGCGGCGATGCGCTCGTCGCTGTCGCCATGTGCGAGCGTCGCCAGCGCGGCCTGCCGTTCGGTCATGCCGTCGGCGTCGGAGAAGATGCGGAACGCGAGCGCCGGCGCATCGTCCGCTCCGGTTGCCGCGAGATAGGCGAGCGCGACACCGCGCAGACGGCGACCGCCCTTCGCCTTGCGCGACAAATCGGTCGCGGGCGGCGCCGCGCCCGCAAGGATCGCGCGCCATTTCGGTTCGAGCGCGGCGCCGATCGCGGCCTGCAGCGCGAGCCGTTCGCGGCGGATCGCATCGGGATCGACCGTGACCATCTGGTCGCCGATAAAGGCTTCGCTGGGCAACAGCACCGCCTCGGCGACAAAGGCGGGGTCGCTTGCCGCGCCCTCCAGCGTCTGCCCGACCGCGTCGATGACCGACCGATTGTCGCCCGCCTTGCCCGACACGGCGGCAACGAGCGTGTCGAGCATCAGCTGCTGCAACGCCTCGTAACGCGCGAAGGGATCGTCATCATGCGCGGCGAGCCAGGCGAGTTCGCCGGGGCCGCGTTCGAAATCGATTATGATTGGTGCCGAAAAGCTGCGATTGACCGACAGCGCGGGCCGCGCCGAAAATGCGCCGAGAGGGATGCGCTGGGTCGCGCCCGTCACCATCACCAGCGTGTCGGCGAGCACATCGCCGCTGCCGTCCATCGCAAAGGCCGCCAGGCGCAGCGGCATCATCATCGGCTGCTTCTCGGGCTGTCCGGGCGTCGGTGGCACGGTTTGCACGATATCGAGCGACCAGTGGCCGCCCTCTTCGGCCAGCGACAGTTTCAGGCGCGGGGTGCCCGCCTGCTCGTACCAGCGGCGGAATTGGCCAAGGTCGATGCCCGCGCCGTCCTCGATCGCCTTGACGAAATCCTCGCACGTCGCCGCTTCGCCGTCATGACGGCCGAAATAGAGGTCGGTGCCTTTGCGAAAGCGTTCGGGGCCGACCATCGTCGCCATCATGCGGATGATCTCGGCGCCCTTGTTATAAATGGTCGCGGTGTAGAAGTTCGAGATTTCCTGAAAGCTGTCGGGGCGGATCGGATGCGCGAGCGGACCCGCATCCTCGGGGAATTGCGCGGCGCGGAGCAGGCGCACGTCCTCGATCCGCTTGACCGCAGGCGATCCCATATCGGCCGAAAAACTCTGGTCGCGAAAGACGGTGAAGCCTTCCTTCAGACTCAGCTGGAACCAGTCGCGGCAGGTGACGCGATTGCCCGACCAATTGTGGAAATATTCATGCGCGACGACGCCCTCGACCCCGTCATAATCGACGTCGGTCGCGGTGTCGGGATCGGCGAGGATGTAGCGGGTGTTGAAGATGTTGAGACCCTTATTCTCCATCGCCCCCATGTTGAAATCGCTGACCGCGACGATGTTGAACAGGTCGAGATCATATTCGCGGCCATAGACGCGCTCGTCCCACGCCATGCTGTCCTTGAGCGCCTGCATCGCGTGGCCGGTGCGGTCCTGATCGCCGCCGCGGACCCAGATGCCGAGTTCGACCTTGCGCCCCGACATCGTCGTGAAGCTGTCCTTGTTGACAACAAGGTCGCCGGCGACGAGCGCAAAGAGATAGGAGGGCTTCGGCCACGGGTCTTCCCACAGCGCCCAGTGATCGCTTCCGTCTTCGCCCTGGTCGATGCAATTGCCGTTCGACAGCAGGATCGGGAACGCGGCCTTGTCGCCCTGCATCCGTACCTTGTAGCGGCTCAGCACATCGGGGCGGTCGGGGTGGAAGGTGATGCGGCGGAACCCCTCGGCCTCGCACTGGGTGCAGAGCAGGCCGCCCGACGCATAAAGCCCCGACAGCTGGGTGTTTGAAGCCGGGTCGATCACCGTATCGACCTCGACCGTCGCCGCGCTACGCTCCCCCAGATCGACGATCAGGTCGCTGCCGTCCATGCGCCAGTCGTTCCACACCTCGCCATCGACGCGCACCGCCGCGGCGGTCAGCCCATCGCCGCGCAGCGTGAGCGGCACCGGCGCAGCGGCATGACGCACCACCGACAGCGCCGCGCCGACCTTCGTCGCATCGATCCCGAGCGCAAAATCGAGCGCGATGTCGGGGATCTGCCAGTCGGGCGGCCGATAGTCGCTGCGGTGGATGGCGACGGGGATGGCGGGGGTTGAGGAGGCATCGGTCATGATAAGCGATCTAGGCGCGGCGCCGCGACCGCGCAATAAGGGCGCCATGGGACAGATGCTGATTTTCGGAATGGGCTATGCCGCGAGCCACCTCGCGGACCGCCTGCGCGCGCGCGGCTGGGCGGTGACGGGAACGACGCGGGACGGACGCGGCGACAGCATCGCCTTTGCCGATGAGGGGGCGGTGCTGGCGGCCCTGCGAACCGCGACGCATATCCTGTCATCGGTGCCGCCGGCCGATGGCGCCGATCCGGTGCTCGCGCGCTTTGGCGAAGCGATCGCGATCGCGCCCGCGGGCTGGGTCGGCTATCTGTCCTCGACGGGCGTTTATGGCGATGCGGGCGGCGCGTGGGTCGATGAAAGCGCGCCGATCAGGGGCCGCCGTCCCGACCGCAACGCCGCCGACGGAGCGTGGCAGGCGCTACGCAGCGATGTCCGCATTTTCCGCCTGCCCGGCATCTATGGCCCGGGCCGCTCGATCCTCGACCGCATTACCGAAGGCCGCGCACACCGCGTCGACCTGCCCGAACAGGTTTTCAGCCGCATCCATGTCGACGATATTGCCGGCGGCGTCATTGCGTCGTTCCGCGGGCCTTCAGGCGTCTATAATCTCGCTGACGATGAGCCGTGCCATCAGAACAAGCTGGTCGACTGGGGGTGTGCGACACTTGGCGCGCCATTGCCGCCGTTGCAATCGCTGGAAGAAGCCGTCCTGTCCACCGCCGCGCGCGCCTTCTATGCCGAGAACCGTCGCGTCGCGAACGGAAAGGCGAAACGCCTGCTAGGGTGGACACCCCGCTATCCGACGTTTCGCGAGGGGTTGGCGAGCCTTTTCTAACTAACTCAGATCACGACATCGAAGGTGTGGATCAGCACCCCGACGAGCCCGCCCACCAGCGTGCCGTTGATACGAATATATTGCAAATCGTCGCCAACGGCGCTTTCCAGCCGGTCGGTGATCGTCTTTGCATCCCAGCCGCGGATCGTGTCCGACACGAGTTTGAGGGCCGTCTCGCCATAGCTGTCGACGACGCCGACCACCGCGCGGCGCGCATAGCGGTTGAGCGTGCGCTTGATCGCCGCATCCTCGCCCAGCATCGAACCGAATTGCGTGACGAGCTCGCCGATCCGGCCCGCGAGCATCGTATCGGGGTTGCGCGCGGCCTTGAGCAATGCGGTGCGGCCCTGTTCCCACAGGCCGTCGAGCCAGCGTTTTACCGCCTTATTCTCGAGCAGCTCGTCGCGGACCTTGGCGACCTTGGCTTTCACTTCCGGGTCGTGTTGCAGGTCAAGCGCCATCTTGGCGAGCCCCTCCTCGACGCGGATGCGCAAGGGATGCGTCTCGTCGACCGCCATTTCACTGAGCAGCTTCGACAGCCCCGCGACGATGCGGTTCGAAATGCTTTCGTCGAGCCCGGTAAAGCGCACGATCGCGTTCGAATTGTCCTGCACCATCTGGTGGACCAGATGCTCGTTGACTTCGAGCGTCTTCGATCCCCATTTGACCATCGCATCCAGAAGCGGCTGGTGCCGCCCTTCGGCAAGCGCGGCCTGGAGCGCCTGCCCGAGCAAAGGCGCAAGGTCGAGTTCGCGCAGCCGGTCGGCGATCGCCGATTTGACCATGCCGCCGAGCCGCTGCTGATCGAGCGCACCAAGCCCGTCGGCGATGATGCGCGATGCGCCCAGCCGCAGCCGCCCGCCGCCCTCGGCCGGTTCGGACAGGAATTTGCCGACCGCGCCCGCGATGTCGACCGTCTGCATCTTGCGCGCGATCAGTCGCGGCAGGAGGAAGTTGGTGAGCAGGAAGCGCGCGAGCGTGTCGCCGATGCGGTTCTTGTTGCGCGGGATAATCGCGGTGTGCGGTATCGGAAGCCCCATCGGGTGCCGGAACAGCGCGGTCACCGCAAACCAGTCGGCCAGCCCGCCGACCATCGCCGCCTCGGCAAAGGCGCGGACGAACCCGATCGCGGGATGGACGTCCTGATAATATTTGGCGCCGAGAAAGACGAGCGCCATGACGACGAGCAGGCCCGTCGCAACGACGCGAATGTTCGATCCCCGTGCCGGGATGGCGACGCCAATCGGCCGGGCGAGCATGTGGTCGGTCATGCAAACCAAATGGCGAAATGCCGCAAAGGTTGCAACCGGCGCAGTCGCTTGCCGCGCCGGCGCGTCACCTCACTCCGCCGGCTCGGGTGCGGGCTTACCGTGCGGCTTCGTATCGTCGCCCTTGCGGTAGGTCAGCAAATTGCCCGAGAAGAAGCGGCCGAGGCGCTTTTCCATACTGTCGGCCAGGCTGAACCCCGCAGGGACGATCAGCAGCGTCAGCAGCGTCGACAGGATCAGACCGCCGATCACGACGATCCCCATCGGCTGGCGCCACGCGCCGTCGCCCGACAGCGACAGCGCCGTCGGCACCATGCCCGCGACCATTGCGACCGTCGTCATGACGATCGGCTGCGCCCGCTTGCGTCCGGCATCGAGCAGCGCGGCATTTTTCTCGACGCCATGATCCATCTCCTCGATCGCGAAATCGACGAGCAGGATCGAGTTTTTCGCGACGATGCCGAGCAGCATCAGCAAGCCGATATAGACAGGCATCGAAACTTCCAGGCCGGTGATCCAAAGCCCGAGCAGCCCGCCCAAAGGCGCGAGCAGCAGCGACGACATGTTGACCAGCGGCGACAGGAAGCGGCGATAGAGCAGGACCAATGTCGAGAAGACGAGCAGCAGGCCCGATACGACGGCGATCATGAAATTGGTGATCAATTCGGCCTGCCATTTGGCGTCGCCCTGGATGACCTTGCGAACGCCCTGCGGCATGGTCTTGACCGCGGGCAGCGCGTCGATCTTTTTCTGCGCGTCGCCCGTCACCAGCCCCGGCGCGAGGTCGGCGCCGATCACGATGCGCCGCGTCTGGTTGTAACGGCGCAGTTCCGTGGGCCCCGAACCAAAGCCGATCGACGCGATCGATTTCAGCGGCACCGTCGTCCCGCGCGATGTGGGCACCGGCAGATTTTCGATCGTCGCAAGGCTGCGGCGCGAATCTTCGGACAACAGCACGCGGATCGGGATCTGGCGATCGGACAGCGAGAATTTCGCCGCATTCTGGTCGATGTCGCCCAGCGTCGCGATACGGATCGTCTGGCTGAGCGCCGCCGTCGTCACGCCGAGTTCGGCGGCGAGGTCGAGGCGCGGGGTCACGATGATCTCGGGGCGCGGAATGTCGCCCTCGATCCGCGGCGAGCGCACTTCCTTCAGCTTTTCCATCTGCGACACGATCAGCCGCGCATGTTTTTCGAGCGCGACCGGATCGTCGCCGCCGATGACCATCGTCAGGTCGCGGCCCGAAAAGCCGCCCGACTGGCTCTGGAACGTCACGCGCGCGTCGGGGATCGCTGCCATTTGCGGCTGCAGGCTGCGCTCCCATTCGACGCTGCTGACCTCACGGTCCTTTTTCAGCGTGATATAGACCCCGCCATCGCCGACATTCACCTCGTAAAAGGCGTTTTCGACATTCTTGTCTTTTGACAGGATCGCGGTGATCTGGTCCGAGATATTCTCGCTCTGCGCCAGCGTCGAACCCGGCGGCAATTCGTAGCGGATCTGGCTGTAGTCGCTGTTGATCGTCGGCTGGAACTGCTGCGGCAGGACCCATAGCAGGACGACGCTCATCCCAAGCGACGCCGCGCCGACCCCAACGATCCAGACGCGATGGTCGAACAGACGTGCCCAGGCGCGCTGGACCATGAAGCGAGCCCAGAGAGCGAAAGGCCATTCATGCATTCCAAACAGCCCGCAGGCGCGGGCCAGCACTCCGAGCCCAGCAACGACGGCCATGATCGTCATCCAAGAGCTCAATGCCGTGGCAGCGGGAGCCAGAACGTCCATCAACCACAAGAGAGCACAGAGAACGGCCGTGACGAGCCCGACCCATAGAAAGACGGTCAGGACCGCTTTCAGAGCGGCGCGGTTGATCCACGCCACCAGCGCCCCAAAAAGGATCGCGATCAAGCTGACGCCTACATAGGTCAGGATCGCATCAACCGGCGTCTTCAGCATGAAATACATTGCGGTATTGGGTTTATCCTGCCCGATGGGGACGGGCTGGAAATAGGCGTAGATCGCATAGAGCACCGACAGCCCGGCGAGGATCAGCGGCACCGCCAGATAGGCGAGTTTCGTCGGATGCGCCTCGTAGCGCGCGCGAACCCTATGATGCTTCGAATTGTCGAGCGTCCACGCAAGAAGGCGTTCGTAGCGGTCGACCCACGGGCCAGAGGCATGGTCCTGCTCGCCCTGCGCCGACAGGAAATAGGCGGCGATCATCGGCGTGATCATGCGCGCGACCGCCAGGCTGACGAGCACCGCGAACACGACGGTCATGCCGAACTGGATGAAGAATTGCCCCGAAATGCCGGGCATCAGCGCGACGGGCAGGAAGACCGCGACGATCGACATCGTCGTCGCGACGACCGCGAGGCCGATTTCGTCGGCGGCGTCGATCGACGCCTGATACGCCGTCTTGCCCATCCGCATGTGCCGGACGATATTCTCGATTTCCACGATCGCATCGTCGACGAGCACCCCGGCCACAAGGCTGAGCGCGAGCAAGGACAGGCCGTTCAGCGAAAAGCCCATCATGTCCATGAACCAGAAGGTCGGGATCGCCGAAAGCGGGATTGCGAGCGCGCTGATCAACGTGGCGCGCCAGTCGCGCAAGAACAGGAACACGACGACGACGGCGAGAATCGCGCCCTCGATCATCGCGAGCATCGAGCTGCGATACTGTTCCTTCACATATTCGGTCTTGGTGAAGAGGATCTTGAATTCGACCTGCGGATTCGCCTTCTTGATCTCGGCGAGCTTCTTCATCGCCTCGTCATGGACAGTGACGTCCGACGAGCCTTTCGCCTTCTCGATCGAGAAGCTCAGAACCTGCCGCCCGTTGATCTTCGCCAGATTGCGCTGTTCGGCGTATCCGTCGGTCACCTTTGCCACGTCGGAGAGGCGGATCGTCCGCCCATTGCCGACCGAGATGGTCGTTTCGCCGAGCTGGAAGGCGTTTTCGGCATTGCCGAGCACGCGCACCGCCTGTTCGGAGCCGGCGATTTCGGTGCGGCCACCCGCGGCGTTGACGTTCGTCTGGCGCAGCTGCTGGTTCACCTGGCTCGCGGTGAGGCCATAGCTTTGCATCCGCGCGGGATCGAGGATGACCCGAATCTCGCGGCTGACACCGCCCGAGCGGCTGACTTTCGCCATGCCGGGGATCGACAGCAAATCCTTGGCAACCGTATTGTCGACGAACCAGCTGAGCTGTTCGAGCGTCATGTCCGACGTCTCGACCGCGAAATAGGTGATCGGCCCGCCGGCGGCATCGACGCGCACGACCTGCGGTTCGAGAATGCCTTCGGGCAGGTCGCTGCGGATCTGCTGCACTGCCTGATTGACGTCGTTATAGGCGCGGTCGATCGGCGTGCCGATCGCGAATTGCACCATCGTGCGGCTATTGCCTTCGCCGACATAGGAGGACAGCTCGTCGACGCCGCTGACGCTGCGCACCGCCGCCTCGACACGCTGCGTGACCTGCGTTTCCAGCTCGGACGGGGCGGCGCCGGGCTGTGCTACAATGACCTGAACGAGCGGGAATTCGACGTCGGGATTGTCGTTGACGTCCATCCGGTTGAAGCTGACGACGCCCGCCAGCAACAGCAGGATGAACAAGACGATCGGCGGCACCGGATTGCGGATGCACCAGGCGGAAATGTTGCGAAAGCTCATGATCAAACGCCCTTGTGCACTAAATCTCTACGCGTGCCGTTCGGCCGGTTATTGCGACGATTTCTGGACGACCGGCTTCACCTTGTCGCCGGGGTTGAGGAAAGCACCCGCCAGCGCGACGACCCGCTCGTTGCCCGTCAGCCCCGACGCAATCGACACGCCATTGTCGGTGACTTCGCCAACCTTCACCGGCTGGCGTTTGATCATGTTCTTGCCATCGACGACCAGCACATAATTGCCCTCGGGGCCGCTCTGCACGGCGCTTTCGGGCAGCAGCGGCGCTTCGGCGGTGCCCGCGATCAGGCGCGCGTCGGCGAAACCGCCCGGACGCAGCGCGTCGCTGTACGGAACCGCGATGCGGACCGTGCCCTGGCGCGTATCCATGTTGATGACCGGCGATTTCTGCCAGACCTGTCCGGCGATCTGGACGTCGGTGCCGACCGGCGTGACGGTCGCGCGGGTGCCGATCTTGACGCGAGCCAGATCGGCCTCGGCCATTTGCGCCAGCATTTCCATCTCGCCGCCGCGCGCCATCCGGAACAGGATGCCGCTGCCCGCGCCGACGATCTGGCCGGGTTCGACCTGACGCGTCAACACCAGACCCGCTGCGGGCGCGACGATATTCAGACGGTTGTTGCGCGCGGTGGCTTCGCCATATTGCGCCTGCGCGACGCGAACGCGCGCATTGGCCGCATCGCGCGTGGCGCGCTTGCGATCCATGTCGGCCTTGGAGATGAAGCCCCGTCCGACAAGCGCCTGCGCGCGTTCAAGCTCTGCCTGCGCCAGATTGGCATCGGCCTGCGCGACGCGGATCGACGCCGCAAGGCTCGCGGCTTGCTGGGCCTGGACCGAGCGATCGATGACCGCGAGCGTCTGCCCCGCACCGACCCACTGGCCGGGCTCGACGAGGACGCGGACGACCTGCCCGCCCTCGCCGGCAACGCCGACCGGCATTTCGCGCCGCGCTGCGATCGTGCCATTGGCGGAAATCGCCGCCTCGACCGAGACGCGGCCGGGAATGACCACGGTGACATTCGGGATCGTCGCGCCGCCTTGCCCTTCGACATCGGCCGCACCCTTGCTGTGCGTAAAGGCGTAATAGGTGGCGGCAAGCGCGAGCGCGATCAGCACCAGCGCGACGATCAGAAACGTCCGCTTGCGCCTGGCCTTGTCGGCGTCCTCATAAAAGCTCTGCGTGCCCGCCAGGCTGTCCATCACATCCACTTTCCGCTCGTAGTTCACGCCGAAATCCCTCCCTGCCTCGCGCGGCATCCTGTTATGGCGAGCGTGCGCGCCCCCATCCCCTCGACCCCGCACGACAGGATCAATCCTCATGCGAGGTGTATTACCTAATTAAACCACCACTGGCAAGAGGCGAAACTTCGCCATCCCCCCTGCGCCGCGGAGCGCGGCTCATAGGTGCATCTTTGTGGAATTTCCAGTGGTTACGGGCACGAAAAAGGGCGGCGCGCGCACGGCGGCCACCCTTTCTTCCAGCCGGTCGGAATATCCGGCCGCTATCGACGATCGATCAGCGCACCCGGCCGCGCCGCACGAGATTGACGATCCCGAGCAGGATCACCGCGCCGATGAAGGCGGTCAGCAATGTCATCGGATCAAAGGCGTCGCCGCGCAGGTGTCCGCCACCCAGGAAGGCGCCAAACAGGAAGCGGCCGAGGATCGACCCGATACAACCGACGATGATGTTGAGGAAGATGCCCTGCTGGGCGTCGGTGCGCATCACGATGCTGGCGAGCCAGCCGATGATGCCGCCCATGATGATAGCGATAATCCAAGTCATATGATGACCCCCTACGATCGATGTTGGCGCCTGACATCGCAGGCATCATATTGGTAACCCAATTGTTTGATATCGCCTAGCGGAATGGCGACGGGCGCGATCGCGCCCGTCGCCAACCGTTTTAGCGGACGCTGCCGCGCCGGATCAGATTGATGATACCGAGCAGCACTACCGCACCGATGAAGGCCCACAGCAAACCGATCGGGCTGAAGGTATCGAGGCTGGCGCCCATGCCGAAAAAACTGCCGAGGAAATTGCCGAGGAACGCGCCGACGATGCCGACGACGACGTTCAGGATAATGCCCTGCTGCGCGTCGGTGCGCATGACGATGCTGGCGAGCCAGCCGATGACGCCGCCGACGATTAACGTAATGATCAAACCCATGATTTTCCCTTCCCTGAACCGGCCGGGCAACAATTGTACCCGACGAGCCTGTGAACGTCCGGTCGCGCCCGGACATCGTTTCAACGATGAGGAAAGAATGCCGGTGGACTGCGAAAGGTTCCCGGCCGGCCCGCAAGGGCTCGGCCGGGAAAGTGGGATCGGTTCCTGATCGGGAACGTCTCCGGGTCGCAAAGGGGGGTTAAGCAGCCGCGTTTGACGCTGGTGTGACGAAAGTCACAGGGGCGAAAATATAAATGGGCGGCTGCCGGCACGGCTGGGCGCGGCCACGATGCGGGCCGCTGGTCGCGCGCATGCGAAATGGGGGCCGGCATCGCTGCCAACCCCCACTAACCGGCTCTGCCCCACGCACTCCGCCTCACTTCATCCCGGTCCGCTTCTCTTGCGATCAGCAGCCCGCAAAACGATTTGTTGCGGCGCACGCCGGAACAATCCGGCGACGGTTTGGTCGGGCCCCTTTCGGGGCCCGGCCGCACCTGGAAAGCCCTTCATCATCTTGTCTTGCGTCCGCCGAAGCAGTCGCTGTCCAAGCGATGGACTGCATTTCCTGTACCCGATCGGGTCCGCATCAACTCGTGGGAATCGCTACGTTCCGTGACCAGGCTACCGGTAGATTTCCTCGTCAATCCGTCCGTTCTCTTCTGGCTAGTCTTGCAACTACCCTTGATGTCCCGGTGGTCTGTCGTCTCCGTCTTCCGATGATTTGAAGCTGACATGAAGCTTTGGCCTCGCCAACAAAAAATGATCGAAAACCCGGCTCGAACCGACTGCGCTTGTGGATAAGTCCGGCATTAGCAACAAGCGGATTCGATGCAGCATTTTTGTAACAAGGGTGCAGCATTTTCGGATTCAAAATCCGAACCGACTCGCAGACCCGGCAGTCGACCGACTCGATTTTCTTGCCGACGATTCGCGACTCGCGCCCGAATCAGCGGAGCCTACCGCTTGCCGAGATCGCCCTTGCCCACCGTGCCCGACGCCATTTCCAGCATGCGATCGAGGCTCTTGCGCGCAGCAAGACGCAGGCCCTCTTCCATCTCGATCTGCGGCTTCAGGTCGCGCAACGCGATGTAGAGCTTCTCCATCGTGTTGAGCGCCATATAGGGGCAAATGTTGCAGTTGCAGTTGCCGTCGGCGCCTGGCGCGCCGATGAAAATCTTGTCGGGCAACGCCAGCTCCATCTGGTGGATGATATGCGGCTCGGTCGCGACGATCAGCGTATCACCGGGGAAGGTCTTGGCGAATTGCAGGATGCCGCTGGTCGACCCGACATAATCGGCATGGTCGACGATGTGCGGCGGACATTCGGGGTGCGCCGCAACGGGGGCGCCCGGATGCTGCGCCTTCAATTTGATCAGTTCGGTCTCGCTGAACGCCTCGTGGACGATGCACACGCCGGGCCATAGCAGCATCTCGCGCCCGAACTTGCGGTTGAGATAGCCGCCAAGGTGGCGATCGGGGCCAAAGATGATCGGCTGGCTTTCGGGAATCTGACTGATGATCGTCTCGGCGCTCGACGAGGTGACGATGATGTCGCTGAGCGCCTTCACCGCCGCCGAGCAGTTGATGTAGGTCAGCGCGATATGGTCAGGGTGCTTTTCGCGAAAGCGTTTGAACTGTTCGGGCGGGCAGCTGTCTTCCAGACTGCACCCGGCGTCCATGTCGGGCAGGATGACGATCTTTTCGGGGCTCAGGATCTTGGCGGTCTCGGCCATGAATTTGACGCCGCAAAAGGCGATGACATCGGCATCGGTCTCGGCGGCCTTGCGCGACAGTTCGAGCGAATCGCCGACGAAATCGGCAAGATCCTGAATCTCGGGCTTCTGGTAATAATGCGCGAGGATAACGGCATTGCGTTCCCCCCGCAGACGGTCGATTTCGGCGCGCAGGTCGAGGCCCGAGAGATTCTCGCGAATGGGAGCAGTCATCGCTTTTCCTTATATGGCTTTAGCCTTGACGCACCCCCTACACCGCGACCCGCGGGAGGGCAACGGAGCGTCAGCCGCCCGCAAGCCTTTCCGCAAGCGTGACGACGGGAGGCGCCATCGACACCAGCGATATGGCGACCCGCGTCGCAATGACAACCGCGGCGATGGCCCAGGTCGCGGGATGCACCGCGCCGCGCGTCCGGCGGTCATAGGCGGCGACGATCGCTACACCCGCGAGCTGGCAGAGCGCGACCGCAGGCTCTGCCCACGGACCCATCAGCGGGATGGGCAGCAATCGGCCCAGCGCGGGTTCGAGGATGACGATCGTCGCGCCGATCATCAGTCGCCGATGCCAGTCGGTCACACGGCGGCGACGGATCGCCCAGGCGACCATCGCGCCGAAAACAAGCGACTCGATCACGGTCAGCGCCAGAAAATACGGCGGCGTGAAAAAGGGCGGAAAACGGTTCAGCACCAGCGACGCCACGCCGGTAAAAATGCCAAGGCCTGTAATGAACAGCGCAAGCCCCGCCCCGATCCAGCCCAGTCGCCGGTGCAGCGCCAGATTCTCGCGCGCGACGAGTGTCGGCTGGACGATCAGCAGTGCAAGCCAGGCCAGCATCGCGACGCCGTGCAGATGCACCCAGAAGGGCGCCGCAACGGGATCGACGAAGCCGCGCAACGCGAACTGGAGAAAGCCGAGGACGATGAAGACCGAAAGGCCGATCGCCATGCGATGCCAGAATAGTTCGGGGCGCGCGGCGCCCTCTGCAGCAGTAGCCATGTCAATCCCCCTGCCCCGACCCGGGCGTGAGGATAACAAAGCCGCGCGAGCGCGAGAAGCCGGGGATTTACCCAGTCGGTGCGTCGGCGAAGCGCGCGGTCACCTTCGCATCGATTCCCGCCGCCTTCAGCGGCATCGCAAAGCTCTGCTCGACCGCGGTGCGCGCCGCGCCCTGGGCGAGCCGCATCGGCGTCGCACCCTTTGCCTGCGCAATCAGTTCTTCCTGCGCGCGCTTGCGGTTGGCGGCGTCGAGGGTGCGCTCGGCATCTGTCAGCGTCAGCAATATCTCGCCGTCGCGATATTCGCTGATCGCGTCGATATCGATTTCGGGCCCCGCAAGCCGCAGCGGCGGCAAGGTGACGGTCAGCGCATTGGTCGCCGCATTCCAGTCAAGGTCCGACTGTTTCAGCTTGCCGAGGTCGAGTTCGTAGCGAACCGTGCCCGGCATGATCATCGTCTTTTTGGCGCTCAGCCCCAGCCGGCTCTGCGTCGAGGTCACGACGGCAACATAACGCGCGGTGAAGGGCACCAGCACATTTTGTTCCTGCAATCCCTGCAGGCTCGCCGCGACGACGGTTTCGGGATCATAGCCGCGCTGCCAGTCCTGCCATGCACGCCAGCCGAAAAACAGCGCGAGCCCCAGTATCGCGACGAGCGCGGCGCGGAACAGGCCCTTGCTCATGCCACCAGCCTCCAGCGTTCGGCATCGCGCGCGACGCGGCCGCGATTTTCCAGATCGATCAGATGCGCGAGCACCGAGCGGCCGGCGGCGCCGTTGAGCCGCGGGTCGAGCCCCTTGTACATATGGTTCACCATCTCGGGGATGACGCTTGTCCCCTTTTCGAGTTCCTTCAAAATCTGCCGCTCGCGCTGCTTGCGATGGCCGAGCATGCCGCGCACGAGCTGGCGCGGCTTGGTTACCGCCGGACCGTGGGCGGGGTAATAAACGCGGTCCTCACGGTCGTAGAGCTTCGAGAGGCTCGCCATATAGGCCGCCATATCGCCGTCGGGCGGGCTGACGACGCTGGTCGACCAAGCCATCACATGATCGCCGGTGAACAATGCGCCGCTCTCGACAAGGCCGAAGCAGAGATGGTTCGATGTGTGGCCGGGTGTCGCCACCGCCTCCAGCGTCCAGCCGTCGCCCGCAATGCGCTGGCCATCGGTCAGCACGCGGTCGGGGGCATAATCGGGATCGAACGCCGAATCGGCGCGCGGACCGTCGTCGGACAGCGCCAGCGGCGCGCAGCCGATAATCGGGGCGCCCGTTGCTTCCTTCAGCGGCGCGGCGGCGGGGCTGTGGTCGCGGTGCGTGTGGGTGCAGAGGATCGCGGCAACCCGCTGCCCCTCCACCGCGCGCAAGATCGCGTCGACATGGCCGGTGCCGTTGATGTCGGCGGGATCGCCGATGCTCAGCCCCGATCCCGTCGGGCCGGGATCGATCACCGCCACATCGCTTCCCGCCCCGACGATCCACGTCTGGGTGCCGGTGAAAGTATAGGGTGACGGGTTGGGCGCGAGCACGCGGCGCACCAGCATCTCATGCTGCTCGCACTCGCCGGCGCGGATGCTGTCGGGCCAGGGCTTTTCTTCGCTCATCCTGCCCATGTGGCATCGCGCGCCGCGAAGGAAAAGGGATGGCGGCGAAAAAGGCGCACGGGAGAAAGGGAGCGACGCGAAAAAGGGAGCGACATGGGCCGCCCCCTTTCCCCGCCCCTGCCGCCGGCCCCACCGGGGAGCAAAGACCGGCGTCGAAGCTGCCCGGGCTCAGTTGCCCGATTTCTCGATCTCAGCGATCGCCTTTTCCAGGTCGGCGGCGACCTTGGCGCGCATGTCTTCGGACAGGCCGCGTGCGCGTTCGCCCTCGGCAAAGGCTTCGCGCGCCTTCTTCAGCGCCGACAGCCGCGCCGCCTTGCCTTCGGCCGTGTCGCTGCACGCGAACATCATCACATGACTGCGCTTGGTGCCGGTGCTTTCGTCGCGATTGACGATCGGCGCCGCCTTGCCGTCACGGCATTTGCCCATGATCATCGTCTGTCCGTGAGTGCTCCAGGTGCCATGCATCGGGGGCATGGGCGGCATCGGCGGCATCGGGGCCATGACGGTGCGGATATGCTCCTTGCGCTTCGCCTCGAGCTTGTCGGCAATCGCCTCGGCGCGTTTGCCCGTGACGCCCTGCTCCTTCAGCGTCGCGATGACATCGTCGCGCGACAGGCCGCCGGGGGACCGGATTTCGATGCGGCGCATCTTGTCCTTGCCATCGATGGGGGCGAAGGCGACCGTTGGCGCCTTGCCGTCACCGTCTCCATCTTGGCGGATGACGATGCGGTGGACTTCGCGCTTTTTCTTGCCGTCGTCGGTTGCGGCATTGTCGCTATGCTCAGTGAAGACCATCGTGCCGGGCGCCTCGGGCGGCAGCGGGGCTTCGGGCGGCGCCGGCGGCGCGGGCGGTTCGCCGAGGTCGGCCGTCTGCGCCTTCGCGACGACGATCCCCGCAGGGACGAGCGTCGCGGTCGCGCCGAGCACGGCCAGCGCCGCGCCGCCGATCAGCAACCGGCCGACAAGGCCGCGTTTTTTCGAAATATCCGCTTGCGTCAACATCGTCAGCCTCTCCTGCAGATTATCATGGACCGCCATCGGCGCGGCGAGCGACAGGCGCGGCCCGACCGCCGCCTTGACGATCGCGGTGGCATAGCGCGCGGTCCGCTCGCCCCGTTCTTCGCAGTCGGCCATCGTCAGCACGCGCGCGTCGCACGCCGCCTCCTGGTCGAAACGAAAGGCGCGGATCGCTCGCCAAGCGAACGGGTTGAACCATTGGGCGGAGAGCAGCAGCAGCGCGGCGCTGTTCGCCCACAAATCGCCGTGCCGGTGGTGCGACAGCTCATGATCGATCGCCAGCGCGCGCTCTTCGGCGACATAGCGCGCGAAGAAATCATGCGGGACGGCAACATAGCGCTGCCACAGGCCAAAGGCGACCGGGCCGTCGACCGCATCGGACATCACCAGCCGGATCTTGCCGATCGGCTCTAGTTCGACCGCCTCATTCAGCACGGCGCGGCGGAACCGCTGATGCGACACCATCGCCATCGCCAGCACGGCGATCATACCCGCCGCCCAAAATGCGAAGACGAACGGCACCAACTCGGCGAACGACCAGAGCGGTTCGGCGACCGGCGCCGGCGCCGCGACCGGCAGCCCCGTCGGTACAAACACCGCGATCTCGGCCGCGGGTTCGGGCGTCACGACCACCGGATCGGCGAAGGGCAAGGGCGGCAGCACGAGCCGCAGCGCGGGCACCGCCCACAGCGCATAGGTCAGCCGCGGACCGAAATGACGCGCGAACGGCTTGCGCACGATCAGGATCAACAGGACGAGGATGCCCGTCGTGACGAGCGTATCGGCCCATGCCTGCAGCAGCATGGCGGCGCTCATGACTTCAGCCTCTTTAGCAAGGCCTCGATCTCGGCGATGTCGGTGTCGGTCAGCGCTTCGCGGTCGGCGAGATGCGCGATCAGCGGGCTGACGCGGCCGCCGAACAGGCGGTCGACAAAGCGCTGCGATTCCTCGCCGACGGCATCGGCGCGTTCAATCGCGGGACTATAGAGATAGCGTCGGCCGTCGGCCTCGGCCGTGACCGCGCCTTTCTGGACCAGCCGCGCGAGCAAGGTTTTCACCGTTGCCTGCGTCCAACCGTTGATCTTGCCAATGCGCGAGGTCAGGTCGGCGGCGGTCTGCGGGGCTTCGTCCCACAGCGCCGACAGCACCTGCATCTCCGACTCGCTTGCTCGTTCTGCCATGCGGACCCCTCCCATTGGCGTCGTCGTCACCGATGCGACTACAAATGTAGTCAATGGGCTGAACGCTTCCTGAACAAAGCTGAACAAAAGAGGTGTCGGGATTTTTGACAGTGTGCGATCCCGGTAAGAAATCGCTAACCAGCGTCTCGCGCCGAAATCGGCGAACGCCGCAAATTGGCACGGCAATTGTATAGTAAAAGATGTTCCCGAGTGTTCCGCTCAAATGGAGCGGTGGGGGGCGTCAGTCTGGTCCCTGATGTCCCCTGCCCCCACCCGGGAAAACCCCACTTGCCCCCGATGCAGACGGGGGGCGGAGCGGCCGAAAGGCCCCGCCCCCCGACAGCTGTCCCCCCAGACAAAAAAGACGGGCTGCACCGGCGGCCCGCCCAGACAGAGCCGGCGCCGAACGGCAGGCGCGCGATAACGGATGGGCGCGCCGCTGAGAGTCAGCGCGCAGCGGTTCGTTAGGGCAAGGGCATCGCCAGCGCCGCCGACAGGTCGGCGAGCGCCTGTTCGCCGCTCGTCACCTTGATCGCGTGCATGCCGAGCCGGTTCGCCGGTTTGCAGTTGATGCCGAGGTCGTCGAGATAGATGCATTCGGCTGGCTCGACGCCGAGCTTTTCGCACATCATCTCGTAAATCCGCGGATCGGGTTTGCGCACCCCCGCCTTGCTCGATTCGATGATATGCTCGAAACGCGCCATGATGTTCGCGACCTCATGCGCGGCTTGCTCGCTCCGTGTCATGCCCGCGCCTTTGATCCCCATCTTGCCGCCGGGAACATTGTTGGTGATACAGGCGATGCGCAGCCCTCTCGCCTTCAGCGTGTCGAGCGCCGCCACCATCGCCGGACGCACCGCGCCCGCAATGACGGCGAGCACGGCTTCGCCTTCCAGCTCGTGACCCAGCGCGCGCGCTTCTTCGGCGAACAATATATCGAAGGCCGCGGCATCGATCTCGGCACGCTCGAACTTTGCCCAGGCATTATCGTCGGGATCGATGCTGTTGACGCGGCGCACGAAATCGCGCGGCAGGCCGCGTTCGTCCTCAAGGCGGTTGAAGGCTTCGAACGGCGACGCCGTGATGACGCCGCCAAAGTCGAAAATGACCGTCGTGTAAGTCATGCGAGTGGAAACAACCTTATTTCTTGACGGGAGCGGCGACGCGCATACCCGACCAGCTGGCATCGTCGATGGTCAGGTCGAGCCGGTCGGGCGAACGCACGGTGTCGAGCAGGAAGACCGAAGGACCGCTCGCGGCGAGGATCGCGTCCATCGCCTGTTCGAGCGGGATGGTGACGGTCGGGATGCGCGGATAGTCCGACTTGATCTCGACCTTGTTCGGGCCCGTGCGGGTCACGGTGATCGTCACATTGCTGCGCGACGATCCGCGCGCGTCGGAGGCGACATTGCCCTGGTAGGTGCCCGCGACGCGGTCGGCGAGGTCGGCTTTGCGCGCGGGCGCGGCCTTGGAGGTTTCGGCAAGCGCCGCTCCGGCCGGAAGCAGAAGCGCAAGCGCGGTGGCAAAGGCAAGGGTGCGAAGCATGGTTGGTCCTTTCGTCCTGCGGCGGTGAAAGGGATTGCTCCATGCGACCCTCATGGAACGACAACGATCCCCTTTTTGGGGTCGGCCTGTCCCGAGAGCATCTCCCGATAGGCGGCAAGCGCCGCCTCGCCGCCGCTGCGCTTATCGACCGATGCCAGCCGCGGCGCAACGTCCATGAACGCCAGCCACGCTTCGGCGATTTTCTGCCCGAACGCCGCCCCGCCCCAGTCGGCGATCCGTTTCTGGCTGCGGCCGGGCGCGAAAAAGCCCTGCCGTTCGGGGCCGGGCAGCCCCTCGACATCGGCCTGCGCGTCCCAATGCGACTTGCCGACGATAATCGACGCCTGCAACTGGCCTCCGAAATGGCTGTGCACGACGCGCGTCACCGCGCCATTGCCCGCCATGTCGACCAGCGCGGCGGGGGTGGTCGCGTTCAGCGTCATGATCTGGTCATAGCTGATGACGCGGTCGTAAATGCCCTGTGCCGCGAGGGCGTCGACATTGGCGGCACTCGTCAGCCCGATGGTCTCGGGGCGGTCGGTGCGCCGTTTGAGCCCGAAACCGAGGCCGATGGCGGTCTTGCTCGACGCGCTCGCGATCAGGATCTGCTGGACGCCATAATCGGCCTCATCCTCGAACTGGTCCGCGATCAGCCAGCCGGTCAGGAACAGCGGCCGGAACACCGGCCAGTAATCATGGTCGGCGGCGCGGTAGTCGGGCAGCGCCTCGATCCGCTGATAAGCATTATAGATGGGCGGCAGGGTGGTGCGCCGCGGCGTTACATCGGTGAAGCCGCCGGGTCCTGCTTTGCCGACGGTCAGCACCGCATCGCTCGCCATCGGATAATAGCCGTAAAAGCGGTCGCCCACCGCCACGCCGTCGGCGGCGCTTTCGGTCACCGTCGCGAAACCCCAGACCGGCAGGCGGCCGGGGGCGTTACGCTCGGCGAAGAAATCCCAATAGCCTTGGTCGTTGCCGAACAGCCCGGCGGGTTTGCCAAACACCGCATAGGTGATGTTGTTCGCGGTCATCGCATAGCTGTCGAGATGCACGCGTATTTGGTCGGCCGCGAGCGGCGCGTCGCTATCCTCAACCAATTCGGCTTGCGTGATATCGTCGCGATCGATGTCGATCGCCCAGCTTGTTGAACTCATTCCGGACCCCTCCGATTGATTTGGCCGCGATTGCGGATGGCCGACAGTCATACAGATGAGAGCGCCCCTGACAATCGCGGTCGGGCGCAGCGGCAAGGCATCCGGCCCCGGTGGCGGCGCGGATCAAACCACCGTCGTCCCGAGGAGCGACCCGATCGCCATTGTCACCGCCATGGCCATCGCGCCCCAGAAAGTGACCCGAACAACGGGACGCAGCATCGGCGCATTACCCGCCCGCGCGCCGAGCGCGCCGAGGATCGCGAGGAAGACGAGCGAGGCCGCGGATACAGTCAACGGCAGCGAATCTCCCCGGTCGAGCAGCACCGTCGCAAGTGGCAGCGCCGCGCCAACCGTGAAGCTTGCCGCCGAAGCGGCCGCCGCCTGTATCGGCCGCGCCGCCATTTCGTCGGTCATCCCCAATTCGTCGCGCAGATGCGTGTCGAGCGCATTATGTTCGGTCAACTGCACCGCGACCTGCTCGGCAAGTGCACGACCCAGCCCACGCTCCTGATAGATTTGCGTCAGCTCTTCGAGTTCATATTCGGGATCGGCGGCAAGGTGGCGTTTCTCCAGCTCGACGTCGGACTTTTCCGCATCGCGCTGCGAACTCACCGACACATATTCGCCCGCGGCCATCGACATCGCGCCCGCAACCAGCCCTGCGGTGCCGGTGACGAGGATCGACGATTGCGAAACGCCCGCGGCCGCGACCCCCGCGATCAGGCTGGCGGTCGAGACGATCCCGTCATTGGCGCCGAGGATCGCGGCGCGCAGCCAGCTGATCCGCGTGACGGCGTGGGTTTCCTCGTGCATGCGCTTACCGTTCCTGACCCTTCAATATTGCAGTTGCAGCCCCGGCCGCGCCCAGCGGGTCTTCACCAGCCGGCCGGTGCCCGACAGCGTCAGATAGGCATCCTGCCGGTCGGGCCCGCCAAAAGCGATGTTCGTGGTGAAAATATCGTCGGTCGCGACGAACTCGACCAGCTCGCCCGCCGGCGAGACGACGCTGATCCCGCATTCGCCGATCGTCGCGACGCAGATATTGCCGTTCGCCTCCATCGCCAGACTGTCGAAGAATTTATAGCCCGCGGGGCGATAGAGCGGGATGCCCGGGCCGCCGGGGCCCGCGGCATCGTCGACCTTGCCTGGCGCCACGATGTTGAACTGGGTCAGGCGGCAGGTGTAGGTTTCCGCGACATAGAGCTTGCTGCCGTCGGGCGAGAGGCCGACGCCATTGGGATTATAGCTCGGGAAGATCACTTCCTCGATGAAGCTGCCGTCGGCCTTGGCATAGAAGATGCCGACGATGTCGTGGCAGCGCGCGGCATAATCGACCTTGCCATGGTCGGTGAACCAGAAACCGCCGTGCGCGTCGAACATGATGTCGTTCGGGCCGCGCAGGGTGACGCCATGATCGCCGCTCTTGTACAAGACCTCGACCGCGCCCGTCTCGATATCGATGCGCTCGATCCGCCCGCCCGAATAATCGTCGGCGATGCCGTGCGGCGCGAGATAGCCGTTCGATTCGACATAATTGAACCCGCCGTTGTTGCAGCAATAAAGCTTGCCGTCGGGACCGATCGCGAGGCCGTTGGGCCCGCCGCCGGGGGTCGCAATGACCTGCTTTTTTCCGCCGGGCCAGCAGCGCGTGATCCGCTTCGCCTCGATTTCGACGACGATGACGCTGCCGTCATCCATCACGACCGGCGCCTCGGGAAAGCGCAATCCGTCGGCGATCAGTTCAAACTCGGCCATGCCCATCTCCCTTGCGTGTCCGCACTTGCTGTGCTTTGCGGCCATCATGCCCGTTCGCACGCTCTTCGCCAGCACTTTCTATGAAGCCGATATCGGCACCCCCGACCTGCTCGAGGAGCTGGAGGAAAGCAGCCGCCTGTTCGCGCAGGAGGATCGCGCGGGGCGTGCGTGGAGCCGCGAGCATGGCTATAAGGGCTATACCAGCTACGCCAGCCTCGGCGACCTGCCCGAACGCGACCCGGCGTTCTACGATCTCAAGAAGCTTCTCGACAAGCAAGTGAAGGCCTTTGCCAGGGCCTGCCACTTCGACCTCGCCAAACCGCTCAAGCTCGACTCCATGTGGGTCAATGTCCTGAAACCCGGCGGCACGCACAGCGGCCATATCCACCCGCACAGCATCGTGTCGGGCACCTTCTACGTCGCCGTCCCGCCGGGATCGGGGGCGCTCAAGCTCGAAGACCCGCGCCTCGCGATGCTGATGGCCGCACCCGGCCGCACCGACGATGCGCCCGAACATCTGCTGCCCTTCGTCTATGCCGAACCCGCCGCGGGCCGCGTCTTCCTGTGGGAAAGCTGGCTGCGGCACGAAGTGATGCCGCACGCGGGCAAGGGCGAGCGGATCAGCATCAGCTTTAACTATCGCTGAGGCGGCCTATATCGCCGACATCCCCCATTTCCTTGGCAAAGGACCATCTATGACCGCGACCTACGACGCCGACCTCCAGCTTTTCATCAACGGCGCGTGGCGGAGCGGCGAGGGACGCGACGAGCGGCCGGTGTTTAACCCCGCGACCGCGGGCACGATCGCCGAACTGCCAGTGGCCACTGCCGCCGACCTCGACGAAGCGCTGGCGGCCGCCGGGCGCGGCTGGCCGGTGTGGCGCGCCAAGACCCCCGACGAACGCGCCGCGCTGATGCACAAGGCCGCGGGCATCATTCGCGAGCGCGTCGAGCATATCGCGACCCTGCTGACGCTCGAACAGGGCAAGCCGATCGCCGAGGCGCGCGGCGAAGTGCTGTCGGCGGCAGGGCTGTTCGACTATTTCGCGGAAGCAGGCAAACGCATCGAAGGCCGCGTGCTCCAGCGCCCGCTCGGCCGGCGCGCGATGGTCACCAAACATCCGGTCGGCCCCGTCGCGGGGTTCAGCCCGTGGAACTTCCCGGTCAACCTGATGGTCAAGAAGATCGCCCCCGCGCTCGCCGCGGGCTGCGTCGTGATCGCGAAAGCGCCCGAGGAAACCCCGGGCTGCACCAGCGCGATCATGCGCTGCATCGCCGACGCGGGCATTCCGGGCGATGTTGTCCAGCTCGTTTACGGCGATCCCGACATGATCAGTCGGCATTTGCTCGCCAGCCCGGTGATCCGCAAGGTCAGCTTCACGGGTTCGACCGCGGTCGGCAAGCATCTCATGAAGCTCGCCGCCGACGGGGTGAAGCGGATCACGATGGAACTCGGCGGCCATGCCCCGGTGCTGATCTTCGACGATTGCGATCTCGAAGCGACGCTCGACAAGGTGGTGTGGCAGAAATTCCGCAACGCGGGGCAGGTCTGCATCTCGCCGACGCGCTTCTATGTGCAGCAGGGTATTTACGATGCCTTCGTCAAGGGTTTTGCCGAACGCACCCAAAAGGTGAAGATCGGCAGCGGGCTCGACGCCGACACGCAGATGGGACCGCTCGCCAATGCGCGCCGCATCCCCGCGCTTGAGGCTTTGGTCGCCGATGCGAAGGCCAAGGGCGCGCGCGTGATCGCGGGTGGTGAGGCGACCGGAAACGGCTATTTCTTCCAGCCGACCGCGATCGCCGATGTGCCGATCGAGGCCGATGCGATGAACAATGAACCCTTCGGCCCGATGGCGCTGATCCGCCCGTTCGGAACCGAGGACGAGGCTTTGGAGCAAGCGAACCGTCTGCCTTACGGCCTCGCCGCCTTCGCCTTCACCGAGAATGGCCGCCGCATCAACCGCATCGTCGACAGCATCGAAAGCGGCATGGTCGGGGTGAACAGCTTCGTCATCTCGGCGCTCGACACGCCGTTCGGGGGGATCAAGGAATCGGGTTTCGGCAGCGAAAGCGGACCTGAAGGTCTCGACGGCTATCTCGTCACCAAGGCGGTGCATATTTACTGACTCGCTGAAAGCCCAGCTGCTCCACGAAGGCGGGTAGCCGCCCCGAGGAAGACGCCGGGGAAAGCGCCCGCACCGCGGCTTTTGCCCCGCAGCGCAAAGCCATCGAGGCCGCCCGGCCAATCCTCCCTGTCGCACTGCGATGGGGAGGCGGCAGCACGCAGCGCTGACGGAGGCGCTCGACCATCGCCTGCGACGACGGCCCCCTCCCCACGCCTGCCGCGCAGTGAGGATCAGACGCCCCAAAAGTGCAGCAATTGCGCAACACTGCTGACATGAAAGTCAGCGGCGGCGCCTTCGGCAATTGACCGCGCGCGCGCCCGGCGGCAACGGGAAGCTGGTTTTTCCGTCTCTCCCATCGTCACTCTGTTTCAGGAAGCTTGCCCATGCGCCACTTTCCTTCCGCTACCGCTATAGCCCCCGTTCTCGCCATCCTTGCCACCGCCGGCTGGGCCGCCCCCGCCGCCGCGCAGGATGCACCCGCCGCCGAAGACTCAGGCCTCGGCGACATTGTCGTCACCGCGCAGCGCCGCGAGGAAAGCCTGCAGGACGTGCCCGTGGCCGTCTCAGTGCTGTCGGGCACCACGCTCGATGCGATTACCTCGACCGGTTCGGACGTCCGCGTGCTCGCGGGGCGGGTCCCCAGCCTCAACATCGAAAGCTCGTTCGGCCGCACCTTCCCGCGCTTCTATATCCGCGGGCTCGGCAACACCGACTTCGACCTCAACGCGTCGCAGCCGGTCAGCCTCGTCTATGACGATGTCGTCCTCGAAAACCCGATCCTCAAGGGCTTCCCGATCTTCGACCTCGACCGCGTCGAAGTGCTGCGCGGGCCGCAGGGCACTTTGTTCGGCCGCAACACACCCGCAGGCATCGTCAAGTTCGATACCGTGAAGCCCGGCAAGACCGGCGGTTATGCGCGCGCCAGCTATGGCCGCTATGGCACAACCCAGGTCGAAGTCGCCGCCGGCGCCGCCGACGACAGCGGCTTTTCGGTCCGCCTCTCGACGCTGTTCCAGCATCGCGACAATTGGGTCGACAATATCGCGACGACCAAAAAGAACGATCTCGGCGGCTATGACGACATCGCCGCGCGGCTTCAGCTGCAATATGAAAACGGCCCCTTCACCGGCCGCGTCACCGGGCAGGTCCGCATCTATGACGGCTCGGCGATCATCTTCCGCGCCAACACGCAGCTCCCAGGCAGCAACAAGCTCGTCGGTCTCGGCGGCGCGGGCACCGAATTCAAGCGCGATGAAGTCTATCAGGACGGGCTCAATTTCCAGAAGCTCAACACCTATAACGCCGGGCTGAACCTCGAATATGATTTCGGGCCGGTGACTGCTTATTCGATCACCTCTTATTGGAACGGCAATTTCCGCAGCCGCGGCGACATCGACGGCGGCTTCGGCGCCGTGTTCCTGCCCGTGTCGGGTCCGGGGCTGATCCCGTTCCAGGCGCAGAGCCAGGACAATGTTCCCAGCCTTGACCAGTTCACGCAGGAAATCCGCATCGCGTCGAACAACAGCGGCGGGCTCGGCTATCAGTTTGGCGCCTTCTACTTCGACGAAAAGCTCGACATCTCCAGCTTCGAATTCGGTACCCCGACCGACGCGATCCCGTCGGCGATCGCCATCCAGCGCCAGGACAGCGAAGCCTACGGCCTCTTCGGCTCGGTCAATTATGAATTCGACAATGGCTTCAAGCTGCAGGCCGGCGCGCGCTACAACCGCGACACGCGCGATTTCGTCGCGTCGCGTCCGGTCGAAACGCGCCCTGACTTCATTCTCCTCCCGGATCCGAACACGCCCGTCCCGCCGCAGGCTGCCAAGGTCAAGGGCAAGCTGCTGACGTGGGATGCCAGCGCGACCTATGAAGCATCCGACGCGCTCACCTTCTACGCTCGCGTCGCACGCGGCTATCGCGCGCCGTCGGTGCAGGGCCGCCTGACCTTCTCGCGCACCATCTCGACCGCCGATCAGGAAGAGACGATGTCCTATGAAGCGGGGATCAAGACCAACTTCCTCGACAACCGCGTCCGCTTCAACCTGACCGGCTATTTCTTCGACACCAAGGATCTTCAGCTGACCGCGGTTGGCGGCACGTCGAACCGGGCCAGCCTGCTCAACGTCGACGCCAAGGGCCATGGCATCGAAGCCGAACTGCAGGCGGCCCCCGCCACGGGGCTGACCTTCTCGATCGGCGGCGCGTGGAACGTCGCGGAGATCGACGATGCCAACGCCTTTGTCGCGGGCTGCGGTTCGGCGACGCCATGCACCGTGCTCGACCCCGCCCGTCCCGGCAGCCCGGGCATCTTTTCGATCGACGGCAACCAGCTGCCGCAGTCGCCGAAATGGACGCTCAACGCGACCGCGGGTTATGAAATCCCCGTCGGCGACGGCGCCATCTACGCTTTCACCGACTGGTATTATCGCTCGAAGATCCAGTTCTTCCTCTATCGCTCGGTCGAATTTTCGGACGACAAGCTGCTCGAAGGTGGCGTGCGCGTCGGTTACAAGACCGACCGCTTCGACATCGCGGGCTTCGTGCGCAACATCACCAATGACGCGTCGCCGACCGGCGGCATCGATTTCAACAATCTGACCAGCTACGTCAATGAACCCCGTATCTACGGGATCGAGGCAGGCTTCAAATTCTGACGCGACCTTTGGCCCGCGCGGCTTTGACGCGGCGCGGGCCGGATTTTGCATCGCCGATCTTTCCCTGTTATCATCGGCATATAGCTGTTGATGGGAGTCGATGATGATCCGTTTGACCATAGCAAGCCTGACCGCCCTCGCCCTGTTCTCCTCGCCCGCCGCGGCGGAAGGCATCGACGTCAATTCAGCGGCCAGTATCGGCGCCAACGCTTTTGGCAAAGCCGCCAGCATCTATCCCCGAACGCGCGAGGAAGAGCGCAAATGGCTGTTGCAGCGGCTGGAAGCCGTATGCAGCAGCAAGCTGCGGTCGGACCAGCGCCGCTGCGACCGCGCGTGGCGCATCATCGCCGATGGCTATGCCGAACTGCAGTCGCGCCGCGCCGCCGAAGCGACCGCCGCCACCGACGCGCTGAAAAATTAGGCGACCGGCCCGACCCGCTCGTCGGGTTCGAGCCGGATCAGCGGGCGCGTCCGTGCCGTGAGCTTCGCAAAGAAGCGCGGCACCACTGCGTGCGCCTGTGCCCAGTTCCAATATGCCACGTAGGCGGGATCGGCGAGAAGATGCTTTTCCTCGGTCTTCGCCCGCCAGTAATAGACGCCGCTGACCAGAGCGAGCAGCACGACATTGCGCGCCCCCTCGACCCAGCCGCCCGCGGTAACGAGGAAGGGAAGCGATCCGATCCACCACGTCATATTCTTCGAAATATAGGCCGGGTGGCGCGTGAACGCATAGGGCCCGTGCGTAATGATGCCGCGATGGGTCAGGTTCGAAAAGCGGATGCCGAACGCCATCGTGGCCCAGCTGTAGATCGCGGTGAGCAGCACCAGCACGGCGCCCCAGACGATCAGCAGATTCTCATGCCCCTGCAGCCAATAGCCCCAGTCCGAGCCATGAATCTGATAGTCGAGCGGCCCGCCGTTCATCAGGAGGAAAGGCGGGTAACAGACGAGCGCCGCGACCCACGCCATGCCATAGGGGTTGGCGGTGCGGATATGCGCGTCGAGCGGTTTCAGCGTCAATATATAGCCGACCGTCGCGATATGGACGTCGACCAGATAGAGGAAATTGATCGACCAGATACCCGTCATATAGGGGTTGGCGGTAACCTCGCTCATCGGCACCGTGACGAGCGCCGAAAAATTGCCCGGCACGATCGACAGCATGAAGGCGGTGAAAAAGCCTTTGACCGTCCAGGCGCGCAGATGATGCCCGATGGCGCGGCCGTCCACTGGTTGTCCCGGTGCGATCAGCCAACGCCCGAACTGCCAGCAGCCATCGCGCGGCTCGATCATCCGGCGATCGAGCCACAGCATATAGGGGACCGACACCAGCAGCAGCCACGGCGCGACCGTCTCGAGCAGGTTCATCGAAAAGGCGTAATTGCCCTCCCAATAATAGCGCATTGTCGCATAGAAGAGCGCGATCAGTCCCCAGGTCGCCCACAATCCGGCGAGCTTGGTCAGGCTGATGTCGAGCGTTTCGCGCCACGGACGGCGCTGTGACCAGTCGATTCCGGTCGACGGATTGCGATGCACCTTGTCGACAAAGATCGACCACAGCACCATCGGCACGCCGCAGGCGAGCACGCTCGCGATGGCCGAATTGGGACCGTTCATCGCCCCGCGATTGCCCCAGTCGAGGCCCAGAAAAGCGGCAATGTCGGGCGCAAAGCGCGCGATAAGCAAATAGCTTACCAGACCCGCGAGTCCGACGATGCCCACCCCCGCACTGACCGCCGAACGCGGCCGGACCCGTCCATGCGCGGCTGGCGCATTTGCCGATTCGTCGGTCCGGGACGGGGCAGATTTCGTCATGATATTCACCCGCTTAGCGTTACCTGAAAATGGTAAGCAAGCCGTCAATCGCATTTACCGATTCGCGGGCGTTTTCCTGCCAGAATGGCGGTATTCCTGTCGTTTGACACCGTTCACCGCATGTTGGTTTCGACTCGACCCGAGTCACGCTGCAAAGATTCGCGCCTTGGTGACCGGGCTGTTACAGCGCGCATCAATCGGGGCGGAGGGCTCCAATAAAACACAAGATGGGGTCGCCACTTGTTATCGAAAAATACCGGTCTGCGCGATTTGCGCCAGCGGTTTTCTGCGCTGTTTCAAGACCATGAAATCTTCGTCCGCACGCACGGCCATGTCCGATTCGTGCGTGTCAGTGCCGTTTGGCAAAAACGCGTCGCGCTGATCGCGGCTTTCGTGCTGCTCGCCTGGGCCGGTGCGACGCTGGCGGTGCTCGTCAACCAGCTGCTGAGCTCGGGCGAGCGCGCCGCAGTTGCCCAGCAGCAGGCCGCCGCCGCCGCGTCCGAAGCGCGCGTCGCCAAATATCGCGACAAGGTCGCTGAAACCGCTGCCGATCTCGAAGACCGGCAGGAACAGCTCGAGGAATGGTCGAAGGTCCATTTCGGCGTCGAACCTGCGGCGGTGACGCCCGAAATCGGCGCCGAAGGCGCTGCCGCGCCGACCGGAAAAGCGCCGCTCAAGACGAGCGCGTTGGTCGACCCCAATCTGCCGCCCGAGGCGCAGATCCTCGCCCGGCTCGAAGCGCGTCAGGAAGATTTCGCCACGCGCCTGCTGACCGCAGTCAACCAACGCGCGGCAAAGGCCGAAGGCGCCGTCGCCAAGCTCGGCATGAATCCCGCCGCGCTCGTCCGCAACGCCGCGGCCGGCCGCGGTGGTCCCTTCATCCCCTATCGCAGCCGCACCGGCCGCGCGCGTTCGCTGGGCAAATCCTTTGCCGCGCTCGAAAGCGCGCTGTTCCGCATGGAGGTGCTCGAACGCACGCTCGTCGCGATCCCGTCGGGGCAGCCCGCGAATGTGCTGATGCTCTCGTCGAGCTTTGGCTATCGCAGCGATCCCTTCACCGGCGCCGGCGCGATGCACTCAGGGCTCGACTTCCCCGGCCCGATGGGCAGCCCGATCCTCGCCGCCGCTCCGGGCCGCGTCGTCTATGTCGGGCAGAAGTCGGGCTACGGCAATGTCGTCGAAATCGACCATGGCCAGGGCATATTGACCCGCTACGCCCACTTGTCGGGCTTTACGTCCAAGGTCGGCGCGCAGGTCGGCGCGGGCGAGCAGATCGCCAAAATGGGCTCGACCGGCCGTTCGACCGGCAGCCACCTGCATTTCGAAGTCCGTTTGAACGGCGTCGCGGTCAATCCGCGCCGCTTCCTGGAGGCCAAAGCCGATGTTCTCGAAGTCAAAGACGACGCAAGGCAGCGAGTCGGTTCCGTCGCTGCCGTCCGCGGTGCCCGCTAAAATGGCGACGGGCGCGCGTCATACGACCTTTTCGATCCTCGGATCGGACGTCGTCGTCACCGGCAATGTTGCCGCCAGCGTCGATCTGCATGTCGACGGCAAGATCGACGGCGACCTCAAATGCGCCAACCTCGTCCAGGGCGAGGCGAGCGAGATCAAGGGATCCGTGGTCGCCGAGACCGCAAAGATCGCGGGCCTGCTCGACGGCGCGATCGAGGCCAAGACGCTGATCGTCCATGCGACCGCGCGGATCACCGGCGACGTGACTTATGAAAACATCACGATCGAAAACGGCGGAAAGGTCGAGGGCAAGCTGAGCCACCGTCGCCATGGCGCTGCTGCGGCGAAGGCGCCGCCGCCGCTCGAAGTCGTCTCCAACTAAAAGCCGGCTTGTGATGGGCCGCGTTCGCGCGGCCCTCAATTCGATCGCGCGACCTCGCGGTTCGACGCCCGTCCCGGCATGTCGTAATGCCGCTGGATGGCCACCCGGTTACGCCCGCCGCGCTTCGCATCGTAGAGCGCTTCGTCGGCGAGCCGGTATAATTGCCGGAAATCGCACGCCGGCCGCACCTCTGCGACCCCGACGCTGGCAGTGACCAGCCGCTCACCGACCGTCTCGCTATGATCGCACGCCGCGATCCCGCGCCGGACGCTCTCGGCGAAGCGGCCGAGGATGATTCCCTCCATCCCGATCGTCAGCAATCCGAATTCCTCGCCGCCGAGCCGCGCGACGGTGCACATCGGCCCCTCCCACCGCTCGATCCGGCGCGCGATGCCGCACAGTACGACGTCACCCGCATCGTGCCCGTGAATATCGTTGACCGACTTGAACCGATCGATGTCGACGAGCAGCAGGGCGGCGGGCAGATTGTCCGCGCGCGCACGTTCGAGCAGCGGTGTGACACTTTCGACAAAACCGCGCCGGTTCGGCAGCCCGGTCAACGGATCGCGCCGCGCGAGTTGCTGCGCCGTCGCTGCGGCGCTGCGCGCATGATCGCGTTCGATGCGCAGATGGCCAAGCCGCCGCGTCGCCGCCGCCGCCAGCCACAACGCCTGCCAGGTCGCGGCGGCGAGCACGAGCAGTTTCGATCCGCCGCCCCAGAAACCGTCCTCGACATCGACGATATGGATGATGGCGAGCATCGCCATCGGCAGCCCCCACGCCGCCAGGAAATCGCGCGCCTCGACCGATCCGCGCCGCCATGCCCAGCCGACATAGGCTGTCACTGCCAACAGATCGGCAAGGATCACCAGCCCCAGCGCGTCGGCGAGCGGCCCCAGGCTGTCGCCGCGGATCAGCGCCAGCGGAATGCCGGCGAGCCCGACGCCCAGCCCAAGGATCAGCGCCCCGGTGCGAAGCCAATTTGGCACCCGTCCCCGATCGACCGCCGTCACCGCGCTGACCGTGGCGAGCGCGATGGCGAGGCAGGCGAGGAAGGTGCAGATCTGCGTCGTCATCGTCCCGGCCAGTCCCGGCACGAGCGCCAGATGGACTTGCGACCACAGCGCACCCCATAGCAGCATCGTGCCCGACCAGGCCGCCTGCCACGCCAGATATTGGCGGCGTACCGCGAAAGCGAGCGACAGGCTGTAGATACAGCTGATGAGCAGCAGCGTGAGCGCCGCACCGACGGCGGCCGCCATCCCCGCCGACTGCATTCCCGCCTTGGCTTTCGGGACGATCCGCGCGTGGACAAATTGATGGCCCGACAGGCGATCGAAGCGCATCGTCACCGCGGTCAACGCGGCGGCGCGCTCGGGCGCTTCGAACAGGATCTGCCCGCCGGCACGCCAGTGCGATCCATAATCGCCTGCCCGCACCTGCTGCCAGCGCGTCGTGCCGTCGGCGTAGGAAAAGGCGACGGCGAGCCGATCGAAGCGCGACTGATGCACCATCAGCGCGGCGCCGTTGCGAGCGATACCGGGCGCATCGATCGGGGTGCGAAGCCAGAGGCTGCCCTGCTGATATTCTGCCGGCGATTCGCGGCACGAAAAGCGAAGCCTGGGCAGGCTGCTATCGGCAACCGAGGCGGCGCTTTGCGCGTGGCAAAGGTCGCGATCGACGTCGAGCGTCACTGCCGCCGCCGGTCCAGCCCATAGCGCGAGCACGAGGACGACAAAGCCGAGCCCCGCCCGGCCGCACAGGTGCGCCAGAAGATGTGCCGCCGCGATCATCCCTACCCCATCGCATCAATATGTTCGGAAATGTTTACCATCATCGGGATCAGCGCGCGAATCTAGGGTCGGCCAACGCGCATGCGGACCGCAATCCGGTCGCCCACCCCGACGCCTTCGGACCGCTGGACCGCGACCTTGATCGGCAGCAGATAGGTGCCGTCGCGCGGGAAAAGCGAGGTCGCGAACGCGGTTTCGCCGACCGTTGCCATCACGGGTACGACGCCCCAGCCATAGCTTGCGGTCATCGCGGCATAGCGGACGGCGCCGACATGTTCGTCCGGAATCGGCGCAAAAAGATAAGGTGCCGGCCCGCGCCATTCGATGATGACGGCCTCGAATGCGATCTCGTCCATCAGTTCCTCGGCGCCTGTCGGCGGTAACTGAGCGCCTCTGCAATATGGATGCGGCCGATGTCCGCAGCGCCTGCCAGATCGGCGATCGTCCGCGCGACGCGCAGGATTCGCGTATAGCCACGCGCCGACAGCCGCATCGCCTCGGCCGCCTGCGCGAGCAGCTTGCGCCCCGCCTCGTCTGGCGTCGCAACCGCGTCGAGCAACTCGCCGTCGATTTCGGCATTGGTCCGCGCCTTGTGCGCCGCATAGCGCGCGGTCTGCACCGCGCGCGCCGCCGCGACCCGCGCCGCAACCTCGGCGCTGCCTTCGGCGGGCGGCGGCAGGACAAGGTCGGCGGCGCTCACCGCCTGTACCTCGACATGCAGGTCGATGCGGTCGAGCAACGGTCCCGACAGCTTCGCCTGATAGTCGGCGGCACAGCGCGGCGCGCGGCTACACGCGAGCGCGGGATCGCCGAGATGGCCGCAGCGGCATGGGTTCATCGCCGCGACCAGCTGGACGCGCGCGGGGAAGGTGACGTGGGCATTGGCGCGCGCAACGCTGACCTCGCCCGTTTCGAGCGGCTGGCGCAGCGAATCGAGCACGCCGCGCTGGAATTCGGGCAGCTCGTCGAGGAACAGCACACCGAGGTGCGCGAGGCTGACCTCGCCCGGCCGCACTCGCAGCCCGCCGCCGACAAGCGCGGGCATCGACGCCGAATGATGCGGCGCACGGAAAGGGCGCGCGCGGACAAGGCGCCCGCCCTCCAGGTTCCCGGCGACCGACGCGATCATCGACACTTCGAGCGCCTCGGCGGGGGTGAGATCGGGCAGGATGCCCGGCATGCACGCCGCCATCAATGACTTGCCCGCGCCGGGCGGGCCGGACATCATCAGATTATGCGCCCCCGCCGCCGCGATCTCGAGCGCGCGCTTTGCGGTTTCCTGTCCCTTGACCTGCGACAGGTCGGCGGTGCGGACGGGCTCTTCGACTTCGCCGGGCACCGGCGGCGCGAGCAGGGCGTTGCCCTTGAAATGATTGAGCAGCGAGAGGAGATCGGGCGCGCCGAGCACCTCGACATTGCCCGCCCACGCGGCTTCCGGTCCCTGCGCCGCCGGGCAGATGAGTCCGCGCTCGGCGCTGCCCGCATGAATTGCGGCGAGCAGGACGCCTGGCGACGGCGTGACGCGGCCATCGAGCCCGAGTTCGCCGACGACGACATAGGACGCGAGCGTTTCGGCATCGATCACGCCCATTGCGCCGAGCAGCGCAAGCGCGATCGGCAGGTCGTAGTGCGAGCCTTCCTTCGGCAGGTCGGCGGGCGACAGATTGACGGTGATAACCTTGGGCGGGAGCGACAGGCCGATTGCGGCGATCGCGGCGCGGACACGCTCGCGGCTTTCGCCCACCGCCTTGTCGGGCAGCCCGACGACGACGAAGCGCGGAACGCCCGGCGTGACCTGACACTGCACCTCGACCCCGCGGGCTTCGATACCAAGATAGGCCGTGGTTGAGACGACTGCGACCATATTCCCCCCGGAACAGCAACGATGTGCCCCCTTTGTTCCGACGCCCTCTTTAGGCGAAGTGGCGGAAAGGTCGAGTCTTTTCGTATCTTTGCGATCATCGTGCAGATCGCGGAGGCGCGTAGATTTGACAACATACCAACCAGTTGGTATGTAAATTCGCATGACACCGAATCAAACCGCACCCGACACCCCGCCGACCCGTGCCCCGCGCGGCAGCGCGCGCGCGCGGCTGATCGCCGCGGCGCATGCGACGGTGCGCAAGCAGGGTTATTCGGCAACGACGGTCGACCAGATTTGCGCGGCGGCGGGGGTGACCAAGGGCGCCTTCTTCCATCATTTTGCGTCGAAGGAGGGGCTGGCGATCGCGGCGGCCGAGGGCTGGACCGACCGCGCGCGGCCGATGTTCGAGCTGGCGCCGCACGTCCACCTCGACGATCCGCTCGACCGGCTGCTGGGCCATATCGATTTCCGCCTGTCGATGCTCGATGGCCCCACCGAAGATTACACCTGTTTCGTCGGCACGATGGTGCAGGAAGCCTATGCGACCAACGACCGCATCCGCGCGGCGTGCGAGGCGAGCATCAACGCCTATTGCCAGGCGCTCGCCCCCGATATCCAGGCCGCGATGGATATTTATGGCGTGCCCGAGGACGTCACCGCGATCGGCCTGGCGCAGCATGTCCAGTCGGTGCTGCAGGGCGCCTTCGTCCTGGCGAAAACGACGAACGACCCGGCGATTGCGCGCGGCACCGTCACCCATTTGAAGCGTTATGTCCGGATGCTGTTCGGCAGCGGAAGCGCGTCATGACGCGGCGCGTAATTGCCAGCGCGCGCCGCGCACGCTGATTTCAACAATCACCACCCCAAGGAGAGAAGATGATGCCCCAGATGATTTTCGTGAACCTGCCGGTCACCGACCTGGAAAAGTCGAAAGCCTTTTACGAAGCGGTCGGCGCGGCGAACAACCCCGCCTTCACCGACGACACCGCCGCGTGCATGGTGGTCGAGGAAGGGTCGATCCACGTCATGCTGCTGACGCATGAAAAATGGGCGACCTTCACCTCAAAGAAAATTCCCGACGCACACACGAGCGCGCAGGTGCTGCTCTGCGTGTCGGCCGACAGCCGCGATGCGGTCGACGGACAGGTCGACAAGGCGGTCAAGGCGGGCGGCAAGGCCGACCCGACCCCGACGCAGGATTATGGCTTCATGTATGGCCGCAGCTTCGAGGATCCCGACGGCCATATCTGGGAAGTGATGTGGATGGACCCGACCGCGATCCCCGCCGGCGAGCCTGCCGAAGCCACCGCATAAAAGATCATAGGGAGGAGGAAGAGGATGACAGATCAGGGAACCCCCAAGGGTCAGTTGATCGCAGGCCATGTCTTGAGCGGTCTGGTGGTCCTCTTCCTGCTCTTCGACGCCGGGCTCAAGCTGGTGTCGCCCGAGACGGCGATCCAATATAGCCCGCCCGATCTCGGATGGCCGCTCGATGTCCCGACGATGACGATGCTTGGGCTCCTGCTGCTGATCCCGACGCTCCTTTATATCTGGCCGCGAACCGCCATCCTCGGCGCGATACTGATCACCGGCTATCTCGGCGGCGCGATCGGCACGCATGTGCGGATCGGCAGCCCGCTGTTCAGCCACATACTGTTCGGCGTCTACCTCGGGCTGATGCTGTGGGGCGGCCTGTGGCTGCGCGATCCGCGCCTCCGCGCGCTGATCCCGCTGCGGGCAGGAGCGAGCGCATGAGCTTCCAAGCCTATATCGACAATGTCGAAACCAAGACCGGCAAATCGGCTGAAAGCTTGAAAAGCATCGCAATCGACAAGGGCCTCGCCGACGAAAACGGCCTCGCCCCCGGCATCAAGGCCGGCGCGATCATCGAATGGCTGAAGGCCGATTACGACCTGGGCCACGGCCACGCGATGTCGATCGTCGCCTATATCAAAGGGAAAAGGAACTGATCATGCCCGTCAACCCCAATGCCAGCATCGAAGTTACCGCCTTCGACTGGGTTCCCGATTTCGCCCGCGGCTATGTCCGCGACCTCCGCCCGCGCTGGGCGTGCGAGGAGATCGGGCTCGACTATGCCGAACATCTGATCAGCGCGATCAACCGCCCCGCTGACCATTTCCTGTTCCAGCCGTGGGGGCAGGTCCCGGTGCTCAATGACGGCGGCATCCGCCTGTTCGAAAGCGGCGCGATCCTGCTCCACCTCGCCGAGAAGGACCCGCGGCTGATGCCCCGCGGCGCGCAGGCGCGCGCCAACACGCTCGCCTGGCTGTTCGCCGCCTATAACAGCGTCGAACCGATGCTGTTCGAGCTGGGCAATGTCGACATTTTCGCCGCCGAAGAGGAATGGGCGAAGCTGCGCCGCCCCAGCCTGATCGAGTTCATCCAGGGCCGGCTCGGCCGCCTGAACGATGCGATCGGGGACAAAGACTATCTGACCGGCGAGTTCAGCGTCGCCGACATCGCGATGGCGACCGTGCTGCGCGAAGCCGTCGAAGCCGGATTGATCGCCGAGCAGCCGCGGTTGCAGGCCTATCTGGGTCGCTGCCTCGCGCGCCCCGCCTTCCAGCGCGCGATGGACGCGCAGCTGGCCGCCTTCAGCGAAGAAGCGGGTCCACCCGCCGCCTGAAAAACTCCCACCCCCCTAAGGAGAGACAAGATGGCCTATGTAGAAGGATTTGTGGTCGCGGTGCCGACCGCGAACAAGGAAGAATATCGCAAACATGCCGCTGACGCGGCGCCGCTGTTCAAGGAATTCGGCGTCAGCCGGATGGTCGAATGCTGGGGCGAGGATGTCCCCGAGGGCAAGGTCAACGACTGCAGGCGTGCCGTGCAGGCCAAGGCCTCCGAGACCGGCGCGGCGACGAACATCATTGCCGGACTCGGTGTC
>CAYRQX010000011.1:0-89519 GCA_964426485.1 uncultured Sphingopyxis sp. | reverse complement strand
TCAGGTGCTGGCGATCGCAAGGTCGTGGAGGTTCGAGTCCTCTTCTGGGCACCAGTGACCTTTCCGGCAACGTCCGGGAACGTCCAGCAAGCGGCTGGTTTTCCACCGTTTTTCGATGAGAATCGCTGAATGGAATCCAGGCTGATCCAGCCGGAACCATCAGCGTACCATCAGCTTTGATGGTGTTTTTGATGGTTCCGGTCAGCCTCTTGCAGGTGAAACCATCATGACGCTTACCCACATCCAGATTTCGAACGCCAAGCCCGCAGAAAAGGCCTATAAAATGGCCGATAGCGATGCCCTATATCTCGTGGTCAGACCGAGCGGAGCAAAGGTCTGGCGAATGAACTATCGTCACCTGGGCCGACAAAAGACTCTCTACTTCGGTTCGTGGCCTGATATTGGAATTGCTTCCGCTCGGGAACTGCGCGACGCAGCGCGAAAGCTGCTTCTTGCAGGGCTCGATCCGGCCGCGGAAAAGAAGGTCGAACGGATCACCCGAAAGATCGCCGAGGACAACACGTTCAAGACGATCGCAGAGGAATGGCTGGCGAAAAACGAACGGGAAGAGCGCGCGGCCGTCACGCTTCGCAAAATTCGCTGGCTCCTCGATATCGCCAATCCACTGATCGGCAGCCGTCCGATCTCGAAAATCACGCCCCAGGAGGTTCTGGCCGTACTCCGTAAGGTCGAGGCCAATGGACGGTATGAAAGTGCGCGTCGGATGCGCAGCGTGATCAGCAGGGTCTTCCGATACGCGATCGCCACCGCAAGGGCGGACCGTGATCTTGCGGCTGACTTGCGCGGCGCGCTCACGGCTCCGAAGGTAAAGCACCACGCCGCGATCACGACCCGCAAGGAAACAGGGGCGCTCCTGCGCGCTATCGAAGGATATGCTGGTCACGAAATCACGGCAATTGCGCTGCGACTGACGCCGCATGTCTTCGTGAGGCCGGGCGAACTGCGACAGGCGGAATGGACGGAGATCGATGTCGAGGACGCGGTGTGGACGATCCCGGCCGACAAGATGAAAATGCGCCGTCAGCATTGTGTCCCGCTGTCCAGGCAGGTTCTCGAAATGCTTGAAGCGCTGCACGGCCTCACGGGCCATGGGCAATTTCTGTTCCCCTCATTTCGAACTTCCCGGCGGTGCATGTCCGAGAATACGGTGAGCGCGGCCCTTCGGCGTCTCGGCTATAGCCGCGAGGAGATGACGGCGCATGGCTTCCGTTCGACAGCCGCGACTCTTCTCAACCAGATGGGCATGTGGCATCCCGATGCGATCGAGAGGCAGCTCGCGCATCTGGATGCAAACGCGACGCGGCGAATCTACACGCGCGGCGAATATTGGGATGAGCGTGTGCGCATGATGCAGCACTGGTCGGACTATCTCGACCAGCTCCGCGATGGCGCACAGATTGTGCGGCCATCTTTTCAGAGGGGCGGCCGAATGACTGCCTAGCGCGCTCAGGTTTTGCGGTAGTACGTTCATATATTTATGTATATTTTATGAGGTAACGATCATAAATTTACGATCAAAATATCTTGATATGTTCATATTTATATATACATCTTAGGCTCATCAGGACATATATATATGAACGAAGATCAGGCCGCCCTTGCCCGCAAGCAACTCGAAAGACGTTTCGCGCCCTTGCGCGAAACGTCTTTTGCCGTGCCCCCAAGAGGCTGGATAAAGGCAATACGCGAAGCTCTGGGCATGACGGTCCGCCAGCTTGCCGCTCGTATGGGAACATCGATTTCGCGCATTCCCGTGATTGAGAAGGCCGAAGTCAGCGGATCCACCACGATTAAGACGCTGCGTCAGGCGGCTGAGGCAATGAACTGCACTTTCGTTTATGCCTTCGTACCGACGAAGCCGCTTGATGATATCCTGCGCGACCGCGCGAAGCAGAAAGCGAGCAAGGATATTGCGCGGCTGGACCATACCATGCGGCTGGAAAATCAGGCCCTGCTCAAAGCCGATCTCGACGAAGAACAGCGGCGCATGATCGAACTCATTCTATCCGGCTCCTTGCGCGGCCTGTGGGATGATGAATGACAGATAAGCTGTTTAACGATGACGACGACGCCAACACGCCGCTGACCGCCGAGGAGCGCGAACAACTCATCCCGTCCTATATCACCATGCGGCATGAGCTGAATGAAGCCGAACAGATCAATATCAGGCAAGCTTTACGATGGGTGATGAGCCGGAAGCGGGATATTCTCGATCAGGATTTCATGAACCAGCTTCACAAACGCATGTTCGGAGACGTGTGGCGTTGGGCCGGGCAGTATCGCACCACGCCGCGCAACATTGGCGTCGATGCTTACAGAATCCCCATGGACCTTCGTCAACTGATCGACGACACGCGATATTGGGTCGAGCATGGAACCTACCCACCCGATGAAATTGCCGTCCGATTCAGCCACCGGCTCGTTGCCATCCATCCTTTCCCGAACGGCAATGGCCGTTTTTCGCGTATGGTCGGCGACATGCTGGCGGTCCAACTCGGATGTACACCGTTTACATGGGGAAGCGTTGGCCTGGTCAATGCCAGCGAAACGAGAGCAGCTTATGTTGCCGCACTTAAAGTAGCCGATAGCCATGATATCGGGCCATTGTTGCTCTTTGCACGATCATAGCTAGATAGCCAGCATGTGACTCCGCATGGACCAAGCGATCAATAGCTGCTCCGACGCGAGCTACACGGTGGGAACGAAAATTTGGGACCCTCTTTTCGAGCGGTGGCGCAACCGATTATGCGCTGGTTAGGGCTTTCAGACTTTTATATGGGATCAGCGTAGATCGGCCGACCTTGACGGTTTCAAGGTCGCCGGACTCGATGAGTTCGTAAATCCTGGATCGACTGATTCCGGTGAGCTTGACGGCAGTGGAAATCCGTACCGTAAGGGGCTCGATAAATACGATCTCAACCGGAGTGTCATCGGAATCCCGCATCTTTCATGTCCTCGCAACGAGACATTTTTGCGCGCGGTTCCAACGCAGCTTTCGCCCGCTCAAGCATGGTCGGCGGCACGATTTTCACAAGGAGGAGGGCACGTAGCTACCGGTCGGCGGCATTCCCGCGCCGCGGGGCCACAGACTAATGCCGCAGCCAAGCGGAGCGAGGAGGAAAAGAGGGGGTTATTGCGTATCCGTCCTGATGAAGAGGCTTGCCATGCCTGCAGGGTTTTCAACGTCTCGCAAGCCAGAACTCGAAGTCGCCGGGGCCGTTCTTGTGCGCCGCTTCGGCGGGACTTGGTCTGGCGATTCTGGCATGTGCCGCTGCCCTGCTCATGAGGATAAAACCCCGAGCCTGTCGGTCAGGATTGGCGAAACACGACTTTTGTTCAAATGCTTTGCCGGCTGCGATATTTCCGATGTGCTCCGGGCGCTTCGCCGCGACGGTCTGAACGCCCTCGACGCACGTGACGGCAGGGGGGCGCCATCCTCCCTCCCTAAAGAATGGCTACAGCAGCGTGCCCGTGACCTGTGGGGCATTGGTCGGCCAATAAACTGGACAATCGCGGAGACCTATTTGCGGAACAGGTCGATCGATATTGCACCTAACTGCCTGCGGTTCGCTCCCCGAACGCCTCTCGGCAAGGGCCGACTGGCCGTGTTTCGACCGGCGATGCTCGCCGCGGTAACCGATGACTCGGGATTGTTGGCCGTCCAACGGACCTTCCTTGATGGCAGGGGCCGACGCGCGCGCGACCTCCGGCACCCTCGCAGATTGCTCGGTCACCCCCGCACAGGTGCGGTTCGACTCGCGCCGGCCGCTTATACACTCGGAATTGCCGAGGGCGTCGAGACAGCGATCTCGGCGATGATCCTCCTCGGCATCCCGGTCTGGGCCGCACTCGGCAATGAGCGCATCCCACAAATTACTATTCCAGAATCGGTGTCGCGTCTCATCCTGTTGCCCGACAACGACCGTGCCGGCCGCCTCGCCGTGCCGCTCGCCGTGAAGGCGCACGCGGTGCCCGGACGACGCATCGATACGATCTGGCCATGGAACGGCCGAAACGACTGGAACGATGTCCTCAGGCAAGGAGGGAAGGGAGTGGGGGACTGGCGGCGCCGAGCGGCCTGAATGGTCGGGCTTCCGCCGCCAGGAGACTGATTATGTCATTTCCCATCGTATACGCGCCTGCGCGCAACTGCGTCCCTTCGCCGCTCAACGTCAGGACCGAAAGCGATCCCGATGCCGACGCAGAACTGGAGGCGATGATCGGCGAGGCCGGCTTCGTGCTCCAGAATTTGATTGGTACGGCAGTCAAGCGCAAGAAGGACCACTACAGCATCTTCGGCGGCGGTCGGCGCCTCGAGCGCGTGCACGTCCTGATCGAAAAGGGGCGGCTCCCGGACGACTTCAAGATTCCGGTCATGGTGATGCCGGACGCGAAGCGTGCCATCGAGTTCAGCTACGCCGAGAATAACAAGCTCCCGATGACCGCCGCGGACGAGTGCATGGCGTTCAAGAACATGATCGAGAAGGAGGACAAGACTGCGGCCCAGGTCGCGGCGCGCTTCGGCAAAACCGAGCGCTTCGTGCTCGGCCGCGTCCGTCTCGCCGATCTCCACGAGACGATCTTCGATGCGCTGCGCAAGGGCGAAATCACCCTCGAAATTGCAAAGGCCTATGGCAGCACCTCGGATACGGCTCGCCAATCCCGCGTCTTCGAGCAATATCGCGACAGCTATTACCGCAACGACCCGTACACCATCCGGCGTGAGCTCGCCGCCGGCAGCTACCGGGGCGGCGACCCGAAAGCGCTGCTCGTCGGCCGCGATGCCTATGTCGAGGCGGGCGGGCGGATCGACTCTGACCTCTTTTCCGACAGTGCATCCGAGAACTGGATCGATGGCGACGTCCTCGACCGCCTCGCTGATGAGAAGCTGGCTGCGGAAGCCGAAGCGATCCGGGCGCGCGAGGGCTTCGCGGAAATTCGCGCGGTCCCGATGACGCGCATCTCGTTCGCGGATTATGACGGCCTCCGCCCGGTCCGCGGCGAGATTCCTGAACCGACCGCAGAGGAGGTAGCGCGCTGCGCCGAAATCGAAGCTGAGATGAACATGATCGCCGAATCTGCCGACGAGAGTGATGACGGCATCACCGAGGACGAGGAACAGCGGTATCGCGAACTTGAATCCGAACTGAGCGGCATCCAGAATCGACCGGCGGTCTTGACCGACGACCAAAAGGCCGCGGCACTTGCCTTCCTCGTCATCGGCGAAGATGGCCAGCCGCGTGTGCACCATCAGGCCTACATGGTGCCGACCGAGGCCGACGAAGACATCGATGGCGACGATGATAGCGACGCCGAGACCGACGGCTCTGTCTCGGCGAAACCGGCAATGAGCCAACGACTCATCGACGAGCTCGCAACGATGAAGGCGGAACTGCTTCGTGTCCATGTCGCAAGCGATCCCCGCTTTGCGCTCGATCTCGGAACCTTCGTGATGGTCGATGCGGCTTTACGGCGCTACGCTTCCGATCTCGCCAGCGACCTTCGCGCCGATGCCGCGCCGTCGCGTGTCATTGGCTTCGAAAGCGGATCGCTCGCGGCTGACGAATGGGCCAAGCTCGAAGAGGGGCTCGATCGAAGCTGGGTCCAGCCGAACATCGGCGTCGCCGGGCGCTACGATGCCTTCTGCGCGCTCGGCGAAGAAGCGCGTGCGGCTTGGCTCGCTTGGGCGATCGCCCGGACGATCCATGCGGTGCCCATGAAAGATTCCGCCAGCGGTTTCGTCGATCATCTCGGTCGCAAGCTCAAGATCGATGTCGCCGCCTGGTGGCGCCCGACCGCGAAGAATTATTTCAAGCGGCTCACCAAGAGCTCCATCATCGACCTCTTTCAGGAGATCGGCGGCAGCGAGCTCAGCCAGCGCTACGGGGCGTCGAAGAAGAACCTGCTCGCCTCTTCGGCTGAACAGCTCTTCGCCGGGAACATCATCGTCGAGGCGGACGTCAAGGAAAAGGCGCTTGCCTGGCTGCCTGACGCCATGCGCTTCGAGCATCCGGTCGCCGAGCCGGTGAACGATGATGGCGAAGACGAAACGAGCGGCACCGTCGAACCCGAGGCGGCGGGCGATCCCGCCGATGATACCCACGAGGACGAGCCGCTCTCCGACGCGGCCTAATCTCGCTCTTCGATTTTATGGGGTCGCGGTCCTGCGCCGCGGCCCCTTTTCTTATGCCCCCATTCCAGTCGGGAGGAGAGGGGGAGGGGCGATGGCAGCGGGGGCGTGTTGCTCCCGAACCTCTTCAGGAGAATTGCCATGACCCTTCCGCTTCTGAAGCTCGCTGAAACCCCGGGCACCGAGGCCCGGGAAAAAGCCGAACGCCTTTATGGCGTCGCCCGCGCACTGCGCGACCGGCTCGCCGATCCGCAATCCGTGACCCGCTCGCTGCTCAAGCGCCTGATGGTGGAAGCGTTCCGCGGCTCCGATGCCGACGGGCGCTGGTCGATGCGCGATGCCTATGACGCGCTCGAAGCCGCGCAGGCATCGGACACGCTCGTGCCCGATGATGACCCGAACCCGGACTGGGGGCCCGAAGACGAATTCGCGGATATCCTCGCGTTCGAGAAGGCGCTGCCGACCCAGACCTATCGCAGCGAGCACCAGGTCGATATGCAGCAGTTCAGCACGCCGGCGGCGCTGTCCTGGCTCGCGGCCCGAGCGGCGGCGGTCACTGCTGGCGATCATGTGCTCGAACCGTCGGCAGGTACCGGCATGCTTGCGGCGCGCGCGATCGCCGCGGGCGCGAGCGCTTCGCTCAACGAGCGCGATCCCTGCCGGGCGGCGCTGCTTTCCCTCGTGACGGGCCGCCCAGTCACGACCCATGACGCCGAGTTCATCAACGACCGGCTGCCGACGGATGTTCGGCCGACAATTGTCCTGATCAACCCGCCCTTCAGCCGCAGCGAGGGGCGCGGCCAAGATCGCCATGCCGGAGCGCGCCATCTTCGCTCCGCGCTGCTGCGTCTTGCCGAGGGCGGACGCTGCGTCGCGATCATGTCGCCGACCTTCGCGCACGATGCGAGCGGCGCGAGCGGCTATGTCTCCGTCGCCGAAATTGCCCGCCCGCGCGTCGAGATCACGATTCTCGGCCGTCCCTATGCGAAGCATGGCACCAGCGTCGCCGTCCGCCTGATCGTCTTCGACAAGGGCTGGATCGGCCAAACCGAGCGCCACACGGTCGACACCATCGCGGCGGCGCTGCCCATCGTGCTCGCGGCTCCGGCGCGGCTTGACCCATCCGACGAACCGCCCCCGGCGTCCCCGGCGGTAATCCCGATGCGTCCCGCGCTGAGGCCTTCGTCGTCCTCACTCTTCTCCGGCCTCGCTGGCCCCAGGATCATCGCACCCTCGCGGATCGCCGCGACCGATGATCTAGCGCAGCCGCTCGCCTATTCGGTCCGCGACGCGCCGCTCCCTGTCGGCGATCCGGTCGGTATCTATGCGCCTTGGCGGCTCGCCCGCATCGATATTCCAGGCGCGAAGCCCCACCCCGACGATCTCGTGGAATCGCTCGCCATGGCGTCGGTTCTGCCCCCGATCCCCCAATATCGCCCGCTTTTCCAGAAGCGGGCAAGCGAGGCGCTGTCAGACGCCCAGCTCGAAGCGATCATTTACGCAGGCGATGCCTTCTCGCGCGACCTCTCGGGCCGGTTCGTCACCAACACGGCAGGCGACTTGCTGATCGAGGACCCCGAAGGCCGCCCCTATCGCATGGGCTTCTTCATCGGGGACGGGACGGGCGTCGGCAAGGGCCGTGAAGGCGCCGCAATTATCCGGGACCAATGGAACTGCGGCAATCAGCGCGCCATGTGGATCTCGAAGGGCGCGACGCTCCTCGAAGATGCCCGGCGCGACTGGAGCGCGCTCGGCGGGCTTCCAATCGACGTCCAGCCGCTCGACGCCTTTCCGCTTGGTCAGCCGATCGGCATGGCGAGTGGCATCCTCTTCCTCACCTATGCGACGCTCCGATCCCAGCGCCACGACCAATGCTCGCGCCTGCAGCAGATTCTCGAGTGGACGGGCGCCGGGTTCGAAGGCGTGATCCTCTTCGATGAATCCCATTCGATGGGCAACGCCGCCGGGACCAAGGACGAGTACCGGCAAGCCAAGGGATCCGAGCAGGGCCTCGCCGGGGTCCGCCTGCAAAATGCGCTGCCGCGCGCCCGCGTTGTCTATGAATCGGCGACCGGCGCCACCAAGCCCGAAAATTTGAGTTACGCGTCGCGGCTCGGGCTCTGGGGTCCCGGTACGGCGTTTGCCAATCGCGACGGCTTTCTCGCCGCGATGACCGACGGCGGCATCGCCGCGATGGAAATCGTCGCCCGCGATCTCAAGTCCATGGGTCTCTACACCGCCCGGGCGCTCAGTTTCGCCGGCGTCGAATATGACCCGCTCGAGCATCAGCTCACGCCGGACCAGATCGACATCTACGACGCCTATGCCGATGCATGGGCGATCATTCACCAGAACCTCGACGAGGTTCTGAAGGCGTCGAACATCGTCGACCGCATTTCGGGGCAGACGATGAACGCCCAGGCCAAGGGATCGGCGCTGAGCCGGTTCGAAAGCGCGAAGCAGCGGTTCTTCTCGCAGGTCCTGATCGCGATGAAGATGCCGACGCTCGTTCGCGCGATCGAGGATGAACTCGCCGCGGGCCATGTCGCCGTCGTTCAGCTCACCAGTACCGCCGAGGCAATACTCGACCGCCGCCTGGCTGACCTGTCACCCGAAGAACGGGCGAACCTCTCGATCGATGTCTCCCCACTCGACACCATGGTCGATTATCTGAAGACCGCCTTCCCAACCCGGCAAATGCGCGCCTTTCGCGCGACCGATGGGTCAATGCGCTCCGAGCCAATGCTCGATGACGACGGCAACGGTGTCCTGTGCCAGGAAGCGGTCGCCGCGCGCGACGATTTGATCGAGCGGCTCTGCTCGATGCCGCCTGTTCCGGCTGCGCTCGACTTTCTCATCGTACATTTCGGCACCGACATGGTTTCCGAGGTCACGGGGCGCACGCGGCGGATTGTCGTTGATGGGCAGGGCCGGCAGAAGGTCGAGCGTCGCACGTCCAGTTCCAACATCGCCGAGACCGACAACTTCATGTCGGGGCGAAAGCCCATCCTCGTCTTTTCCGAGGCGGGTGGCACGGGGCGGTCCTACCACGCTGACCTGGACTGCCCGACCGCGCGCAAGCGGCGCATCCACTTCCTGCTCGAACCCGGATGGCGCGCCGACATCGCGATCCAGGGCCTCGGTCGCACCCACCGCACCTACCAATCCATGCCGCCGGTGTTCCGCCCGGTCACGACCAACTGCAAGGGTGAACGCCGCTTTATCAGCACGATCGCGCGCCGTCTCGACACGCTGGGCGCGCTCACGCGCGGCCAACGCCAGACAGGCGGCCAGAACCTGTTCGATCCCGCCGATAATCTCGAAAGCAGCTATGCCCGCGAGGCCCTGACCCAGTGGTATCACCTCCTCCACGCCGGCAAGCTCGCGAGCGTCAGCCTCGAGAAATTCCAGATCATCACAGGCCTGAAGCTTGTCGATGAGCATGGCACCTTGCTCGACAAGCTGCCGCCGATCCAGCGCTGGCTCAACCGCATCCTCGCGCTCAGGATCGCGACCCAGAACGCGGTTTTCGAGGAATATATGGGGCTCATACAGGCCCGCGTCGACGCAGCGCGCGAAGCCGGAACGCTCGACCTCGGCGTCGAAGCGATCCGGGCCGAGCGTATCGTTCAGATCTCGGAGCGCGTGCTCAGGAAAGACCCGGTATCCGGCGCCGAAACGCGTTTGCTCCGCCTCGAGCTTCATCTGAAGCCGCACGTCACCGGATGGACGCGCCTCGACAAGATCTGGGGAAGCTCCGACGACGTGCGATATCTGCGGAACAGCCGTTCGGGGCGCGTCGCCGTTTGCGTTCCATCCTGGTCGATCACCGACGACGAGGGGCGCCCCGTCAAGATGCTGGAGCTTGTCCGGCCGACGGGTTCCAATCGTATCCAACTCGCCGAACTTTGGCACACCTTCTGGAAAGAGGTCGATCACGATAGCTTCAAAAGCTTCTGGGAAGCAGAGGTGTCCGAAGCGCTCGATAAGGTCGATATTGACACGATCAGCGTCGCGACCGGCCTCCTTTTGCCCGTCTGGAACAAGCTGCCGCAAGACGATGTCCGCGTCTGGCGGATCGATGACGCGGCGGGAACGTCCATCCTCGGACGCATCGTGATGCCCACCGCGCTCGAGAAACTGGAGTCCGCCTTCGGTCTTGAGTCCTCGATCAAACTCACGCCCGATGAACTGATCGAGGCGGCGCGTGGCGGCGATGGCGCACTGATCCCGGGCCTCCATGGCGCGCGCCTCGTTTCCACGATGGTGAACAGTAGCCGGCGCTTCGAGGTCCGGGATTTCCAGCCACAGGACCGCGAATGGCTGAAGGCGCGCGGTCTGTTCAGCGAGGTGATCCAGTACAAGACGCGGCTCTTCCTGCCTGTCGAGAAGGCCGACGAGGTCCTCGCCGCGATCATCGCCGAGCGGCCGCAGTGAATCCCGAATCCACGAAGGGGGCCATGATGTCCGACTTCTATCCACTGGTCGATCAGGACTTTGTCGACCGCTTCAACACGGCTCTCACCGCGCTCGGGAGCTCGGCCAGCATTGCAGTCACGACCTTGCCGACCGACGGCACGGTCTTCGAGCTCCTGGACGACGAAAGCGATTTCCTGATCCTCGTCCCCTCGAACGCCACACCTGAAATCGTCAGCCTGACCTATCGCCTGTACGAAATAGGCGTCCGGCAAGGGCGGTGCGCCGGCGAAGCACTCGCATGGTCGAAGCTTCGCAGCCTCATCGGCGCTGCCGAATGCGGCCCCCAGTCACCGCCATAGTTTGCGTGCTGGGCCAATTTACAGGCGAAAAGGGGGGAGTGGGGGGGGGCTCGGTGTGGCGGCGGAATTGTCCGCAGGGCCATCGAGACGATGGAGGTTCCCATGACAGACCGTGCATCCGCGATCATTCGGATCGGCGGGGCGATCAGGAGCGATCTGATCGAGCCGCTGATCGACGCCATAGCGTGCGACCATGGAATGCTCGACTGGGTTGGAGCGACCGTCGATGCGTCCCACATTGTCGATGGCCAAGCCCTCGAAATCTGCGCCCATGGCCTGGTTGGCGGGCAATTCGATCAGGTCGAGGATTTCTGCACCCACCACGGCATTCCTTTTGTTCGCAATTCGGATCCGTGTGTCGGCGCGTTCAGCGCTCAGCGTGCCGTCTATACCGGCGAGGGCGATCCGCTATATTTCGACACCAACGGGTCGGACCATGTTCTCATGAGCCGGACCGAGTTGAATGGGCTCGGATCCATAGCCGCGGCCGACGCCTGGTTCGAAATTGCCGCATTCGTTCCGCCTCCGATTTCGATCGCTTCCGCGCCGGAAGAGCAGGGACCGTGGAGCCGCCGCGCCGGTCATCCGTTAGCCGACTGGAAATACGAGATCTCAAACGATGACACGCGTCTCGGCTATCTGGACTGGATTGCCGCCCGCGAAGCGAATGAGACCGGTGATACGATGCCAAGAGCCGAAGCCGTCGCCCCGGATGTTCCGCAACTCTATCTCCACCTCTATCATGGTCGCAAAGATCCCGATGAGAACCTCGAAGACTGGGGCAGTGATGGACCCGTCATCGGGCCGCTCGCTTATGTCCACACCACCTATATGTGTGACGTCAAATTTGCTGCCACACCTGAAGTGATGGACCGCTACTTCCCGGCGGTGATGTCCGATTGGCGGGCGCGAGGATTGTCGAACGTCGTCGGCCCGCTGTGCGATTGGCGCCTCACCATCTTCAACGATTATGTCGAGCATGACGGGGTCTACTACGGCGACTGGACGGTGTTTACTGCTACTCCCAGCGAGTTGAAGCGGCAGCCGCCAAGGCCACGGAGCCAGCGTGATGGCACGACGTCCGTCGACGTCCATGTTTGAAGGTTCATCGTTTCGGCGTCTGTGGATGGTTGAAAGCGTTCCCAATATGCCCTATATGAAACTCACTAAACTAGGAGCGCCGACATGTCTCGCACAGCCAGTATGGCCGCTATCGATGTAGATCGCATCCTGCGTGACCGCATCCTGGCAAGCGCCGACCGGATCATCAAGATGATGCCAGCTGCCGCCAAGACGGCGGCGATTGGCAGCATCGACGTCCCCGCGCTTGTCCTGAATATCGCGCGCGGCATTCCGTCGGTCGAAGCCGGCGATCCGGAACAGGCGGAAGAGATTACCCGGGCCATCGCCTTCAAACGGCGACTGATCGAAGCCGCAGGTGGAGCTTTCGATGCCGAAGCAGTTCGCAATCTGCTCGGACACAAGACAGTGCAGGCCGTCTACAAGGCCGCCCGGGACCGTCGCCTCCTCATGATCGATGACAATGGTGCCAAGCTGTTTCCGGCATTCCAGTTCGATGGCAATGCCATCCTCCCGGCGATTCCCCGCGTTCTCGGTGCTGCACCCGGGGCGAGCGGCTGGGCGGTCCTCCAGTATCTGGTGAGCGGCGACGACGGTCTGGGCGACGCGCGGCCGATCGACCTCCTAAGGGGCAATCAAGACGATGTCGATCGTGTCGTGCGTGTCGCCCAAACACTCGACGACTGACAATGGCGGCAAAATCGATGATGCCGGTGGCGACGATCGCTGCCGGACGGACGCTGCACCGTGTTCATGGCAAATCCGTCGACGCGCGCTGGTATGGCCGCAAGGACGCGTCCTGGCGCTGGGACGATCCCGACGGACAATTCGGCGTTCTTTATCTTGGGAAAACACTGGTTGGCCCGTTCGCGGAAAGCCTGCTGCGGAAGCCCGCTGACCGGGACCTGTTATGGGACCGTGTCGAGCAGAAGCGCGCGGCTACGTTCAAGACCAGACGAACACTACGCCTTGCCAAGCTGCATGGCCCCGGTCTCGCCTGGTTTCAGACCACCGCTGCCGGCGTAGCGGCCGATTTCGATCCGGTCACCAATCCTGGTGGTTACGACATTACGCAACGGATTTCCGCGATCGTTTATACCGAGACGGCGTTCGATGGCATCCAGTATAGGTCGCGCTTCGACACGGACGAACTTTGCATCGCATTGTTCGAGCGAGCGGATCCCGCAATCGACCTGACCGGTGAGAATCTGCAGATCGACAAGGGCTGGGTCCGCAAGATCCTCAAACCGCGTGGATTCGAACTCATAGAATTCTAGATCCACCGTCGATCCCGGTTGCGCGTTGAGCTACATATTTTGCAGTGGATTTTTCACTTTTGCGAGAAACCGCGCAGGAAATGAACCGCCGAGCGCGGACGTTCGAGGCGGATACCCAGCATTTCAAATTCATTCCTGTTCCCGGAACCTCACCACGCCGGCGTATCGCGCTCGCCGGGCAATCGACTTCGATCCAGACAGCGCAAAAAAATGCGGCGACCATCGAAGCTGACCGCCCAGCGCGATAATTGTTCCGACAACAGTGTCACGGTCTTCGACGACTATCCTGGCCGAGGAGAAGATGTCGATCCGCCCGTCCGAATCGACCTCAGAGGCGACGAATGATTGTCGGCTTAGCGCCCTATTCTGTTGAAGAAGTCGCCCGGCGGACTGCGGAGGGTGGAAGCGGACGGGAGGCGAACGGCCTCCCCACCTTGATCAGGCGGTGGCGAGGTGCTGGATCGGGAAGATCTTTGCCATTTTCCGGAGGTTTTGGGCCGCGGCGGCGAGGTGGAACTCGTCACGGGCACCATTGGGGCCGCGCAGACGCAAGCGGTCCAGTTTCAGGATGCGCTTGAGGTGGGCGAACAGCATTTCGACCTTCTTCCGCTCTCTGCTCGACACAAGATAGGCGTCGGTTGTCGCGATATCGCGGGCCATGTCGCGCGCGCCTTCGTGGATTGAACGCGTGATCTTGCGGGCTGGCGCATTGGGCGTGCATTGCGGCTTCAGAGCACAGCCTTCGCAGTCGTGCTGACGCGCGCGGTAGCGGATGGAGCCGTCCTTATCGATCCCGGTGCGCGGTGTACTGAAGTTGCGATTAGACCGCCGCAAGTGGTTGCCACCCGGGCAGATATAGCTGTCGTCGTCATAATCATAGATGAAGTCGACGCGCTCGAAGCTGCTGTCATTGCGACCGGATTTTTCGAACACGGGGATATGCGGCTCGATGCCTTTCTCTTCCACCAGCCACGCCAGGTTCGCGGCGGAACCATAGGCTGCGTCCGCTACAAGCCGATGCGGCCAGATGCCGAAGCGCTCCTGCGTCCGGTCGATCATTCTTCGCCCGGTCCATCGTCATCAGCTGGGAAATAGCAATGCCGCCGCGCGGTAGCTCGAAATCGGCTATCTCCACGGTCCGCTGCATCGGCCTCGCTCCCTCCCTTCGGCGCATTGGTCAGGCAGGTACGCGTGACCTACATTTCGATCCAAAGGTGATCGATGAGGATTGGCGCTAGGCCAGGCTTCCGGACATGGTTGGACTGCAGAGCGGCAAGACGCGCTCCGGCGTCATGGTCGTGCAATGTGATCTTGTCGCTTTCGGACCATCCTTCCACCGGCTCCGCCACAATGCCGTCGATCCAACTGTCGAGCTGCGTTCGCCAGAAGACACAATCTTCGGCCTGCAAGTACCCGATCATCGCCGCGCGATTGTGTGCAGCCCCATGGTGGCCCGCCTTGAAACGCTGGATTCCGCCCGCGCTGCTGAAACGGCTGATCAGATATTCGCGCTCGTCGCGGTCAGAGCCAGGAGGCGTGGGGAGGCGCTTGCATTCCACGGGCAGTAGGGTCTGATACTCGGTGTACGCCCGCCCTTCGATCCATATGACATCGCCGCAGGGCGCGACGGCGAGATCGATTGCGCGATTGCCGTTGGTTTCGTCGGGCTCCTCGCGCCGGAACTGAAGAAAATCCCATCCCGGAGCGTGCCGTGTCAGGCTGGCGAGGCGCGCGCAGAGTTGCGCGGTCAACTTCGTCTCCCCTGTCGCCGTTTCGCGCGCAGGATCGTCGCGCCATCCCGGAAGGGCATCGCGTAGGAAGCGGATCAGGGATGAGAACCATTCGCCGGGAAGATGCACGCCGGCGTCAAGCGAACCCGCATGACCAACGCTTTCACCGTCGTCGGCCAGCATATCAGAAACCCTGGCCTCGCAGATCGGCGAGAACATCGTCGGCATCGCGGAGCGCGACCGATCGGGTCCAGAAACGGTGCCGGTCGGGTTTGAGCAGAAAAACGAATTCCTTGTCGTACAGTCGCGTAATCCGCGTGATCGTCAGGCTCGAGCCCCGCCGCTCGCGCAACAAGCTGTCGAGTTTGATGCGTAGTTCATCGGCACCCGTCCAATCGACTTGGCCATCACCGAAGGCAAAGGCCCGGCAAATAGCGCCGGACCATTTTTGTGCGGGAAGCGGGCGCAGCGGCGTGCGCGAATAGATCGCATTCAACTGCCGCGTGAACACCTTGTCGAAGGCTTCAAGGGCCGCTGGCGGGGCTGCCTGCATGACGGCGGAACCCGTACCAAGCCGAATGAAATCGCGCTGATGCTCGACGATGTCTTCAGCAATGATCCTTTCGTTATCGCTGAGATCCAGATTCCCGCTTTCGGGATAGGGTAGGGCAAGCACGTCTGCGTTTAGGATCGCCGTCGCACGCTGCGTAAACAGGCGGGGGCTGATGCCCGCGATATAGGCTCGCAGGGCTACCGACTCCCGTTCAAGCCATTCGCCAATCGCCGCGAGTTGAGGGAGCTGACCGCGTGGTGCCGCAAGGCCGACGATCTCGTGTTTATAGGTTAGATAGTGACCCGTCCACATCCCGTGGTGCAGATCTTCATGCTCTTTGATGAGCAGGAGCGGCGGCGTAAATCGGCGCTCCGTCTTCGTATCCTTGATTGGTTGCTTGGGCACGACGGCAAGATTGCTCGTGTCGAGACCGGCGCTGGATAGCGCGCTGGTGGGAAGGAGCGGTTTGCCGATGAGATGGTTGGCGGGGCGCGAGATACCCTTCTGTCCCGCAATATAGCCTTCGCCGAAATCCCATTGCCGCTGTTCGGCGAATTGTCGCAGCGTAGGATAGGTGCGCAGCCGCTTGATCAGATCGTGCGCCCGGCTGCCCCCCAGCAGATTGGCCCGCCAGATGTCCCGCGACTGTTGAGCATCGATGTTGCTGATCCAGTGAAGATCGTAATAATCAATGTCGAATCCCTGCTCTGCGGTCGCCCGGCCGTTGCGCCGGAAAGCTGCGTGCAGGAGGCGGCCGTCGACTTCGGGATCTTCCGCCTCTGCGATTACGACGACAATCTTCGGATCGGCGTTTCCCTTTTTGAACAGTCCCCGGACGGATACAAAGTCCAATAGCTCGCGGACACGCCAGGTTTTGAAGAACGCTTGGCGGACCGAATGGGCATTCTGGTTGTACAGGAACCCCGACGGCTCGATCATTGCGAGAATGCCGCCTTTAGTCGCCATCGCCATGGCTTCGTGGAGGAACAGGTAGGCGAGCTGCTTGTCGGCGAGGGGGCCGTACTCCTTCGTATACGACGCGGCGCAATCGCGAGCACCCTTGGTCGTCAGCGACGAGGCGAAGGGCGGGTTGCCGACAATGATCGCGACCTTCTGCGCGATAAGGCCATTTTTCTTTGCGTCGAAAAAGCAGCTCCAATGGAGCGTCTCGCCGGCAAGGCGTGGGAAGAGCTTCACGCTGGCGCGAATATCCTCGGGCTTCAAGGCGTCGCATAGGCTGAGGCAGAGGCTGAATGCTGCGAGCTCGACCGCACCTTCCTCGAGATCGACGCCATGAATGCGCTGGAGCAGCCCGCGAAGAGTTTCCACGCCGGGATGCACCCATCCGTTGCGCGAACGCCAATGGAGCACGAGCCGCTTGTACGCCTCGACGAGGAAAACGCCCGAACCGCATGCCGGATCGAGGATGACTCCGTCGCTTTCCATCAGCGCGTCGATCCGATCCCAATCGAGAACCTCCTCGAGCATCAGTCGAACAAGCGCCGGCGGCGTGTAGATGGAGCTGGCCTCGTCTTTCACGAAGAGCTGGTAGATGTTGCTGATCAGCTCGACCGGCAGGTCTCGGAACGAATAAAGGCGCCAGAAGCTGAGCTGGCCGGTTTCATCTTCATAGCCCTGCACCAATCGCGCATAGCGGGCGAGATCGGAAGTTTTGGCCAAGGCGGCGCGTTCGCTGTCGCGAAGTCGGAAGACATGGCCGTTGAATCTTGCCTCAAGCGCTTCGAGCAGCCTGATCAGCGCCGGACCGTCGGCAAGGACCTCGAAGAAGCGAGAGGCACCGGGCAGGGCGCTCGCGAAATCATGGGGGAGCAAGACCAGTCGCTCTTCGAGATATGCGATCAGCAGTGACAGGATGAGCAGCCGGCGGCGCAGCGCCGGGTCAAGCAATTCGCTGTCCGAAAGCTGTATGGCGAGCGCGCGGACCCCGGCGACCAGTTTGCGGTGAGCCGACTTGGTCGCGGACAGCATGAGCAGGCATGCGTCGGGGTCATCCCAGATCGCGCCATTGCGGATTCGCTGCGCGTCCCACCAGACATCTTGCTCCGCGATCGCCGCGCCCAATTCCAGCGTGCGGATCGGATTGCATATCGGACGATCGTCCGTACCGACGAAATCCGGCTGGTGTGCGCAGCGAAACAACTGGATGACGCCCGGTCCTGCGCGATAGACCAGCGGCACGCCGCCCCAGCTCCATAGTCGCTTGTGGAGTTCGGCAAATCTTGTGTCGTCGGGATGATCCTTGGTGTCGAAGACGAACGCCTGCGCGACCGGGGTCCGTCCTTGTCGCTGCGCCTCGAAGAAGACCGCGCGTGCCCCATAACTGGCCGCACGCTCGATCATGGCTACGACATCCGGATTCTGCCCTTCGCGATCGAACGAGGCAACCGGAACCAATCCTTCGACGGCCGGGACGTCCCCGCGGCCGATCGAAAACAGCCATTCGGCGCCAGCGAACGCCGCATCGGGCGCGTGCACTGTCATCGCCGGAGTCCGGTCAGCCGCGACGGCGCCGTCAGCATCACTTCTGCCGCTTTTTCTTCGTTAGCGCGAAGCCTTCCTTGAGAAGGTCTGTCATCGTCATGCCTTGCGCGACAGCGAACCCTTTGAAGTCCTTCTTGAAGTCGGCGCTCACCTTGAAATTGAGCGATTTGTTTTCGCCATCCGTGGCACCATCGTCTACGATCTGCTTGTCGACCATCAGGCGAACCTCCCCACTGCGGACCGCCGTGGGCCGTGCGCATCTGGTGGAGAAATACAGAAATCGGCCTTTCTTGCAATCCACAAATGTGGATTGCAAGAAATCTGGATATCCAGAAATCAGGAACCTGGGAATGGTGAGCACGCGTCGTCCTCGAATTCGGTCTCCGATTCAAATGTCGCAATAGAACAAATAAGGAACAAATGCACCAAGCAATCCGCGTGGGTGCAAATTGTGACTAAGGATGCGTTGGGTTTTCTTCCTTTCACCGGCTGTGCGGAATGGCGGGGAGGCGAATGCGCCTGCATCGGGGCCTACCTCGGGTCGCGCGCGCCAAACGGCTGCAAGTAAGGTGCATTGGGGTGGCCGCACTGCGCTCAGCATTTCTCCGCGTCCGCTTTCAAAGATTCGTGACCGAAAGCGGCCTGACCGCAAACGTTGAGAGTTTCGGACGCCGCCAGGCGTCAGAAAGTCTTCGGTGCACCGGCCAGTGGCGGCGGATTGCACTTCAATCCGCCGCCGATCGGTTTGATCAGTCGAATTTGACCAAATTCAGAGCAGGGAGCGGTCCGCCCGGGAACTGGACGAGGCGTCCGCCGGTCGCGAGCGAGCCGAGATCGATCCCGGCAAAGCCGAGCCGGTCGATCAGCGCGCCGACCTTGGCCTTGGCCGGGGCATCGTCGCCTGAGTAGAAGAGCACGCGATGGCCACCTTCACTGGCCGGATCGCGCGAGACGAGATGCGGCTGAAGGTGGTTGAATGCCTTCACCACCCGGGCGCCCGGCACCATGTCGGCGAACACTTCTGATGACGCACGCCCTCCAAGGTCGAAAGGCTTGAATAGCGGCGCTTCGATCGGGTTGTTGGTGTCGACGACGATGCGGCCGCCAAAGTCGGGCAGGTCGGCGAGCGCGGCCGGAAGCTTCGACCAGTTCACCGCGACGAAGACGATATCCTTCGCGGCGGCTTCCTCGCGCGTTCCGGCGGTGATCGCCGGACCGATGGCCGCGACGACCTCGGCGAGGCTCTCGGGGCCACGGCGGTTGGCGAGCGTCGCCGGGATATCCTTGTTCGCGAGCGCGGTGGCGATGGCGCGGCCGATGTTGCCGGCGCCGATGATGCCGATGCTGGGCATGACGATAGTCCTTTCTGGTCGGGTCAGGCGGTCAAGCCGCCGTCGGCGACGATGTCGGCGCCGGTGACGAAGGCGGCTTCGTCGCTGGCCAGGAAGGCGACGATGCTGGCGATTTCAGCCGGCTGGCCATAGCGGCCGATTGCCATGCCGGGACCGACGATCGCGGCGACGGGGCCGTCGGCGGGGTTCATGTCGGTGTCGGTCGGGCCGGGGTGGACGGTGTTGACCGTGATCCCCTTGGGCCCGAGATCGCGCGCGAGGCTGCGGTTGAAGCCGGTGATCGCGCCCTTGGTCAGCGTATAGACCGACGCGGTTGGAAAGGCGGCGTAGCGCGTCATCGACGAACCGATGTGGATGATGCGGCCGCCCACTTTCATGCGCCGCGCGGCTTCCTGTGTCGCGACGAAGACGCCGGTGACGTTGACCGCGAGCATGCGCTCATAATCCTCGAACCGGAACTCTTCGATCGGCGCGTTGACCGCGACGCCGGCATTGTTGACGAGGATATCGATGCCGCCGAAGGCTTCGACGGTCTGGATGACCGCGGCGCGAACGGCGTCGGGGTCGCCCGCATCGGCGGCAATGGCGATGGCCTTCCCGCCCGCGGCTTCGATCTCGGCGACAACGCTCGCCGCGCTGTCGGGCGACGCGCTGTAGGTGATGGCGACCGCCGCGCCGTCGGCGGCGAGGCGGCGCGCGATGGCGGCGCCGATCGAGCGCGAGCCGCCGGTGACAAGGGCGGTTTTGCCCGTGAGGTTCTGGCTAGCTTTGGTCATGGTCTGCACTCCTTGTTGTGGGGTGAGACCAAGATGGCGCAATGTTTATGGCTCGATTAGTCGGTAATGATTTGCTATATATTCAATCATTGATTGAAAATGGAAACGCTCGCCAATCTTATATCCTTTGTGCGCAGCGCCGAGCTGGGCAGCTTTTCCGAAGCGGCGCGCCGGCTGGCGCTGACCCCGGCGGCGGTGAGCCGCAACGTCACGATGCTCGAACGCAATCTGGGGGTGCGGCTCTTCCACCGGTCGACGCGCAGGTTGACGCTGACCGAGGCGGGGGAAGCCTTTCGCCTCGCGATTGCGGGAAGCCTCGACGACATCCAGGCGGCGATCGCGGGGATTGCTTCGGACAGCGGGGAACCGGCGGGGGTGCTGAAGGTCAGTATGGCGCCGACCTTTGGCGTTATGCACCTGCTGCCGATGCTGCCCGCCTTCCTCGCGCGTTATCCCCGCATCCGGCCCGAATGGCATTTCGAGAATCGGCCGGTCGACATTGTTGCCGAGGGTTATGATGCGGCGATCGGGGGCGGCTTCGACCTGTCGCCGGGAGTCGTGGCGCGGGCCCTGGCGCCCGCGCATATCGTCGCGGTCGCATCGCCCGCCTATATGGCGGGCCGCGTCGCGCCGGGCGATCCTGCCGGACTGGTCGAGTTTGAAGGCATCGTCATGCGCTCGCTCCAGTCGGGGCGCATCCGCCACTGGATGATGCGCGATGCGGTCGGGAACGAGAGCGCGGCGACATTGCGTGAGGATATCGTCGTCAACGATCCCGCCGCGATGCGCGAAGTCGCGCGGCTCGGGCTCGGTGTCGCGCTTCTCGCGATGCCCGATGTGCTGCCGGAACTCGAGAGTGGTAAGCTGGTGCGGCTGGTCCCACGCTGGTACGCCGACGCGGGTGCGATCTCGGTCTATTATGCGTCGCGCACGCTGCTTCCCGGCAAGACGCGCGCGTTCGTCGATTGGGTCGCCGATGTTTTCAAACGCGAGCGGCTGGCCGAACGGTTTGCGGGTAGCTTGGGTAGTTAACGCTCAGTCCCGGAAAGTCTGCTTCTCGATGCTGGCTAGATAAAAGCTGCACGACCGCAACCGGTCAGAATTGCTTCAAAAGCAGCCCCGTGAGCGATTGACCAGCTTGACCGTTTGGCGGTGGCAGCGGGAACGGCCACTTTACCGCCCCGGCATCGAATGACGCTCTATCCTGAATTCGGATCGATCTCGACCGTCTGGACTGATCGTCGGCTTCCCTGCTTCAGAGGTGGAAAGGGGGTGAGGGCGGAGTGCGTCCGAAGGCTGATCGGCCTTCTGCGTAACCCAGCCAATCAAGGAGAGCCACCATGGCCACGCTTGCACCCACGACCGATCATCCCGTTTCCGGCGCCTATCGTGTCGATATTTCCCGCGGCCGAAATATCGGGCGCGTATCTTCTGAATGGTTCTCGCGGCCCGACGATGAGCGCTATCTTTCGCTGACCGAGCTTTACGCGGCCGTTCGTACCCGCGCCGACCGCTCCACGGCGCGCGTCGTGGATAGCAAGGAGATTCGCGTCGAGGCGCGCAGCGACAGCCCCGAACGCCTCTCGCTCATCGTTCCCGGTGAAGAACGGCCCGTTGCCCCGACCAACTGGTCGTTCGGACAGCTTTGCAGCCTTGTCAGTGCGCCCGCATCCTATCTGCGCGAACTGCCTGCGGCGCTCGCGGGGATCAACCTCCAGCACGGGCTCGTCGCGCACCGGGCCGAGCAGGTCAAACTCTACCAGACCCACGATGGTCGGAACGAATTACGCGCTGCCACCGGTCCTGACTATGGCCGGATATTCGATCACGAACTCGTCGCCGCGGTGATGAAGATCGCCGGCGACGGCGTCGGGCAGACGCGGTGGAAGGTTCCGGGCGTGCTCGACTGGTCGAACATGTACTATAATCCCTATGTCGATGTCAGCCGCGACACGACCACGCTTTATGCCTCGGACCGCGATGTCTTTCTTTTTCTGGTCGATGACACGCACCCGATCGAGGCGGGCAAGCTTCCGAACGGCGAGCCCGATCTCTACTTCCGCGGCTTCTACACCTGGAACTCTGAGGTCGGCGCGAAGACGCTCGGCATGGCGACCTTCTATCTCCGCGCCGTCTGCATGAACCGGAACCTCTGGGGCGTGGAGAATTTCGAGGAGGTCAAGATCCGGCACTCGAAATTCGCTGCCAACCGCTTCGCGCACGAAGCCGCGCCGGCGCTCGAGCGTTTCGCGGACTCCTCGCCGATGCGCTTCGTCAGTGGCGTCAAAACCGCGCGTGAACGCATCGTCGCCCGGAAGGACGAAGATCGCGAGGACTTTCTGCGCAAGCGGGGCTTCTCGAAGGCCGAGTCCGCCAAGATTGTCGCGACGGTGCTGGGCGAGGAAGGCCGCCCGCCCGAGAGCATCTACGACTTCGTGCAGGGCATCACCGCCTTCGCCCGTACCAAGACCCACCAGGACAGCAGGCTCGATATCGAGAGCAAGGCCCGCAAGCTCCTCGAAGCCGTCCACTGACATTCTGCGCCGCCGGACGCGATCGTCCGGCGGCCAATTTTCCGAAGGAGGAAAACCATGGCCGACGCACGCCACACGCTGCTTGAGACGATGCAGGATCTCATGTCCAACTATCTCGTCGATGAATGCCCCGACCATGTGACGTGGGAAGATTTCGATCCTGATATCGACGGTCTGCGATCCACCGTCATCGACCTGCTCGACAAGTCACTGTCGCCGACCGCTCCGGCAGATATCGTCACCTATGTCGTCGACGTCGATTTCTATAGCGGCGATGACCGCTTCGCGACCGAGGTCTTCACGATCGACGCTTCGACGCCCGAAGGCGCCCAGCACCGCGCGCTCTCGCTGTCGCTCGACAGCATCTACAACGACCCGCGCATTCCCGACCTTTCTCGGACGGCCGCAGTCAAATCCACCGACGACGGCGCGGGCGATCCCGAATGATCACCGACCGGACCCAGCGGTGGCGCGAGCGCCGGTGCCGCTGGGTGCCGGGCACTGGGAGATCGACCCCGGAACCCTGTCCGTCGATATAATCGATACCCGGCGTGAGGCCGCGCCGTTCGTCAGGGAACATCATTATGCGGGGGCGATGCCGGTCGCACGGCTCTCGGTCGGCCTCTTCGCCAATGGCCGCGGCGGACGATCGGAACTCGTGGGCGTTTGCGTCTTCTCGCACCCGGTCAATAATGCAAGCGCTCCGAAAACGGCGGGCCTCGGCGATCCGCGCGCGGCGTGCGACCTTGGACGTCTCGTCATACTCGACAGTCAGGGCGCCAATTCGGAATCGTTCCTGGCGGCACGGGCGTTCCGGCTGCTCCGCCGCCAGAAACCCGAGATTCTGTCGGTCATATCCTATGCCGACCCGGTCAGGCGCGTCGATGCAGACGGACACGTGTTCCTTCCTGGCCATGTCGGCGGCCTCTACGCGGTGATGGGAAGTCGCTACACCGGCCGATCAAGCCCGCGCGTTGACCTCATCCTTCCCGATGGGCGCCCCATATCGTCGCGGGCAATATCCAAGATCCGCAATGCCGAATGCGGTCAGAGATATGCGATGGAGGATTTGATCCGAGCCGGTGCCCGCGCGCCGCGCCTCGGTGAGGACCGTGGCGAATGGCTCGCCAGCCTAGAACACACCGGCTTTTTGACACGGCGCCGCCATCCTGGCTGCCACGCCTATCTCTTTCCCTTGACGAGGGCGGTCCGGATCGCCGCGCGCAAGGTGCCGAGCCTGCCTTATCCCATCCTAGACCGGGCGGCGACCGGAGGCGACGTCACAGCGCTCCCGCTCCTCGACCTCGCTGCCTAGGCGGTCCTTTCAGTGATCGGCGGCGACGACTGCCCAAATCTACTCGTTCACGGAGAAAGCTCATGCACATCATTTTCCAGATTCAAGGTCGGATGGACGTGCCTGACGGCACCACTCCCTCACCCGGCATCGAGAACCAGTTTCGGCTTCCCTCAGGGCAAATTATCTCGGTTCACCCTGTCATCGAGCTGGCAAGCGGCCTCGATGCGGATGGCCATCGCGATCTCACCTATACGGAAGCCGCGGGGTTGGGAATTCTCCTCGACCTGTACGATCGAACAGCGACTCTCCGCACATAGAATTGAGCCCAGGCTCGATACTCCAGCACGGCCTGAAATTCCCGACAAACAGCGACCGACAGCGCAGCCATCGTGGTCGCTGCATGGAGAAGAGGGAGAGGGGCTCGGGTGATCGTCCAACTCAGGAGGTATACTACCCATGAAAATCGAACTTCGCCGCATCACCTATAATGCTGCGCTGTCGCAGGAAACCAGCGCCTACACGGCCGACGTCTATATCGATGGCGAACTGGCCTTCCATGCCCGCAACCAAGGGACGGGCGGCGCTGACTTCTTCCATAAGGTCGGCCGCTGGACCGAGATGGAAGTCAACCAATGGCTGGTCGCGAACCGGCCGCAGCAGTCCTTCGGCAAGTTCACCTACGATCATGACCTCGAGGTCGAAGTCGGCGATCTCCTTGCCCGCGAACTCGAACGCCGCCGATTGAAGCGGCTGATGCGCACCTTTGTCGTTACGATCGAGCGTGGTCAGATCTTCCAGTACCCGCTGCGTAAGCGCCCGGCCGACACGATCATCAGTGCGGTCCTGGCGACCAATCCCGATGCGATCATCGTCAATGGCGCGCGCGACGACCTGCTCCGCCAGGCCCTGGACATCCACCTATCGCAGAAATGAGCGACCAGCACGAACGCCAAGGAATCCGAACATGGCCAACAACTATGTCGAGACGGCCTTCAATGTGCCCGTCACGCCCGAAGAAGCATCGCTGCTCGAGGAATGCTTTCTTGTCGCCGAGAAACTGTCCGGCGATTTCGAGGGAACACCGAGCGGGGAGATGGCGGCGCTCGCGTCGCTCTACGCCGCCTGCAGCGATGCCTTCAGCAAATTCTTCCCCAAGCAAGATCACGAAGAAGATCCGTTCGCATCCTTCCTCGAACTCTGGCCCTATCCTGATATTCCCTCATTCGATGCGGACATCACGATCGACGACAATCGCGACGATACGGGCCGCGTCGCGTTCATTCGCGGACATGAAGCCGATGTTGAGGCGCTCGCATCGCTGATCCAAAAGGTCTGCAAAAGCGCGCTTCCCTTCGGTTTCGAGTGGGCGTCTACCTGCGACAAGTTCAGGCCGGGCCAGCATGGCGGCGGATATTTCGTCATCACCGGCACGGAGATTCTCGGCACCTCGACCCGCGAGATGATGGACGAAACGCTGCGATCGGTCCGCCCGGGATTGAGGACGTGACCGGCATCACCAGCGCGAGCGTGACGCTCTATGTCGATGTGTGGGACGAGCAAATCATGCGGCAATCGGCCTTTGCCGCCTATGCGCAGACGAGCGGAACCGCCGATCAGTCCGATTTTGAACTGATGTGCGGGACACAGGGCCAGCCCGATATCTGCGCATGCCTCAAGATGATCTTCGATCCCGGCCCGAGCCCGCTGGGCGTCCAGATCGAGGATTGCTGTGCCGAGCTAATCGATAATTGCGAACCGCAACTGGCCGACTGAAGCCGGAGGAGAGGGGGATGGGCAGGGGCGGGCGCGATGGGGCGCCCGAAGGCAGGAGCCTATCCCATGGCTTACGATATCGCGTTCCGATTTCAGCAAGCGCTCGATCCCTCGGGGCTGTCGACGCTTCCCGCCTGTCTCCACGCGCTGACCGCCGCGATCACGGATTGCCGGAACGCGGGCAAGTCCGACGATCTCGATCCCGCCGTGATTTTGCTGGCACGCCATCTCGGCGCCATCGCGAGAGACTTGGGCGAGGGTGACAGTCTGCTTCGCCGCGCCTGCATGGACCGGATTGCCGACATGCGAGGCAAATCCGCCCTCGCGGTGCTCGCGCAAAAGGGCGTCAGCTATGACGAGCAGGCCAAGAAGCTCTTCCATAGCGATGGCCGGAAGGCGCTGAAGCGCCTCGCCGACGCGCTTTGCCTCGCCGACGGAAGCTACGACCTGCGCTCGAACAAGGGCGGCATCGCGGTCAGCGGCGAGATCGTCCTTCATGGCGAAGGCATCTATGTCCAGCTCGGCCTCGGCATCGGGTCCGGCCGCGAGGTGATGTTTCGCCGTGTCGCAGGTCGACGAGACTATTGCGGCGACCGCAATCATTGGGCCGCCATTGGCGAACTGCTCGAGCCCGATCGCCTGGCGGCGCGCATCCGCCGCGACCTCCATCTCCCCAACCCCGGATCGCCGCCCCTGCGGCTCGTTGCCTGAGGAGCAAATCGATGGAAATCATTGTCTCCCGTTCCCGCCTCGCGGGGACGCCGCCCCATTATATCTACCGCGTCCTGGTCCCCGCCGACGGCGTCGCGGCAGAACGACGCATGATCGGCGGTGCGTCCGCTGCGCCCAAGATTGCGGGGCGGATCGCATGTGTTCGCATGGCGCCCATCGTAGCGCCCGAGCGCTATTTGATGATGAGCCCCGTCGAACGTGCGGCCCTCGCGCCGCGCATCGGGGCGCTCAGCCGCAGGATCGAATTGCTGATCATCCGCTCGATCTTCCCCGAGATGACAGCGGACTCGGTGCCGATCGTATTCGAGCTCGACCATGACCCAGGCGATGCGTGCGTCTGGATCCAAATCGCGGACCTCACGGCCGCGTTCGATCGCCTTGAGGCCAACCTCGACATTCTCACGGCCTTCGACCTCGGTCTGCGTCAGGGCGACAATTTACGCGCCGCCTGATGTCGGTCGGCCGAGTCCACGAAACCTGCAACCTCGTCCTGAAGCCACCCAAAAAGAAAGGGTCTGAAATGAGCGTTATCGGACATAATCACATACGAAAGGTCGAAACGTTCGACGGCTACGATATCATCGCCCACCCACTGCCGGCGCGCGATGATCGCGTCTACTATCCGACGGAACCCGACGGCTGCAGCGCCGGCGTCACCTATGCCTCGCACAATGTGATGATCGCAAGGCCGACCGGCATCGGCAAGAAGGGCCGCCTCGCCATATTGATGCACCATGGCGGCGGCCGCCATGTTCTCGAATTCTACGAGGGGCTTCTGCCGGTCGCTTCGGCCCTGCTCGCTCTTCCCGAGCGCGAGCAATATGCGCTTGCCTACACGATCTTCGAGCAAGCCGACGAATGCGCGATGGGCATGCGCGCCGCCGAGGCGCGGCGCTGGGCCGAGGCCCATGTCGATGGCCGCATCCGCAAGCGCCGCCGCGGTCGCTCACAACAGGTCTATGTCGAAACCGAGGCTGAGCGAGCCATTCGCCGAAGCCGATAAGCGGGGCCCCTGATGACGGGCCCATGCGCCCGCTTCCCCTGGGCTAGGAGGAAAGGGGGAGCGGGGCGGTGCGGCAGCAATGATGTTGCCCGGCAACCGGAGATCCTGTCATGACGCTTCCCCGCGAGATTCGGCCATCGGTCGGCGATGAACTCATCACGAAGGTATCGCGCCTGTTCAATGGGACGATCACCGACGTTCTCAACGAGCTGTTCCAGAATGCCCGCCGCGCGGGCGCCGGACGGATCGACGTTCATCTGGGCGACCACGAGGGCAGCTCGAGCCTTCACATCGCCGACGATGGCCGCGGTATCGACGACCCTGCTTCCTTCGTCACGCTTGGGCGCTCTGGCTGGAGCGACGAGATCGCGCAGCGCGAGGACCCGGCCGGCATGGGTGTGTTCAGCCTGGCCGGCAGGACCGTGACCGTGCGGTCCTTCTCGCGGGTCGCAGACGAGGGCTGGACAATGACCATCCCCGCGGACGGCTGGGAAGGAGCGCAGCCCCTGGCTGTCGAAAACTGTCGCATCCGGGCGGGCACAGAGATCATCATCGCCATGCCCAAGGAATGGCTCTGCAATCTTCGGGGCCAGATCGAGGCCGCTGCCAAGCATTTCCCCCTGCCTGTCCACTTCCACGGCGCACTGCTGCCGCGTGAGGATTTCCTCGAAGGGGCCCATCGGGTCGAGGAATGGAACGGTTGCCGGATCGGCATCTTCCGCGCGAATTATGATCTCGCGACTGAACCGCGGATCAACTTTCACGGGGTCAAGGTCGCCTGCCGCTTGCCGTCGGTCAAAGAGGTCGATGGTTCGTATCCCTGGACGGCCCGGATCGACATCGTCGACGCGCCATCGTTGCAGCTCGTGCTCCCTGCGCGCAAGGAAATGGTCGATAATGCCGCGCTCGCTTCGCTGCGGGTAGCCGTTCAGGCCACCATTTATCGAACCATTGCAACCGAGAGCAGCCACCGACTTTCATTCCAGAACTGGCAGCGCGCAGCCGATCTCGGCATCGAACTTCCCGAAGCCAGTGCCTGGCTCTCCGAATGGTGCCCACGCACGGCGGACGATCGTGGCGGCGCCGAGGGCGCCCGCATCGAGGCCGTCCCGATGATCCTGATTCCCGATCATGACGCCGATATCGAGCAATGCGCGGCATCGCTGCTGACCGAAGAGAGGCTCGGCTTTCGTGCCGTCCGCGCCGAGGACGCGTTCGCGGGCTACAAATGGTATGATGACCTTCCCCGCGTCACGGGCCTGTCCTTTGCGACCGAGATTGACGGGCGTCAGATTCACTACGCCGACGGCGATGTGATTTGCTCGGACACATTGTCTGGCCGCGTTCCTATGATCACGCTCGAAGTTCCAGTCGTCCGCTGCGCCGCGTCCGACGAGCCGATCGCGACGTTGAACTTTCCCGTCGACATGCTGGTCTGTGCGAATGGCGGAAGCGGTCTTGATGAAACCCATGTCTTCGTTCGCGAAGGAGCCACTATCGCGCCGGCGGCGCTTGCGCAGATGATCGAGGATTGCTGCTTTGCCTACGACGAGGATTGTAGCAGCGATAGTTGGCACACCCAGCACCGCGATTTTGAACGCGATGCCCGCAAATTTGCAAATGAACTGCTTCTTGGAGCCGATGAAGCGCTCGCCGAGAACATCCGCGCCGTTTTCGCCGAAGAAGTTCAATGGATGATCCCGATCGGGCGGCGGCTCACGCTCGAGGCCTATCACGGCAATGTGCGGGTCGCGTTGGCGGCCAATGACGCCGACCCTGAAACCACTGTGGCATGACGATGCCGGAATCTTGAACCGAGCGGGCGATCCGTGGTCACCTGACCGGCCCAATTCCCGAGGAGTCACTCCCATGGCGGAAGACGAATTCGACGATCTCGTCGACAACGCGACCCATGCGGTCAACAATTTGATCCCATCCTCGCTACTCGCCGGAATGGATGCCGAGGGGAGATCGCATCTCCTGAACCTGATCAACGATGCTCTTGCGCCCATCTTGCGCGACCTCGGCCCTCCCGAGAGTGGCGACGCGGGCTCCGCGAGGACGCGCCTTTCGACGATGGCCGCGTTCCTTTCCGAACTGATCGAGACGCATATCGACAAATGCGAGAACGCCGGGGGCGGTCCGGACGAGCGCCCGCCGCACATCGTCTCCGAGGCATTTGGCACGCAGGCTTATATCGCAAGCATCGCGACCAGCTCCAGGATCGATGCCGCGCATATTCATGTCGTGTTCGAAGACGGTGATGCCTTCCGGCTCACGATCAAACGCGTCGGCACCTGAAGGCGGGCCTCTCCTCATCCACTTCGACTGGACTTTGTCATGGCGAACGCTGAACCATCGATCCGATTGTCGCCGCGGCGCGCGGAACTCGCCTCCTTCGAGCGTTGCTATGCCGTTGCCGTCAGGCGGTGCGCCGCCAGCGGTCGCGCCCAGTTCATCGTGAACACTGGAGAGACGCTGCGGCCTTTCAGGGTCTCATCGCGACCGCCCGGCAATGGCGAAAGGTTGACGACCCTCGTCGCCTGACCGGCCAATACGGAGGAGGGAAGGGAGAAGCATCGGCGAGGATCGTTGGAAGGGTATTCGCCGATGACATCTTCACGCCCGCAACATTCGCACCGCTTCTTTCGGCGATCGCTCGGCTGCCGGTGCCGTTGATATGGCTACCGCGCTCGCCCGCCTCTCGTCTGATGTCCGGCCACACCCGGGTCTTCCGGACGATCCTGCGCTGCCACGTCCGCCGGTCATCGCCGCATGGGGCATGGGACTCGATAGCACGGCGATGATCATCGAATGGATCGCGCGCGGCCGACCCCTGGACCTCGTGCTGACGGCCGACACCGGCAGCGAGCGTCCGGAAACCTATGACTATCTCCCGATATTTCAGCGCTGGATGGATGCCCGCGGCATAGCGCACGAGATCGTCCGCTATGCCCCGAAGCGCTTCAAGCATTGGCCGCCCTATTTCTCCCTGCTCGAAAACTGCCTCACCAACGCGACCCTGCCCTCGATCAGCTTCGGGCGTCACAGTTGCAGTCAGAAATGGAAGATCCAGCCACAGGATAAATGGGTCGAGAGCTGGGATCCCGCGAAGCAGGCGTGGGCACGCGGCGGCAAGGTGATCAAGCTCATTGGCTACGATGCATCGCCGGCGGACAGCCGCCGGTATGCGCACCGCGAGGGGCATGTCGACCCGCGCTATGACTATTGTTACCCCTTACGCGACTGGGGTTGGGACCGGCATCGATGCGCGGCTCGCATCAAGGCCGAAGGCCTTCCCGTTCCCGTCAAGTCGAGCTGCTTCTTCTGCGCCGCGATGAAGCCGCACGAGGTTCAGACCTTGCCCGCTTGGTGTCTGCGCCTGATCGTCCTGATGGAAGCGCGCGCGGCCCCCCGCCTGATCAATGTCGAAGGCCTGTGGCGGCGGTCCACCCGTGCGCGGCCCGGTACGATGACCGAGTTCATCCGGGACCGCGGCCTGTTGCCGCCCCGCGAGATTGCCGCGATCGTGAACGGCGCACCCGTCGCCCTCGTCGAATTCCAGGCAGTCGCGGCGCAGATCCCGATCGAAGAGCGACCGCCGCTCCGCGAATGGATCGACCGGTTCAACGCCGGTGTCACGCGGCTCGCGGCGTGACCATCGAGCACCGCGGATCCGAATTCGCGGATCGAACAGCAGGAATCGGTTCGTTGAATTGCCCTCGACCAGAGCCTCCCTTCAAGGAATACGCCATGGAAACCGGACAATATCTTGTGCTCAGCACCGCCCATATTCGCTGCGCGACCGGGCAGCTGCTCACCGCTTGGGCAGACTATCCGCCGCACAGGCGGCCGCTGTGCGTCGCGCCAACGCAATATGGCTGGTTCCTCCATACGATGACGCTACCGCCCGAAGCGCAGCGCTGTCTCCCCAAGGAACTGCCCGCGATCCTGGCGCTCGGCCGCGACAACGGCTGTGATTATGTGCTGCTCGACAGCGACGGACCGACCGAGGACTTGCTACCGACGTTCCCTTGGTAGGTCCCTGTAAGTGTCTGGATGAGATAGTTCGGTGTCGGACTGCCGATTACTTGCCCTTTGTTCCCGGTGGAATGCCTGCTATTGGTAAAGTTAGATAGCTTGGCATTCGAAGGGTGAACGCATGGACGATTCCGAAACGCTCGTAACGCTGACCGCCGATATCGTGGCTGCTCATGTCAGCAACAACAGCGTCGCGATATCCGACATTCCCCTCGTCATTCGGTCCGTCCATGAAGCCCTCGCCGGTCTTGGCGTGACCGAGCCCCCCGAAGTCAAACAGGAGCCCGCCGTCTCGATCCGCGCCTCCGTGAAGCCCGATTACATCGTGTGCCTTGAAGACGGCAAGAAGCTCAAGATGCTCCGCCGCCACCTGATGACGGCCTATAACATGACCCCCGACGAGTATCGCGCGAAGTGGGACCTTCCCAAGGACTATCCGATGGTCGCGCCCAATTATGCCGAGACCCGCCGCACTCTCGCCAAGGCCATTGGCCTCGGAACCAAGGGTCGGGGCGGCGGCGGCAAGGCCCCGCGTGGCCGCGCCAAGGCAAAATAGCCCGGTCTTATCCTCCGGAAGGTCCCGCCCTTAGATCGTCCGCGCTTTGGGCACGCCTCAATGAAATTGGTCTTGACGTTGGCCGCCGCTCTGTGGGCGGTCCGGCGACCTTCACGCGCAACACCGCGACCGCGCCGTCACCGGACCGCGAGCTACCGCTCGCTCTGACCCCTCGCATCGCGGAATGACACTACCGGCGGCGTTAGCGGCCGCCGCCTCTCTTATCTTGAGACTGCCGTCCGACCGATCGCAGGCGCGCCGCATTGGCAGCGCGCCTGCGGCGCGTTCGAGACTCTGTCCCCTGGAATAGCCTGGCACCGGACTGTTGTGCTTGATCCGCAGATGGTTGGATGTCGCTGCGGGGCGGCTGTCCGCTGCCGCGGGCACCGCCGCTCTATCTCCGCGGCGCTGCGCGCCGCTCCGACCGAGCTCCGGCTGCGCCGGATCTCGGCCCTGAAGGGTAACGATTGGCTGCCGAAAGGGAAATGCGCGGGGGCCGGGTGGAGCTAGGCCGGTCGGCCGCGCCGACGGGATGGCGGGGGACTGACCTCGCACGCATCGGCCGAGACTTCGAGATCGATCGCGAGCTGGCGCAGCGCCCGCGCGGCCCCGAGCCGCTGGAGCCCGTCACCATGCGCCGCGGAACTGCCGCGATCCGCGCGCGACCGCGCGAGCCGCGCAACCGTCCTCATCGTCTCGGCATCCATGCGACCTGCATAGCGCATCCGCGCGCCTGAAGCGAGCGGGTGCGTGAGGGCGCGAGGGCGGGTGCGACCGCAGGCCGCGGCGCCGGACGGCGGCGGCGGGACAGAGAGGAGAGGGGGACCTTGGCGGGTGTCGCTTCGGGATTGGCCGGAGCGATGAACGTCAAAGGAAAGTCCCATGAATATTGGTGAATTCAGCAATCGGAACGGCCGTCTGATGGGGTCGATCGCGACCCGCACCATCGATCTGCCGCGTCTCGGCCTTCGTCCGGTCGAGAGCGATCACGAGCGGGCCCCGGCCTATGAGATCGTCGCGCTCAACGTCGGCAATCGCTGGGTCCAACTCGGCGCTCTCTGGGAAGCCGTCGCCAAAAATACCACCGGCGAAGTCTTCCTTCAGGGCTCGATCGACGACCCGAGCCTCCCGGAACCGCTCCCGATCGCGCTCTTCGGGTCCGAGCAGGATGGCTACCGCGTCGCGTGGCGGCGCCCGCAGCGCCGCGACGACTTCGGTCCCGCGATCCGCTCGTCGCGCCGCGACTATGGCGACGGTGAGCAGGGCGGCGGGTTCGGCGAGAGCACCGCAGGCACCGACGGCGCGCTGATGGATAATGGCGCGGGCGCCGGCGCCGACGTCGATGATGAGGTCCCGTTCTGACGGTCAGGCTTGACGGGCCGGGGGCTTCGGTTCCCGGCCCATTTTTCTCATCCAGCTTGGGAGGCCGTCATGGCCCAGATTCGTCTCATCGAATGCGGCGCCGTCATCGCCGCTGTCTTCGACATCGTCGCCGGAACCGCGCTCGAACCGCTCGCGCCCGTCCTCGCATGGGAGGTCGTCAACGGGCTGCGCCCGCTGGACGGCATCGCTGCCAGCCCGGCGCCGCGGAAGCCTGCGGGCGCAACGCTCCACTGATCCTCGTGCGGCCGGGCGGCGCAGCCGCTCCGGCCGATTTTCATTTTTGCTGACTGGAGGCCCATCATGACCAACGCCAACCCCGCGTCCGTCGACCGCTTCGCCGACCTGAAACAGCTATACGCCGAGGCCATCGCCACGCCTGAATTTCAGGCCGCCTTCGGCGACCCAATCCCGCTCTCGATCGTCTCCGCCGGGGACGAGCCGAGCGATCTCGACATGCCCGAGCCTTTCGCCGCGCAGGCCGAATGCGGCGGCGTGATCGCCGCGATCTTCGACCTCTTCACCGACACGCGCCTCGAAGCGTTCGCTCCGGACATCGCATGGGGCTTCGTCAATTCATTCCATTTCACGGCCGGAAAGCTTGCGCGCCGCGAAGATTCAATTGCGCAGGAACTCGGTGATCTCGCGCGCACGCCGGACCTCAGCGAAGTCTATGCGACGAGCCTGGAGGAGAAGCAGCTCCTCTGCCGCTCGCTCGCGGAACAGCGCGACGCCATCGAATGCATGCGCGATTATGCCGCCGAAATGTATCGCGCGCTCACCGGCTGGCCATGGTCGCCGGCGAAGGGAACCCGGGCGTCGTCCGTCTCGATGGCGAGCCAGATCGCGGCGCAAGATTTTCTGCGCGAGCGGGCGCTCGCCGCGCGCGAACGGACCCTCCCGCAAGGCCCGATCGTCGTCTTCTCGGGTCCCGCCGTCTGGGCCGACTGGGAACCGCTGTGGGCGCGGCTCGACCAGATCAAGGCCCGCGTGCCGCATATGACGCTAGTGACGACCGGCCAGCGCAAGGGCGCCGACGCGATCGCCGCCGCATGGGCGGCGCGTCCCGAGAACAGCGTGCCACTCGTTGCCTATGGCCTTTATGGCTCGGGGCGGAAAACCGCCTTCAACCGCAACCGCAAGCTCGCCGAGCTGAAGCCAGTCGAGGCTTTGCTCTGCGAGGGGTCGGGGCTTCAGGCCAATCTTTACCAGCTCCTCCGCAAGGCCGGGGTGCCGATTCATGCCTTCAAGAAGCCGGATGACGTTTCGCGCCCGGCGGCACAGCGGGGCCCCGGCCTCCGCCTGACGGCGTGACGGCGATGGCGATTCCTGAGGCTTATCGGCGGAACTTCGCGACGCTCCGCCGTGCGGCGGAAAAAGGCGACCTCGCCCTGATGGAATGTACCGATGCGGCGTCGGGCGAGCCCCGTTATGTCATCTGCGCGGTGGGGCGCGAGGGTTCGAGCTATGTCATGACGCCGTTCGGACATTTGCATGACGGCAATCCGTTCGAGGCCTATATGCCGCCGACCGGAGAAGCCTTCGAACGACGTTAAGAAAATGAGCGGTCGCCTTTCTTGCGAGGCGGCCGCCTTCCTCGTTCATTCGGTCAGCAGCGCCAGCCGCCGTAGCGCTGCGGCAAGTGTCGCGCGATGGGCGGTGACCTCCAGCGCCGGGGGCATGCCGGTCGCGTGGAGCGAGACTTTGGAGCCGACTTTCGCTGGCTCGATCGTGAGGGTCAACGTCATCATGCCGGAATAAGCCGCGTCGGCGTTCGTGTAGCGAATCGCTTCGACCACACGCTCGTCGGGTAGGAACTCGGTGAATGTGCCGGTGATGATTTCGATTGCGGCTTCAGGCCCGTCGATCTCCGCCCGATCGGAATAGAGGAGATTTAGGCAGAAACGCCCACCGGGCTGCGGTTCAAGCACCGAATAGGTGCCCGTCGCGCCATCGGGCACCCGCCAACTCTTCATCTTCTCGGCGTCAAAATAGGTACGGAACAACTGCCGCGGCGTGGCGAGGATCATCCGCGATGCGCTGTCCACCCGTTCGGTCTGCTCACACGCGTCCAACTATCTTCATCCTCTCTCGCTTCCCCTTCGAAGGGCTGACCAGCACCGTTGCGGCGCACCTCCCGGTCTGGCGGAGACCTTCCGCAAATAATCGCGTTTGATGCAACCATTTGCGAATCGGGGGCATCGAGCCCCCGCTTCGCAAGCCTCTTCTTCTCTCTCAACTCTTTTTAGTGTGGCACGGGGGCAGCGCCGGCCTCAAGGACGACGGGGCCCCACCATTTTCTTCGGCGCGGCGGGCGCGGCGTAGCCCATCGGGTGCCGGTGGCCGCCAAAGAAAATCGTGACCCCCATCGCCGCTGCGCGGTCGGGCTGCGCCCGATCCTTGACCCCGTCGCTCAGAGCCCGTGCAGGGAAGGAGACCTCTTTTTCAAGGAGGTTCTCATGACGAAGCATACACAAACCACTCGCACCGACCAAGAAATCGCTGACCTCATCGCCGCGGAAACCGTGTCGCCCGCCTTCGAAAACGCCTTCACCGAAACCACGGGCGGCTTCCGGATGGGCTATGCCGACGAGCCGACCGACGCCGACATGCCGCTCCCCCACGCGGCGGAGCTCGCTACGGAAATGGCGGTCCGCACCTTCTTCGATCTGTTCCGCGACACCCGCCTCGAAGGGATCGCCGACCGCATTGCTTGGGGCATCGTCCACAGCTTCCACAAGGTCGCGGACCAGCTCGATGCCGAAGCCGACAAGGCCGCGCTGAAGGTCAAGGATCTCGTCCGCGACGCCGACGGCAGCGAGATCCTGACCGCCGAGCTGGAGGAGGCGCAGACCTTCTGCCATTCTCTCGACGAGGCGCGCGACGCGGTGGCCTGCATGCGCGACTATGCCGCCCAGACCTTCGCCGCCGAAACCGGACGCCCATGGGCGGCACCCCGGGGGTCGCTGGTGTCGAGCAAGCGCACCGCCGCGGTGGTGGCGGCGACCGATTTCCTCGCCGCGCGGCGTCAGCGCCGGATCGACGCCCACGCCCCGCAGGGGCCCGTGGTGATCTTCTCGGGCGGGCAGCAATGGGAAGATCACGCCCTGCTGACCGAGCGGCTCGACCAGATCAAGGTGCGCATCCCGGCGATGGTGCTGGCGACGACCGCGCAGTCCAAGGGGTGCGATGCCATTGCCGCTGCATGGGCGGCCCGGACCGCAACACCGCTCGTCGCTTTCACCCTCAGCAGCAAGTTCGGGCAACGCGCGGGGTTTATGCGCAATGAGCAACTGCTCGGACTGAACCCGGTGGAAGCCCTGGTCTGCGAAGGCTCGGGGCTTCAGTCACATCTCGCCCGGCTGGTCCGCGCGAAGGGCGTGCCCGCGCATTTCTTCCGCCTTATCGACCAGCGTCTCGCCGCCTGATCGGGCGGCGCAAAGGGACGGTCCGGAGTGCCGGGCCGTCCCTTTTCTTTTTGGTGTAAGGGAAGGTCGCCCGCGCTCGTGGACCCCTGGCGGGGTCCGTCGCGCGGGCGATGCGATGGCGATGCCATCGGCCTCCTGCGCGCGGCTTCGCCGTGCTCGTCGCAGGGGCATCCCTTCGGGATAGCGTTACTTGGCGGGACGTATCGGCAGGGATTTGAGTGCCCCCACCGCCGCTTCGCCGCCGGACCGGATAGCAAGGCCTACAAGCTCTCGAAATTCGCGTTCGGTCAGTTCCTCGACGGCAAGCTCGCCGATGATCGACGCATAGCGGCCGCGCAGGGCGCGGCGGGCATTCTCCACGTCCTCGGCGACCTTGCGCTGACGCGCTTCGAGATCGGCGAGGCGTTCACGTTCACTCTTCTTGGGCATAACCATCATCCTTCAAATGGTCTGCCCGCCAGCTTCCAATTCTATCCGAAGGAATGCGCCATGATCAAACGTCAATTATCCTGGCCGGCGTGCCGCCGGCAGATGAAGAAATCCCCCCCGGCGGGGGGAACCCCCGCGCCTTCCGGCACGAGGTGTCGCAGCGACACGTCGCTGCGGTGGGCGGACGCACGCCGTTGGCGTTTGTAATGCACCCTACGCACGGGTGCTGCGGATCTGTTCCTCATTCTAATTCAGCTAGTTATGTGGATATCCTGGCTCGACCAAGATGGCGTCATCTGGCAGCCGCGGCTGCCGGTTGCGGCCGCGTTTGGCAGCCATTGGGTGCAAGCTTCTGATTTCATTTGGCATCTTTTGGCTGCCGCAGCTGCCACATGGAAAAACGCCGGTACCGACTCTATTTGGCCGGTACCGGCCTGCAAAGCCGCTCCAGCGCCCCGACGGCTTCCGGAAATGTGGGAATTTCTGTTCAGTGGCAAAGGCCATTCCGCCTACGAAGCGGGCATATTCATCCGCATAGAGCGTGTCTGATTGCAGGTGCTCCACCAGGGCCGCCATGCGTTGCGCAGGGAGCATGCCTTCCAGTGCGCCGCCACCGCGATGCGAATCGGCCATAATCGTCTCTTCAGCCAGGGCAGGGAACTGCGCGTTTGCGGAAGCGGTCGCTTCGAGCGCCGCGAGATCGTGAAGATGACGCACGATCGTCGGGTCATCACCGACCCTCTCGCGGTCGCGGGTGAGCACCCGCCAGCAGAAGGCGCTCAGCTTGTCGGCGGCTGTCTCGACCGGATCGACGCACGCAATCGCGGTGATCTCGGGTTCCAATCCACGATACTGATGGACGAAAGATGCCAGCGGCCGTTCGCCGGTCGCAAGCGGCGTGGGCTTGGCGGATATCTCGGCCTGGATATGGGGGCGGAGCGCGTCATGCCCATCGAGGATCGTTGGATAGTCCATGTCGATCTGGATGAACCCGTTGCCACTTCCGGCTTCGACCCCGGTTATGACGAATCCCGCTGCCGCCCAGGCATCGGCGAGTCCGTTCTTGAAGGCGCTCAACGCACTACGTTTTTGCCCCGGAGACTTTTCCAAGAATGCGTCCGAGAGGATGAGCTTGAAATCTAACTCCTCTGAAAATCTCTGAATCAGCCCGTGCGCTTTTAGGAGCGACGTTCCCCCTGAAAACACTGGCGTAAGGTCGGGCGTGGCCAGTTGAGAAGGACCTGAATGGCCTGGACGACATACCAGTCTTTCTCGACGAACGCTTCGTCGACGCGCAGCGCACCTGCGACGCGCCCGAGCGTTCTTGCGTCAGGCGCGTTCGAGAATGACATAGGCGCCATCATAGCCGATCCGGCGGCGGACACGGTTCTTGACGGCAATCGTTCGCCCGGTGGGGACTTGGTTCGTTCGGCCGCTGTTATAATCTCTTGTCTGGCCGGAATCGGAGACCGTTTTCCCCAGCCGCTTGAGGGCCTCGGTCGCGAGCCGCTTGATCCCGACGACGGGGGCGGGCTTGCCGGTCACCGGCGAGCGTTCGGCGCGCGCATAGAGCCCGTAGCCGATCTGGACGAGGCGGCCCTCCTCGGTGACCCTCCGCAGGGCGCGCCCAACGGCATCATAGCTGCCAAACGTCTCGAAATCCCGGCGCAGGAAGACATTGCGCTTTGAACGAGCCACGCGTCGCGCAACACGATCGGCGATCGAGTTCGAGGACATAGTCGAGCCGCGTGCCCGCTTGCGGTAACGGCCGCGACCGACACGCACGAGTTTACCATCGTCGACCAGCTTGCGCAGCACGCGGCCAATGGAATCATAATCGGCGTCGAGCGCAATCTGCGCGCGATCGACGACTTTCCCCTCGGGGACATAATCCAGAATCTGTTTCGACAGGCTCGGCATGGCTTCACCAAAATACGACGCTTACGGCATTCAGATAGTTTTGTTTGAACCGTTTTTCAAGCCGACCGTAGCTGGATCGAGATGATTGCGACAGGCCAGAACCTCGAAATATCCTTCATCGATTTGCCTGTCAGAGCCGGTTTCGCTATATAAGAGGGGCTACGCGTCCTCACTTGCCGAAGCTCCAGACCAGGAGCTTGCCATGGCAAGACTGACTATTCGTCTTCCCGACGATCTATACGACCGGCTCGCGGCCGATGCGGATGCGGCAGGCGCCTCTACCGCGGCCTTCGTTCGTGACGCCCTCGAACAGCTGAACGGCGCCGACCCCTTTGGCTTCCATGCCCGCTTCGACGAACTTCATTCGACCGTCATCCAAGTGCTCGCGATCCTCGCGTCCGACGTCGGCGCGCGCGCGCCCAAATCGCTCGCAAAGGGGATGGAAGATACAAAGCGGCTACTCCTCGACCGGGGACTGATCACCGCTGGCGACCTTCCCGCTCTGGGGGGAGGCGCGTCGTCATGAGCATCTTCCGCAACGACACGCTCGGCAGCTGGACGCGCGGCGGCCAGGCCATCGTCCACAATGTCCGGATGACCACCCAGGTCTTCTTCCAGACCACCCTCGCCGGGCTCAGCATCTGGGTCATCGGCGCCATCTGGTACGCCTTCGAAAAATCGGATGCCTATCAGCGCTTCGTCCTTACCAAGCTCATTGAGGCAAACTTCAAGGCCGACGCCGCGCCGGGGACGAACGACCCGGTCCTGTTCCGCACCCCGGATGGCCGCGAATATTGGACGTCGGCCGACTGGCTGGTCGATTCTGTGATCGCGAAGCAGGCGCTCGAAAAGCTCGAGAGCGATCTCATCGGCGGGGCGATCCTGTCCGGGGTGTTCGCGCTCGCAGCACTTGTCTTCGCCTGGTTCTATTTTACCCGGACAGGGAAGGGGCTCGGTTCCAATGAATATCTGCGCGGGGCCCACTTCGGGACAGTCCGTCAGGTACGACGCGCGCTTCGCGGCGAAGCGAAGGGCAGCTTCGCGATCGGGGGCATCAACGTCCCGAACGCTTTTGAAACCGAGCATGTTCTGATCTGCGGCGCTCCCGGCACGGGCAAGACCAACATGATCGTCAAGATGCTCGAGGGCATCCGCGCCAAGGGCAAGCGGGCGATCGTTTACGACACCGCCGGCACCTTCGTCGAGAAATTCTACCGCGAGGGGAAGGACATCCTGCTCAACCCCCTCGACGAACGGTCGGCCATCTGGTCGCCCTGGGTCGATGTTCCGCACGATTATCATTATGACCAGATCGCGGAATCGACGATCCCCGACAAGCATGGCGATCCTTTCTGGCCTAAGGCCGCGCGCGGTACTCTGGTCGCCGTGCTGCGCAAGCTCGCAGCGCAGGGACGCACCTATATATCGATCCTCCTTCACACCATCGTCCGCTCCTCGCTGAAGGATTTGTCCGCCTTCGCCGCAGGGACCGATGCGGCGGCGTTTATCTCGATGGAGGGCGAACGCACGTCGGCGGGCGTCCAGGCTGAGCTCGCGTCGGTGATGCGCAGCTTCGCCTATCTCGATGATACCGACGACGGGCTTTCGATCCGCGACTGGGTGGCGACCGAGGGGGACGACAGCTGGCTGTTCGTCACCGTGAAGGCCGACCAGCTTCCCTCGCTCCGCCCCCTCATCACGGTCTGGCTCGATATCGCGATCAGCGCGATCATGAGCCTGAAACCCGATCAGCAGCGCCGCCTCTATTGCGTGATCGACGAGCTACCCTCGCTCCAGAAACTGCCATCGCTTTCGGACTTTCTCGCACGCGCCCGCAAATATGGCGGCTGCGGCATCCTCGGGTTCCAGTCTTATCCGCAGCTCGAGGCGACATACGGCATCCAGGATGCCGCGGCGATCACCGGCTATTGCTCGACCTGGGTCGCGCTCCGGGCGAACGATACCCCCACCGCCAAGCACGTCAGCGAGAATTTGGGACAGGTCGAGCAGGTCGAGGCGAACGAGGGGATGAGCTACGGCGTCAACGACATGCGCGACGGGGTCAATCTCTCGCGCATCCAGGTGACGCGACCTCTTGTGATGCACACCGAGGTCACGAACCTCCCGAACCTGTCGGGCTATCTGCGGTTCGGTCGCGACCTGCCCGTCGTTCGCTTTGCGGATCGATACAACGACCTGCCATCCATTGGAGAGGCATTTACCGAACGCCGTCGACTTCCGCATCGCATCGCGCCTCTGCCCGCGCCGCCGTCACCATCAGGTTCGGTAGAGGCTGCCCCGTCATCGGCGAAACCGGCGAAGAACGGTGCGCCAGCGCGCAAACGGTCCGGGAAGCGCGAAGCGAATGCGAATGCGCCCGAGCTGAAGCTCGATCTCCCGATGGGCGCGTCCGATCCCGCGCCTGAAGACACGAATGGGGAGGCGCCAACCGACCGGGACGCGCCCGCCGATGGTTCGCCCGATAATCCGGCCACGCCCCTCGAAATCATCGCCCCGCACTGGGATCGCACCCTACGGCAGCACGGTCGTCCGGGCGGTCGCCGCCGGCCCGCGAAGCCTGCATGATCCATCCGCGCCGCCTTGGAGGCAAACCCGGCAATATCGCCCGCTATTATACGATCGGCGATTATTACACCAAGGGTGGGGATGAGCCCTCGGAGTGGGGCGGGAAGCTTGCGGCCGACCTCGGTCTTTCGGGGCCGGTCGACCGCAAGGCGTTCGAGGCGCTGCTCGCCGGCAAGGTCGATGGGCAGCAACTCGGGCGTATCCGGAATGGCGAAGTTCAGCATCATCCGGGGTGGGACTTTGCCGTCAAAGCCCCGAAGTCGGTGTCGATCATGGCACTGGTGACGGGCGATGAAAGGATCATCGCCGCGCATGAGCGCGCGGTCGGGACGGCCATCGCCTGGATCGAGGAGCATGCCGAACTCCGTCGGCGCATGGACGGCAAGATTACCCACGAGACGACGGGCCAGCTTCTCTATGCGCGTTTTACCGAACATGCCTCGCGCGAGCTCGATCCGCACCTCCATACCCATGTCGTCATCCTCAACATGACCCGCCATGCCGGTGACGAGCAGATGGTGAGCCTCGAATCCCGCGCCATGTTCGCCGAGCAGATGGTCGCCGGCCAGATCTATCGCAACGACCTCGCCCATGACCTCAGGGGGATTGGTTACGAGATCGAGTTCGACCCGCGCCGGGGGTTGTTCGAGATTCGGGGTGTCCCCAAGGAGCTGATCGATGCGACGTCGCGCCGGGCCGAGCAGATCAATGCGCACGCGAAGGAACATGGTTTCCAGGGCCAGGCCGAGCGATCGATTTCTTTCTTCGCGACCCGGCCCCCCAAGCAGAAAGTCGATCTCGACACGCTCCATGCCCAATGGGCAGAGCGATCGAAGGCTCACATTCCCGCGCTCGAAGCTGTCCGCGACGCCGCCGATGCGCGAGAGGAGAAGCATCTGGACGCCGATACTGCAACCGTGCGCCGCGCTGCGCTGTTCGGGCTTCGCCAGTCGGAGACACGCGAAGCGGTCAATAACCTTGGTCGGCTCATCCGCACCGGGCTCGCGTCGCATGTGGGCGATGTTCGGTTCCGAGACATTCGCCCCCTCTTCGAGGAGCATGAAGCACGGCTCAAGCTGCTAAAGACGAGAGAGCCCACCGGTGACCAAGTCCTTACGCGCGGCAGAACCTCGCGCCGCGCCGCGCGGCTCGAGATCGCGCTATCGACGCATATCTCGCTAAGCCTTGGCGATGGGGTTCCGCTTGCGTCGCGGGAACGGATCGACACGTCGCTGCGCGGGAGCATTCTCAATGATGACCAGCGACAGGTGCTCGCCGAAATCGCGATATCCAGTGACCGCGTCATGGGTGTTCACGGCGTCGCCGGCTCGGGCAAATCGACTCTCATCAAGCAGTTGAAGGCCGCGGCCGATCCGGGCTGGACCTTCATCGGATTGGCGCCGACCTCATCGGCGACCGCGAAACTCGGCCAGGACGCGGGTATCGACTCTCGTACCGTCGCCGCGCTCCTAGGCGGCGGCGGGCATGATATTACCGACCGTCATGTCCTGGTCGTCGACGAGGCTGGCCAACTCGGTAGCCGACAAGCGCAGCGGATATTGCAGATCAGCCACGACACCGGTGCGCGCGTTCTTCTTCTCGGCGACAACAAGCAGACCGGGGCGATCGAGCAGGGCAAACCATTCTGGCTGATGCAGAAGCTGGGCCTGCCGACGGCTGAACTGACGGAGGCGGTCCGACAGCAAACCCAGTCGATGAAGGCCGCGGTGGCGAGCGCGCGCAGCGGGGATTATGCCGCGTCACTCCAATCGCTCGACAAGATCGTCAGCGGCGAGGGCGCGGACAAACTTGCGGCTAACCTCGTCGCGGAATGGACGCGGCTCAAACCCGAGAACCGCGACAAGACCAATATCTTGGTTCTCGACAACGCGACCAGGCTGATCGTCAACACGCAGATCCGCGAAGTTCTGAAGCGGGAAGGGGCCGTTGCCGCCGAAGACGCGCGCATCGATATTCTTTCGCCCTCCGGTATGACCGACCAGGAGAAGCATTTTGCCCGGTTTTATTCGGGTGGCCAGGTCGTGACCTTCGCCCGCGACAATGCCGGGCTCGGTATCGCCGCCGGCGCCGAATATCGTGTCGACGGTATCGCACGCGATGCTCGCGGACGCCAGCTCGTGCGGCTTGTCGACGAGAAGGGTGGGACGATCCTCTGGAATCCCCGTCTCGGCCGCGCGTCGCAAGTCAATGTGTTCGTCGAGGACAAACGCGACATCGCCGCGGGCGATCGCATTCAGTGGCGGCTTGCGACCAGGGAGCTCGGCCTCAAAAATGCGGAGCGCGGGACGATCGAGCGTCTAGACGGGACGATCGCGACTATTCGCTGGGACCGGAGCGTCGAGCCGCAGAAGATCGACCTCTCCGTTCATCGCACCTGGGATTATGGCTACGCCGAAACTGTCTATTCGGCGCAGTCGAAGACCTATGACCGCGTCTATGTCCTTGCCCCGGTCGGATCGGGCCTCGTCAATGGCCAGAATTACTACACCGCCATCACTCGTGCTCGTTACGGCGTGAAACTCTGGACCGAGGACCGTGATCGCCTCGTGCAGAAGCTCGAGAAGCATTCTGGCGAAAAGACGTCCTCGCTCGAAGGCTTGGGACGTCTCTGGCGCGACAGCCACCACATCCGCGGCGCCCGGCTCGCTGAAAGTCTCGACCGGGCGCGCGAGCTGATGCTGAGCACGCGTGCGGATCGCGCCGAGCGAAGGGCCGAGCGCGAGCGCGAATGGAACGAGGTTCTGCGTCCGCCATCGCTTGCGGAAATGCTCGCGGGCCGCGCGAGAGACGGCATGTCGAAGCTCGATGCCTATCTGAACGGCATTCTCGCTGGCTCGACGAAGAGCCAGCGCGCGCAAGCACCGACTGATCCCGAGCCCGCAGAGCAACCGCATTCCCGACAGCAAGGACATGATCGATGAACATATTCCCGTTTCCACGGACAGCCGAACTCGCCAGCGCGCCTATCGGGGTCCGCGCTTCGCAAGGTTTGCGGTTTGGGGTGACGGCGGCCATCTTCACCTTGGCATTCGGCATCTCACTGCCGGCAATGGCTCGCGCGCCAGTCGCGACGGGCGATGCTGAGATCGCTCGCTGCATCCGCAGCGCCGCCCATGGCAAGCCGTGGCTCGAACGCACGCTTTGGGGTCTGCGCGATCAGGAAGGCGGCTGGATCGGCGCCGCTGTCGTCAACAGCAATGGCACTCATGATCTGGGGCCGTTGCAAATCAACAGCTGGTGGGTGCCCAAAATTGCGACGCTCGTGGGGCGGCCCGAAACCCATGTTCGGCATTGGCTCCAGAACGATGCCTGTTTCAATGCGGAGGCGGCGCGCTGGATATTCCTGTCGGGGCTCGCGGCGGCCGGCGATTATTGGAAGGCGATCGGCGTCTATCATAGCCCGACGGGTTGGAGGCAACTGCGCTACGCGGCGAGCGTCTCGCAGCATCTACGCAGAAGATTCGGCAGCCAAATATGGTGAGCGCGCAAGATAGCGATGACATGTGTGCAGCCCGCAAATTGCCCCCAGGCACCGGCTATTTGCGACAAATTATTCGAACCATGGCCCTCCCAGCGGATCGGAAAGACGACTTCGGGCTGTCCGAACCAGCCGTTGCACCCTCAGGCGATGAGACGAATTTTCTCGGCGCCAGCGCTTGGGCGCGATTCCATCTGGGAACAATTCCCTCGCGATCTCTTGTTCGCTGGCGCCGGCAAGTATTGCATCGCCGATACGAAGTTCCATTATCCACCTTGCAGCCCGCTGTTCGCGGGGAATCATTGACCTTGGTAAGCGGCCATTTTCAAACAGGGCGAGCAACTGTCGTAGTGCTTCCAGTTTTGGTTTTGCCGATCGTACGCCACTCAATTGATATTCAAGTCTTGCCGGGCCGCCGAGTAGCGAACCGCCATGCACGTCCAGCCTGACGATCCAGTGCCCGTCACTGAATAGCCAATGTTCCGTCTGGCTCGCATCAATTTCAACCGAGACGAATGACGCGAAGTCCCGAATATCGAACAGGTCACTCGAAGCCGCTCGCCGGCCGGTCAAGTGACTCCTCACAACCTTCGGGTCCAGTTTTGTGCTCCAGATCGGTCGCGCCACGGGAGATGCGAGAGCCGGATCGACCCATGCGACGAGGCCAACACATTTGGGCGCGTCTGACGGCAGTGTATCACGCGCGCTCCAAAGGCTGCGATAGAATCCGTTCCGCCGTAGCCATTCCCACGCGAACGCGCGGCGATCGCACCGCAACAACGCATCATATTCGCGAGGATCGCACCAGTCAGATGCTGGGGGATCGTGACGGCGCGGGCATAAGGTGCTGGGTCGGCTGGCGAAAATGGCATCGCGGCGCTGGGTTTTTCCTCCCGACGCCATCTCAGCTCATTCACCGCGGACAAACTGATCGCGAGAGAAGTGCGACGGCAAATGCGCGGCAGCTAGCTGCCGCGCATAGATCGATGGCTGGCGCACGCATGCAGCGTCGAACCGAAGATTTGGATTGTGTGAATTCAAGATCGACCCCGATAGGCGGCGCGCTCGGCGCGTCTGCGCAGTTCATCGGTCATCGTGATTGCTGATCACTACCCCCGGACTTTCCAGTGAGAATTTCCGGGGGGCGAACTTACTTTGCCCGACACTATCGCAAGGTTCGATGGTGCGCGGCATCCTGCCCGCTCGTCGGCACTCAATGGCTGATCGATGCATCCCACGACTGCGCGATCGGTGTCGGACAGGAAGGGGAGTGGGAAGGATGGAAGCGAGGACAGCGGGTTGCGTACCCGCTGGAGTCCTCGGCTGCCATCAAGGATATATTCCATGGACACCGTTCATCTTTGCGCGCTCCTCCGGGAACTGCGCGACCAACTCGCCGACGAAAGCAGGTTCTTGGGCGTCGTCAGCCGTCGCAGACGTCGACGTGAACTTCTCGCACGCGTGCAGGCCGTGCTTGCGGTCGATGCCGACGACACCGCTCCGTCAGGTCTCATTGAGGCGACCAGGCAGGCCTGGGCGGCCGAAGACCGCGTGCTCATCGCCGATCGGGCACCTTGTCGCGTCGATCGCGCGGGCGTGTGGATCGGCGCCTGGATCCGCGCCGCAACCGGCCCCGGCAGCCGTGAAAGCATCGATCCCGAGCGCTTGGCGGCCGCCATCGCCGCGCTGCCGCCTCTTGCCCGAGACGTGTTCACATTGTCCTCCCGCGGCAGCCTCGACTATCCGGCGATCGCCGCGGCCCTTGGCATTTCGGAGGATTTGGTTCGTCGCGAACTTGCCGCGGCGCTTGTCGCGATCGATCAGACTCTGACGATCCAGCAGCGCGATAACCCGTCGCCCATTGCCTGATGGCCCCCAGTCATGCAGGAAGAATTGTCATGCGCACGGACATTACGCACCTTCCCGCCCGCGGCCAGCGCGAACTCGAGGCCATCGTGCAGGCGATTTTCGAAGAATTCGAAGATGCCCACAAGCTCGCGAACGGCGAACGCAAGGCTGGCCGGATCCTGAAAGTCATTCTCTATGGCTCGATGGCGCGCGGCGAGGGGATATACGAGCCGCACACCGAGAAGGGCTATGTCTCGGACTATGACATCCTCGTCATCGTCAATCAGGTCGAACTTACCGATCACGAATATTGGTATCATCTCGAGAACCGGCTGGCGCGCGATTATATGGTTCTTCACCGGCTGCGTCATCCGGTGAGCCTGATCGTCCACACGCTCCAAGAGGTGAATAATAATCTCGCCGATGGACGCTTCTTTTTCTTGGACGTCGTCAAGGATGCGGTTGCGCTGTATCAATCGGACGACAGCGAGCTCGCGACGCCACGACCCAAGCGCCCTGCGGATGCGCTCGCGCTGGCACGCGAATATTTTGACGAATGGTACCCGAGCGCCGGCGAGTTCTTTGCCATGTTCGAAGCTGCTCAAAATCAAGGGTTTCGAAAGAATGCCGCGTTTCAGCTGCATCAGGCTACTGAGCGTCTCTATCACACGTTGCTGCTGACCTGCACGCTGTACACGCCGCACAGCCATAATCTGGAAAATCTCCGCAACCAGGCGAGGAAGGTCGACCGGCGCCTCGTCCATGTCTGGCCCGACGACGACAGGCAGTCGCGCCGCCGCTTCAGCCTCTTGAAGGACGCCTATGTCAAAGCCCGCTATTCGAAACATTATCGGATCAGCGCGGAAGATCTCGCATGGCTGGGCGAGCGCGTGCAGGAGCTGAGCGCGATCGTCCGGGAAATCTGCACCGAGAAACTGGCTGAGCTCGAACGCGCTGCCGCGTCAGAGTCGGGCAATATCTGATCCTGTGCCGGACGGTTGCCACGCTCAGGACCGGTGCTGAGCGGGCGCGGCGTAAATTCTGCTGTTGCAACGACAAGCTACCCTCGTCATGATGCGCGAAGGGGATGGGTGAACCCGTCTCCTGATCTACAAACGCCCGACTATGCGGGTCGGCCGTCACATCGTTACGCAATTGGCCTGCACACGGGCAATGCTGCGTCATGCTTTGCTGATCGGCTTTCAATTCCATGCCACCAAATCTTCAGACCTCGTCTCGGCGCACGCGGCGTTCTGCAGCGGGTATTGCGGCATGAACCGATCCGATAATGATCGCGCCCCTGTGCCGGAAACCGGCGAAAATGATCGGTTGATCGACCGGTTGTTCCGGTCGGAGGCGCCGCGCCTCGCACGCCTCTTCCGCCGATCGATCCGGAACCAAGATGAGGTGCACGACCTTGTTCAGGACACATTTGTCAATTTCGTCGAGGCGCGCCCTAGGTCTAAGGTGCGCACCCCCGCTGCCTATCTCCGCACGATTGCCCGAAGTCTGTTGTGGGAGCGCACGCGGCGTCCCCGCGCCCATGATCGAGCAAACCATGTCCCGGTGGACGAGGCCCACGAGTTGTGGGTCGATCCGGAACAGGAATGGATGATGGAGGCGTCGGATTTCATGCGCCGCTACGAGGAGGCGCTTTCAGAACTTCCATCGCGAACGCGGGAAGTATTCCGGCTCCATCGGCAGGAAGAACTGACCTATCAGGAGATCGCCGAGAAGCTCGGTATCACCGTTGACGGTGTCAAATACCATATGAAGAAGGCACTGCTCTATCTCGATCACAGGGTGAACGCCAATGGCTGAAACACATCGCTATGAGCAAGATCAGCTCCGCCGCGAGGCCGGCGAATGGTTCGTTATCATGAACGATGAGAATGTGAGTGAGGAAGACGAGCGGGAATTTAAGCGATGGCTCGCGCGTGGTGCGCTGCATCGCGCGACCTATAATCGCATCGCTGGCCTTCATTCCGCCGGCAAGCGCGTCGATTGGGAAAACCTGCCGCCGCCCAAGCCGGTGCGCGGGACGGCCAAACGCGTCTGGATCACCGTAATCGGATGCATGGCGCTCATAGGCTTCGTCGCATGGCGCGCGAGCGGAGCACCAGCCTTCTGGCCGGAAGCGGATACGACACAAATGGCGCAGGGCCACGCGGACGCATCGCTCCAATATTCGACCGAAGCTGGCGAGGTGCGCGAGTTTTCACTTCCGGATGGGTCTCGCCTGACCTTGGACGGTGACACCACGATCCGAGCATGGTTTCGATCTGGCGAGCGCCGTCTACGACTAGGCCGCGGCCGAGCGCGCTTCGATGTCGCGCACGAAGAACGTCCGTTTGTCGTTGACGCGGGCGACAGCGAGATCGTTGCCGTGGGAACTGTCTTTGACGTAGCTTTTCGCGACAAGCGCACGGTGGAGATTCATCTCCTGCGGGGCGCCATTGACGTTCGCCGAGCGCAGTCGGCAGGGAAGGCTGAACCGATCCGGCTCGAGCCAGGTGACGAGCTCCGCTATGCGATCGAAGGTTCGGGCAACTCGGCAAGTGTTCAAAAACGAGGAACGGAAGCCGACTGGACGGAGGGCGTGTCCGAAGCGCAGGAAGCGCGCGTTGCAGATCTCATAGCCAGAGTGAACAATCGATCAGCGACTAAAATCTACCTTGAAGACCCCGCCATCGCGCCGCGCATCGTGTCTGGGCTAAACGGGATCGATGACCCGGAATTGCTCGCTGAGAATCTGTCGAATCTTTACGATCTGCAGATAACGCGGAGCGGGAACCGCATTATTTTAGGCGATCCGCAGAAATAACGCTTCCTTCGACTACCCTGCGCAGCGTGCGCAACGCTCATACCCTGTAGGCACGGGCAAGAACTCGCCTGGCTGTACTGAGGGGAGAGTCCATGCAATTTCGTTACAGCGTGGCGGGCTTCGTGCTCGCCGCGACCACCAGCTTTGTGCCGGTTGCTTCAGCGATCGCTGCTGAGTCCGCCATCACCGCCAGCTATGATCTTCCTGCCCAGGATCTGTCTTCCGCGCTGAATACAGTGCGCCGAATTTCCGGCACAAACATCGTCTTCGACAATGAAGACGTCCGACAGCGAAAGGCGCCGCGGTTGGCGGGAAACTTCACTCCTGAGGAAGCCGTCAGGCGTCTGATCGAGGGATCCGGTCTGGTCGTCCGAAATACGAAAAGTGCGATTATAATCGGCCGGGCCGGTACACCGCGTTCTCCGGACCAAGTCGAGACAGCCGAGCAGGAGATCACCGTTACGGGATCGCGCATCAAAGGCGCGCGACTTGCATCGCCCGAGATCAGAATTGATCGCGGCGATATTCAGCGAGCCGGGTTTGGTGATCTTGGCGAAGCCGTGAGATCGATCCCGCAAAATTTCGGCGGGGGCCAAAACCCGGGGGTCGGGAAGGGCGCTCGCTCTGGTGCAAATACTAACGATAATGTGACCGGAGGTTCCGCCGTCAACTTGCGCGGCCTCGGAGCCGATGCAACGCTCACCCTTCTGAACGGTCACAGATTGTCTTTTGGGGGTTCGGCGCAGGGCATCGATATTTCCGGTATCCCGACTGAAGCCATCGAGCGCGTCGAAATCATTCCTGACGGCTCATCGGCGCTTTATGGTTCCGATGCGGTGGCTGGCGTCGTGAACGTCATTTTGCGGCGTTCCTTTGACGGCGTTACCGCTAACGCGCGCGTCGGCACGGCAACCGATGGAGGCGGCACTTCGCAGCTTTATCAGATCGTGGCTGGCAAGCAGTGGCAGAGCGGTAACCTGCTCGTCGCATATGGTTTTCGCCGAAATGAGGAGGTGGATGCAGAGGATCGGGACTATACCAACTATCTCCCGGAACCTTATCCGCTGATCAAAGGGCAGCGCGTGCACTCCGCGCTCGTAAGCGGGTCACAAAGCCTGTTCGATGATGTGCGCTTCAGTCTCGACGCTACCTTCGTGGATCGGGCCATGGACGGGAGCTACAACACGAATAACATCCTTAGCGTCTCCCATACGACCGATCGCTCGCTTTCGATCAGCCCGTCTCTGACCATCCCCGTCGATGACAACTGGTCGCTTTCGGTCGCGAGCACCTATGCGAGAAGTCGGAATCGGCGCCAAACCGCGTCGTCATCGAACGGCACCGTATTCCTCCGCGAAGACTTTTGTTACTGCCATTCGCTCCACGCCGTTGAAGCCTATCTGGAAGGCTCAGCGCTGTCGTTGCCCGCAGGGGATGTGCGGGCGGTGCTGGGCGCCGGCTACCGGAAAAATCGCTATCGCGTTCACGGGAGATCGTCGGCGAACGGAGATCAATTCGTCACAACTGGAGGGGATCAGAGCGATACCTACGCATTCGGCGAAATCCAGATCCCGGTCATTTCAGGGCTGAACGAAACGGCATTCGCAAAGGCACTGACGATCTCGGTAGCCGGCCGCTACGACCGGTACAATTATAGCGGTAGCGTCACAACGCCGAAGATCGGCCTGATTTACAGCCCAAATAATGCCGTCGACCTGAAATTCTCCTGGGGGCGTTCGTTCAAAGCTCCCACCCTCGCGTCCATTTATCAGACGCAATATGCGTACCTCCTTCCGCTGACATATTTTGGGAGGAGCGACGCTGCACCAGATGAATCAGCCCTCTATCTTGATGGCGGTTCCACATCATTGCGGCCGGAGCGAGCCACAACCTGGACTGCGACGGTCGCCTTTCACCCCAAGTCGTTGCCGGGGCTTAACGCGGACCTGTCCTACTTCCGGGTGAAATATATCGACCGTGTTCGCACTCCAATCGGGTTTTACCCCGAAGCACTCAGTCCGAATTATGCGAACTATGTCACACTGAATCCCAGCGAAGTGGCGCTCCAGGCAGCCATCAATGGCGCGTCCGGCGGCTTCCTCAATTATACCGCCGGGGCCTACGACCCGGCGTCGGTCCTGTACCTCATCGACAACAGAAATATGAATGTCGCGGCGCAAAAAATCGAGGGCGTGGATGTCAATTTGTCCTATCGCCTGGATCTGCACGACGGCGCGCTGGTCACAGCGTTGAATGGCAGTTGGCTTCGCAGCCGCCAGAAGAACGGATCAGCTTTCCCCTATTTTGACCTTGCCGGAACGATCTGGAACCCACCCCATTTTCGATCGCGCGCCAGTGTCGGTTGGGAAGGGAATTCCGCCGAAGCATTCGTCTATTTCAACTATATTGGAGGCGTCGAAGATCGTCGTGCGGCGCTCCCGATTGACGGGCGATCAATGTTTACCGTCGATCTTTCGCTCAGCTATCGAACGTCCACTTCCGGCGGCTTTCCGAACGGTTTCCGTATCGGTCTCAGCGTCGAGAATCTGTTCGACAAGCGGCCCCCCTATTTGGCGCCGGCACCCTTCACGGAACCCTATGACTCGACCAATTATTCCCCAATGGGGCGCTTTGTCGCGTTGTCGCTATCGCAGTCTTTCTAATGGCCCTCGTCATGGAATGCATCGCGCGGCGATCGGCGAACCGCGCGTTCACGTTAATTTTCCTTACTACCGCAGCGCTGCCGGGTGCGGCTTTCTCACAAGCTGCGCCGCTGCCACCGACGGCGCCCGCTCTGCAAGTTGTGGCTACGAATGCGACCGGCGTCGACTTGCAATCAGCGAGGGACACAAGCCCGTCATGTCCGACGATAGTTCCTCCGGTCGCATCGCAATCGATAGCACGAAGTGTGGAGGCGGATGATATCATTCGCCTCCGCGATTTCGGAAAGATGGATGCGTCTGAGGCAGACCCGGGCGGCTTTGCTGTGTCGCCCGACGGAAGATATCTGGCAATCCAGCTTCGACAGGCGGACCCCGTCTCCAACAGCTACTGCCAAGCCCTGCTGATTTATGATCTCGGCAATGTTCGAACTGCGCCGCGCATTGTCGACATGGGCGGCGACTACGTGCGCCGGACGATTACGCTCTACGGTCTCGAGGGCTTCCCCACCGGCACTCCGGAACCTTTGACGCCGAAATGGTCAAAAGATGGCAAGTGGCTGGCCTTCCTGAAACGAGAAGAAGGAATCACGCGACTTTTCGTGACCGCGCTGTCCGAAGGTGGCACGAGAAGTATCTCTGACGGGCGTTTCGACGTCGCCGACTTCGCCTGGTCAGATGACGCATCGCAGTTGCGCTATCGACAACGGGAAAATCACGCCGCTGCCATAGAACGACTGCAAACCGAGGGGCGAAGCGGTTTCCAATTCGACGAGCGATTTTGGCCGCTTGCCGAGCTCACGCCATATCCACGCGAGACACCTGCGGAAGTCGAACGTTTTGTCATGATCGGAGAGGCCGATACGTTCGGTGGGTCCGGCAGTGCATCACAGCAGGATAGAATGGCGGAGGAGGCAGGCCGCGCTCCGACGCGCAAAGGCGCCGCTGTTGCGATCATCGACCATCGACAACTCGCGGCGAGGGTCGGCGACAAAAATATAGTTTGCCAATTTAAGGAATGCGCCCGCGTCGCAGCGGCATGGACGGTTCCGGGAGCCGACGAAATTGTCTTCATGCGCCGAGAAGGGTTCGCCGCAGCGCGAACCGGCATTTATCGATGGGCTCTGGGTGAGAACAAGCTGACGAATATCCTCACAACAGACGACGCGATCCGCGGATGTGATTTTCAACTCCTTTTGGTTTGCGCCCGAGAAGCTTCTCTTCAACCCCGCGACATCGTTGAAATCGATCTGAGGTCGGGAAAAATCCATCAACTTATCGAGCTCAACCCCGAATGGATCGCGCGCAGGCTCGGAACAGTGACCCGCCTGCGTTGGACCAACAAATATGGAATCGAAACGTTTGGCGATCTCGTGCTTCCACCGGACGCTCGGCACGATGAGCGTTTGCCACTTGTTGTCGTGCAGTACAGCAGTCGCGGCTTTCTCAGAGGCGGAACTGGCGACGAATATCCGATTCAGGCTATCGCGGCGAAAGGCTTTGCCGTCCTGAGTTTTGACCGTCCGCTCGACTACCGGACCGCGATGTCTCGCGCCGGCCGATCGGTATCCCGACGGCACATCGCGAACGCGTGGACCGATCGTGCGAGCGTTCACGATTCTCTTATGCGCGGAATCAAGCTGGCGGCTGACACGCACCCGATCGATGCCGACCATATCGCGATCACGGGACTCAGCGATGGCGCGTCCACCGCGACATATGCGCTAATCCATGCCGATATATTCTCGCTGGCGCTCATTAGCTCATGCTGTGAAGACCCGAGCATTTTGGAGACCGGTGTTGGGGAAGCCTATGCGAGCATTTTGCGCACGAATGAATATCCACTGCCTTGGGAACAGCACAAATCGAGTTGGAAGCGCGTCAGTCTCGCGATGAACGCAAGCCGCGTGTGCGCGAAGATTATAATTCAGAGCGCGGATCGGGAAGCGCGCCTGGCCACTGCCTCCCTTCGGGCGCTGCGGCAATTCGGCCGTGATGTGACAATGTTCATTTTCCCCGATGAGTATCATGTGAAATGGCAGCCGGTTCATCGTCAGGCCGTTTTCAGACGAACGCTCATGGAACTCGACGACTGGCGGCGATTGCCTAAGGCGCGGTGTTCAAGGTGACTTGCGGCGATGCTCTGCACCAAGCCTCGACGTCGCACAGGCGGAGAATTCGTCCCATATCATTCACGCCAAATGTCAGGTCGTCCTTCAGCTGCTGTTCGATCATGCTGCGATCAAGAATACCCGCGCCGCTGAGTAGTCCGTCCATCAGCATTTCGCGAATGAGAACTCGTCGCTCGCGCAGCATCTGCAATTGAAACTGGCCGAGGCCTCCTTTTGAGATCCGCCATGCGACTTTGGCGGGAAGATCCCGCTCCATGGCTCGGCGGGCTATGTAACGACTTCGCCCCCGGCCGACCCAAAGCCAAGTCGGTATGCGTAGGCAAGTCTCGACAAGGGGCTGCGACAATAGGGGAAATATCCCCTTCATCAAATCGGAGCGCCGATAACCATTCATGTTATAGCAGCTGTTGTATAGTCCATGAACATGTTCAACCTTTCCGGGAAGCGGTCGGTTTTTTGGCGGAGGCCACGGCAGCCCAGGTGGCGATTCATTGGATGGAAGATCTTTGGAAAGAAATGCATCATTCGCGCGCCAGTTGGCGTGGTGCTTGCCTTTCCATCCCTTCCTGATCGCCTTCCAGCCGAGATCCCACGCGTTGCACTGATTTGCACGCGCCACCTCAAAGACGGTTCGTGCAAAATTTGGACTCGGACCTTTCGCTCGAAGGGTGTCCGCCGCGGGTCCGGAACTCTGCAGATGGCAGAATACGGCGTCGCCGCCCTGACCGTTGACAAATGTGTCGATCGACCGGTCCGTTGCCATTTCGAGGGAGATGCGATCGGTTTCTTGAACAAAGGACCGCGAGTGGGGTCGGGGCAAGTGCGGCCGCGCCGAATGAAGAAGATCTGGTCTTCGATGATCAGGCGCACCCTCGTCCAGGGAGATATGTAAGTGGCTGGCTACGCTTCTTGCAAAATTCCTCTCGTCCCCATCGTTTCCTTCGCTGAACATCGTGATCGCGTGAATTTCACGCCCAGCAGTGGCGGACCCCGCCGCGATTATCGACGAATCCAAGCCCCCTGAAAGATCGAGGGCGTAAAACCGTCCGCGCGGCATCTGCGCTCCGATGCAGCGAAGAATTTCCCGGCGAACAAGTTCCATGGCTTCATCTGGATCGGTGATCAGGACGTCGGGATTGGTGAACTTCCAAGGGTCCCAGTGAAAACTGGCCTCAAGCGCCCGTGGGGCTTCAAACTTGATCGATTCTCCACACCTGATCTCGGAAACTCCGGAGAGGCATGTGGATGACATGCTGAGATTATCCCAAATCAGATGTCTGGCGACTGATTCCCAGTTTATCGACGGCGGGCGCCTTGCCATTTCCAGCAATAGCCTTGTGTCCGAGGCAACAACGAGGACTCCGCCCTCGACTATGTAATAGGCATTGATGCTACAGAATGGGGATCGTTCGCAGGTGATCACGCCGTTGGGCAAACTGGCCAGGACGATATAGGAACCCCAATATTCATTGTTCAAATGGCCGCCTCGATACGCCGCCGTGACACGCGCCCCTTCGTCGATGTTCTTTCCAAATGCGCGCGACGGGACATGCCGGCAGAAGACGTCGCCAACGACGACGCCAGTGCCATCGGTGAGGTGGTTGATTTCCAACCCGCTGTCGGAATAGACGACAAGGCGTTCGTCACGATGGGTCACGCTCAGCCCCGACTGATGAGCTATTTCATCCAAATGTAGGTCGAGGGCGCATGGGACCTGGGTCGGCGAGCTGACGGCTAAGAATCTGCCGATCATCGCACTGCTCTGATAGGTTCGAAGGGGCCGACCATTTCGATCGTATCGTTGAGGATGAGGTCATCATCCTGAAGCCAGCAATGGGCTTCGAATGGATGAAGCCGAACACCGAAAACCAGTGTGCTCTCATACCCGTTTTGGGCCAAAAGATGCTGAAGGCCGATTGAACGGAGCAGGCAGCGATCCCTCCTGATCGCAAACCGTTCTACATATTCGAATGCTGATATCAGACCGCTGCGGTTTGACGCCGGAGGGCCTTCTGTCTGGGCGATCGTGTTATTGCGTTGCACCCACCACAGCAATTCATCGAATCCGCGCAGTGCAATGGTGAATCGTGCGCTGGCGAGAGATCTGAATGCCGATGCAATTTGCCGGCCGGATGGCGAACGCATATCGAATTCCGCGGAATGTTCACGAGCTGGGCGAGTAATTGCGCAGCAGGAACTACGGGCTCCTTCCGCATTGGAGTTCAACCAGTGGCGATCCTCAATCAGGCGCCGAAGGCTCGGTTGCAGTGAATCAACGTCTCCTCTTCCGAGGGCAGACGCAGCCTCCTTTTCCAAGCGTGAATATCGATTTGCGAGGACATCCAGAAAGACGACCTGACCATCGATTTCGCAGCTCGAAACCCACGAAGGAAGCATGAGTGACGCCTTGGCGGAAAAAGCCGGCCGGGAATTTATCCATTCCCGGCCGGCCATTGATCAGTCGACGACGATGCCGAGCGGCTGGCGCGGCTGCACACCGTCCGGCGCGATGTTTTCGTTCGACCCGTGGGTCTCTTCGGTGACGGTGCCGAGGTCGATCAGTTCAGCGTCGCGATAGTTCGGTTCCTTGTCCATGATAGTCTCCTTTCCCGCCGCACAAATGCGACACCGAAAGAATCCCAGTTTCAGAGGATATATCCAAACATATATGTTCTGAATCTGAAGCTATATATGGAAGGGGCGAACCCCGGTATCGGCATTCTTGAGGCCGCCCTAGGTAAGTCCACTCATGATTTCAGGAAGATTACGGATACGGCGTCGATGATATGCGACTACCGATCGCCTGATTGACTGCCTGTTTCCGCGTTCAATCTTCCCGAGCAAAGCATCGAATTCGCGGCGCAAACCGCTCAATTTACGCTCTTCGGCGCGCCGGATCCGACGCATTCGATCGTTGAGATTCCGGACCAAATGCATGAAAAAGACGTTCTGGGTCACCTGGGAGATCGAGTCGAAGAGTAGTTCAATCGGCGGCGGCGCGCCGAGCTCGTCCTGTTGATTAAAGTCATGGGAAACAAGGAGACTGCTCCGGCACGAGGCGGCTGTGAGCATTACATATTGGCTCAGAATATAGAGGTGGCGAGCCGCATTCTCGTCGAGCGACGGTATTTCAAATCCGCCAGTTACCGGCATGTCGAGTAAAGCTTCGCCGACGAGCCGCAACATCGCCTCGCGGACCGGAGTCGCGCTCATTCCATATCGATCAGCTAGTTGTCCGATATTGATTCGCCCAGACGCGATACGACCTTCAATGAGATCGAGTTTAAGGCTGGTGTAGGCTCTTTGGCTAAGCCCGTGATCTGCGCTCATCTTCATACACTCCGAGTTCGAGCGCCCGTGCGCCAGTCGCGGACATGACCGATGCTTAGTGGAGTCTCGGACTGAGCATTGTGGTCAATCCCGGCGTGGAATGGTCGCCACAGAGCCCCTCCACGGTTCGCGCGTCGGCGGCGATGCGACGAATCAGTCAGGAACGCGGGGCGGGTGTGATCGTCTTCGCGCGCGAAGATGCGGCGCGATGTCGCTGATGAGTCCAAGCATATTCCTGGAGCCCGTCACGTGTCCTGCGGTGATGTCGCCGTGTCCCAATGGCGAGGATTGCGACCATTGGATAGGCGATCTTACCTACGATCCACCAATAGGCGACGGGCAAGATCTCGGGATTGTATGCCGTGACGCCGTGTGCCGCGACCGCAACCAACTGAAAGGCTGCCAGCCAGATCGGCCAGAATCTGTCTGCCGCCCCGGCGATTGCCGAAAGCGCCAGCAGGAGCCCGAAATCGATAAGTAACATTTCCCATTCGACGTCGCGATAGGATGGATTGCTTAGTCCGGCCCAAAAAGTTCCCATCGTGGCGATGACCATGCAGATCGACGCAGTCCTTTCCGGGGCTCCGCCTCGCCACTGCGCATAGGCAGAGACGAGGAAGAGCAGGATCATGAATGCCACAATGACGATCACGAGCAGCGGCCCCCTTGGTCAGGCGGCCAATTCAAGGGGCGTCGCGCCGCGCGCGCTTGGGCGCTTGACGACATCCCCGAAAGCTTCAGGATCAATGCCCAGCTTTTGTGCCAGCACTTCAAGCTGTCGATGACCTTCGGCCATGTAACCGAGCGCTCCGGTAACCGAGAGCTGCGCGTTGGTCAGGGCCGACAATATCTGATGTCCGACCAGCGGCGAAAGATTTTGGTGCGTCTGCGCGTCGATTGCCGCAGTGGCGAGCCGCCCGCCTTCCGCGAAAATCTGCTGCAGCAGTTTTTCGTAGCCGAACAGCGATTCGGTCAGATGCTTGATGCGCTCTTCATCGTCGGACCTTCTATCCGAGAAGCCGGGAGAGGACGTCGAGTCCGACGGCGAGCATGCCGAAGCCGACTGCAAGCGCGATCGCAAGGAAGACGAGCCAGAAGTAACGGAGGTACGGGTCGAGGTCATTTGCAGATACTCCCATGGTTCGTAGAGGAAGCAACCTGACCCAGGAGGTGGGCGGTGGTTCCGCCTTCTCCGGTGGCTCATCGGCCTGGCCGGTGCCTACCCCCGTATTCTCCAACTGCATTTTGCGGGGGGTCATCGCGGCGTCTTCGAAGGCGTGGAAAAGTTCCGCTGCGTGCCGGCGATTGCGGGCGCGCAAAATGGCGACAGCCTCGCTGATGTAAGTGTCGACGGTGCCGACGCCCAGACCCAATTCGAGGGCGATTTCCTTGGAGGTCTTGAGCCGATAGACATGGCGGAGGCACTCGCGTTGGCGCGGGGCCAAGCGTTCGCAGAGAGCGATGCTCGGCTCTTTTACATCACTAGCAGACAAGTGCGCGCTGCTTGCCATCAATGGACGGCAAGTCCCTTACGCTATCTAAAACAGCACCTCTTTTTCTCGACCCGAGCATTGCTTTCCGACGGATTCTGCAAGCGGCTCCCCGTGCATTCCGTCAACAGAGCCGGTTCCCGACTCTCTCTGAATTTCAACTTAACACGGGAGTAGGCGGACCGGAATTTTCAGGCAACCCTTGGCAACGATTTGCTTTTCTTCACCGAGTATCTCGTATGGGTGCTCTGCGATAAGGTCCGGTTAGTGAAAATCATGGCTGCGGATACGGAGGATTTCATCTTGTTCGGGGGTCGTCCGAACGGCCGTGACGCCGATGTGCGCCCGCGCGGCGCCCATGTCGGATCGCGCGGATCGGGGCCGCCGCCATTCTTCGCCCCGTCACCGCGGCCCGGCGCGACCGTGAAATCCATCCGTGCGATCGACCGCAGCATTTCGTCGTGATCATTGATGCGGTCGCAGATGATATGCATCGCCGGCGGCAGGCGGTCGGCGGATTGCCGCTCGTGCTGCCGCGCAGGGACAGTCCGCGCCGATGAGGCAGCCCTCCGATGCGGTTACCTCGCATCCGAATCCTGCGCCGGAAACTAGAACGGATAATTGATCCCGCGACCATAGTCGTGATCAAAGGTCGGCTTGCTATCGGCGCCATAGCGCGGCGCCTGTTCGAGAACCTTCTTGTCGAGATCGACGACATAGCCGCCCTGTTCGGTGTCGTAAGTCAGGACGTCCCAGGGCAGCGGATAATAGTCGCTGCCAAGACCGAATAGACCGCCGAACTGGAGGACCGCATATTCGACGCGACCTTAGCGCTTGGTGACCATGAAATTGTAGATCGGTCCGAGCTTCTCGCGGTCGCGGTCGCGGTCGAGTCCCGCCTGGCGCTTCGCAATCGCCCAGCGCCTCTGCTTGCGCCGAGTTTCCTTAGGCTCCCCAGTCGACCACGCGAGCGATAGCGAACTCGGCATCGTCACGGGCTCTGCGTCGATGAAGTCAAAGCGGCCCTTTGCCGTGCTCTCACAGTTTCGGCCGATGAGATGGAGTCGTCTCGGCTGAAGGGACGCCGGCTCTGGCGCCGACGAGGCGCTAGATATCAGGCTCGGTTCCTGTGATCAGCCTCAGGCATTCCCGAACCGTGATAATCCGCGCCCCGCCGTGGCGCCCGAGACTCAACAAGTCGGCCTTATCGCCGGTGATCAAAAGTTCGGCCATCCCGGCCTCAATCGTCGCCAGAAGATAGTTGTCCCAGGGATCCGGGCTGACGGACACGTCGGGCAGATTCTCTATAACAATGGCGCTGCCCTTGAGTTCATTGACGAGTCTGCCGACAACGGCTGGATTCAAGCGAGCCCGCAGTTTGGGATAGCGCGTACCGCGCCGAATTTCCTCTAGCTGTTCAGCAGAGGTGATTAAGGTGATCTTGCCTTGGCACCACAAGGCAATCAGGTGAAAGGGAAGCGACCGCCCGTGCAAAAGGGCGCTGACAAGCACATTGGTGTCGATGACAACGCGCATTGATCAGTTCCGACGCGCATCCGCAATCGCTTCATCGATCAACTGGCTCATCTCTTCCGGCGAGACGTCATCGAAACCGGCGCGGGCCTCGGCGAGCGTAAGATCGAGCAGGCGCCATTTCACGGACTCTTCAATGAAGCGCGATAGGTCGCCCTTTTTCATTCCGCGCTGAGCTAGGTATGTGCGGACATCAATGTCGGTTTCGGGCGCGACATTGACGGTCCAGCGCGTCGCACCACCCATAATCAAAAACTCCTCATGGACGCCTATGCGGATAAGCGCTGACCATCTTTTACGCCAAGATTCGATTCCGACATATGCGCTGGATCGACTTTACCACAGGGGGGCTCGATTTTAGCCTACCCGATTTTCGAGCCTCTGCACGGAACACAATAGATCGCAGCATCCACCTCGGCGCCGGACGTTCCGGCTCTCCACGTCAAACTGACGCGAGGCGCAAACGGACGCATGGCGACGCGGATCGAACAAGATGATCCACCGTTCGATGTCGAAGCTCGACGACTTGGCCTTTGCCGTGAACTACTTGTCGAACGGCAGATCATTGCGCGGTACCTCAAGAAGCAAGACTGGAGCCATGCGGGCTGGATCATGCTACTGGAACTCTATGTCGCGGATACGGTCGGTAAAGGGCTGCCGGTTTCAAGCCTAGGATATGCGAGTGGCGTTTCGGTTCCGACGGCGACGCGGCAGACAACTGAGATGGAATCGCGGAAACTTGTGGCTCGCGAGCGCGATCCTCACGACGGGCGCCGAACGAACATCGCCCTGACCGCTCGCGGTCGAGCGACCCTGCGGTGCATTCTAGACGACTATGCGAAGTCCCGGGCGAATGTGCCGCTCCGATAGAATCTGATTGGCCGCCGCGTTCTCGATCGTCCAGAACACAATCTATCATACCTAAGCGAGGGACGGGGAATCCGGCCTCAAGTCCAAGGGAGGAGGAGGGAAGCTGACGTTGGTGTGAAGTTGCATATGGGAACAGGAGATGGCTGGATGCTCACCGGATCAGGGAAGGCAATATGTCCATTTCCGGAAACTCTTTCGATTCCTTCAATCGGCATCTTCTGATAGGCTGCCGACCGAGAAAACCCATGCAGGCGAGCCAACCTTCCAACGTATCAACAGCCGAGACCGCGCGGCCGCCCGTTGCGCGCAATTGGCTCTGGAAGCCTTGGTACGCGAAGCTCTGGTGGGCGGCGATCCCGGTCTACTGGACAGGCGCGGTGGCCTCGCTGAAGGTCCCGGCACTGGCGGAGTTCTACACCAGCGCTCTCGCAGGCTATCTCAACATGCTGTTCTTTCCGCCGACGGCACTACTGGTGCTTGGTTTCGGGTTCGTCAAAGCTTGGCTCGACAGGCCGCTATCTGGCGAGCCTCTCTCGGACGAGGAAATCGGCGAACTCGAGCAGATGAGGATGGAGGACGAGCACTGGGAGCGTCTTGGGCGACCTCATTGGTCGGTCGACATCTATGATCCGCGCTCCGGCGGACTATATATCGGCAACCCACTCAGCCTTCAGCACCCTGGACGTCGAGATTAGCGCTTCTTGTAGCTGCTATCTCCGTCGAATGGACCATTTGCTAGGTCGGTCGAAAATCGGCCACTGCTCAAGATCGAGGATTGTTCGAGCGACGTCATCGGTCCAGTAATATCGGCGGTTCCACGTGCGGAATCGGCTTGCCCAAGGTAGCGATTTCGCAGCCCCTCGGGGCCAAGCACCTGACGGTTCAGCTCGCTCGTAAATGTCATTTCAGGGTTTGCAGAGCGCGCAGCCGCCCGCTCTGCGGCGGATATCGCCTCGCGTACATCATAGTTTACGATATCGAGCGAGGCCCGAGCTGTCTCGTTACTCGTGCCCATGTCGCTGCTGCTATATCCCAAGCTCCCGCCGACGCTCCCTGACGTTGCTGTCTGTGATCGTTCCTTACCCTTGGCCGGACCACCACGCGACGCATAGTCACTGCTTTGGGCACTTGCGCCGACATTGCCGCCAACCGCAGTTCCCATTGAGATTTGGTCTTGCGCCGAGCGAGATATAGCCCGCTGCCATCCCGTCTGGGCCATGATCGCCGACACGTCGCGTTGAAGCGTATCCGCAACCTGCGGATTGAGCCGCCACTCGCCGTTGCGGTCCATTTCGAAGCCACCGCGCAGCCAGTTCGCCATCATCGCCTGACCCTCGGGTCCGCTGCTTAGCATGTTTTCGATGGTATCGGGTCCGGCTTGCTTGCCGGCCTCATATTTGGTGCTGGTGTCGCTGCGTGCGGACTGCGTGAACCCGGTGCTGCTCGACACGAGCAGGTCGTTGTCCGCGAAGCTGAACCGGGCGCGGCCTCCCTCGGCGATCGTGCCATATTGGCTGTCGTTGATGAGGCCTGCGGCGCGGAGCTGCCGCGCGACGTCGGGCGAGACATTGAGATTGAGATCGCCATTCTGCGCCATGGCGAGCTCGCGCTTGGTCATGTTGATGCCCTCGCTGCGCAGCAGCCCCTGCATGCGTGTCAACCGCTCATTGTCCACGATCCGCGTCAGCCGCTCGTTGCGCGCACGATCGGCAATTCCGGCCGCGCCACCCTCGGCCATGTCGACCTGGTTGCCCGCCGTGCGGCTCAGTGCCTGGATGAAGGCGTCGAGCCGGGCCGCCTCGCGCGTCGATACGCCGGCAGCCGCCGCACCTTCCGCAAACCCGAAATTATCGCTCTGCCGTCGCTGCTCGCCGATGCGCGCGGCGCCGCGCACGCCATCGTGGCCGACTTCGCGCTGGGCATCGAGCTTGCCCGAGCGCTCGGCAAAATCGTAACCAGCGGCCTCGCGCGTGCGGCCATAGACGCTCGTGCCTTCGCGTGCCGCCTCGGCGGTCGCGCCGTCGGCGGTGCCGAGCTGGACCGAGGCGTTATAGGTTTCCAGCGCACGCATGACCTGCGCCTCATTGCGGCCCGTCGCGCGGGAGAGGGAGGTAATCGCCGACGAGCGCGCCTCGCCCGAGAGGGTGTTGATGAAGCCGATGCGGCGCGAGGTTTCGTCGATGGAGAGGCCGAGCATCGACGCGGAATTGCGCTGCCCCTCGTTGTTCCCGGTGCGCCACGCCTGCTCGGTCGCGACGTTGCGGCGTTCGATCCCCGCGACATTGTCGCCCGCATAGTCGCGTCGGCCTTCCATAGCGCCGACGTTGACCTGCGCAGCCGTGAGATCGTTCCGCAGCATTGCCTCCTGGTCGTACGTGTTGGCGATCAACTTCGCGAAGGTCGGGTCGGCCGATGCCTGCGCGATCACGGTCGAGGCCTTCAGCGCAGCGTCTTTCTGATCATAGCCATTGCGCTCGAAATGCCGCTGCGCGCCCCGCATCATCATGTCGTAGGCGCGCGTATCGCCGAAGGCTTTCCACTGCACCATGTTCTGCGCGAAGCCGGCGAAGGCGCGTTCGCCCGCCTGGCCCGGCCCAAAATAGCTCGTGCCGAGACTACGTAGCGCGTCCTTCTCGGCGAAATTGTGGATCGCCGACGTCGTCGCATTGGCGCGCACCGCTGCGGCCGTCGCGGGATGAGTGAGGTCGCGGCCGACGAGGGCAGGGGCGAGCCCCCCGAGCTCGCGTGCGGCGTCCGTGACGCCGAGCCCGAAGCCGGTCGCTCCCGGCGCGCCAGGCGTGCGATCGCTGAGATAGCCACCTGCGGCGCCGAAGGCGCGATTGGTACCGAAGGTAGACCGCTCTCCGAAGTCGCCGAAGCTCGACGCCGCACTGCGCCGTGCGGTCGTGCCGGTCGCCGAGGCCTGCGCCTCGAGCGCCTGCGCGCGGCCTTCATGCGTCATGATCGGGGTGGCGGCCGCGGTGCCCTGGCCCTGCACGCCGAGCGCGCCGCTGGTGAAGGAGGTGAACACATTGCCCGAGAAGCGGAACACGGTGAAGACAAAGGCGCCGGCCAGCCCGGCGGCCGCGGTGCGAAAGCTTCCGAAGATTGCGAGCGCCTTCATCGCCGAACCTGGCGCCAGCATCCAGGCGTTCGCCGCGACATGGTTCGAGCGCATCTCGGCAAGCACGTCCATCGCGCGGCCGAGCGTGAGCTGGTAGATTCCGGCATCGATCACGCCCCACATGGCGACGAAGACGAAGAGGCCAAGCGCGAAGCTCGCGACGCGCAGGTTGATCGGGGTCAGGATGAAGAGCAGCGCGATCGGCATCATGAACAGCATGATGCCGAAGACAGTGGCGCGGATCGTCGGCATCCATTCGTTCGCCGTCGACATGGTGGCGAGACCGCTCGAGACGACGGCACGGTTCGCCATGACGCGCGCGGCGGTCGCAGGGCTATCTTCGAACAGCACGTCGCCGACGGCGTTGCCGAGGTTGATGTTCGTCATCAGCTGCTGGAGCGTCAGCGGCGTCGCGAGCATCTTGTCACCGAGCGCTCCGAGGTTCGACCGGCAGCGCTGGAGCTGAGCCGCGTTCGAGACGTCATAGCCGGTGCGCTCGCAGACCTGTTGACTGTAACCGTGGAACAGCGACGGATCGGAAAGCCGGTCCGAGATATGCGTCCAAGTCTCGGTGCAGCTCACCGTTGTTCCGCCCTTGTCGGTGGCAGTGAAGACGGTGCTGAAGGTCGCCGGCCCAGACATCGCGGCAAAAGCCGCGGGAAGATCGTTCGTGGTACGAAAGAGTTGATCGTCGTCGATGCCATAGGCGGGAGAGACGCGCGCGACGGGATAGCATTGCCGGACATAATCCTTGATCGTTGCATCGAGGAAGGTGTCGGTCATCGGCCCTCGCGGGCTAACAGCGTTCAGGAACAAGTCAAAGCTGTGACCACCCGCACCGAACTCGAGCTTGGCATTGGGGTCGATCGTATTATCGTCGATCGTCTCGGCGATCGCCCGCTCCATCATATTGGTGACGCCCGCGACGAGAACGATCAGGTTCGGGACGTCGCCAACGGGCTGATAGGCGTTGCGGACCCGGTCGTAGACATGGACGGTGCCCGTGGTCGCAACCATGCCGACGAAAAGCCCGATGCCGACGAGCGTCTGAAAGCCGAAAGCGACGATCCCCATGCCGTTGCCGCGCACGCTCGCGAGTAGCGCGCCGAGCGCGATCCCGGCGACCGCGACGATGAGCACCAGCGTTTCGTAGCGCGGATCGGCAAAGATCATCGAGACGAGCCGGAACGCGTCGACGGTCTCGTTGAACCCGTCATAGGTGTGGAAGCTGGTTTCGAGCGCTAGCGCAGCGGTCGGCACGGTGGCGGCGAGGGCGGCGATCAGCGCGGAAAGGAATCGGGAGCACATCGCGATCAGCGATTGCGGTTAGCGGCGGCACCGGCGGCGTCGCGCGCGTCGCGGTCGCGCTGGCGGACGAGCCCGGCATAGTTCGCCGAGAGGTTGGCCTGGTTCAGCGCCGCCATATAGGACTGGCGCATCTGCGCGCGCTGGCGCAGCACTTCCTCGCGAAGATCGCGCAGCTGCTCTATCCCCTTGGTGAGGATGCGCGTCTGGCAGATATTGGCATTGCCTGCGTCGGCGGCACCGGCGGCCGACGTGCCGCGCTCGGCATTCGACAGCGCGAAATCGATGCTGCGAGTGAGATCATTGAGCATCTGGTAGGCGAGGGTCAGGGCGACCAGTTCGTCGGTATCGCCGATCACGGCATCCTCGACGCCTTCGCGCACGCCCCATTCGAGCATCCGGTAGATGGGGAGCGTCTTCACATTGGCGACGAACTGGCGCTCTTCGGCAGTCAGCGCGGCGCGGGTGCGGATCTTGGTCGCGATCGTCTGCATCCGTTCACGCGCGAGGACGAGCGCGCCGCGGCCCGGCCCGTCAGTCGCGCAGTCAGCGCTGGTCGGCGGGACGTTGAGCGACCGGGCCTGGACACGTCCGGTCAGGAAATCCTCGACGCCTTCGGTGTCCTGACGCGGGCAGGCAGGGATGGCCGAAAAGAGCGGCACCTTGTCGGTCGCGTCCCAACGCATGTAAACATCGCCGACCCGCGCACGCATCACGCTGGTCCATTCGCTGGCGCCGACGCGCGCGGCGGCGTGCGCGAGCAGCGAGCCGGTGCGGAAGATGTCGGTGACCTCGCGCGGGCAGTTGGCGAGCGCTTCCTTCAGATCCTCGGTCGGATTATTATTGTTCGCCTCAATCTTCTCGCGGCTTTGCTGATAACTTTTCGCATAACCCTGCTTGATCGAGCGATAGCCGGTCATCTCCTCGATGATCCCCGACATATTGTCGTCTCCTCGAGCGATCTGAACCATGCGGTTCGCAAGGCGGCAGTCGTTGACCTGGATCGAGTTCAGGAAGTTGGTCGCCGCCTCCATCTTCGAGATGATGTTGCCCATCTTCTCGTCGAGGGTTTCGAGGAGATACTGGAAGGCGACGGCGGGCGCGGCCTGCAGGATGCTCTCGAGCTTCTGGACGAGATAGTCGGGATCGAGAAACGACATGCCGCCGAGGAACATGTCGATGCCACCGCAGCCCGCGCGCACCTTGGGCAGCGTCACGCTCATCAGATAGTCGTTGTGGACGTCGACGCGGCCCGAGAAGCCGCCCGCGGTCACATAACCGCGCGCCTGGTCCTCGAAACTGCCGGGCGACGTGTAGGTCACATTGTCGAACCAATGCTCGGCCCAGCTTTGGGCATAGGCTCCCGGCGCGCCGGCTCCGCAGGTTGACAGGATGAGGGCGATCATAATGGCGCGGCGGCCGCCAAGCGAGGACATCAGCGTTCTTTCTCAGGGGCGGGATGTGGCAGGCTGAACCCGCTCAGGGTCGCTTGTGTTGACCTCTCGCGACAAGGGCAGAGGCACGTACGCGCCTCTCAGAGGCAAGGTCCTTCCGCCAATATGTCCCACGCGAAATGGGCCACTGCCATGTCGATCATCGCCTCGTCCCATGTTTCAGGGTCGGCAAGATGCCGTGATGGATTGCAAACGCTTTCAAAGGTTCGTATGTGTATGATCTAAGAAAAGGATACACATCATGCGGACCAACATCGTCATCGACGATAATCTTATGAGCGAAGCTCTCCGGGCAACGGGCCTCAAGACAAAGCGTGAGGCCGTTGAGCTCGGCTTGCGGACGTTGCTTCGGCTTCGCAAACAGGACGAGATTCGGAAGTTTCGGGGTAAGCTCGCTTGGACGGGCGATCTTGATGCCATGAGAACCGACGGGTGATCCTCGTCGATTCCAGCGTCTGGATCGATTATTTCCGGGGCGATGCCACACCGCAGACGGAACGATTAGACGCATTGCTAGGCGCCGAGCCACTGCTGACCGGCGACATCATTCTGGCTGAAGTCCTGCAGGGTTTCACCAGCGACCGCGACTTCAACGTCGGGCTGAGATTGATGGGGTCTCTCGACCAGATCGATATCGGAGGTCGCGATATCGCGATCCAGGCGGCCCGAAACTTTCGGGCACTACGCGGCAAAGGGGCCACTATTCGCAAGACCATCGATACGCTTATCGCCACCCGTTGCATAGAAGACGGGTTAGCACTGCTCTACAGCGACCGCGATTTTGATCCTTTCGTGGAACATCTCGGACTCTCGTCGGCCATGTCGGACGCACGCCGATGATGTGATCCCTGCAAATCTGGATCGTAGCTCCAGATTTGCAGGGATAAGTCGTTGCTCGATTTCGCTTCTTCGCCCTGAACGGATATCCAACCGGAATAAGCTCGAAGTTATGGCTTTGCTCGGCGTTGCGGTGAGATGTCCGGCCCTTGAGCAACAATTCCCGTGAATTTCGAAAACGCCCGGACCCCGGCTTGCAGGGCGCATGCCGGTCAGTATCTTTACGGCGAGATATAAATTGCGCGCGATATTGGGCGCATGATTCGGTGCCAACGGCAATCGGAATGATCCGGTTCGTATCGTTCACCGGTCGGACTCATGCGGCCGGGTATCCGGATTCAGGATAGGCTGTTTCGCTGAAGCTCGTCCGATCAGGTCTCGACTGATTTCTCGGGAGTGGGCAACGAGATTGCGCGTCTTTTCGCGAAGCATGAGCTGGCCAATAATCCCTTCAACATAGGCGGGATTCGTTTTGTTGATGACTGCCAGAGCCGTTTCGCACCTCGCGCGGCCGCAATGCTCAATAGCCCCGACTACATAGTCGGGTCCAAAATGCTCGGCGACCGCTGCAAGGTCGAACATATCGCGCGGCTGGAAACTCCAACCGCGATAGAAGACCTTTTTAGCGATGATTTCCGCTGGCGTTTCAAGCGCGATGGCGTGACCTTGAACGTCGTGCGCTCGTGTTGGATCTGGAATGATGCTGTCGCAGCAGATGAAATCAATTTCGCCCAGATCGTGATAAGCAAGCTTCAGCATATCGGTGCCTGCCTGATAGCTGTCAGGAGCGTGATCGAGTTTGATGCCTTGCGTTTCCGGATTGAGAAATGGGAGGATTTGTGGATCGTCCAGAAACAGGTCGATGTCGTGACTTTCACGATGATCGATCTGCAGCATCAGTGCGGTTCCGCCGCCGAAGCTCCACTGAGGCGCGAAGCCGTTCGCCTTCCTGAAATGGTCAAGAATATCTACGGCGAGATTGAAAAGGACCGGCCATTCGCTCGGCCGCTTTGCAGACACGGCGTCAGGCCGCCAGCGGTAGCGTGTAGCCCGAAAGTTCGGAGATTTTATCGGCGACTTGGCTCGCTTGACTTGCGTCTACGCCCATCGCTGCCATGAACTGTTCCTGGACGTTCAGCGGCACTTCGGAGAAGAAAGCGAAAACCGGCGCGTTGCAGTCAATCGCGCTCTTCAAGTCGACGATCATGGCAGCAAGCTGATGTGCGGAAACGGCCGCCCCATAAGGGGCGTTCACCGTCGTCAGCACTTGAGTTACAGCGTTTGCCATCATTCCACTCATAACACGATCCTGTTTGGATCGTTGTTTTCATATAGTCGCGAGCGGTTATCAAAACAAGAATCTCGCTCAGGTCGCGTCCTACGCCCGACGCGAGGCAATAATGACAAGACCAGATTCAGCTTATGAAGCATGCATCATGGCTTTGATGTTTCAAGCAGATTCCGCGCCAGAGCTAAGAAAGTTCCGTCCGGCTTATCGCGACGGGCCCCCAACGATTCCAGTGAATTTCGAGAGTGCGCGGACGCCTACCGCTGGGCGAACGCCCGTCAGCATCTTCGCGGCGAGATAGAGGTTGCGCGCTAAATTGGGCGCATGATCGGTCCCGACGGCGATTGGAATGATCCGGTTCGTATCGTTCATCGGACGCACCCATGCGACCGGATGCCCGATCCAGGGCAAGCCGAGCCGGCCCGATCGCAGCATCGCTTCCTGCGCGGAAATGGCGCGGACCTGCCAGCCATATCGCCTTCCCAGACTTCCGAGCTTGGTCCAGAGATCGGCGCAGGGAACGCAGCCGGGCGCGGTGCTCATCTCGACGACGAAGGCCGAACTGCGTCCGCGCAGTTCCTCGGTAAAGTCCGGCGGGAAAGCGCGCGTCACCGGAACGCGCGAGAGCCAGTGGTTCATCGCCGCAGTTGTTCCGACCGGATGGATCGCGGCGCGCGCTGCATCCTCGCGGCTGACAGTCTGCGCCATGCCGGGCGAAATGACTAGGATGCTCATGCTCAGCGCGCTTGCACATCGCGCCAACATACTGAACTCGCCTTGCAGGTAAGGGGATTTGCTCTTACCTTGTGCTATTGAAAGGACTCGCCACATGAACGCTGTTACCATTACCGCGAAAGGGCAGGTCACGCTGCGGAAGGAATTGCTCAGGCATCTCGGCGTCCATCCAGGCGACAAGATCAGCTTTGACAAACTCCCCGGCGGTGAAATCAAGATTCGGGCCATCAGGCCTTCCGGAAAGATTGAGGATTTCTTCGGGTCACTCAAGCGGGAAGGCCAGCGGCCCATCTCGATCGAGGAGATGAATGAGGCCATTGAAAAGGGCTGGGCCGGACAGCTGTGAAAATTACTGCCGACACCAATATCCTCGTCCGATCCGCAACGCTGGACGATCCCGTTCAAAGCCCCTTGGCAAAAAAGCTCCTGAAGGAAGCAGAACTTGTTGCTGTGACGCTTCCGGCCTTGTGCGAGTTCTGCTGGGTGCTCAGAAAAGTGTATCGCTATGAGGCGGCAAGGGTCGCTGCATCGGTCAGATTGCTTATCGACGCCGGCAATGTCGCAGCGGACCGACAGGCTGTTGAAGCGGGGCTTGCAATACTGGAGCAAGGTGGAGACTTCGCTGATGGGGTCATCGCCCACGATGGCCAATGGCTGGGAGGCGAGACCTTCGTGAGCTTCGATCGAGGCGCTGTTGGCCTTCTGGCAAAGCATGGGCAATCTGCGATGAACCCCGATCAATCGAAAGCTTGATCCAACTGCGCTGCGCTGCTCGGCAATAGACGCTGTCATCGACGCGGCTCCAAGCCCGCACCGACGAGGTCGCCGCCCAACACACGGGGATCGGTCGCGGAAACCGGCCCATTGCCGAGTGCGTCGAAGAAACCATCTTCCTCGCCCGCGCCGGTCAGGAACTGTTCGGGCCGAATGTCGCCGAGCATCAGCCGCACGGCCTGGTATGTGGTCTGCGCGAGATTGGGATAGGATTCGACACCCGACGCGATCACCATCCTTGCCGAGCTGTCGCGGCGGATCACCATCGTCGTCGGTGTCACCTCGACGCCGAAGCGCTGTCCGAGCTCCGGTCGGCGCTCGAGATCCATCTGTGTGACCTGCCAGCCCGTCTCCTCGCGGAACCGTTCGAGGATCGGCCATTGCACCCGGCAATAGCCACAGGAATTCCGCGAGAACATGACGAGCGCGAACTGGCTTGCGTGGGCGCGGAGATACCGGCGGCGAACCGCTTCCTTCTCGGCACCCATCGCCGCGCGCGCGTCGCCGACGATCGGGTTGGCGGACTTGGCATTGAGTTCGGGGTTCTGAAGCAAGGCGATCTGAGTCACGCCTGCGAACGCACGTGCCTTGCGCCGCGCGAAGTCCTGCAGCCGCCAGAAGTCCGCGACCGCGTCGACGGTGAGCACGGTCGCTGCATAGTCGCGTTGCTGCTCGATCAGCTTGCGGATTTTGGGCGGCGTCCATGTCGCCAGTTCCGCCATCGGCGGTATCGCCGGCTTCATCAGCGCGTCGGGCTCGGCATCCGCATCTTCGACCGGCGGCGGTGCCTGATACCACCAATAGCCCTGCTTCGGTTCGCGGGTGGGTGAGGTCGGCTGCGCGGCGGCGGGGAAGGCCGTGATGAGCGCCGCGAGGAGGGCAGGGCGGATCACAGCAGCTTCTCCATGCGGGTGAGGCGCGCGATCGGCACCGGTCCGTAATAGCGGCTGTCGAACCCGCTCGGGTGCAGCGAGCCGACATAGATCAATCCCGGCGGGATCAGCCCGTGATCGGGCCGCCAATAGTCGAGCCGCTGGCCATTTCGCCCGTAGGGCTTGGTCACGCCGAGCAGGACGCCGTCGCAATAATACCACCCGTCCATGGCGTGGGGCTCCATCGTCGACGGTTTCTCGATCAGCGATATGCGCTCGCCGGGCATGCAAAGCGCGCGCTTGGTCACCTTGACCGGTTCGGGGCCGGCCAGCGGATGGGAGAGCATGAACAGGACGAAATCGCCCTTCTCGATCGGCCCCGGCGCCGCGCGCACCGCCCAGGCGTCGATCGACGGCGACATCACGAGAATGGCTTGCTGCATCGCCCAGCACGTCAGAAGCCCGAGTGGCACAACGATCGCCGTCGCCTTCCAGAGCCGGTCGGGGCGCGCGGGCTCGCCGAGCCCCGGACTGCCGAGCGCAACGGCTGCGCGCCGCGGCAGTCCCTTCAAACCGATCGCCAGATGCTTACCGGCCTTCCAGGCGAGACTGAGCATCGCGCACCTCCTCTTTTCCGCCGAGGCGGGCAATTTCTTCGAGCAAACCGGAAAGGGCGGCATCGCCGTAAGCGATATGGCTCCCGCGCGGACTTTCCTCCTCGCGCTCGCAATAGGGGAGCACCGGATCGCCCGGGATCATGGCGAGCGCGGGCACGCGGGTGACGCCGTGCTGGCGAAAGACCAGCGGGTCGACGATCACCTGCACGTCGCGCATCACGCATGCCGGTCCCTCGCAGCCGGGATCGAGGCGGAGAATCTCGGCGGTGAGCTTCGCCATCGGCGCGACCTTGGCCATCCCGCCCGGCATGCCGCGAAACGCGAGGACACCGCGTGCCTTCTCGAGCTGCGCTGCATAGGTGCGCAGCGTTGACGACGGCATCGACGAGGAGACGAACAGCACAGGCACCCAGCCTTTCGCCGCCGGCGCCGGACCGGCATCGGCGACGGCCTTGATCTCGGGCGCTTCGAGCCCGAGTGCCTGGCCGAGCCGCTTCGCCATCGCCTCGCGCTCTGCGGCGAAGCGGTCTTTGCCGGTCTCAAGCGCATCGCGGGCGCGGGCTTCCATCGCTGGCGACTTGGCACGGTCGCGCATCGCCTCGAAGGCGCGCCGGCGTTCGACCTCGCTCGGCTTCGGCAGGTCAGATGGGCCGTTTTGCTGTTGGGCTTTGCGGCGCGACACCGCGCCCTTCAGCCGGTCCATCGCCGCTTCGCCCTCGCGTTCTACCTTCTCGCGCGCCGACGGGTTGTCGTCGATGCCCGGCGATATTTGCGCTGCGGCAAGGCCGGCGATGCCGGCTACGTCGGCGAGCGCCACCGCGAGTACGGCGCGGCGCCTAGCGGCCGATGGCCTGCATATAGGCATCGATACGATCCTTCATGTCTGACTGGATGTCGGCCTGCGCGCGGGCCTGAACTTCCGAATAATATTCGGAGAGGTCCATTCGGCTGAAGTCGAGCGCTTGGAACTCTTCGGGCGTGAACCCGCGGCAGTTCGGCGTCTTCACCGGTCCCCAGCCATCCGCGAACGACTTCAGCTGCGGGCGGCCCTGTTCCTGGATGATGCGGCCGAGCTTGGTATTGAAGCAGCAATGGCTGCGCGACTTCTGGACGCAGATGCCGAGGATCTTCGACGAGCAATAGGAGCCGACCTCGACGCACATGCCCGAGCCGCGTAGCATGCCCGTCTCCATGTCCTGCTGGTCGCAGGAGGAGAGGAGGAACTCGATCATGACGTTGACCGCGAGGCTGATCGCGATCGAGGTCGGATCGATGCCGACAATGATCGCATTGGCGCCCGCGCTCGCCGCCTGGCTTGCCGTCGCGCCCGCCTGGAAGGCGGCATAGGCGGCTTGGGCTCCGGTGAACACGCCCTTGGCGATCGCGATCTTCGTCTGCGTCGACGCGATCGACGAGCCCATTCCGTCCTTGACGATCTTACCCTTGTCCTTGCAGCAGTTGGAAAAGGTTGTCTTGAGGCCCGCTGGGCGGCAGCGCAGCGCGCGGCCGCCGAATATCTCGATGTTCCCGAGACAATTGCCGTCGGTGTCGACTTCGCCGTCGGCGGGCGCGCCCGGATCGTCGACGACGGGTTCATCCTCGATCGGGTTTGCCGCGGTATCGATGCAGGCGTTCGGCGAGCAACTCGGCACGCCGCCGCTCGCCAGCGTCTCGCACGCATATTGCGAACCAAGCGGGCAGGACGACGCGCCGCCGGGCTCGGGCGCGCACGATGCCCGTTCGATCGGGCACTGCCAGCTACCACCTTGCATCCCGACGCAGCTAGCGGTCTCGCCCGCGTCGTCGGCGTCACCATTGCCATTGAGGTCGACCGCGCAAATCTGCTGCGCCTGCGCTGCCGACGCGTAAACGGCGAGCGCGAAGGCGACGATGCCGAACAGGATCAGCGCGAGGCGCGACGGCCAGAAGAGAAAGCGGCCCATCATCGCGCTGTCGCCGTGCAGGCGAGATCGGCGCCAGCGAGCCTGACCGTTTGCATCATGACCACCGCCTCGGGAAAGGTATCAAGGCAGCCGCAGGGCGTGACGATGGTCTCGCCGGGACCGGCGGGACAGACATTGCCCGGTGAGCAGGCGTGATAGAAGGTGTCGAAGCCGGTCGGGCTGGTCTGCTGCGCGCCGACGACGCCCGCAGGCGCCGCGTCGGTATTGGCTTTCGCAGAGCGCGTCTTGCAGACCGCCTCGCAAGCTGGAACCGAGCCGCGATCGGGAAGCGCGAAGGCGCGCGTAGACGCGGCGCTGCCGCCGTCGGCCGTCCGAACGCGGTCGGCGAGCAGCGTCTCGGTCGAACGATCGATGATATAGGCGCCGCGCGACAGGTCGGGTTCGGGCATCGCGCCGGTGTCGATCGCGCATTTATAGGTCCGCTGGCGCAGGAAAAAGTCGCGGGTAAGGGTAGCGGTGCAACTGCCCGTGCCGAACTGGCGCGACCGCGGGAGGGGGCGAAGGCCGGTGCCGACGCCGTTCAGAAACGTCTGGACGCCATCGACGCTCTCGCTGTCGAGGCGGCACTTTTGATTGGCGCCAATATCTTCGCACTGGTCGACGAGCCGGTCGCTCGGTTCGCATGCGTCCGAAACGCGAATCTCGACGTCGACCAGTCCCCATTCGGTCGTGAGAGGCGCACCGCCGCCGCCGCCGCGCACGCGTGCCGACACCGTCGTCGGCCCCGCCCGCAGGTCGGTGGTAAAATCATAGGAGGTGTAATTGCGCGCCGCGCCGCCATCGGTGCGGCAGTCGCCTGAAGGCAATCCTGTCGTCAGCCACGGACGCGGCCCCGCGGAGCCGACGACGCGGCCGTTGATGCGGCCCTGGACCCAGTCGTCGGCGCCCATCTCGACGATCCGCGCCGACAGGAGCTTCGCGGGGTCGCTGACTTCGAAGCGCGCGGTGAAGATCGGCGGCGCGCTACTGCAATTGCCATCTCCGATGATGCGAAAGCGTCGGCAGCCTTCGCCGCAGCCCTGAACCGAATAGATGACGCCCGTCGCGGAGACGATATCCTCATACGCGAGCGGCCGCAGTGTGACGTCGCGTTCGATCGTGCAGGCGCGGACCTGTTCGGCCTTGCCGATGCCGGCGGGCGATCCCTTGAGGCTCTGGAACAGCGAGCTTCCGGCTGCGGTCGCCGCGGCGTCGCCGAGGATCGAAGTCGGACGGCCGCGATAGGCTGTTTGCGGAAGGTCCGGCAAAGCCGTGCAGGCGGTTGATTGCGCTCCGACATACTGGATCAGCGGGCCGTTGATGCGCGCCTCGGCCACGCCGACGCGGGGATCGTGGCTCGTGAGTGCGCCGATCGCGCCGCCGCCGAGATCCTTGAGCACCGACGGCAGATTGTCCATCACGAGATTCGCGCCGCAGCTGTTGTTGACGCAGTAACAGCCCGCGAGTTCGGCCATTTCGGCGGCGGCGAGCCCCAGGTCGCCCGAGACATCGACGTTCCAACGATGATAGTTGCACGCGTTCCAGCTTCCGGGCTGGCAAGCGATGACGCCGTTGGCGCAGATGCCCGAGACGGGCACGGGCAAGGTGGACACGCGGTCGAAGCTGCCGTCGAGATCGGTGTCGCGGGCGATGCGGACGGTGTTGATGTCGCCCGTGCCGTCAGGCTGGATCAGGATTTCGAGGAGGCTCGATGTTTTCTGGCAGGCGAGACTCGGCGTAAAGCTCTGGCTGCGATCGACCGTCGCGATCGGCTGTCCGCTGAGGCCGGGGGTGAGGTAATTCTCCTGGATCGCCTTGCTGGTCGAGGACTTCGCGCGAGAAGCTTCCGCGGCTGCGCGCGCGCGGTCCTCGACTGACTGCGCCAGTGTGCTGGCGGAAGCCATTGCCGCCATCGGCAGCAACAGGAGAGAAACCGAGCGCTTCACGAACGATCACCGTCCACAGTGCGCGATCCATGCGCGAGCCGAAACAGGTCTCCCGCCCGGAAGTCATCGGATCCGGGCGAGAGGTGCCGATAGACGGCCTGGCCGTCGAACACCGTGAGCACCGCTTTTACCCGAGGACACGGCGGGATCAGGGCCGGTCTCGCTTGTGGCGATGGCAATTTACCCGTATCGTCTGCAGGTGGAGCGGCGCCCGAGAGGGGGCAGGGCGCCGCTCCCGCCTCGCGCGCCTGCCGGCAGCCACCGGGGCTGTGGCGGGCAGACCGGGCCGATTCCGGGCTGCGCACGAGACGATCGGGAAGTGCCGGGTCAGGGCGTCGAAATGCCGGCACAGCAGATCGCTTTCTCGAAGAGCATGAACTGGGCGTTGTCCTTGCCCGGCGCGTGTTTGCCGGAGGTCCAGAGCGCGCCGGGACGGCCGATGTTGACGCACTTGCCGCCCTTCACCGGCTCCATGAGCTGGAGTTTGTATCGGCTCTTGGTCCAGATCGGCTGCGGCTTGAACGAGCAGCCGTCCGCCGAATGGATGGTCAGCGCGCCGAGCCGGCCCATCATGAACGTGCCGCGCGCTGCCAGCCCCGCCCAGGCTTCGACGCGGTCGCCCATGTGAATGTCGCCGGCGACAGGATAGGTGCTTCCCCAACTGCCCATGCACCAGAAGAGCGGGTCGATGACCTTGCCCGCTGCCGCCGCGGCGCTGTCGGACATGCAGGCAAGGCCGGCCGCGGGATTGCCGAACAGGATGCCTTCGGGCTGGATGATCGCTCCCAGCGTCCCCGACTGCCAGGTCGGCATCACCTCGGTCATCAGCGCGACGTCGAAACCGTCATCCTCGAGGCACGGAAGATCGCTGAACATGTCGAGCATCTTCCAGACCGGCGCGACATAATAGTGCATCTGCGCGAACAACTTCGTCGTGTTCGTGCCGTCCGAAATCGACGACTGGCTGCCCTGGAGCTTGCCGCCGGTCGCCATGATGTCCGTGCCGAGCGCCATCATGCAGCCGGGTTCGGTCACCACGTCGATCATCCGGTTCGGAGTCCAGAAACTGACCTTGACACCGAACCAGAAGGTTGCACCTTTGCGGCACGCACACAGCGGTTTCGACGCCGATTGTGCGTCGAGCGCCTTGTCGAGCTTGTCGTAGCTGCCGGCGCGCACGCCGCCGATGGTGATGGGGAAGATGCAGTTCCAACGCACCTTGGTGATCGGGTTGAAGATCGTGTCGCTCGGACATTTGGATGCTTGCGCTGGAGCGGGGATGAAAGCGAGAACTGCGCCGAGCCCGACAGGTACCGCCCAGCGAAAGGACCGGCGCGTCTTCTTCGGCTCGACTTGGCGCCTGGCGCCGCTGCTCCCCGATGCGGAAGTCGCGCGCAAGTGTCGGCAAGCTGGCATGACTTCTCCGTTCCGCCAGGTAGGGCGCTGAAAAGGTTGGATGAGGCTTCGGCGCTCTGTATGGGCGATTGGCCTGCCCGAAGCGGAGATGGACCCGCCGACATGCTCGTCGCAACCAGATGGGAAAGGATATGCCGCGGATGGGCACATTGTTGCCGCTATCAGCGGTGCGGGGCCGGCTTCCGTGACGCTGAGGTTGGATTTGCCGATCAGATGTCTGCTCGCGGTCCCGTCGCGTCCTTGCGGACCAGACCATGGCGAAGGGAAGGCACCAAAGCTCGCTTCTTGCGAAGCGAGTTCCTCCAGGCATCAACGAAGTCGACGATCGGGCCAAATGGGACCCTGCGGAATCTTGCGAACTTCATCGAAGTAAAAAAAGACGCCCGTCCAGCCGGAGCCAGGCGGGCGTCAAGATGAAGAACTCTGTCTTCGTTTCCGATTAGAGCTCCCCTGGGTCGCGGCGTCCGAATAGGCGGATGACCGGATTTGCGATTGGATGAAGGCGCCAAAAAAGAGCTGGCGAAATTACGGCGTGCTCGCCGAGCGTAGGATTTGGCTCGCGGGAGCCGGGCCTTTTCGTTCAAGCGCGAACTCGCTGACCTCGAGCTTTTGTCCGACCTGCGCGACTATGACCGGCGCAACGCGAAGATCGAGCCGCTCCTTCACGCGCTCTTCGAGAATGAACAGCGGGCGCGCAACCTTCTCTCCGAGTGCGATCGGGTCGGTCACCTCCGGGCCGCCTCCGGCGAGCAATATCCAGTCGCTCGCCCGCGCGTGGCCAAGCGCCCAGTTCAGGTCGCGCGAATGAACCACGATCAGGCGCTGCGGCATCGACACATAGGTGAGGGGGTTGAAGGTGTAGCCTTTGGGATAGAGCAGTTTGCCGTCGTCCAACCGGACCTCAAAATCGAGCGTGTGGAACGGCACGACGCTTCGTTTCCTGTTCGCGCGCGCAACGCCGAGGGCGGCTGACTGCATTGCGCTCCACTTCTCACGCGGACCGAAACGACCCGCGATGCTTTTCGGCTGCTGCGCAACGCGCGCCTCGATTTCAGAAAGGGCATCGGGTTCAGCGATCGCCCAGGTGCGCCCGATCGCCGCGGTCTGTCCACGCGCCGTGGCGGCGATGACGAATGCCCCAAACACGAGCATCAACGAGGTGCCAAACTGCCAGGCGGCCACTCGAATGCTACCGCGATCATGTTCCACGACGATATCTCCTCCATCTTTCTCGCGGATCGGAGCTGCCAACACCGATGATCGCACCGACAAGTGAAACCAACGAGAGAAGGCTCAGCACGACGATGAGCGATCGCGGCGAGTTCGCGATTGGGCCGGGCGCGGCGAAGAGGATGAGGGCTTGCGCCTGGCCGAGCATCAGGCCACCGACGGCCAACCTGACCGCGATGGGCGAAGGAGCGTGGGAGAGGAGGCCGTTCATCGTGTCCGCCGATGACCGCGCCACCGGAGCATCAGACCGCTCGTCACGGACGAGAGCCAGATCAGGACCAGCCCGCTTGCGAAGCAAGCGATTCCGACCGTCACCGACGCCTGCGTAAACAGCGACGTCGGCTGGTCAACCAGCAGTCCGGCGATGAGAACGAGGCCAGCCATCATGACGGATTCGATCATGACGAGCCGGAACCGCCAACCCAGTGCCTGCCGCTCGGCCACTGCCGCAACGGCCGCGTCGAACAGCGCCCGATCGGCGGGCAACATGGCGTCGAGCTGCATCGCTAGCTCGTCGGGATGGAGCGAAGGCCGCTTCATGCCGCTGGCTCCGATGCTCGCGGCAAGTCGCGGCTATCGCCCAATATCTCGCGGGGATCGACGTCGGCGAGCTCGCACACAGCCTCGAGCGGCGATCGCCCGGCCCGGATCAGTGCTTCGAACGCCGCGACTTCGCCGGGCGCGCTGGTGTTGATCCAGTAGCTGAAGGGATCGACGACAAGCCGCGCGACCCCGAGCCCGAGCGGAGAGTCGATGAAGACCTCGCTATAGTTCGGCTTGTTGTTGCGGACCGATTTCAGGAGGTCGAGGACGAACCCGGAATAGTCAAGAATTTTGCTCTCGACAGCACGATCATAGGTGGAGCCTTGCAGGAGGAACCGCGTTGCCGCATTCTCGAGGATGACTTGGCCTGTGCCGCCGAACAGCGTGAGGTCGTTCATAGACTGGAGGACGATGCCGAAGCTGCCCTGATATTTGCGGGCACGGCGGTAGCCTTGTGCGAAGGCTTCAGCCAGCCGCGACAGATCCTGACCATCGCTTTTCGTCATGAACTGCGCTGCTTCGTCACAAAGCACGAAGCGGGGCCGGTCGCGCGCCGAGAGGTAGAGCTCCTGCGTCACCGCATTTACCACCACCATGACGATGACGTTGAACAGGTCAGGCATGGCTTTCAGCCGCTCGAGCTCGAGGACGACGAACTCGTCGGCGGAGATGTCGAAGGTCGACGGCCCGTTGAAGAAGTGCCCGTAAGCGCCATCCGAGCCGAAATCCCTGAGATTGAACGCGAGCTCGCGCGCGACCGGCTTCAGATGCTCGACACGGTCGAGATCGGCTGCGGCAAATTGCGGATAGGCACCGAGCCAGGCGCGGACCGAGTCGATGCCTTCATCGGCATAGCCCCCATCGATCGTCCACTGGACGGCCGACTTGATGAGATTCCATTCTGAGGTCGAAACGCCTTTGCGCGTCGCCGCGTTCCCCATCTCGGCAACGATCGCGACCGCCATCGCGATCGCCGAATGCTTGTCCTCGCCGTCTAGCGCGAGCCCGAGGTCGAACGGGTTCAGAACCAGCCGTTCCTCGCCGACGTCGATATAACGACCCGAGCAGAGGGTGCAGAGCTTGCGGTAGGATCCGCCAATGTCGATGATGCGGATGAGGGCGTTCTGGGCATAATATTGCCGGCAGAGATCGTTGAGGAGGAAACTCTTGCCCGCGCCGCTTTCGGCCGCGACCACAAAATTATAATTGTTGATGCGCGGATCGAAGAGGTCGAGTGTGACGAGCTGACCCTTGCGGCCCACATAGAGCAGGGCAGGGCGGCCGCCTCCGCGAAAGTCGGTCTGGATCGGCGCCATCAGCGCTGCCGCCTTCACCGGCATCCGGAAATCGCGCTCGAGCATCTTGATCGTTCGGCGCTCGGGATAAAGGCCGAACGGCAGGCTCGCGGTCAGCAAGATCGGATTGAGGTAGGATTCTTCCTGCACCATCCAGGGCAGCGGTTCACTTTCCCAGAGGCGCTTGGCGCGCGCGGCCATCTCGCGGGCGTGATGGGAATCGCGGCCGAACACCCAGACGGTCGGCATGACCGAGACGAAACGGCTGTTGCCGGCCTCGTCGAGCACCCAGCCGATTTCCTCGATCTGTTTGCCGACCTCGACCGCAAAGCTGCCCGCCGCTTTCTGCGCCGACAATATCTGGGCGCGCTTGTGAATTTCGAACTGCGAATGGTCGAAGAGGATGTTGAGGCAATAGAGGAAGGGGCCGCCAATCTGGTCGCTGTCCTCGGCGCTCCCGCGCATCCCGCCCATCAGCCGGTTCATGTGTTCCGCGGTAACCCGCCTCGCCGGCGCTTTCGGCGTCAGGCAGCGTGCGACCTGGCCCCCGAGGAACACTTCGGGTCCGTCGAAAGCGAGATCGGGGCCGGCATCGACGATCTGCTTGCGGATCGGCGGGGCGGGGTGCCCGGCTGCACCGCTGGCGAATACGCCAGGAGCGTCCTCGAAGACGCCGTTGAAGATACGGCGATAGAAGGAGATCATTTCGTGCGGCTCGACGCGGCGAATGCCGAGCTTGGCAAGCTGCTCTTCGATCTGGCGGCGCAGGTCGCTGTGCATGGGGGCGCGCGTTTTGACAGCGAGGAAGGTCCGGAAATCACGCACCGGAATGCCGTGGAGCGCGCCAAGCCCGTTCCGGCCTTCGTTTAGATAAGCGTGCGTCCGGCGCGCCGATGCCTGGATCAGCGGATCTGGCCGGGTCTTGAGGTCGAGATAGGCGTCGAGCGCTGGCGCAATCAGCGGGTCGGCGAAGCTGATAAGCTGGACGACGCTGTTCTCGGGAAACTGGACGTTGAACAGGCCGAGCAGCGCCTGGTGAACATGCGCGAACATATAGGCGGTAGGGGTCAACTCCCAAGCATAGCCCCAGCCATCATCGATGCAGAGAAAGGCTTCCTCTTCCTCGACCCAGGCGACGAGCGGGAGGAAATCCGAATAGCGGTCGCGCGCAACGGCGCGGTGCAGGTCGGAGAAGGTAAGACCACCGCCGGTTCCGGGCGCCTTCATGGCCGCGGCTCCGCGCGCGCGGGCACAACCGGCGGCGTCAGTTCGCTTCCGGGCACCTCGCGGATCTGCTCGAGCACCGGCACGCGCGCCGCGGCTGAGACCGGCGGCACGAGATAGCCGCCGACGACCCAGGAGGGGGGCTCAAGCACCGAATAGACGAAACGCGGCATATAGAGCCGGTCGGGCCGGTTCCGATCGGCATAGGGCAGGATCAGTGTTCGCACCGCCTGCGCCGGCCGCAGCATCGGCGCCTCGGGCGCCTCGATCAGCCCCTGAAGCTCCCGGTAGACGCTGTCGCGGTAATCACCATAGGCATCAGCATCGCTGCGTCCTCGGCGCGCGGTGCCGCGCTGGTTCGCCTTGAGCAATATCTTGTCGCGTGTCACCGCCGGGTCCGAACGCGAAGCCCGGCCCTCCGCCGCATCCTCATAGGCTTTCTCGGGATGGATGCACTGGCCGTGATCGTCGTTCTTGCAGCTGAACTTTTCGCTGTACGGCGACATCGCTGAGCCGAGCGTTGCGCACCCTGAGAGTGGCAAGACGCCGGCAAGCAAGAGTGCGGCTGAGCAGAGGCGCGCGCGGCGCCGGTTTGACATATCGGTCATCGATATTCCTCCGAGGATGGGCGGGGGCATCAGAACTTGCTCCCGGCGGTCGGCTTGATCTCGAGCGTGACGCCTTCCTGGATGACGACGACGACGTCCTTGGCGGCGCCCACTTCGACGATAGGTCCCGCCTGCCGCGCGAGATCGAGATAGAAGTCGGTGAGCTTGTCGGACGACTTCGAGAGGCCGCCTGCGATCCCCACCTTGGCGGCGTCGCCGACATCGAGCGTCCGCACCGAACCCAAGGCCGATGTCGACACGTCACCGACCGTGTTCTCGACCGTCTGGCTGATCCCGCTGATCGTGCCGGCGATGAAGGCGCGCGCGAGACTCGCGCCGGCGCGCGTTACCACCTTGCCCGACAGCCCCTTCTTGCCGTCGGTGTCGACGAAGAAACCCTTGATCGGCTGGTCGACCACCGAGCGTTCGTCGAAATCGACGCAGGACAGCGATACGAGCTGGACCTCGACCCGCTCCTTGGCGAGGCTGCCCGTCGCGTTGCCGATGACGAAGCAGCCCGAGAGATTGGCCTTGACGTCATTCGGCAGCACGGCGGGCGCCTGGACGCGCGCAATCAGCGGCTCGGGGTTCGAGGTAGCATCGCGGCTCGCGAGCGCGTCGATCCCGGTCAGCAGCCGCGCCTTCATGAAACCAGGTGGCAAATAGATCGTCCGGGTCTTTTTTTTAGCGCCAGACGGCGCGCCCTTGCCATCGGCCGCGGCAATCGTGCCGGGGGCGGTCACCGCGGCGCCGATCGCGCCGACGGCCTTTTCAACCGGGGGCGCAGGAGGAGCAGGGGGCGCCGCGGGTGGTGAAGGAGGTGGCGGGATCTCGCCCGTCGCGATTTCGGCATCGCCGGGCGCGGGTGGATAATCCGGTATCGCGCCCGGCAGAGCCGGGGGAAGCCCGGGGTCGCCGTCGGGAGGTGCGCCTGGCTTGCTGCCGGGCACGACCTTGCCCTCCTCGATCGCGGTGACGCGGTCGCCGAGCAAGGTCTGGCCATCGAGAATCTTCTGGAGGTCGCCCCGCAGCTTGGTCTCGAGGCTGTCGCCGCGCAGGCCGGCGCCCATGTCGAGCTTGGTCACCGCTGGCGCCTCGGGCGCCTTCTCATCTCCGCCTGTACTCGCCGCGTAGAGACCGGTACCGAGCATCGCGACGACGCCCGCGACACTCAACTGCTTGGCGCGCAGCTTCTGTTTCGAGCCCAGCGTCGCCCAGCGCTCCTTGAATGCGAGAAGAGCGGGGCCGCGAGTGGCCTCGGGCGGAAGCGGTTTGCCGACCTCGCCGAGATCGAGCGGCTCTTGTTCGGGCGTGTCGTTCATTCGCCGTCTCCCCGGCGGATAACGATCAGCCGCGCGCTTTCGCCCGCCTTGAGGCTCAGTCGGTCGAGCGTGACTGCGAAGATGTCGATGCCAAGCGCGCGGTCGAGGAACTGCTGTTCCTCGAGCACGACATCGCTGTCGCTACCGAGGCGATACTCGGAGACGGAAAGGCCGGAGCCTTCGATCGCGAGACGCCGGCGCTCGACGAGCTGCGCCGAGGGGAGGCCGGCAATCGTGATCGTTCCCGACCGCGGCGCGACCTCGGTGAAGCTTGCCGGCACGCGGTCCTGAAGCATCGCGAGCGTGATCGACACTGCCCTCTCTTCCTCGACTAGCGGCCCGAGCAGCTCCTCATTGGCCCGTGCGCGCTGCGGCCGTCCGGGAGCAAGCGTGACCGTTTGCGCGGGAATTTCCGTAGGCTCGGCATAGAGCGGATAGATGGCCCCGTTGCAGCTGATGAAGAACTCAGAGGGTGTCGTCACATAGCTGCGCGTCACCATACCCATATCGTCGACTTCCTTGACGAGAAACTTGATCCAGGCGTCGGAGCCCGCGCGCTCGACCGCGATCGCCTTCTCGGCCGAGAATTTTACATCCTCGATCTCGCCGCCGACGCAGACGATATGATTGACGTCGCGGTTTGAGAGGCGGATCGTGCTCATCTGGTCGGGAAGGACGGTGATGGCTTGCGCTGATGCGGGCGCGGGCAACAGCAGCGCGGCAACGGGCAGCGCCGCCGCGAGCCTAGCGAGGCTGGACATCGAATTTCTCCTCGGTGAGCGAAATGACCCAGAAGCGTCCGTTCTCGACGGCGTAGCGGACGCGAAGTTCGCCGCGGAACTTGCGGATGACACCGCCGATCACGCGGACCTTCTCGATCGGGACCAGGATGTCACGCTCGGTCCACTGGACCGGCTGATCGGGGCGGATGTAGGTCGCGATCGACAGCGTCGGATTGCCCGCGAGCTCGTCCAATATGCCGTTCAGGCTGTCGCGCATGCTGTCGTACGCCGATGGATGGACGATCGAGAGCAGTTCCTGGAACTGCCGGTCGGCCGAGTAGGCCGAATAGGTCCCGGCGAGCGCGACGATATTGCGCGTCATCGTGCGGATATAGGCGGCCGATGGCTTCGAGCCGGTCACATAGAGATCGCCGCCCGAACCGAACGGCACGACCACCGTGCGCTCTTTCTGGTCCGAGCTGTAAATGACCGTGCCAAGCACCGCGGTAATGCCGAACAGCCCGACGATCGCGAACTTGAGCAGCCGGTTCTCTTCGAAGAGGTTCGATGAGCCCTGAATGTACCGATGGATCCCGAAGCTGGCGGGTTTACCGAGCAGCGGGTCGACCGGCGCGCTTCGGGGTTTGCGATGACGCGAGAACATCTGCGGCCTCACTCGTAAAATCGGGTTTGGGTCGGACCCGGATAATGGCGAAAGCGAAGCATCCCCCAGCGCCATGCGAGATGGGCGAGGAAACCGCGCGGCTGCGCGCGCTTCCATGGCAGGAAAAGGAGAAGGGCCGCGATGAACGCCCAACCGACCAGTCCGCCGACGATGACGGCGACGAAGATGGTGGTGACCACCAACACGAACTCGTCCGATCCGAACCACAGGATCTGAACCGGCTTGTGCAGATATTGGGGCAAGCGTTCGTCCATCGACCCTTCTCCTCCTGCTACGGTCCTCACCAGCGAAGCAAATCGAAAGCGAAGACGAGGGTCCGGGAGCACTTCCTCCCGGTGACCGGAACGTGGGCGAGCGTGGAACCCGAATGCTTGCCCACGTTCCGATGCCGTCAGATCACCATGCCGAAGGTTTGAAGGATGCTGTCCGCCTTAATGAGGCAGACGGCAGCGACGATCGTCGGGATGCCGATCATGATATTGCTGAACAGTCGCGACACGCCGAACAGGAAGGCGGCGACGCCCCCGACGAAGCCGAGCGGGCCTTTGACACCCTGGTTCACGACAATGTCGTAGATGTCGTAGCCGAGATCCCCCGCCACGGGCGCGGTAAAGGCGTGGGCGCTTGCCGCGAGGAGCGACAGAAGCAGGACCGGTACGCCGACATCGGCGGCCGAAAGTACGGTTCTGGTAAGTTTTTTGACCATGAATGATTGCTTTCTTGGGCATTGGGCCGCCCTGAACTCTGCCTGCCGGCATCGATGGTGATCGTTGTCGGCCGACGGCGGTGCTGGACGGCCCGAAGGGGCGTCGCCGCCGGCATTCCGGTGCGTTGGGACCGAGAGCGATGATGCTCTCTGCGTCCGAGCAGCCGCCATGAAGAGATGGAATTCAGCGAGAGACACGGTTGGTCTTCGCCGAGGATAGAAAGGCCTCGATCTCGGCCTGCTGAAATCCGGAGATGAGCTTGCCGCCCGCGATCAAGGTCGGCGTCCCGCTGACACCAGCGGCGCTGACCACTTTGGCGTGAGCTTCGACCTTTCCGCGGCCTTCAGCGCAGGTTCGCAGCGCTGTCGGCGCGGCACCCGAATAGATGGCTTTAAAGGCTACCGCCTTATCGACTGAGCACAGGATGTGCTCGGACTTTGCCGCGGCTTCCGGATGAATGCCGCTCACGAAGAATATGAGACGCCGGACCGGTTTTCCCTCGGCGGCCTTCGCTGCCCAATATCGATTAAGCGCGCGACAATAGGGGCAGTCGGGATCGGTAAATTCGATCACCGTCGGCGCATCCTTGGGGCCGATTTCAAGCGCCTGTGAGGAGTCTATCGATTTCAGACGGTTGGAGATGCCGGCTTCCTGCGCGAGGGCTGTCAGATTGACGCCGTTCTTGTCGAAGATCGACGCGAACAAGAGATGCTCGCTCTCGGGCGCATAATAGACGATCCGGCCGCCAGCACTCGCTTGATAGATCGCGCCTTTCACCGGCGCCGGTTCGAAATCATCGAACTGGAGATTTGTGAAGGTTTGCTTGAGTTGCTGCTCCGCCTCCGCTGCGGCTTTTGCCAGCAACACCTTCTCCGTCTTCTCTTGTGCACAAACGACCGGCGAGGCGAGAAGTGCGGCCGCCGCCAGTAAGACGGCAGGTTTCTTGAAGGGGCCGTTCGCCGATAATGACGATAACCGGAATCGAGGCGCAGCACGATCGTTCGCGGAATCGCATGACATGAGTCCTCCCTGGCGCGACGGCGCCCGTTCGATGTGGGTTGCGTGAACGTCCGATGAGGCAGCCAGTGATAAGTCAGCCGGTCGGAACGGAGGGATAGATGGACGCGCTGTGAGCCAGCGGCAATCGTGAGGGCAGGCGCGTTCCCCAAGGCGGCACGATTGTGCCGCAGCCGAGCATCGTGATTCCAACTTTCATATTGGAATCAATGAATTGAAGGGAATTGCGTCAGGCGCGACACAGACTGAAATCCTTGAAGATGAACGAAGCTAATAGACTGAAAGCATCTCTACTTGCTGTGTCGCTCAGCGATAGCCAGCCTCGCATGGAGCGCTAGCGCACCACATACTATTCGGACGGAAGCTCATGTCGGACACCAGGACATGCGAGAAGGGCGGCGTCGCTTCGCTGGATCAGCTCAAGGAGTTCTCTGGGCGGCGCATCGAAAGCGAGCGTCTTCGCCGTCGCTTGAGTCAGGAGCATCTTGCCCGCAGAGTTGGATTGAGCGTTCGTTGGCTACGAGAGATCGAGAGCGGTAACCCGGCCGTGGCGCTCGATGACCATTTACGTTGCGCAGCGGCGCTCCGTCTCGCGCCCGCGTTCGTCCTTCTTCCCTTGTTGGACCCTGACTACAGCCAAGCTTCGTCGATCGATCCAGCGCCATTCGAATGGGCCGACATCGAATATCTGATCTGGACTCATATCGGCAGACGAGCAGGATGGGCTGCACACCGCGGCGAATTTGAACGCGCCCAGGAACCTCTGCGCGCCGAGGTTCGAGTCCCTGCTGAAAATCAGTCAAGAACAGCACAATCTTTACCTGCTACTCAGGATAGGAGCTAAAATTGCTACTTCTGAAAATTTGTCAAGTGAACCAGGGACAAGGATTTGCGTACCCGAGTTGCATTGCGATCAGAACGACGAAGTTCGGGGCAAACCGACATCCCAGGATCGTCCAGAACTTGCCAAGATACTCGATGGCTTCTGAGCTGCTACCCGTTTCTGGACCGCCCTGCTGGCAGCCTTCCAGCGTGCTGACATCAGGGCGGGCCATGTGCCGCTGATGCCAACATGAGCGATATCGGTGATTTGTTCTCGATCGCGCTGTGCGGTCGTACCTCGTTGTAGTCCCTACGCCAAGCCTCGCATTTTCGCACCGCGTCATCCAGGCTCATGAACCAGTGGGCGTTAAGGCATTCCTTGCCGTTGAAGCTCTCGATGAACGCGTTGTCGGTGGGCTTGCCAGGCCGCGAGAAGTCGAGCGTCACGCCCTTCATGTAGGCCCACAGATCGAGCTCGCGGGAGATAAAATTCGCTGCCATTGTCAGCCCTGATCGAGGCGGGATAACCCACTTGCGCGCAGCCCCGTTCCAGCACCTCGAACACATCCGGTGTCCGGTGCAGGCGCGATTGCCGCTCGACGACGTGTTCATCGCGCTGAAGGACGTGATCCCACACCTGACACGCTCGTCGCTGCACCGTTGCCTGCAACGCCACGGGATCAGTCGGTTGCCCAAAGCCGATCGGGAGAAGCCGAAGAAGTTCAAGAAATATGAGATTGGCTACTTCCACGTCGATATCGCGGAACTGCGCTATGAAGGCGGAAGAGGCTTCCTCTATGTCGAAGTGGACCGCACCTCGAAGCTGGTGTTCGCCCGCATCTATCGCCGGGCGACCAAGCTTGCCGCGGCAGCGTTCCTGCGCGTGCTTATCAAGACGGTGCCATACAGGATCCGTGGCCTGCTGCCGGTTTGGTGGACACCGAGATAGGGTGTTTCCACCTATCGGAG
>CAYRQX010000010.1:0-92382 GCA_964426485.1 uncultured Sphingopyxis sp. | reverse complement strand
CCAGCGCGCGATGATGTCCTTCGCCGCCGCCTCGCCGAACACGAAACATTCGAGCAGGCTGTTGGACGCAAGGCGATTGGCGCCGTGCAGCCCGCTTTCGGTGCATTCGCCCGCCGCGTAGAGCCCCGGCAGATCGGTGCGCCCGGCGAGGTCGATCAGCACCCCGCCGCACGTATAATGCTGCGCGGGGACCACCGGGATCGGCTGCTTCGTCATGTCGATGCCGAGGCCAAGCAGTTTTTCGTAGATGTTCGGGAAATGCCCCGCGACGAAATCGGGATCGAGATGACTGATGTCGAGGTGGACATAGTCGAGGCCATAGCGCTTGATCTGGTCGTCGTTGGCGCGCGCCACCACGTCGCGCGGGGCCAGTTCGGCGCGCGCGTCGTAATCGGGCATGTAGCGGTGGCCAGTTTCGGGATGCTTCAATATCCCGCCCTCGCCGCGCACCGCCTCGGTGATCAGGAAATTCTTGACGTCGAGGTTGAACAGGCAGGTCGGGTGGAACTGCATCATTTCCATATTCGACACGCGGCAGCCCGCGCGCCACGCCATCGCGATGCCGTCGCCCGTCGCTCCTCTTGGGGCAGTAGAGAATTGATAAACACGCCCTGCCCCGCCGCTCGCGAGGATCGTAGCGCGCCCGACATGCGCGCGGACCTGGCCGCTCGCCTCATCGAGCGCATAGACGCCCCACACGCGGCCCGACCCAGAATAGCGCGCCTCGTGCCTTCCGGTGATCAGGTCGATGCACGCCTGTCCCGGCAGCAGCGTGATGTTCGGATGCGCTTCGGCGGTCTTGAGCAGCGCGGCCTGCACCGCCCAGCCGGTCGCGTCGTCGACATGAACGATGCGGCGGTGCGAATGCCCGCCCTCGCGCGTCAGGTGGAGCGCTTCGGCGTCCTTGTTGAACGGAACGCCCATTTCGACGAGCCGTTCGATCGCATGCGGGGCGTTCTCGATCACGAACTCGACCGTATCGCGGCGGTTCAGGCCCGCTCCGGCGACCATCGTGTCCTCGATATGATTTTCGAACGTATCGCCCGCATCGAGCACCGCGGCGATCCCGCCCTGCGCCCACGCGGTCGACCCGCCGGTCAGTTCGCCTTTCGCAAGCACAAGCACGCGGCAATGATCGGCGAGCGCAATCGCAGCGGTGAGGCCCGCGGCGCCCGAACCGACGATGACGACGTCGTGCTGGCTAGTCGGTTCGGCCATGGCCCTTCCCTCTCATCCTTTTGTCCTGAGCTTATCGAAGGACCGTTCTTCTTGACCGCTAGAGAAAGGACGGCGCTTCGACAAGCGTAGCGCGAACGGGACAGGGGGAAGCTCTTACGCCGCCGCGCGCGTCAAATTCAGGAACACATCCTCAAGGTCGGCCTCGCGTGTCGATACGTCGACGATGCCATGCCCCATCGCGTTGACCGCGGCGAGCACTTCGCCGGCGTTCATGCGGTCCTTGTTATAGCTGATCGCGAGGCCGCGTGTCCCCTCGCGCTCGATCTTGTCGAAGGCGGGGTGGGTGGGCAGGTCGGTGATGTCTTGGTCGAGCGTCACGACGACGATCTTTTCGCGCGCCATGTCGACCAGCTCACGCGTCGGTTTGTTCGCAATCAGCTTGCCATGGTTGATGATCGCGATGCGGTCGCACAGCTCCTCGGCTTCCTCCAGATAGTGCGTGGTCAGCACGACGGTGACGCCGCGATCGTTGAGGCGCTGCACATAGTCCCAAAGCTGCTGGCGCAGTTCGATATCGACCCCCGCCGTCGGCTCGTCGAGCACGATGATCGGCGGCGAATGCACCATCGCCTTCGCCACGAGCAACCGCCGCTTCATGCCCCCCGACAGCGTGCGCGCATAGGCGTCGCGCTTGTCCGACAGGTGCACCGCAGCGAGCAGCTCGTCGGAAATGCGCTTGTCCTTGGGCACGCCGTATAGCCCCGCCTGATTTTCCAGCGTCTCATAGGGCGTAAAAAAGGGATCGAAGACGATTTCCTGCGGCACGATGCCGATCGAGTATTTCGCGTTGCGCGGATCGGCGTCGATATCGAAGCCCCAGATGCTCGCCTGACCGCTCGTTTTGTTGACCAGCCCCGCGAGGATATTGATCAGCGTCGACTTGCCCGCGCCGTTCGGCCCGAGCAGCCCGAAAATCTGGCCGCGCGGCACGTCGAAACTGACATTGTCGAGCGCCTGCTTGCCGCCGGCGTAGATTTTGGAGACAGCGTCGATACGGATGGCGGCTTCACTCATGGCCGCCTCCATAGCGGCGCACCCCGGTCGGCGAAAGCCTGCTAATTTTTCGTCGGCGCCGCGTTAACGCTAAATTGGAAACTCGCCGCTAGGACCAGGGATGTGAGGACCAGCCACATCAATTGCCCGCTGCGCAAGCAGCGCGGCCCAGTCGCCCTTTGCGCCGCCTTTGCGCTTTTGCTTCTGCCCGCCGCACCGGCGCTGGCGCAGAATAGCGCGCAGAGCCAGGCCGAAGCCATCGTGCTTCGTCCCCTTTCCTTCTTCAAGGTCAACGACCTCGATTTCGGCGACATCATCCCGTCGACGACCGCGGGGACCGTCACGATCGAACCCGACGGATCGCGCAGCCGGACCGGTGGCGTGACGCTCGCCGGCAATGGCGGCGCACCCGCACGCTTCGCCGGTCTCGGAAGCTTCAACCGACAGGTCAATATCTCGCTCGGGTCGAACATGATCTGGATCACCGGACCGGGAACACGCATGCGCGTGCGCGATTTCGAAATCGGCAGCACGCCGACCGCGATCCTGTCAACCTCGCCGACCCGGTTCCGCATCACCTCGCCGCTCGGCAATTATAATTTTCCGGTTGGCGGCACGCTCGAAGTCGGCGCCAACCAGGCGCCGGGCGATTACAGCGGCACATTCACGATCACGCTCAATTATCTTTAGGCAACTATCTTCTGACCTTCTGTGGGGGAAGGACGGCACCGGGGGACCACTTGCGCCCGAAAGGGTGCCTGCACCGGTGCCGTCAAAGCCCACATAGATTGCGCAGACCCGATTGCGGGCATCCGCGCCGCTTGCTATGGGCGCGGTCGATGACCCAGCCCGCACCCGAAACCATCCGCACGCCCAAGACCCGCATCGCCTGCGACGGCACCGGCGACGGCCTCGCCGATGCGGCGCTCGGCCACCCGCGCGTATGGCTCGAAATCGACACCGACGAGGGCTTCGCCGACTGCGGATATTGCGACCGTCGCTTCGTCCTGATCGGCGGCGTCGCCGATCACGCCTGACGCGCTGGCCAGACGTAAACAGCCTCTTTACCAAGCTCCTGCATCAACGACTCATGTCCTGCTGGCATAGATGTGCCAGACAGGAGCAGAATCTGTGGGGATTCAAGGGACCAGAAACTGTCGGGGAGCCGTGCGCGCCCTGACCATCGCCGTGGCAGCGGCGGGCGCGGCGCTGTGCGGACCGGCCTTTGCCGCCGACATGCCCGGCACCGCCAATGCGGCGGTGATCCGCCCCAATACGCTGATCAAGACCGACGACCTCAATTTCGGCACGCTGATCAGCGGCGCGACCGGCGGCACGGTGACGATCAACCCCGTCACCAATGCGCGCACGAGCGGCGGCGGGGTCACCCCGGTGGGCTCGGCGGCGCAGCGCGCGGTGTTTCAGGGGACCGGCGGCATATTATTCATCAGCGTATCCGGCAGCACCTCGGTCACCTTGACGCGCGCGGGCGGCGGCGCAGCGCCGATGACCGCGAGCCTCGTACGCGCGGCGAGCACCAGCGGCGGCGGCATCGCCCTGCTCGGCGGGACCTTGCTGCCCAGCGGTGTCCAGACCTATTATATCGGCGGCACGCTCAGCGTCCCCGCGAACCAGCCTGCAGGCGATTACAGTGGCACCTTCACGCTCACGGTCAATTATCTCTGACCGCTGGCGTCGGCGGCCGCGCGCCCCTATATCGACCCGATGACCAGTCTCGATCCCCGCCGCTTCCTCTATCGCGCCGACGCGCTCGACCCCGATCTGGCGCAGGCGCTCGCGCGGGAGGCGCTCGCCAAAGCCGACGACGGCGAGCTGTACCTGCAATATCGCGCGACCGAGAGCTTCGGCTTCGACGACGGGCGCCTCAAGACCGCCGACTATTCCACCGACGCCGGTTTTGGCCTGCGCGCCGTGTCGGGCGAGATGACAGGCTTTGCGCATGCCAGCGACATCAGCGCCGGCGCGATCCGCCGCGCCGCCGAGACGCTCGCGCTGCTCGACCCGTCGAACCAGCCGCACGCCGCGCCGCCGCCGCGCACCAACCGCCATCTTTATGACGAGGCGAACCCGCTCGACCTGATCCCCTTCGCGAAGAAGGTCGCGCTCTGCCAGGAAATCGACGCCGCCGCGCGCGAACGCGATCCGCGCATCGTCCAAGTCTCGGTCGCGCTCGCGGGCAGCTGGTCGGTGGTCGAGATCGTGCGCGCCGACGGCTTTCTCGCGACCGACATCCGCCCGCTCGTGCGCCTGAATGTGAGCATAGTCGTCGAAGAAAATGGCCGCCGCGAAACCGGCTATTTCGGCCTCGGCGGCCGGTACATGTACGATCATCTGTTCGAGCCCGCGCAGTGGAACCGCGCGATCGACGAGGCGCTGGCACAGGCGCTTGTCAACCTCCGCGCGGTCGACGCCCCGGCGGGCGAATTTACCGTATTGCTGGGCCCCGGCTGGCCCGGCGTGCTGCTCCACGAAGCGGTCGGCCATGGGCTCGAGGGCGATTTCAACCGCAAGGGCACCAGCGCCTTTTCGGGCCGCATTGGCGAACGCGTCGCCGCGCCCGGCGTCACCGTGGTCGACGACGGCGCGATGGACAGCCCCGTCGGCGGCGGGCGCCGCGGCTCGCTAAGCATCGATGACGAAGGCACCCCGACCGGCGAAACCGTGCTGATCGAGGACGGCATCCTCAAGGGCTATATGCAGGACCGCCTCAACGCGCGGCTGATGGGGGTCGAACCCACCGGCAACGGCCGCCGCGAAAGCTTCGCGCATGCACCGATGCCGCGGATGACCAACACCTTCATGCGCGGCGGCAACGACGATCCCGCCGAATTGCTCAGCCGCGTCAAGAACGGGATTTTCGCGAAAAGCTTTGGCGGCGGACAGGTCGACATCGTGTCGGGCAAGTTCGTCTTCAGCTGCACCGAGGCGTACAAGATCGAGAATGGCAAGCTCGGCCATTCGATCAAGGGCGCGACGCTGATCGGCGACGGCCCGAGCGTGCTGACCAAGGTCACCGGCATCGGCAACGACATGGCGATCGACGAAGGCATCGGCATCTGCGGCAAGGGCGGCCAGAGCGTCCCCGCCGGCGTCGGCCAGCCGACCTTGCTGGTGAGCGGCCTGACCGTGGGCGGGACGGCCTGACAACCGCGTCATTGCGAGGAACGTAGCGACGAAGCAATCTCCAGCTACCGGCCTTGCGTGACGGCGATGGCTGGAGATTTCTTCGCTTCGCTCGCAATGACGAGGGTGTGACCGCCCTCACTTGGCGTTCACCCGATCCGCGCCTATAGAAGCGCAAACAAGAACAGCTTTCGGTCGCATCATCCGTGGGGCACCCCACAACAGGGAGGTTTGCATGCGTTCGAGTCTGCGTTTCGTTTCCGTCGCCGCCATCACCGCGATGCTCGCCGCCGTTCCGGGTTCGGCGCAAAGGACCACCGGCCCCAAGGAGCGTTATGAAATGGACGTCGCGACCGCGTCGGGTTTCGCCGCGATGACCGCGGGCGGTCGCAAGCCTGGCGTCGGAGGGATGATGGGGATGATGTTCGGCGGCGGCCCCGAAAATCAGGTCGCGCGCACGATCGAACTCAGGCTCGGGGCAAACCAGCCGCCGACGAAGCCGCCCGTGCGCGCCGACCATTTTTTCCAGCCGCAGGCGAAGCTTGGCGCGTCATTGCCGCTATGGGGGCCAGAGCCCAGCCAGCCGCGTCCGCGCGAGGACGGCAACGAAATGCCGGACAATTTCGAGCGGCCGAAGGGCCGCCTCCTGCTCTTCTGGGGCTGCGGCGCCAAGGCGGGGCCGGGGCAGCCGGTCGTGATCGACTTTGCCAAGGTCGCGGCGGGTCAGGTGCCGCCGAACCTCTTCACCTCGACCGTCCCGCGCATTCGCGAGGTGATGGCATCGAACAGCGCCTCCTATGCCGACTGGCCGAACCGCAAATCGTCGAAGGCGGTGCCAAAGGACAGCTCGCTGCTCGGCGCACACCGCATCGCGGGCAATGTGGGGCCGGAGATCAGTTTCACGCTCGCGCAGGATTATATGCCCGCGCTGGGTGCCTCGACCGCACAGCAGGGCGACGGGTCGGTGATGATCCGCTGGAACGCGCTCCAGCCAGCGACAGGCTATGTCGCCTGGGCGTTCGGCGGCATGGACCGCGGCGGCGGGAACGGCGACATGGTGTGGTGGACGAGCAGCAACGCGCGCGAATTTGGGGGCGGCCTCTGGGACTGGCTCCCGCCGGCGACGGTCGCGAACCTCGTCACCAAGAAGATCGTGATGCCGCCCGCCCAGACGAGCTGCCAGATCCCCGCTGAGGTCAAGAAGGCGTCGGGCGAGATGATGTTCGGCAATTTGAACGCCTTTGGGCCCGAGGCGAATTTTTCCTATCCGCCCAAACCCGCGGGCAATGCGGTGTGGAATATCGACTGGACCGCGAAAGTCCGCTTCCGCTCGCACACGATGCTGATGATCGGTGCCGATTTCGGCGGCATGGGGGGATCGAGTACGGGGGGCAGCACCCCCGCCACGCCCGCGAAGAAGAAGAAATGCAAAGGACCGCTCGGCATCCCGCTTCCCGACGGGGCGTGCTGAAACTGCGGCGAGTCAGCCCCTGTTCACGCGCATTGGCATAGAAGGGCGCCGGGTAGGGTATCAAAGACAGGAGTCGAACCATGCGTCACCTCATCCCGGCGCTTGTCGCCGCTGCCGCGATTGCCGCCTCACCCGCCGCGTCCGCACGCGAAAAGCTTGCGCCCGAAGACCGGCTCGCGAAATTGCTTGAAGGCCGTGTCGCGGGCGAGCCGCAGGATTGCATCTCGCTGTCGACCGCGCGGAGCTCGCAGATCATCGACAAGACCGCGATCGTCTACAAGGTCGGCAGCACCTATTGGGTCAACCGACCGAAAGGCGGCGCCGAATCGCTCGACGACGACGATATTCTTGTGACCAGGACGACCAGCAGCCAGTTGTGCAGCATCGACGCCGTCGAGTTGCGCGATCGCACCAGCCATATGTATGCCGGTTTCGTCTCGCTCGGCAAATTCGTGCCCTACAAGCGCGTCAAGGGCGAATAACCGACGTCGACCCCAATAGCGTCATCCCGGCGCAGGCCGGGATCTCGTCGTCGCGTTTTGACAACCCATGGCGGTCCCGGCTTTCGCCGGCATGACGATCGGCTATGATCCTGGAATGACCGATCATCCGGATGACGCAACGCCCGCCCCGCCGCCCGGCGACTGGCCCCGGCAGCTCCTCGACTTCTGGTTCGACGCGCATGGCATGGACGACTGGTACGGCGGCGGCGCCGAATTCGACGCGGCCGTCCGCGATCTGGCGGAAGGCTGGCACGAAAGCTTGCGATCGCAGCCGGCCGAAACCTTTCTGACCGATCCCGACACCGCACTCGCCGCGACAATCCTCTTCGACCAGGTGCCGCGCAACATCTATCGCGGCCACGCCGACGCCTTTGCCACCGACGATCTCGCGCGCGCCATCGCGCGCGGCATCGTCGAACGCGGCTGGCAAGAGCGCTGGCCCGACGAACGGCGCCAATTCGCCTGCCTGCCCTTCCAGCACAGCGAAGACATCGGCGACCAGCGCGAATCGCTGCGGCTGTTCGCGCGCTTCGAGGATCCGATGTTCCAGGATTATGCGAAGAAGCATTTCGACCTCGTCGATCGCTTCGGCCGCTTCCCGCACCGCAACGCGGTGCTCGGCCGCGCGACGCGTCCCGACGAGGAGGCCGCGATAGAAGAGGGCAAGAATTGGTGATAAGCACGCTCAGAGACGGAGAACAGATATGGAATTCACCGATACGCTGACCGACAAGCATATCGCCTTCATCGAGAAACAGCCGGTCTATTTCACCGCGACCGCCGCCGCCGATGCGCGCATCAACCTGTCGCCCAAGGGCTATGCCGACAGCTTCCGCATCCTTTCGGACAGCCAGGTTGCCTATCTCGACCTCGGCGGATCGGGCAACGAGACGCACGCACACCTCGCCGCCGACGGGCGCATCACGATCATGTTCTGCGCCTTCGACCGCAGCGCATTGATCCTGCGCATTTATGGCCGCGGCCGCCCGGTGCTGCCGCAGGATGCCGAATGGGACACGCTCGCCGCGAACTTCACCCTGATCCCCGGCACGCGCCAGATTTTCGTTATCGACGTCGAAAGCGTGCAGACGAGCTGCGGCTGGGGCGTGCCAATGATGGAATTGCAGCACGAACGCGATACGCTGCAAAAATATCACCGCCAGGCCGACCGCGACCTGTGGGTCGAAAAATTCAAGGAACGCACCAAGAGCATCGACGGCCTCCCGACGCGCCCCACCGATCGTTTCATCGCGGGCGACACCTGATGCCCTTGGTCGAGCTGGTGCGTCTGCCCAACGGCGCCGAGGCCGAGCTGCTCCGCGGCCGCCTCGAAAGCGCAGGCGTCCATGCGGTGTGTTTCGACGCGGGCATGAACATCGCCGAAAGCGTCGGGCTGATGATTCCGGTCCGGATCATGGTGCTCGACGAAGACCTCGCCGAAGCGCAGGCACTGATCGCCGAATTCGAGGCCGGCGGGAACGGAAACGCGACCTGAGCGCTTGAAAAGCAAATCATGATCAAGGTCGCCAGTTACAATATGCGCAAGGGCATCGGGCTCGACCGCCGCCGCGATCCCGGCCGGGTGTTGTCGGTGCTCGGCGAGCTCGACGCCGATATCGTCGCGCTGCAGGAAGCCGACCGCCGCTTCGGCACACGCGCGAGCGCCATCCCGCCGCATATGTTCGAAGACCATAGCGATTATGTCCCCGTCGACCTGCTCAGCGGTCGCCCCTATGCGATCGGCTGGCATGGCAATGCGCTGCTTGTGCGCAAGGGCGCCGAGGTCGAGGAAAGCCACGCGCTCCATCTGCCGACGCTCGAACCAAGAGGGGCTGTGGCGGCGACGATCCGCATCGGCGATACGCGGCTGCGCGTCGTCGGCATGCATCTCGATATTTCGGGGCTGCGCCGCCGCCAGCAGGCGCGCGCGATCTTGCACCATATTGCCGAAGGCGAAGACCTGCCGACGATACTGATGGGCGACTGCAACGAATGGCGCAACCGCGGCGGCTGCCTCGCCGATTTCGGCGAGCGCCACCATATGGTCGATACCGGCCACAGCTTCCACAGCCGCCGCCCGGTCGCCAAGCTCGACCGCATCTTCGCCACCCCCGACCTCGAAGCCATCGACGCAGGTGTTCACCAGAGCGCGCTCGCGGCGCGCGCATCGGATCATCTGCCGATCTGGGCGCGGTTCAAAGCAGCAGACTGATCTGCCTAAAATTTAGGCAAACCCCTGTCTGCCCTGCCCACTGAACGACCGAATGTTCGCTGCCTTGGCTCCAGACCGTCACAAAATGTTAACTTTCGCGCCGGCCGCGCAATTTGGCACGGCTGTTGCACCGCAACATCGAGCCATTAGCAAAAGGGGGCGTCATGAAGCTGATCTTGGCCATCATCAAACCATTCAAGCTCGACGAGGTGCGCGAGGCGCTCACCGGATTGGGCATCGCCGGCATGACCGTGACCGAGGTCAAGGGGTTCGGCCGGCAAAAGGGGCAAACCGAAATCTATCGCGGCGCCGAATATGCCACCAACATGGTGCCGAAGGTAAAGATCGAGCTCGTCTGTGACGACGCGCTCGCACCAAGGGTCGTCGAAACGCTGCAGCAGACCGCCGGCACCGGCTCGATCGGCGACGGCAAGATTTTCGTCCTCGACGTCGGTCAGGCCGTGCGCATCCGCACCGGCGAGACCGGCGAGGCGGCACTGTAATGACGAAGGGGGAAACTATGACGTTCGCAAACAAATTTGCGGCGAGCGCCGGGGCCGTCGGCCTCTCGCTGTTCGCCGCTTTGCCCGCCTGGGCGCAGGAAGCCGCGCCCGCCGTGGCCGAAGCCGCCGCGCCGACGCCCGACAAGGGTGACACCGCCTGGATGATGATCTCGACCGTGCTCGTCATGGCGATGATCGTTCCGGGCCTCGCGCTGTTTTACGGCGGCCTCGTCCGCACCAAAAATATGGCGTCGGTGCTGACCCAGATCCTCGCGGTCGCCGCACTTGCGATGATCATGTGGGTAATGTTTGGCTACAGCCTTGCCTTTGGCGGCGATGCCAACCAGTTCATCTCGACGGGCAAGACCTTCCTGTCGGGCGTCACCGCGGATTCGACCGTGGCGACCTTCACCGACGGCGTCGTGATCCCCGAATTCGTGTTCATCGCGTTCCAGATGACCTTTTCGGCAATCACCGTCGCGCTGGTGCTCGGCGGGCTCGTCGAGCGCATGAAATTCTCGGCGGTCATGGTCTTCGCGATCGTCTGGCTGACCATCGTCTATTACCCGATCGCGCACATGGTCTGGTATCTCGGCGGTGATGATGCCTCGACCGGCCTGATCTTCGGCTGGGGCGCGCTCGACTTTGCTGGCGGCACCGTCGTCCACATCAACGCGGGCGTCGCGGCGCTCGTCGGCTGCCTGATCATCGGCAAGCGGAACGGCTATCAGAAGGACATCATGGCGCCGCATTCGCTGACCATGACGCTGATCGGCACCGGCCTGCTGTGGGTGGGCTGGTTCGGTTTCAACGCCGGTTCGGCGCTCGAAGCCAATGGCTCCGCAGGTCTTGCGCTGATCAACACCTTCACCGCCACCGCCGCCGGTGTCCTGTTCTGGATGCTCACCGAACGCGCCCTGGGCCACAAGGGTTCGCTGCTCGGCGCCTGCTCGGGTGCGATCGCCGGCCTTGTCGCCGTCACCCCGGCTGCGGGCAATTCGGGTCCGTTCGGCGCAATCCTGCTCGGTGCCGTCGCGGGTATCGTCTGCTGCTGGTTCGTGATGAAGCTGAAAGCCAAGTTCGGCTTCGACGACTCGCTCGACGTGTTCGGCATCCACGGCATCGGCGGCCTGATCGGCTCAATCCTGACCGCGGTCACCATGCTGCCCGCGCTCGGCGGTCCGGCCGGCGACGACTACGTCCTTGGCAGCCAGCTCTGGATCCAGATCAAGTCGGTCGGCGTCGCCGTGCTCTGGTCGGCGGTCGGTTCGGCCATCGCCTTCTACATTGCCAAGGCGGTCACCGGCGGCCGCGTCTCCGAAGAGGTGGAGCGCGAAGGCCTCGACCTCGGCGAACATGGGGAGCGCGCCTACAATTATTGATCAACGAGACAGGATACCCGTCGCCGCACGCTCTCTCTCCTTTCAAACGGCGGCGGCGGGATCCTAACCAGGTTCCTCCTGCGAACCACTGGCCGGGGCTTGTCCCCGGCCATTTTTTTGCGCGCCGCCCTATTTCAGTGTGGCCGCGACGCAACATGTCGCGACGATAATTTTGCGGCCGATTCGGGTTCCATTGCGCATTGATGACAAGAGGCGCACTGCTCCCGCTGGACCAGCGAAGATTGGCCACCAGGAGGAGGAATTAAATGGAACGTGCCCATATGCTCGCGGGCTTGTCGCTGCTCGCGCTCGCGATCAGCACCCCCGCAGCGGCGCAGGATGCGCCCGACACCAGCTACGACGGCAATGAGATTATCGTCACCGCGACCAAGCGCGACGCGAGCCTTCAGGATGTTCCCTTCTCGATCAACGCGCAGACCGAACGCGCGATCGAACGCGCCAATGCGAGCACGGTCGAGGATCTGTCGCGCAATGTCGCGGGCCTGACGGTCCAGAATCTCGGGCCCGGCCAGAGCCAGGTGTCGGTTCGCGGCGTCTCCGCTGGCCAGATCGCGCGCGACCAGCCCGGCGTGAAGGAACAGGTCGGCGTCTATCTCGACGAATCAGTTGTCTCCTTGTCGCTCTTTACCCCCGACCTCGACCTGTTCGATTTGAACCGCGTCGAAACGCTGCGCGGGCCGCAGGGCACGCTTTTCGGTTCGGGATCGGTTGGCGGCACGCTCCGCTATATCACCAACCAGCCCAATCTCGACCGCATCGAGGGCAAGGTCGAAGGCAATGTGAACCTCGTCGATGGCGACGATTTCGGCGGCCATTTGAAGGGCGCGATCAACCTGCCGCTCAGCCCCAATCTCGCGATGCGCGCGGTCGGCTATTATACCCGCTACGCCGGCTTCATCGATGCGCTGCGCGAAGGCGGCGGGACAAGCGAAGACGTCAACAGCGGCGAACGCTATGGCGGGCGTTTCGCCTTGCTCTGGCAACCCGCCGAGAATCTCTCGATCACCCCGCGCTTCGTCTATCAGAAGGTCAAGACCGACGGCTTCAACCGGCAGGAAGTCTATAATCTTTTCGCCAACCAGTTCACGACGACGCGGCCGCAGGTGACCTTCGACGAACGCCAGCAATATCTGCTGCTCGACGAGGCGTTCGAGGATGAGGTCAAGCTTTTCGACCTCACGATGAACTATGACGGCGATGTGATCGGCGTGACCTCGGTGACGACCTACACCGACCGCGACATCCTCGTCAGCCGTGACGCGAGCGCGCTCACGGGCAGCGTGTCGGCCGACCTCGGCTTTCCCGTCGCGGGCATCCTGCTGCCCTCGAACCTCGTCGACACCACCGGCGTCAAACAGTTCACGCAGGAAGTGCGCGTGAATTCGGCAGGCACCGGCCCCTTCCAATGGCTCGTCGGCGGCTATTATGCGAACGTCAAACGCGACTATACCCAGCGCCTCCCGACGCCGGGCTATGACGCTTTTACCGATGCGACGCTCGGTGCGGGCACGTCGGCGGCAGTCGCCAACGGCTTTGGGCCCGATTCGCCCTATAATGCCGACATTCCCTACGATCTGTCGCAGATCGCGATCTTTGGCGAGCTCAGCTACGATCTGACCGAAGCCTTCACCGCGACACTGGGCGGGCGTTATTATGCCTTCGACGAAAGCCGGCGCTTCGTGTCGGGTGGACTGTTCCCGAACGGCGACAATGCGCGCGACAAGACCTCGTCGACCGGTTTCTCGCCGCGCCTGCTGCTCAGCTACGATGTCGCCGACGGCATCACGCTCAACGCGCAGGCGTCGAAGGGCTTCCGCCTCGGCGGCGTCAACGACCCGCTCAATCTGCCGCTCTGCGACGGCGGCGCCCCCAACGGACCCGACGCCGAGACCTTCAGCGGCCGGCCACGCTACGACGACGAGACGCTGTGGAATTACGAAGGCGGGGTGAAGGCGCAGTTCGGCGGCATCACCTTCAACGCCGCCGGCTTCTATACCAAGATCAACAATCTGCAGGTTACCGCCGATGCGGGCAGTTGCTCGTCGCGCATCGTGTTCAACGCCGACGCGCACACGATGGGGCTTGAGTTCGAGCTGGCGGCGAGCCCCGTCACCGGGCTCGATCTCGGATTGTCGGGCAGCTATGTCGAGGCCGAATTCGATTCGACGCTGACCCGCCCGAACGGAACGGTGATCGAGGGGATCCGCAACGGCAACCGCCTGCCCTCGGTGCCAAAGTTCCAGATGGCGGCAAACGCGACTTACAGCTTCCCGATCGATCCGTCGTCGGACACCAACGCCTTCGTAACGGCGTCCTTCCAGCATGTCGGCAGCCGCTATACGCAGCCCGGCGATCAGGAAAACAACCCGCGAACCTTCGTCCACGGCTTCACCTTCGGAGGCGCTCCGATCGGTTCGGCGACGACGCTCGACCTCAAGCTGCCCGATTATCAGCTCGTCAATCTCGGCGCCGGAATCGAGTTTCCCGACGAGCTCGAAATCTCGGTCTATGTGAACAATCTGCTCGACGAGAACGCGCTGCTCGCCTTCGACCGCGAACGCGGCGGGCGAGCGCGCCTGGGCTTTGCGACCAACCAGCCACGCACCTTTGGCGTCACCGTTCGCAAGGGCTTTTGACAACCAGGGGGCCGGCCCGCGCGATCACCGGCCCCATAAATTGCTGCACGCTGCACTGCACAAAATTCAGGCAGCGCTGCCGCAAAATTAGGCCTTTTCAACATGACATTAATATGGCATTCATTGCGTCAACAGTTTCAGGAGGGGAGAGCCTGAAAGGCTGGGCCGGGACGCAAGTCCCGGCCCTCTTTTTTTGTGCGCAACATGAATGCTGTCCGAAATCGTCGGTTTTCAGCGATTGGTGCGCGTGTAGCGCGGGATGGCGAAGACGCGCCAGCCGCCGTCGTCCGCAGGATCGAATCGCGGAAGATGCGTGTTGCGCCCGCTTCAATGACATAGGTCGACCGGCCCATCTCGACATCGGCGCTGCCCCAATGCGTCCACCATTTCGCCGCATCGTCCCCACCAGCAACCGGCGGCGTGACGCGATGCTCAGACGGTAAGCGAGGGCTCAGACGGTAAGCGAGGGTCGCCGTCGCGGGCCTGCCGAATGCCTCGCCTGCACCCGACCAGCTTCCATGCCGGGCGAAGAGCGATCAGGTTTCGACAGCCGGCGCAGCGGGCGCGACCAGCGCCGCGACCGCCCACCAGAGCAAAGTCATGCCGCAATCTCGGACTGCGAGAACATGAACGCATTGCCGTCGGGATCGTAGAAGGTGATGAGCTTCACCAGCCCTGGAATATGCAGGATATCGCCGTCCTGCTGCACCCCCTCGGCATCGAGATGCGCCTTCGCCGCGTCGATATCGGCCACCTCGAACACATTGGTCGCGCCGCCGCCCTGCACGACGCTCTCGACCTGGCTGAGCCCGATATTCACGCCCGCCATCGGGGTCTTGAGTTCGCACCAGCCAATCTCGTCAGCGCGGTAGAGCAGCTCGCACTGCATCACCCGCTCATACCAGGTGATCGCCGCGGTCATATCCTTGACCCCCATCGAACAGGTGAGTTCGGATCCGATCTGAAGCGCCATATCATTCCTCCCTTTTCGCAGCGCGACCGGCGGGAGCAAGAATCGCCCGTCGCTTATCGCTTGCCCCTGTAGTCTGGTTTGTATAGTTAGTTGCAAATGCCGTCAACCGCACCCGGTCCGCTGCTGGTGCAGCTTGGCAGCCACCGCTGGCTGATCCCGCTGCTTGCCGATCTGGCGGCGCACAAGGGCGCACGCTTCGTCGAACTGATCCACCGCCTCGGGCTGTCGCGCGACAGCTGCGCGCGCACGCTGGAGGCGGCCGCGGCCATCGGCTGGGTGCGGCGCAACCCCGGCCACGGCCATCCGCTCCGCCCCGAATATATCCTCTCCGAAGCAGGGAAAGCCGCCGCCGCCCGCGCGGCAATGATTGCTGAAGCGCAGCAGCAGATCGGCCTGCCCCCCGGCGCCGCGACGCGATGGGGACTGCCGCTCGTCGTCGGGATCGGCGCAGGGCACGACCGCTTCAACGCGTTGTCGCGCCTGCTGACCCCCGCCACGCCGCGCGCGCTGTCGCAGGGACTAACGGCACTGGGAAAGCACGGGTTGGTGAAGCGCGAAGTGCTCGACATGCGCCCGCCCGCCAGTCGCTATGATTTGACCCGGAGCGGCACGCTGCTTGCCGCTGCGTGCGGCGCCTAGCTTAGGGCCGCCTTCACGAAATCCGCCGCCCGCTCGCCGATCATGATGCTCGGAGCATTGGTATTGCCCGACACCAGCCGCGGCATGACGCTCGCATCGGCGACCCACAGCCCTTCGATGCCGTTCAGCTTCAGCGTCGGGTCGACCACCGCATCGGCGTCATTCCCCATCCGGCACGTCCCGACGGGATGGTAGACAGTGTCGGCGCGGCTGCGGATCAGCGCATCGAGCGCGGCGTCGTCCTCGATATCCACCGGATGCCGGTCGACCCCGGCATAGTCCGACAGCGGCGGAGCGGCGGCGATGCGGTGCATCATCCGGACGCCGGCGCGTAGCGTCGCCATATCGCGCGCGTCGGTCAAAAAGCCCGGGTCGATCGCTGGTGCCGCCGCGGCATCGCCCGACGCCAGCCGTACCGTCCCCCGGCTCTCGGGCCGCAGCACGCAGGCGTGGCACGAAAAGCCATGGCCCTTCACCTTGGTCCGCCCATGATCCTCGAGCATCGCGGGCACGAAATGATATTGGATGTCGGGCGCGGGCAGGTCGGGCCGCGATTTCCAGAAGCCCCCCGCCTCGGCGAAACAGGTCGTCATGATCCCGCTCCGCTTGGTGCGATGCTCGAAGATCGCCTTCACCATCCGCCAGCTGCCGCCAAAACTATCGCCGAACGGCTCGGTCGAGCGCGTCTCCCAACTCGACACATAGTCGATATGGTCCTGCAGGTTCGCGCCAACGCCCGCCCGGTCGAGGGCCACGTCGATGCCTTTGTCCTTCAGATGCGCGCCGGGACCGATCCCCGACAGCATCAGAATCTGCGGGCTGTTGAAGGCGCCCGCTGACAGCACCACGCCGCCGCGCGCGCGCAGCGTCTCGCGGCTTCTCCCGCGGCGGATTACCACCCCCGTGGCGCGTCCGTGCTCGACGAGGATCTTCTCGACCAAAGCGCCGGTGCGCACCGCGAAATTCGCCCTTTCGCGCAAAGGCTCGACATAGGCGCGCGCCGCCGACCAGCGTTCGCCGCGTTTTTGCGTTACCTGATATAGGCCGAAGCCTTCATTGTTGGGCCGATTGAAATCGGCGGTGCGCGACAATTGCAGCGACGCCGCGCTCTCGATGAAGCGGCGGCTCGTCACATTGGGCCAGCGCTGGTCCATGACGTTGAGCGGGCCGTCGCCGCCATGATAGTCATCGCCGCCGCGTTCATTGCCCTCGCTGCGTTTGAAGTAGGGCAGCACATCGGCGTAGCTCCACCCTGTTGCGCCGAGCGCCGCCCACTGGTCGTAATCGAACTGGTGCCCCCGGATATAGACCATCGCGTTGATCGCGCTCGACCCGCCCAGCCCGCGCCCGCGCGGTTGATATCCGATGCGGCCGTTCAGCCCCGGCTGCGGCACCGTCTCATAGCGATAGTTCGACGATTTGGGGATGAAGGGCATGAAGCCCGGCGTCTTGACCCGCACGATGTCATTGGTGCCGCCCGCCTCGACCAGGCACACCGTCCGCGACCCATCTTCGGCGAGCCGTCCCGCTGCCGCGCTGCCCGCGCTGCCCCCGCCGATGACGATGATGTCGAAATGATCCATGTTCGCGACTCTCCCTCACGCCGCTTGCTGGCGGTCGCCCCGGATGCTTACATGAATGTCATTAGAGGACGAGGCAAGGCCCGCAATTAAATAGGGACAGTCCCTATTTATCAGCTTCGGCTGTCTTGGATAAATAGGGACTGTCGCTATTTAATTGCCCCGCGCGCCATTTTTCGCGGATCATCGCGCTCGTCGCGCGGCTGCCATCGTGGCTCCAGCCGGGTTCGCGCCACATATAATCGAGCTTGTGCCGCCACGGCGCGGCCCACACATCCTTCGCGATCCCGACCCATTCATGCACCGCAGCCCACAAGATGTTGAAGCTGCCAAGCTGCTTGACGATGCCGTATCGCACCGGCTCATCGTCGCGCTCGGCGACGAAGCTGCCGAACATCTTGTCCCAGATGATGAAGACCCCGGCATAATTGGCATCGAGATAGCGCGGGTTCACCCCGTGGTGAACGCGGTGGTGCGACGGGGTGTTCATCACCGACTCGAACCATTTGGGCAGCCGCTTGATCGCCTCGGTATGGATCCAGAATTGGTAGATCAGGTTTAGCCCCGCACAGAAGAACACCATCGCGGGCGGAAAGCCGATCACGAACAACGGCAGGCGGAACAGGAAGGTCAGGCTGAAAAAGCCTGTCCATGTCTGCCTGAGCGCGGTCGACAGATTATAATGCTGGCTGCTGTGATGAATAACATGGCTCGCCCAGAACCAGCGCACGCGGTGGGCACTGCGGTGGAAGGCGTAATAGGCAAGGTCATCGAGGAAGAAGCAGAGGATCCACGCCCACCACCATTGCTTAAACGCGATCCCGATGTCGAACAGGCGGTACTGGTACACCCACACCGCCATGCCGATCACCGCCGCCCCGACAAGCGCGCCCGCGACCTGGCTCACCGTGCCGAGCATCAGCGAGGTCAACGTGTCGCGCGCCTCGTATCGCCTCTTGTCCTTGCGCAGCGAGACGATCATTTCGGCGATCAGCAACAGGATGAAGGCGGGCACCGCATAGACGACCGGATCGGGCAGCTCAGGCACGGACGATATTCCGCATTCGCGACGCCCACATCCCCGCATCCTTCCCCAGCTGCAGTGTCACCGCCCCGAATGTTCTTTCCGGCATCGTGAGCGTCAGAAAATCCTTGTCGAGCCGTCCTTCGACCTGTCCGTCGACCGGCCGCGCCGCGAAATGACTTCCGTGCGCGCGCACCAGCATCATCCGCCCCTCGGCATTTTGCACGATTGCGGCAAAGCCCGCGCGGTCGCGTGCGACCTCGATCCCGCGAAACCCCGCTTCGGCCTCTTCGGCGAGCCGGATCGCATGGTCGGCGTCCTCGATCCGCGGATCGGCGCCGAGCCCGATCTTGCCGACCAGCCAGGCAATGAAAAACACCGCGATCAGCGATGCGCCCAGCTGGACCAGCGCCGCCTGATTCATTTTTCCCCCGCGAGCGCGTCCAGCATCGGCCGCAGACCGCTGAGGTCATAACCCGCGTTTGCGGCCGACTCGACGATTGCATCAACATCGTCGCCAGCGCGCGCGCGCGCCAGCGCCCACAGATGCGTCGAGCGCGTGCCCGACCGGCAATAGGCGAGGATCGGCCCCGTCGCACCGTGGAGCAGATTGTCGAGCGCGTCGATCTGCGCATGGCTGAACCCCGCCTGGCCGATCGGAATCGCGGCATAGGCGAGCCCCTCCGCCGCTGCCGCGTGCGCGATCTCGCCGCCCTGCGGTGCCAACGGGTCTTCGCCATCGGGGCGATTGTTGATCAGCATCGCAAAACCCGCGGCCTTCGCCTCGGCAACATCCTCGATGCCGATCTGCGGGGCGACGCTAAAGTCGGCGGACAGGGTTCGAAAATCGCTCATGGCAGCGATCTACTCCCGCCGCCCGCTTGCTGACAAGCGTGAAGGTGCGACTGCGGCCCAAGGATGTCGGCTTAGGGATGGTGAGCTGCCCTACCCCACATTCGTCATCCCCGCGAAAGCGGGGACCCAGAGCGTCCGTCGGCTGGGCCTAGCCCTTGGTTCCCGCTTTCGCGGGAACACCGATGTTATAACTCGCTGGAAGTAGCCGTTTGAGCCCTCTTGCCGATCCGAGAATCTGCTACTTTGCGCCCTTTCTCAGTCGTTGTGAAACACTCATATATGAACCGAAGGCGAATGAGCGAAATGGCAGCTTCGGGCTAGTTTCTTGGCTGTTCTGGCAGGCGGTTAACACAATTTAGGGCGCCCTTGAGTTGAAACTCATTATCAATCGCGTTAGCGGCGCCTCATGCGCATAAAGCGTAGAGCGGATGCGCCCTCGCGACGAGCCTGGCGACACGCCACCATGCCGCCACCGCGCCAGCCATTTGATCGCCGAACTCGGCGCCACCCCAAAACGAAGCGCGGCCGTCGGGCACGATGCTCCGCTTCAATCGCCTTTATCACGCGCGCGCAAATCGTTCGAACAGGTCTTCAGTATATCCGCTAGCCTCCCGTCCAGCAGACCTGCTGAGTCAAAAAAAATGCCACTTGTGAATCTGGAGGTTTCTGTGAGGTCGCGCGGCTCTGCCAAAATAGTGCTAGGCTCCGCTGTTCTTACCGACCCGCTCGATCTCGTCACCGCCTTTGAACCCATGCTGGTAGCGTGACGCCCGGGGACTTCCGCATCCAAGTATCGGCCGGGCCGCATCGGGGCGATCGAGAGGCAGAAGACGCCGAGCCTCCTATATTCACCTGTCCCGGGGTAAGGCTGTGATGCGCTGAAGAGCCGATCATTCTCGGAACGACGGGGTGCATTGTCGGGCATCTCTTTTCGCGCGGGGACCGTAATCGACAAGCTGCCCGCCGACGATCCGACGATCTTTCCGCCAAGCGCCGGCTGCGCGCCCGATGCGGCGACGCTGCTCCAATGGGTCGAAAAGCAGGTTCCGCCGCGGACACCGCGGCCGACCGCTTCCGTTTCGTGCTGTGCGCGACGACCTTGTGCGGTGCGCGTCCGGTGGTCACGACGAACAGATCGTTGCCCGTGGCGCCGAGCTTCGCCCGAACGGCAAGATAGGCTCCGAGCGTCTCGCGCGCCGTGGGATGCAGCGGTAAGAGGCGCTGCTTGCCGAACCTGCCGTTGCGCACGATCAGGCTATCGTCGGAGAGATCGTTGCATTGCAGCGCGAGAGCTTCGGAGATGCGCAATCCGGTTGACCGTCGCGGGCGACGGCATCGCGCTCGACCATGATGCATAGTTCGCGGGGCTAGCCGAGGCGTCGCCGCCGCCGGTGCTCGGCTTCGGCATCCCGCGGCCCGAGCATATATCGCGGCGGGAGCAGCGGGCGTGATTTCGGGATCGGCGATCGTTGCGCCCGCAGCCGAGGCGGATGATCTGCCGGGCGCGGCGCGCGCGTTCGTCGAGAAGATGAAGGAGGCGACGCGGAAAGGTTAAGCCCACTCCCCAGGGAAATGGGGTTGGAAAATGCGTTCAGCGTGCTCCGCGCGCCGCAGCAATCGCGGCGTCAGCAGCAGCAGCACGAACACGGCGAGCACGATGTAGCCGAAGGCGCCGTAGCCGCCGGCAATCAATGCGACGAGGCCGAGTCGGGCGGCGAGGAACGCGCAGACCAGCAACGCGGCCGAGATGGCTAGGCGGGCCAAGAGTGGCAGCGGATCGGTCCCGCCGCGGCGAACGGCTTCGCCGATTCGCTCGTTGAGCGCGTTGACGATGCCGACCCCGGTTTCGAGGAGGGCAAATGGATATGGCAATTCATCGAACGGGCATACAAAGTTTGACAAATTTCTCCAAATAGGACGATAATTGCCCAAAGGGATGAAAATCGCTTGAAAGGATAAAGCAGCATGCATTGGGCGGGACGGTTCCAGGGGGTGCTGCGCCATCAATGCTAGGGCTGACGACGAATCCCATTCAAACGCGAGGTGATCAATGATCGGACTGAAGCACTTCATCGGCCTGGCGCTATTGACGGCGAGCGCCGCGATCGGCGCCCAGATCGTGAGCGGTCCGGCGCCGGCGCCGACGGTGGCGGAGGAACCCGTCGCTCCGGTCGAGACTCCCGAGGCTGCGGCCGAAGGCGGCATCCCCCAGCCCGGCCAGCCGATTCCGGCGGTCGCGCTGGAGGCGTTCGTCGACGGTTTCGTCCGCAACGGTATGGCGCAGAACAATGTCGCCGGCGTCACCGTCGCGGTCGTGCAGAACGACCAGCCCGTGCTGCTCAAGGGATATGGCATCTCCGGCACTGAGCCGCTGCGTCCGGTCGATCCGCGTCGAACGTTGTTCCGGATCGGATCGGTCTCCAAGACCATGACCTGGATCGCCATCCTCCGCGAGGTGGAGAAGGGCCGGCTCAACCTGAACGACCCGGTCAACCAGCATCTGCCGCCCGAGCTCCAGATCCCCGACCAGGGGTTCGAGCGTCCGATCCGGATCGTCGATCTCATGGCGCATGCGACCGGCATGGAGGATAGCGCACTCGGCCATCTGTTCTACGATGAGCCCGCCGAGATATTGGCGCCGGCGGATTATCTCGCCCGGCACCGGCCCGATCGCGTCCGCGAGCCCGGAACGCTCTCCACTTATTCCAATTACGGCGTCGCGCTCGCGGGCCATATCGTCGCCCGCCTCAACCGCACCGATTTCGAAACGGTCGCGGACCGCGACATCTTCACGCCGCTCGGCATGAACCGGAGCAGCTTCCGCGAGCCCTATCCGGCGCGCGAAGGATTGCCACAGCCGATCGCGCCCGCGCTCGGCGGCGACATCTCGTCCGGCTTCCGCTGGGCCGGCGGCCGGTTCCAGCCGATGAGCTTCGACTATATCACCTCGGTCGCAGCGGCGGGATCGATCTCGACCACTGCTGAGGACATGGCCCGATATATGCGCATGCTCCTGCGGAACGGGACGCTCGAGGGAACGACGATCTTCGGCCCGGAATCGGCGGCGCTGTTCCGCGCGCCGATCATGGACGTTCCCGAGGGTGTCAACGGCTGGACCCACGGCTTCGCCACGTCGCGGATGCCGGGCGGCTTTACCAGCTACGGTCACGGCGGCGGCACGAGCAGCTTCTTTACGTCGATGATGCTGGTGCCCGAGCTCGATCTCGGCATCTTCATCAGCACCAACACGGCCGGGGGAGGGGCCGTGTCCGGACCGCTGGCGGCGGCGATCGTCGATCGCTTCTATGCGCAGACGGCGCCGATCCTGCGGGCCGGCGATCGCTCGTTCACCGCGCGGGCGGGCGATTACCAGGGCAACTACGTCGCTACCCGCCGCAGCTATTCCGGCCTCGAGAAGTTCGCCGGCATGGTGAATGCGGTGACCCGGGTTTCGGTCACCGCTGACGGCCACCTGATCACGGCCGGCGGCGGCGGGGCGCAAAGCTGGGTTCCGACCGGGCAGCCGGGGCAGTTCCAGGCGACCAACGGCGACCAGCTGCTGAACTTCGTCCTCGACGAAGGCGGGCGCGCGACGCGCATGTACCACGCATCCGGCGCTAACGCCTTCGAGCGCGCCGGCCCGCTAGTCAGCCCCAACCTGCTCCTCGTCTCGGCGGGGCTCGCCGCGCTGACCGCTTTCGGGCTCTTGATCGCGTTCGTGACCCGTCGCGGAGCGGCGCCGGACGACATGTGGCGGCGGCGCTCCTACCACGCCCTACTCGCCGGCGCGGCGCTGTGGCTGGTCGCGATCATATCGGTGTCGAACTGGCTCCCGGCCTTCGGTGGCGGCGGGCGCTTGGTCCACGACTGGCCGGCGCTCCCGCTTATGCTGGGCTCGATTGCGGCCTTGGCCGCGACCGTCGCGACGGTCGCGTCGGCGGCGATGCTGGCGGTGGGGCTGCGCCCGCACGCCGGCGGCGTGCGGGCGCAGCTGCTGCCGGTGATCCGGCAGGCGGCAGTGATCATCATCTTCCTGGTGCTGGCCCTCCTCGTCGCTTTGCGAGGTGGGCTGAGTCCCTGGCGGTGATCTGGCGCCCCCTCACTGTCTCCGAGGGCGCGCCAGGTCACGGACGGGTGGTGGATTGCGGGGAGAGGCTGCTGCGGATCGCCTCTCCCGGATAGACGCGATCCACCATCTTGCCGTTGGCCACCACCTGCTGCCCGTTGACGAACACGTGGCGGATGCCGACAGAGGGCTGCATCGGCCGGTCGAAGGTGGCGCGGTCGATGATGGTGGCCGGATCGAAGATCGTGATGTCGGCATCGGAGCCGACCGCCAGCCGGCCCTTCTTCGCCATTTGCGGCGAGATCTTTTCCATCCGGCGCGCCGGCATGATCGTCATCTTGGCGATCGCGGTGGCGAGGTCCGGGCTCCGGCGGTCGCGGACAAAGCGGCCGAGCACGCGCGCGAAGGTGCCAGCGCCGCGCGGATGCTCGCCGGACGTCTTCCAGGCCATGCCGTCCGATGCGATCGAGATGTCCGGATCCATGATTACGGCATCGACCACGGCTTCAGGGATCATGTGGACGATGACGTTGCCGTTGGGCTCGTTGGCACGGAGCGCGTCGAACCGTTCCTTGGTCAGGCGCTCGCCGGTTGCGGCCCATTGCAGGTCGCCATAGTCGATGCTCGACCGTTCCTGCCAACCTTCGCGGAAGAATTGCGAGCCGATCATCGTGCTGCCGGCGGTGTAGGGATAGGCCTCGGTGGTGATGTCGATCCCGCGCGCCGCCGCGCCCTTCACCAGCTCGGCGATGACCGGCGTGTCGCCGAGCCCGGTCGAATGGAGATGGACGAGCTGGGTGGGCGCGCCGGTGGCGGCGGCGTTGGCAATCACCTCCTGGGCGACTGCGATGGGAACGCCCGGCGCCTGGTCAATGGGACGCGAACGGACGTGGACGAACACCGGTGCCTGGTGCGCGGCGGCCGACTTGAAGATCTCGTAGATCTCGCGGCGCCCGGCGCCCGGTGTATATTCGATGCCGAGGCCATAACCGAGCGCGCCGGCGGCCACTTCCGCGTCGAGCGCGGCGACGATCCGCGCCTCCTCCTCTGGAGTCGCGGCCCGGTTCAAGGCGTCATAGTCGATCGCGGGGTCCTCGTTGATCGCCGGGTGGCCGCCGCACTGGCTGCCGGTCAGCACCAGCATCCGCGCGCAGCGATGCGACGCGGTCGCTCCGAAATTGATCAGCGCCTGCGGCGCGAGCGCGGCATGGAACGGAGCGATCGGAAAGGCGCCCGATTCGGCGTCGATCGCGGTCGTGACGCCGTCGAGCACCTGATAATATTGCCCCTTGTCGTGCTGGCCGTGAGCATGGAGATCGACGAAGCCCGGCGCCACCACCAGCCCCTTGGCGTCGATCGTCCGGCGCCCCTTGAGCGGAGCCGTCGAGATCGCGGCGACGCTGCGGCCAGAAATGCCGATCTCGGCGATTTCGTCGCGGCCGCTTGCCGGATCGATCACGCGACCGCCGCGGATGACGAGATCGTAGGTCTGGGACGCCTGCATCGCGACCGCCGGCCCGGACAGGATTGTGGCGGCCCCCGCCGCGAGGAAGATCGATGCGCGCATATGAGAACCCCTTTCGATGATCGGAAACGTCAGTCGGCGCCGGACGTCAGCAGATAATGGTCCCGGACGGTGCGTGCGATTTCGGCGATCGCGCGCTCCCGGTCGGCGGTGGGGCGGCTGCTTTCCTTTACGAACACTGCGATCACGATCTGGCCGGCATCGCCGGGCAGGGTGATCATGCCGACGTCGTTGACGGTCCCGCCGATCGTGCCGGTCTTGTGTGCAATCACCGTTCCGGGCGGCATTTGGCCGGGGAGACGCTCGGCGCCGGTGCGGCACCGCTCCATGATCGCGGTCAGAACCTTCGTGCTTTCGGGCGAGAGCGCGCGGCCGGAGAATATCCTGGTAAGGAGGTCGGCCATCGCCCGCGGCGAGGAGGTGTCGCGCGGATCCTTGTCGAAGGCCGGGTAGGGTTGTGAGGAACGCTGGGCGATTTCGGGCTGCGATTTAAGGGCGGTGGCGTAGGCCTCGACGAACGAACCCTCGGGCAGCGAGTAGAAGTCGCGCAGCAGTCTGCCGGTGTCGCGATCGATCCGCTGGGCTTCGACCCCCTGATCGCGAACCCAGCGCGTCACCGCCGCCGGCCCGCCGGCAAGCTTGGTGAGCACATCGGTGGCGCTGTTGTCGCTCTGCGTCATCATCAGCTCCAGCAGATTGTGCACCGAAAGGCTGATGCCGGGATGGATGAGCCGATCCGCGATCACCGCGGAGGGGACGATGAGATCGGGTGTGACCTCCACCATCTGGAGCAAGGTCAGTTCTCCGGCGTCGACTTGGGCGAGGATCCTTCCGGCAACGGCGACCTTGAAGGTGCTCGCCATCGGAAAGGCCTGATCGCCGTTGAGCAGCGTCGACGGCCCCTTGCCGTCGAGTCGCCAAGCCGCGACCCCGACGATACCGCCGGCGCCCTCCGCAAGTCGCTGAATTTCCTGGTCAAGCGCGGCCGGGGTGACCACGCGCGCCGCCGGTTGGACCGCCTGCGCCGTCAGCGGCGCCGCGGGTAGGAGACACGCACCGAACAGGATCAGGCACCGCCGGACCGAGCCGTTCCCATTCTTCATCGATCAAGCCCCTTCACTGTTATCCTGTATGGGCCAGTTATGTCCTTATCGAGCACCTACGGTCAAGCAGGAAGCTGTGGCACATGCAGCACAAACGTCCTTTACAGCGTGCTTCGAGGGGAGCGGAGTGAGTTATTCAACTGACTCATGTCAACTTGCTATTGTCCCTAACAGAAAAATATGTCCTACTATGATAATCAATCGACTCAGGACCGAATTCCCGGGATCGTAAATGGACAAGTCCGAAGTGAGGGGGTGAAATGAGCATCCGGTCATGTCGTAAGCTGTCGATGGGCGTCGGTTTCCTCGCCCTATCCTCATCGTTCGCGATCAGTGCGCCGCTTGCCGCGCAGTCTGTCCAGGGCGATCCCGAAACCGCGCCGACCGTATCCTCGGAGGGGGATTCGTCGGAGAGCGATATCGTCGTCACCGCCTCGCGCATCGATACGGCCGGCTTCGATGCGCCGACCCCGACCACGGTGATCGGCGAGGCCGAACTGCGGCAGGCGGGTCGTACCGACATCCAGGCGACGCTGGCCGACCTTCCCCAAATCCGCCTGACCTCTTCGGCGACCTCGACCAACACCGTGACCAATTCGGGCCAGTCGCCGGGCGACCTTCGTGGCCTCGGCGCAGCGCGCACGCTGGTGCTGGTCAACGGTCGACGCAGCGTCAGTTCGGGCGATCTCCAGACCGTGCCTTATTCGCTGGTCAAGCAGATCGACGTCGTCACCGGTGGTGCCTCGGCGGCTTGGGGGTCGGGCGCGGTCGCCGGTGTCATCAACATCATCCTCGACGACAATCTCCAAGGTCTGAGCCTCGGCGCGCAAATGGGCGTGTCCGGGCGCGGCGATGCGCAGAAGCGGCTGTTCAACGCGGCGTTCGGAACGCGCATCACCGATCGCTGGCATTTCATGATCGGCGCGGACTATCTCGACGATGAAGGCGTCACTCCGGCCATCGCGCGACCGCGCATCGGCGCCACCGCCTTCTTTCCCGGCCTCGACGGAAGGCTTTTTCCGACGCAGGACATTCGCCAGGCGGATCGCAGCGAAGGCGGCCTCATCGTCGGCGGCCCGCTCGCCGGCTTCACCTTCAACGACAACGGCTCCATCCGTCCGTTCCAGTTCGGCCGTCGCTCGGGCTCGCTGATGGTCGGCGGCGAGGGCTACAACGCCGATTTCGTGCGATCGCTGTCCGCGCCGATCGAGCGCGCCAACGTCTTCGCGCGCACCAGCTACGAAGTCACCGACACGTTCAAAGTCTGGGCCGAGGCCGGCTACAACAACGTCGCGGACAGTCGGATATTCTTCCCCGATCTCGCCATCTCGCAGACGCCGTTCAGCTATTCGATCGACAATCCCTATCTCGACCCGGCCGTTCGCGCGCGGCTGGTCGCGGCGGGCGCGACCAGCTTCAACTTGACGCGCATCGTCTCCGACATCTCGCTCAACACCTATGATTATGAGCGCGAGACGAAGCAGTTCTCGGTCGGCTTCGACGGCACGTTCGGCGATGGCCTGTGGCGTTATGGCGCCTTCTACACCAACGGGTATCAGTCGCAGGATCAGAACCTCCTCGACATCATCAAGACCGCCGAGTTCCGCAACGCCATCGACGCGGTGCGCAACCCCGCCGGCCAGATCGTATGTCGCGTCGCGCTGACCGATCCCAACACGCCGTGCCGCCCGCTCAACCTGTTCGGCCAGGGCAATGCCGATCCCGCCGGGGTTGCCTACGTGACCGACGACTGGCGCGCGTTTAGCGAGACCTGGCTCGACAATTTCGGCGCCAGCATCAGCGGCGAGCCTTTCCAATTGTGGGGCAAGCCGGTGTCGGTAGCGGCCGGTGTCGAATATCGCGAGGAATCGTTTGCGATCACCTACGATCCGATCTCCAACGCGGGTCGGTTCGCGACGATCAACGGCACCGACATTCCCAAGCGCGGCAACAATGTGAAAGAAGGCTTTGCCGAGATCGCGGTTCCGCTGCTTGCCAATTTGCCGCTGGTCCAGAATCTGACCTTCAACGGCGCGGCGCGCGTTTCCAAATATTCGACCTTCGACGACAATATCTGGTCCTGGAAGGTCGGCGGCACCTGGCAGGTGATCGACGATATCAAATTCCGCGCGACGCGGTCGCGCGACATTCGCGCCCCCTCGCTGGGCGAATTGTTCAGCAATCCTGGCACTTTGTTCTCGACCGTCAATGACATTTCCAAGTCGCCGGCGGAAGCGGCGCAGGTGGTGCTCCGCACCGGCGGCAACCCCAATCTGGCGCCCGAAATCGCCGATACGCTCACCGTCGGCGTCGTGCTGACCCCGACATTCCTGCCCGGCCTCAATTTCTCGGTCGATTATTACGACATCAAGATCGACGACGTGATCTCGACTCTTTCGGCGCAGCAGATCATCAATTCGTGCGTGCTGCAGAACAACCAGGGCGCCTGCGCGCAGCTGACCCGCAACACCGCCGGCACGCTGACCGACATCAACGCGACCTTCATCAACGTCGCGAGCTACGTCAACAAGGGCGTGGATTTCGAACTGTCCTACCGGACTCGGCTGGAGAGCATCGGCATCCCCGGCACGCTGGGATTCCGGGGCCTCGTCAACTATGTCGACACGCTCACCGTGGATAACGGCGTCGTCCTCACAGAAGGTGCCGGATTTGCCGGCGGCAACGCGGCGTTCCTGACGCCGAAATGGCGCGCGAATACCGCGCTCGTCTATGAGAGCGACAGCATGGGCGCCGACTTGCGCGTGCGCTGGATCGACAAGGCCAAGTTCGCGCCCGAGACGGTGCTTGCCAATATCGGCGGGAACGACATCGACAGCCGCGCCTATGTCGATGTCGGCTTGCGCGGCTACGTTCCGTTCAACGATGGTGAAAGCCGGTTGACCGTCTACGGCAGTATCCAGAACCTGTTCGATCGCCAGCCGCCGATCGGCGCGGTGGCCTCACCTTATTACGACCTCATCGGCCGTTATTTCACGGTCGGCGCATCGGTGCGATACTAACCGCACCGGCCCGAATGCGATGAGATCCGTTCGGTGGAAATCCCGCCGAACGGACCCTGCATTTCGCATTTCGCCGATCATGGGGGGGCGGTGCGGCGGTCGGCGCAACCCTGCTCGATGCCGCCATTTCCGGGGATTTCAGATTGCGGCTTCGCCGTGGAAATTTTTGATCAGCGAGTCCATCAGGCCCTCGTCGGCGCTCGAGCAGACGCCGAGCACGACCGCCTCGCTGCACCCTTCGGCAGCAAGGTAAGCATGCCCCATGGTTGAATCGAGATAGATGGCTTCGCCTTCCTCGATCACGGCCAGATCGTAGAATTCGGTGTGGACCTCGACCCGGCCTTGGAGGACGTAGATCAACTCCTCGCCCTGGTGACGGACGAGATCGCCGAACTGCTCGACGCTCGCCGCGCGGATCCGCGTGATGATCGGGATCATCCGCTTCCGGCGCAATTCGGTGCAGAGATAGTAATAATCGTAGTTTGGCGTGTTGACCCGCACCGCCTGTTCGATCCGGCCGATGCTGCGGCGCGCCGTCACCGGCGGCTCCGTGCCCGGATCGTTCTCGGCGAACAGATCCGACATCCGGATATTCAGTCGTTGGCTCAATTGCTGGAGCTTGTCGTAGGTGAGAGTCAGCCGGTCATGCTCGACCTTGGACAGAGTCGAGACAGGAATTCCAGTCCTGGCGCTCATTTCCTTGAGCGTGGCGCCAAGCCGTGTCCGCAATTTCTTCAATATCGCGCCGAGCGTCGGCGTTTCCTTGCTCATCACGAAGCCTGTCCCACCATTATAGGACTTTCCATCGGGGCCGTCTTGACCCAATCAGGTTGAATTGCATCGGAGATAAGCACTCTCGAGGGAAGACGCAATCGCGTTCGGACGACTATGAAGCGCCATCTAGGCCGCGTTGACAAAAGACTTCAACCATAGTCGGACAGCGGCGAGGTTGAGGAAGCTCTCGAAGGACAGGACGGATTTGTCGTAACGGGTGGCGATGCGGCGCTGTTGCTTGAGCTTGCCGAACATGCGCTCGATGCGGTTGCGATCCTTGTAGCGCCGATAGTCGGGATGTTCGGGTGCCTTGCGGTTCGAGCGCGGCGGGATGATCGGCAAGATGCCCTGGATCAACAGGCTTTCGCGGAAGCGATCACCATCATAGCCCTTATCGGCGAGCAGCGCCTTGGGCTTGGCGACCGGGATTTTCATCAACGGTTCGGCGGCGGCGTAATCCGATGCTTCGCCGCCTGTCAGGAGGAAGCCGAGAGGGCGTCCCTGATTGTCCGAGCGGGCGTGGACCTTGCACGTAAAGCCGCCGCGTGATCGACCAAAAGCGTTCGCACAAGCCCCCCTTTTCCGCCCACTGCCGAGACATGGCCGCGAACCGTGGTGCTGTCGATCATGTGCTGCCAGTCGTCGGTAAGTCCGAGATCGACCAGCGTTTGGAGCAGTCCATCCCAGACCCCTTGTTCAGCCCAGCGCCGGAACCGGACATAGACCGAGTTCCACTTGCCATAGCGTTCGTGCATGTCGCGCCAAGGGCAGCCGACCCGCAGCACATGGAGCATCCCGTTCAGGAATCGCCGGTTATCGCCCGCCGGACGCGCCCAGCGTCCCCGCTCAGACGGCAACAGCGGTCCGATCACGGCCCATTCCGCTTCCGACAAATCCCCGCGACCCATGGCTGCTCCCCAAAAAGCAGCTCTGAATCAGAACTCGACCCGTTTGGGAATCCCTTTTTTGTCAACACGGCCTAGTCAGCTGTTATTGGGCGGCGGACGTACCAAGCCAGATGTCATAAGAGTTGGTGGCCCCGATTCAGAACTAGGTTCGCAATTGGTGGGTGATATTACGGGTGGTCGCTTCAACAGCGGCTATCCGGCTCAGGATGATATCAATCTGTCCTGGGGTAAATTTACCGGGCGCGTGGTGCTCGATTGGAAGCCGGATCTCGGCTTCACCGACGACAGCTTGATCTATGCATCCGCGTCCCGTGGTTATAAGGGCGGCGGGGTTAATCCTCCCAGAATTGATTTCAACCCCAATGTGGTCCAGTTTCAATTCTTGCCGCAAACATTCCGCCCGGAATATGTCAATGCTTTCGAAATAGGCATGAAGAATAGCTTTAATGGCGGACGATTTACATTAAATGCTACCGGATTTTTCTATGATTATAAGGATTTTCAGGTTTCCCAGATTGTAGATCGCATTGCCTATAATGAAAATTTCAATGCGACGAGCTGGGGGTTGGAGCTGGAGGCGGCGTGGCGCCCGTCGCGCGCTTTTCGGGTCGATGGCAATCTGGGTTATCTGCGGACACGATTGGGCAAGGGCGCGCAATCGATTGACGTGATGAACCGGACGCAGGGCGATCCCGATTGGGTGGTTTTGCGACCTTGGCTGCAGGTTCCGTCCAACTGCATTGCCCCGCGTGCCTATGTTGAACAGATATTGAAGGCGAATGCTGGGGGATTGGCTCCTAAGACGCCGGGCGATACGGCGCTTATTTTGTCCAGCCTATGTCCGGGTGGAGACCGTTATGGCAGTTGGAATCCGGCCAGGCCCGTCAGAGTCCCTTCTCTCAATTATTGGAATCCCGCCCGAGGGAACGCGCTTGTAACTCCAGCCTATGGCATCACCTACGATCCTCTGGCGCCTTATAATCCCGCAACCGTGGGGGCGCTTGTGCCCTATGATCCTGCCAATCCGCAGGCCTGGCTCGGGGGGGCGAGCGGCGCTCCCAATGGTGGTCGCGGATTTTATGATCAGCTTGAAGGGAATGAGCTGCCTAACGCGCCGCGCCTGACCGCGAATATCGGTTCGCAATATACTTTCTTTCTGGAGAATGGGGATTGGGAACTGACATTCCGCGGCGACTATTATTTTCAGTCGAAAAGCTTTGGCCGCGTTTATAACACGAAATTCGACAGGTTGCGGGCATGGGACAATGTGAACGTCGCGGTAACACTGGCTCGGGCGGAATCCGATCTGACATTCCAGCTCTATGTCAAAAACCTGTTCAAGAAAACGCCGATCACGGGGTTCTTCGTGAACAGCGACGATAATGGCCTGACCACCAACGTGTTCACGCCTGACCCGCGCATCATTGGATTTAATGCGGCACTGAAATTCTAGTTCCTCTCCCGGGACACCTTGGCCGATGCCCGCGCCGGTGAAGGGCGCGACATCGGCCAGCATTTTAGCCCGGTTGAAGAGACTGCGCCCGGTTTCCAGGAAATGAATGACGATTTGATATCCAGCGCCTTGCGACGTCCGAATGTTCGGCGGCTGCGATCGATCTCCGCGATCGAGAATGGGCTTTATCAGCCAGCCACGAAAGCGCGAATGACGAAGCATGAATGCGAGAGGGGCGAGGTCACGGCGCGGCTGGAGGAAGCGCCGCAGCGCATCCCGATGTCCATTTCAGCAAAAGCGCGGAGAGGCTCACGCTATCCTGCACGGCTCGCTCATGGGAGTTTTTGACTTTACAGATGCAAATCCGGATCCCGACGAACGCCGCGTAACAATATCGGTGTCCCCGGGTTCCCGGGGACACCTTTGTTATAATTCGTTTGAGGTTGTCATTTGAAGCCCTAGGGTCCAGACTCGTTCACAGCCAGAAGGCAATGGCGGCAGCGAGCGCGACGGCGGACTGGTAGTTGCGGGCTAGCTTGTCGTAGCGGGTGGCGACGCGGCGGAAGTCCTTGAGACGGCAGAACATGGCCTCGACGAGCCAGCGGTCCCGGTAGCGGCGCTCGTCATATTGGATGGGCCGCTTCCTGTTGCGCCTGCCGGGGATGACGGGGATCGTGCCTTGATCGCGCAGCTTCGAGCGAAGATGATTGGCGTCGTATCCGCGGTCGGCGATGACGCGCTTCATGCCCGCAGTTGCATCGACGAGCAGGTCGGCGCCCTTGATGTCCGATGTGTTGCCCGGCGTCAGCGCGAGGCGGAGTGGTCGCCCGAGGACGTCGACAAGCGCATGGATCTTCGTCGTGCGGCCGCCGCGCGAGATGCCAATGGCATTGGCTCGAGCCCCCCTTTTCCTCCCCCGGCACAGCGGTGGGCTTTGATGTAGCTGCTGTCGATCTGGGCGGTTTCGGCGATCCAGCCTTCCTCGGTCAAAGCCGCCAGAATACGCGCCCAGATGCCGCGATGGCTCCATCGATTCCAGCGATTGTAGACAGTCGTCGAAGGCCCATATTCGCTCGGGCAGTCCTGCCAGCGGCCGCCGCATTTGAGCATGTGAACGATACCCGAGATCACCCGCCGATCATCGACACGCCGCGCTCCAGGCTGGTTCTTCGGCAGATGCGGCTCAATCGCCGCCCACGCTGCTTCCGACAACCAAAACAACGAACGCGACATCCTCGGGCCTCCTCTGCTGGGAAGCTCCTTGAATCAACGCTCCAACCATTTTTCAAGAGGCTGATTGGGTTTGGACCCTAGGCCGTGTTGACAAAAGGGATTCCCAAACGCGCGTTGTTCTGATTCAAGACTGCTTTTTGAGGAGCAGTCATGGGTCGCGGGGATTTGTCGGACGCGGAGTGGGAACTGATCGGGCCGCTACTGCCGCCTGAGCGCGGTCGCTGGGCGCGGCCAGCGGGCGATAACCGGCTCTTCCTCAATGGGATGCTTCACGTGCTGCGGGTCGGCTGTCCCTGGCGCGACATGCATGAGCGATACGGCAAGTGGAACTCGGTCTATGTCCGCTTCCGGCGCTGGGCCGAACAGGGTGTCTGGGATGCCCTGCTGCAAACACTGGTCGATTTGGGTCTAACCGACGACTGGCAACATATGATCGACAGCACCAGCGTTCGCGGCCACGTTTCGGCAGCGGGCGGAAAAGGGGGGCTTGTGCGAACGCTCTTGGTCGATCACGCGGCGGCTTTACGAGCAAAATCCACGCCCGCTGCGACAATCAAGGACTGCCTGTCGGCTTCATCCTGACCGGCGGCGAGGCTTCTGATTACACCGCTGCCGAACCGCTGATGGCGATCCCCGTCGCCACACCCAAGGCGCTGCTCGCGGACAAGGGCTATGATGGTGATCGCTTCCGGGAAAGCCTGCTGGTCCGGGGCATCCTGCCGATCATCCCGCCACGCTCGAGCCGCAAGGTGCCAGAGCATCCCGACTATCGCCGCTACCGGGACCGCAACCGCGTCGAGCGCATGTTCGGCAAGCTCAAACAGCAACGACGCATCGCCACCCGCTATGACAAAACCCTTCTCTCGTTCGAGAGCTTCCTCAACCTCGCCGCTACGCGCCTATGGCTGAAGTCTTTTGTCAACACGACCTAGGGTGCCGAAGAAAACGATGGCTTTGTGCCATGTCTCTGACGTTATTGATGAAATCCGACTTTTCGAAAGTTGACCGAAGTTCAGCCGTATTCTTTGCTCAAAATTTCCGGGGGCGATACATTTCGGCGCGTCTCTTCGGTCTGAGGCTAGTGGCGCTGCGAACATTCGCCGACCGTTGCAGGTCGCGGAGCAGCGTGCGAGCGCCAGATTCTGGCAATTCGGGGATTTCAGCTTCAATCAATTGCCAGAGAGCGTGATGCTGCACCATGATCGCGAACGGAAAGATGCCGTGCCTCGCAACGATGTCGAGAACATGTTGGATTACATGTGGACTGGGTTCGGCCTCCACCCGGAGAATTTCAAACCGGTCGCGCGTGATTTTGCGGGGAGCGGCTGCCGCGGGGACGGCAATCATCTGCGATGCTGGAAACGGCATGGGAGGAATCGCATGGGGATGGGGCATATGGCCAAAAGCAGAATACCCGCCCCTCGCTGGCGAGGAGCGGGTATCGCGGGGCATCAGAATTTCGCCGAGACGTCGATCCCGATCGTTCGCGGCGTAACGACCTCCATCTGGGTCATCGTCGTGAGCGAGAAGGGATAGAAATTCCGGTTCGTCAGGCCCCGGCTGTTGCCGAGATTCTCGACGAACAGTTCGAGCGACCATCGATCGGCATTCACCCCGACGCGGGCGTTGATGATGTCATAGGCGGGAAGCCGGCTGTTGGCCGCCAGCGTCGGGTTGAACCGCGTGTTGCGGACATCATTGCCCTGATAGCTCAGGAAGACGAAGCCTTCGAGATCATCGCTCAGGTCGTGGGTATAGTCGATCGATCCGCTCATCGTCCATTTGGGGACGAAGGGCGCATGGTCTCCCTTGCGGCCGCTGACGAAGGCAAGGTCCTCGGTGAGGCGGCTGTTGGTATAACCAAAGCCGCCGCGGATGGTGAGGCCTTCGGTCGGGCGGATGACGGTTTCGAGTTCGCCGCCGTCGATCTTCAGGCCCCCGGCATTGACGAAGATGTTGAAACCGCAGCCGAGCTGCGCCGTGACTTGCGGATTCTTCCAGTCGATATGATAGGCCGAGACGTTCACCGTGAGCGCACGGTCCAGCCAGCTCGTCTTCGCACCGACTTCATAGTTCCAGAGGCTGTCGGACTTGTAGCTGTCGGGCGCCTTGGCGAGGCCGCGCGCGGCGAGATCGGCGGCGCACGAGGTTGCCGGCACGGGCTCGTTGGTCCCGCCGAGGCGGAAGCCCTTCGCGGCCTGCGCGTAGATCATGTGATCGCGGTCGAATTCATAGGACAGGTTGAACTTCGGATTGAAGCCGCTTTCCTTGTTGCGGAACGGAAAGGTACCGATGTTTGGATCGGCGAAAATGCCTCCGAACCGGACCGACGAGCGCTGTTTGGCGTCGAAATAGCGGCCCCCGACGGTCGCCTTCAGATGGTCGCCGACCGGCACGACAACCTCGCCGAAGATTGCCAATTGACGTTCCTTGAGGTCGATCGCGCTCACATAGAGCTGGTCCTTCGCGGCGCCGAAGGCGGTGCTGTCGAACCCGCCCGACGCATCGACGCCGGCAACCGTCAAATTCTGGGCGAAGGCGTTCGACTTGTCCTCGTAAAAGGCGCCGATCGTCCACTGCACGGGTGAGCTGGGTTTCGACGCGAGGCGCAGTTCGGCGCTGTAATCTTCCTGATCTGCGCTGTTCCGGATCACGCCGAGCGGAAGATTCCGGTAATTCGGCGCGACGAAGCTTACGAAGGAGCCCGTCTCGATCAGATAGTCGAGCTTCTTGTTGCGATAGGAACCGACCAGCGTCACGTCGAACGGATCGAATTCCTGATTCACGGTGAGCGCGGCGGTCAGATTCTTGTCGACATAGGGTTCGTTCACCGCGACGGTGGTATTCAGATAGCCGGCCTCCTCGGCATAGACGCTGCGCGCATTGTGGCGCGAGTGCTGGTAGGATAGCAGCGCGTCGATCGTCGTCGCGGGCCCGGGTGTGATCCGCGCCGCGATGCGCCCGCCCTTGCTAACTTCAGAGTTCACATTGTTTTCGCCGGTCACGACGTTGTCGATGAAACCGGCGTTATGCTTGTAGAAGCCGACCGCGCGGACGGCGAAGACGTCGGTCACGACGGGAATGTTTACCATCGCGTCGATCGTCCGGGTGGTGCCGCCGTGGTTGATCAGCGCGAGCTGGCCCTTGGCGCTCGCCTCGAACACGCCGGCGTTGGGCTTGCGCGTGATCAGGCGGATGGCGCCCGCCATCGAGCCCGCGCCATAGAGCGTCCCCTGCGGTCCGCGCAGCACCTCGACGCGATCGAGATCGTAAAGCTTGAGGTTCGGGCTGAACCGCTGAACCGCGATCGGCGATTCATCGAGATAGAGGCCGACCGTTTCCTTGATCTCGGCCTGGTCCTGGTTGACCGGCCCGGTGGTCACGCCGCGCAGAACGATCTGCGAATTGGCGCGATTGCCGGTCAGCGACAGGCCCGGCGTCTGGCCCGCGAACTCCTCGAGCGAATCGGCGCCAAGCTTGCCGAGCTGTTCGGCGCCGAGCGCGGCGATGCTGGACGGGATATCCTGCAGGGTTTCGGTCCGCTTGCGCGCGGTCACGACGATCTCGTTGCCGGTCGCCTCGCCGGCATCGGCTTCGCTGTCCGGCGCTGCGTCCTGCGCACGGGCGGGCGCGGCCGCGACCGCCATTGCGGCGGTGGTGAACAGGAGCGCGGTGCGCTTCGACAATTTCCTCATAAATCCCTCTCTCCATTTCCCTGGCGGCAGCGCCGATAGTGGTTCTCGACTATTATAGATTTTATCCAATTTCAATCGGCAAAGCGAAATGGGCGGTTGCCGGCGTCGAAGGTCATGGGAACAGGCGCTTTTTGGCGCGAGCGGCCGGCGGGCTAATCGCTCACGCGGCCGACGACGGACGCTTCATCGCCAAATTTCGCCCGCGATTCGCAGGTGGTTGCCGCCGAGCAGCTTTGCGAAGGTCGCGCTGCCGATGCCGCGCTTCGCCAGTTCCTCGACGATTTCGTCCATCTGCCAGGGCGCGATCATCGCCATGCCCGCGCCATAGCCCGCCTCCGACGGGAACATCGCCGGATTCGCAGCGGCGAAGGCCGCGACCTCCTGATCGTCGAAGACATAGTCGAGGGCGATCCCGACATGATCCTCGCCGACGAGCGCGAGCGCATATTCGACATGATCGGCAAAGGTGGTGATGCGGGCGTCATTGCGGCCGAGGAAAATGCCGATGCCGTTGATCCCGATGACGCCGCCGCGTTCGGCGCAGGCCGTCATCAGCGTGTCGGGAATATTGCGCGGATGATCCCACATCGCCCGCGGATTGGAATGCGAGAATATGACGGGGGTCGACGAGGCGTCGATCAGCTCGCGCGCGGTCCGGTAGCCCGTATGCGTGCCGCACGGCACCATTCCCACGCGGTTCATTACGGCCACCGCATCGCGCCCGAATCGCGTCAGCCCGCCGTCTTCCTCCATGCAACCGCCGCCCGCGATATTGGCGAGATTATAGGCGACGAGCATCCAGCGCACGCCAAGATCATAATAAAGCTCGATCATGCTGAGCTGCCCGCCGAGCGCGTTCATCCCCTCGATGTCGAAACAGACCGCCAGCTTGCCCGCCGCCTTGGCGGCCGTAATGTCCCGCGCGGCGGATGCCAGCAGATAGCGCCCGGCCCTTTCTCCCAGCCATGTCCGGATGGCCCCCAGCATCCGGACGTGCTCCTCGACGCCCTGATCCCCGAAGCCGACGTTGAGCGTGATCGTGTCGACGCCCGCGTCATGGACCCGTTCGAGCTGGGGAAGGAAGCTGTTGTCGTCGGGACGCAGCGGCATGCAGGCGTGATTGTCCCATATCACGGCGTCTCCGACCCGTTCGCGGATTGCATCTCTACCCGTGCGCATCTTGGCTCCCATCATCTGGCCGGCCCGGCGGGGCCACCGTCGATTGGCAATCTGGCTATCGGAGATTTTATCCAATTGCAACTATCGGGCAGACTATGTATCTAATTTCCGAATGCCATTTGAGAGGAGTGCCCCCGACCCGATCGGGGCATCGCAAATATGACGCAAACGCTCGCAACAAGGTCCATGGGTAAAATCCGACGCGTGACCGTGGCCGATTCGGCCACCGACGCATTGCGGCGGCGCATTTTGTCGGGAGAACTCCCCGACGGAACGCCCGTGCGGCAAGACGCGCTGGCCGAGGATTTCGGGACCAGCCGCATTCCCATCCGCGAGGCGCTGTCGCGTCTCGAGGCCGAAGGGCTGGTCGCGAGCTATCCGCACCGCGGCTATCTCGTCACCGCCTTGTCGCGCGACGAGATTCGCGAATTGTTCGAGCTGCGCGCCCTGCTCGAACCCGAACTGATCCGCGCGGCGATTCCGAACATGACCGAAGAGGATTTCGCGGTCGCCGAAGGGGTGCTGGCCGAATATGCCTCGGACCTCGACAATTATGACGTGCATCGCTGGGGTGAGCTCAACACCCAATATCATCTGGCGCTCTATACGCCGTCGGGACGCAAGCGGACGATCGAGATTGTCCGCAGCCTGCTCGTGAACACCGACCGCTATACGCGTGTCGTGCTGACGCTCGAGAGCGGTATCGACGATGCCAAGGAAGATCATGGCGGTTTGCTGGAAATGTGCCGCAAGGGCGCGGTCAATCAGGCCGTCGCGCTGACCCGCGATCATATCCAGCGCGCCGAAAACAGTTTGCTGCGCATGCTCGACGCACAAGCGGGCTGATATCGCGTGACCGGGCGGAAAGCGGTGGACGTCGCGATCGTCGGCGGCGGCGTGATCGGCATCGCGTCGGCCGTCTGCCTGCGCGATGCCGGCTTTTCGGTTCTGCTGATCGACCGGGACGAACCCGGCACGGGCTGTTCGGCCGGCAATGCCGGGGTTGTCGCTACCTCGTTCATACTGCCACTTTCCAGCGTCTCGCATATCATGAGCGCGCCGCGGATGCTGCTTGACGAGATGGCACCGCTGTCGCTGCCGTGGCGCCATGTCGCTGCCTATACGCCTTGGCTCGGCCAGTTCGCGCTGAACGCGCTGCCGGGCCGTCGCCGTCGTTCGATCGATGCGCTCAAACGGCTCAACGGCGACGCGCTCGCCGCCTGGAAACGCCTGCTCGGCGGGTCGATGGCATCGCGTTTTCTGATCGAACGCGGCATGCTCGACATCGTCGCCAGCGGCGTTTCGCTCGGCGGGCTGCGCGCCGGTGCGGCGCAATTGCGCGCGGAGGGCGTTCCGGTTGATATCCTCGGCCCCGGCGAAGTCTTTGAGCTTGAGCCCGCGCTTGGCGACAGGGTCGCGGGCGCGGCGTTCCACAGCGGCGTCGCGCAGGTTACCGACCCTCTACTCCTGTCGCGGGCGCTGCTCGATCGCTTCGTCGCTGGCGGGGGACAGGTCGCGCGGCTGAATGTCGAGGCCGTCGCCATCGAAGCCGACGGCGTGAGGGTGATCGCCGACGGGCAATCGCTCCGGGCGCGAAACCTGCTTGTCGCCGCGGGCTTCTGGTCCCCTCGTTTCGTCGCGCCCTTCGGTCTGCGCGCGCCACTGCGGGCGGAGCGCGGCTATCATCTCATGCTTCCGGCGATGGCCGGCCTGCTTGGCCGCCCGGTGTCGTTTCACGCCGAATCCTTTCTGGCGACGCCGATGGAGGGAGGGCTGCGCCTTGCCGGCACGGTCGAGCTTGCCCCGCCCGATGCCCCCGCCGACTGGCGCCGCGCCGACAATCTGCCGGCACTTGCTGCGCGCTATTTCCCGGGGCTCGATCTGAATGGCCAGTCGCGCTGGGTCGGTTCCAGGCCATCCTTCGCCGATTCCCTGCCCGCAATCGGTGCGGTGCGCGGTGCCGGCCAAATTCTCTACGCCTTCGGACACCAGCATCTCGGCCTCACCCAGGCGGCCGTCACCGCCGAATATGTTCGCGATATCATTCGAGGATCCATGCCGCACAATATCGAATCCTTTTCGCTCGAGCGTTTCGGCGTATCGCGCGATGCGGCGGGCATCATGCGGGAGCGCGCGGCATGAGAATTCTGACGAACGCCGATATCTATGCGGCATCGCAGCCCGGCGAACTGGTCGATTGTCTGGCCGCGGCGTTCGGCGCCGCCTTCGCGAGTCCCGATCGCATGCATTGCGACCTGCCCGGCGGCGATGCCAAATTGCTCGTCATGCCGTCGTGGCAGGGACGCGAGGCGATCGGGGTCAAGGTCGCGACGGTGATGCCTGACAATGGCGCCCTCGGACTGCCGACGATCGATGGCGTCTATGTCTTGCTCGACGGACAGACCGGATCGGTTTCGGCGATCCTCGAAGCGAGAGCGTTGACCGCGCTGCGCACCGCTGCGGTTTCGGCGCTCGCCGCACGGCTTCTGTCGCGGCCGGACTCCCAAACCCTGCTGCTCGTCGGAACCGGCGCTCTCGCCCCGCATCTCGCCCGCGCGCATGCCGCGGTGCGCGGGCTTTCGCGCATCCTCGTCTGGGGGCGCAGCCCGGCCAAGGCGCAGGCGGTCGTCGATGCGCTGTCCGATCAGGGCTGCGAGGTCGCGGTCGCCACTAGCCTGCCCGACGCCGCAGCCGCCGCGGACATTATTTCCTGTGCGACGCTGAGCGATGCGCCGCTGATCATGGCCGACTGGGTCTTGCCCGGCACGCATCTCGATCTCGTGGGTAGCTTCGCTCCCGAGATGCGCGAGGCCGATGAGGCGCTGTTCCGGACCGGTCGCCTCGTCATCGACACCCCGACGGCGCTCAAAGAAAGCGGAGACCTGCTCGTGCCGCATCGATTGGGGTGGATATCCGATCCTGTGCCCGAACTTGCCGACCTCGTGCGCGGTCATGCGCGGGTGCGGACTTCGCCCACCGACATCACCATCTTCAAAACGGTGGGCACGGGCCTGTCGGACATCGCCGCAGCCCGCTATTTCGTCGGCAAGGCCGAGGAGCCGCAAAACCTGTTCCAGCGTAGCGCCGGGGGTGCGGCATGAACGGGGCTTCGGGCGGCTATCCCGCGAGGCTTCAGGCGTGGTGGATGGTCGCCATTTTTTGCCTTGCCGGCTTTGTCTCATACGTCGACCGGATGATCCTCAGCGTATTGGTTGCCCCCCTCCAACGCGATCTAGGTATCGGCGACGCGCAGCTCAGCCTGTTGCAGGGAGCGGCTTTCGCGATCGTCTATGTCTTTGCGGGATTGCCGCTCGGCATGATGGCCGACCGCAAGACGCGGCGCACGCTGATCATCGCCGGGTCGATCATATGGACGACGGGCACCTTGCTGTGCGGTCTTGCGCCCGGCTTCTGGTTCCTTTTCGCCGCGCGCATCCTCGTCGGGATCGGTGAGGCCGCGCTCGCGCCGGCGGCCGCCTCGATCATCTCCGATTCCTTTCCTCCGCATCAGCGCGGCACGGCGCTCGGCATCTTCATGATGGGCATGGTCGTGGGCGGTCCGGGCGCGGTCGGGGTCGGGGGTTTCCTTCTGGCGTCGGCGCAGCACGGCGACCTTGCCCATTGGTCCCTGTTCGCGGGGCTTGCCGACTGGCGCATCGTCCTCGTCATGGTCGGTGCGGCGGGGTTGCTCATCCCGCTCCTGGTCCTGACCGTCCGCGAACCGCCGCGCCGCGAGCGCGAAAGCGAAGCGAGCCTCGCCAAGGTGGTGGCGCATGTGAGCGCGCAGCGGCTGTTGCTGTTTTCGCTGCTGATCGCGGTCGCGCTGCTGTCGGTCGGTGACTATGGACTCTACAGCTGGGTGCCGTCGACGCTGTCGCGAAAATTCGGCTGGAGTCCCGATCAGATCGGCGGCTATTTTTCGATCATCACCACCGTGACAGGCATCGCGGGTGCGGTGCTCGGCGGCATTCTTTCGGACGCGGCGGCGCGCCGCCATGGCGAGGCGGCGCGCTTTTCGGTCGCGGCGGTCGCCGCGGTCGTGGGGGCGGTCGCGGCGCTGATGGTCGCCGGCCCGTACCCGTGGGTCGTGCTACTTGGCCTCGGGCTCTGGACGCTGGCTTCGTCGATCGGCGCGATCGGCGGGATCGCCGCGCTGCAGCATGTCATGCCGAACGAGATGCGCGGCATCGCCATGTCGTTCGTCGCCTTCTGCAACACGCTGCTGGGACTGGGGGTCGGGCCGACGGTTGTCGCCTCGGTCACCGAATTCGGTTTCGGCCGGCCCGATGCCGTCGGGCTCGCCATCGCGCTGGTCGTCGCGCCGGCTGCGCTGTGCTCGCTGTCGCTCTTCCTCGTTTCGCGCCGCGCGCTGGCGGCGCGACCGGCTCTCGACCATTGACAGGGGCGGGCTCTTTCCGGGAGCGTATTCCGCCGCACCGCGAAGAGATGGAAGAGTTGGAAATGGACGAATCGGGCAAAAAGGATCTTCCGCGGCGCTGGATCTTGCAGTCCAAGCTGGAAATGCCGCGCAACAATGTCCGCCTGATCGGGCGTCCGCGGCTGGTCGAGAAGATGGACCGGTGGCTGGATCTCGACCTTGGCGTCGTGGCCGGTCCGGCGGGCTATGCGAAATCGACGACCGTCGCCGAATGGTGCCGGCACCGCCATGCCGAAGGGGCGCGGATCGCATGGCTTTCGCTCGACGAAGCCGATCGCGAACCGGCCCAGTTCCTGTCCTATCTCATCGCGTCGCTGTCGAGCGCCGGGATCGCGTCGCAGGGTCTCGAAGCCGGCGCCGAAGAGGGATTTTTCGCGGGCGGCATATCCTCCGCGCTCGCGGCGCTGCTGGACGCGGTCCGCGCCGAATCGGTGCCCGTCATTCTGGTGCTCGACGATTATCACCGCGTCAATTCGCCCCGCGTCGATGCGTTGCTGCGCAGTCTGCTCGATGCCGCGCCGGACAATCTGACCATGGTCGCGGCCACCCGGGGTACGTTGCCGTTCGACATCGGCGCGCTGCTTGCGGCGGGGAGGGCGGACGAAATCGGGAGCGACGCGCTGCGCTTCACCAGGGACGAACTCGCCGGCATGTTTCCCGACGATATCGACGATGATGCCATCGCGCTGCTTCACGACCGGACCGAAGGCTGGCCGGTCGCGGTCCAGCTTGCGCGGCTGGTCGTGGCCGATGCGCCGACGACGGCGCATATCGGACATTTCCGCGGCGACAGCGGCCATATCGCGACCTATCTCGCCGAACAGATCGTCAGCGGCCTTCCGGAGGAGCTGCAGGAATTCCTCTGCTTCACGGCGCCGCTGGAGCGCTTCGACGCGTCCCTCGCGGCCGCCGTCGTCGAACGCCATGCCGCCGACGAAATGATCGACCGGCTCGAACCGCTGAACGCGCTGGTCGTTCGCGCGGAAGGGCAGGAGGCGACCTATCGCTACCATCATCTTTTCGCCGAGTTTCTGCAGATCGAATTGCGTCGCCGTCACGGCGAAGATGCCGTCGCGGGGGTCCATCGCCGGGCATCGGGCTGGTTCGAGGCCAATGGCTATATGGCCGAGGCGGTGCGCCACGCGCGCGAGGCGGGCGATCTCGATCGCTGCGCTTCGCTGGTCGAAAAAGCGGGTGGCTGGAAACTGATCCTGTTCGGCGGGATCGGCTATTTGCGCGGACTCCTTCAGCAGATTCCCGACGACATTGCGCAGGCCTATCCCCGCATTCTGCTGGCGAAGGCCTATCTCGCGGTAAAGGACGGGCTGCTGGCCGAAGCGCGGGCGCTGTTCGATGCCGCCGAAAACAGCGGCGATGCCGCCGCCGAAGCCGCGCCGCTCCGGCGCGATCTTCGCAATGTGGGGGCGCTTATCCTCGTCTATGAGGATATACCGGTTGGCCCGGCCGATGTAGCCCGGCTGGAAGGGCATCTGGCCGATCTTCCGGCCGACGATCCGCTGACGCGTTCGATCCTGTCGTGCCAGCTGATCGTCTATGAACTCGCCGTGGGCCGCTTCGCCGCGGCCGATCACCGCGCCCAGATGACGATGCGCGCGATGCGCGAGGCGCGCACGGTGCTGGGATTGAATTATTGCTACCTCCATGCGGGGCTGGCGGCGATATATCAGGGGCGTCTCAAGGCCGCCGAAGCGCATTTCGGCGTGGCCCGCCGCATGGCCGAAGAGAATTTCGCGTTCGACCCGGGGCTGCGGGCGCTTTCGCGCCTGCTCACCGGCTGCCTGCGGCACTGGACCGGCGAGCCTGCGGACTATGCCGGGGTTCAGGCGGCGGCGGATCTCGATCAGGTCGAACTTTATGACGGCTGGCTCGATATTTATGCGGCGGGATTGACCGTCGAGGCGATCCAGCAAGGGCAGCCCGAACAGGCCATCCGGCGCGGACAGAGGATTGCGGAACGGCGTGGCCTGCACCGCCTTTCGCGGATCGTCGACGCGCTTCGGGTCGCGACCGCGGGATGCGACGATCGCGGTTCGACCGCGATGACGCTGCGGCAGCAGCTGCCGCCGAACATCTGGAAGGACGAACCCTTCTGGTGGTTTCCCTTCGTCGAGAGCCGGCTGGCGCTCGCGAGCTATTATGCCGCGATCGATCGCTCGCGGGCGATCGAGGCGCTGAACGAAGGGCTCGAATGCGCGCGCGGCTTCGGGGCCAACCTCTATGCCATCCGCATCCTTGTGGCGCGGGCGTTGCTGCTCGATCTGTCGGGCGACCGGGCGCGGGCGGTCGACGACCTGATCGAGGCGCTGACCATGGCCGCGGCGGAACGGATCATCGGCCCGTTTCTGGGTCAGCGCGGGCTGGTGCCCCTGCTCCGGGCCGTCAGCCGTCAGGCGCAGGGTGCCTATATCGATATTCTGATCGTCGATTTCGCCGGCCTCGTCATCGCCCGCCTGTCGAAGCGGGGCGGCGATCAGGACGGCGCCGCAGGCCTTAGCGCGCGCGAGCGCGAGGTGCTGGAGGAGCTTGCGAACGGCCGGTCGAACAAAGAGATCGCACGGCTACTCGACATGACCGAGCATACGGTGAAATTCCACCTCAAGAATATCTTCGCCAAGCTGGGCGCCGAAAGGCGTACTGAAGCCGTCGCCCGCGCCAATCAGCTCGGACTGGTTTGACCTACCCGAAAGGGCAGGTTTTCGGCCCGGCCGGCCGCGCGCCTACCCATATGGGCGCTCCCGCTATGCTTTGGCGCGGTTGCCGGCGGGCGGCGATCCCCCGATGACAGCTCCCGAACCGACGTCAATCGAGCCGAAAGAGCCCTTCCGCAAAGGAAGGCCGGGCCGGAGCATGGGGAGGATATATGGGCGTTTCATACAAGGCAGGTCTGAAGCTCGGGATTGCGGTGGCCGGTCTGGTTTCCGCGGCGCCGTCTTTCGCGCAGGATGCGCCGAAGGACGATAGCACCGGGGTCGAGGAAATTGTCGTGACCGCACGCGGCCGCGGCGAAAATCTTCAAGATGTGCCGGTCGCCGTGACGGCATTCTCGGCCCAGTCGATCGCCGATCGCAAGATCGAGGGCGTCGGCGACTTTCTTTCGGCGACGCCGAATATTTCGATCAACCAGTCGCAGAGCGCCGGGGTTTCCTTCATTACCGTGCGCGGCGTTTCTCAGGTCCGCAACGGCGAAAGCCCAGTCGCGGTCGTCATCGACGGCGTCCAGCAGGTCACATCGCGCCAGCTGACCCAGGAATTGTTCGACCTCGAACGGATCGAGGTGCTGCGCGGACCGCAGGGCGCGCTCTATGGCCGCAATGCGATCGGCGGCGCGATCGTCATCACCACGAAAAAGCCGAGCGAGACGTTCGAAGGTTCGCTGGCGCTCGGTTACGGCCGGGGCGAGGATTACCGTGCGCGCGGTTCGGTTTCTGGACCGCTTGCCGGCGACGCGCTGCGCTTTCGCGTCGCGGGCAGCTATCGCAACCTCGATGGCTATTTCCGCAACGCCTATCTCGGCAAGAAGGTCGATGGCGTCGAGGATCTGAATCTGCGCGGACAGCTGTTCGCCGAACTCGCCCCGAATTTCACCGCCGACCTCAAGGCGCAATATGGCCGGACCGAAGGCGGCGGCGGCAACTTCCAGTATCAGTCGGCCAATTTCGACCCGGCGCGGCCCTGCTTTCTCGACGCCGCCAATCCCTTCGGCGGACCGGCGCCGGACGCCAACCGCGTGACGCGACGCTATTGCGCGACCAATTTGGGATATAATCTTCGCAAGACCGCGCAGGTTTCGCTGAAGCTCGAATATGACGCCGGTTTCGCGACGATCACCAATGTTGCCGCTTATGACCGGGTGAAGGAATATATCGAGGGCGACCAATTCCCCTATACGGCGAGCGTCGATGTCTTCGGCACCGACGGAACGCAGACGCAGTTCGAGGATGTCCGGGCGTGGTCGAACGAACTGCGGATCACCTCGCCGTCGAACCAGCCGTTCCGCTGGATGGTGGGCGCCTATTATCTCGATACGAAGCGCTTCATCTCGACGACGACGGGCGACGACAATCTGCAGGGCGTCGTCGATGTCCGCCGGAACCCGCAATTCGCCAATCCGGCCAATCCCACGCTGTCCTTCCTGGCCGACGACAATCGCAATCGCGCGTGGGCGGTCTTCGGCAATATCGCCTATGACGTCACCGACCGGCTGGAGCTTTCGCTTGCCGGCCGCTACGACAAGGACCGCCGGCGCCAGGCCGTCCGTCCCGACCAGACGGGATCGCTTCCGGTCGGATGCACGGTCGCCGCGCCCGACAATTGCATCAAGCGCAACAGCTATGACCTGTTCCAGCCCAAGCTTTCGGTCAAGTATCAGGCGATGGACAATCTGAACCTGTTCGGCTCGTGGGGCGTGGGCTTCCGTTCGGGGCAGTTCAACCAGAGCGGGGTTGCCGCCGCCGCGGCCGCCGCCGGGGTGAACGGCGTGTCCGACGTCGTAAAGCAGGAAGAGGCCGAGACGTTCGAGCTGGGCTTCAAGAGCGACCTGTTCGACCGCCGCCTGCGGCTGAACGGCACATTCTATACGACGAAGGACGAGAATCCGCTCTATTTCGTCTTCATCGGATCGATCGGTGCACAGGTTCTCGTCAACATCGACCGCGTGCGTTCGACCGGCTTCGAGCTGGAGGCGCAGGCACGGCTCGCCGACGGTCTCGATGCGTTCGCCAACTATGGCTACACGCACAGCCGGATCAAGGAATATGCGGTCGATCCGGCGCTGACCGGCAATTGGACGCCCTATGTGCCCCGCGATACCTGGGCGCTCGGCCTGCAATATCGCACCGCGATCGCCGAAGACATCGGCCTGTTCAGCCGCGCCGACGTCGAGCATCGCGGCAAGCAATATTGGGATCCGGAAAATTCGACCGCGCGCGACGGCTTCGAACTGGTGAACCTGCGCTTCGGGATCGAGCAGCCCGACGGGCGCTGGTCGCTGGTCGGGTCGATCGATAATCTGTTCGACAAGAAATATAACGCCGAATGGGTGCTGGGCGGCTTCGTCCAGCCGGCGCTGTCGCGTACCTGGTCGCTCGATTTTTCGATGAAGTTCTGAAGCGGCGGGGGGAGGCCGCAGGCCTTCCCACCGTTCCGGTTGATGACGCGCGCGGACCCTCCGCCGCGCGAAGGGAGAATGATGCCATGTCGCAGAAGACCAGAGTGCTTTGGGTGAATCCGGTCGGCGTGTCGTCCTATGACGCGCCGATGGGCGAGCTGATGGGCGGGGTCAAATCGCCCGATACCGACGTCGATATCGTTTCGCTCAGCACGGCGGCGCTGCCGAACCACCTCGAATACCGGACCTATGAAGCGCTGATCGTCGCCGACATGGTGCGGCTGGCGCGCATGGCCGATGTCGAGGGCTATGACGCGATGGTGATCGGCTGCTTCTACGATCCGGGGCTCGAGGATGCGCGCGAGATTTCGGGGGGCGCGGTCGTCGTCGCGCCGTGTCAGGCGTCGGTGCAGATCGCCGCGAACCTTGCCAACCGCTTCTCGATCATCATCGGGCAGGAAAAATGGGCGGTGCAGATGCGCGAGCGCGTCGATGCCTATGGCTATGCCCATAATCTTGCGTCGATGCGCGCGATCGGGATCGGCGCGGCGGATTTGCAGAAAGATTGTGATCTGACCGCCGAGCGGATGCTCGAGGCTGGCCGGCGCGCGATCGAAGAAGACAAGGCGGAGGCGCTGATCCTCGGGTGCACATGTTCGTTCGGCCTGCACGAGACGCTCCAGCGCGAACTCGGCGTGCCGGTGATCGACCCGATCCTCGCGGCTTTCAAGATGGCCGAATTTCTGGGCGGACTGCGCCGTCGCTTCGACTGGTCGCCCAGCCGGCGCTGGAGCTGCGCGCCGCCGTCCGAAGCCGAAATCGAAAGCTTCGGCATTTTCGCGTCGGGCCCGCCGGTCGGCAACAAGCTGCGCTATTGAGGAGCATATTCCCGTGGAGATCATACCGCTCAATTGGGACGATGCGAACGTCCGTATCGAAGAGTTGGGCCAGCGCCACAGTTCGGGAAAAAGCACGGCCCTTTATGGCATGGCAAGCTTCCCCGCCGGTATCCGGCATCCGGAGCAAGGCTATTCGGCGCATGAAGGCGTCGAAATCTCCTTCATCCTCGACGGGGTGTTCGAGGTCGAGACGCCGGACGGCATCATTTCCGTCGCGAAGGACCATCTGGTCGTGATTCCGGCGGGCGAGCCGCACGCGACGCGGGCGACCGCGTCCGGCCGCGTCGCCTATTTCCTCATCAACGATATTCAGGAGTAACGATCGTGCGGGCTTCGAGCGATGTCGGAGGGACTTTCACCGACCTGGTCTATTATTCGGTCGATCCTTCGACCGGTGCGTGCGGAACCGTCATGACGGCAAAGGCCGACACGACGCCGCCGAATTTCGAACAGGGCGTTCTCGATGCGCTGGCCAAATCGGGCGTGTCCGTCGCCGATCTGGACTTTTTCGCCCATGGATCGACGGTGGTGATCAACGCGCTCACCGAGCGCAAGGGCGTCAAGACCGCGCTGATCACGACGCGCGGGTTTCGCGATGTCATCGAGATTGCACGCGGTAATCGTCCCGATCTCTTCAATTTCAACTTCCGCAAGCCGAAGCCGTTCGTCGAGCGTTATCTGCGGGCCGAACTCGACGAGCGGGTGACCTATCGCGGGGCGATCAAGCGGCCGGTCGATCTTGCGCCGCTCGCCGACATCATCGCGCGGTTTCGCGAGGACGGGGTGGAGGCGATCGCGGTTGCCTTTCTGCACGCCTATGTCGAACCGGCGAACGAGATTGCGGTGGTCGACGCCATCCGCCGCCTGTGGCCCGAGGTTTCGGTCCTCGCCTCGCACGAGGTCAGCCGCGAATGGCGCGAATATGAACGCACCAATACGACGGTGCTCTCGGCCTATGTGCACCCGATCACCGAGCGCTACATCAATCGCCTCGAGGAGCGGCTGGCCGCCGGCGGCTATGCCCACCCGCTCTACATGATGCAGTCGAACGGTGGCATCGCGACGGCCGAGGCGTCGAAGGCGAACCCGATCGCGATGGTCGAATCGGGTCCGGCGAGCGGCATCTTCGCCGCCGCCTATATGGGCCGCGAGATCGGCGAACCCAATCTGATCGTCCTCGATATCGGCGGAACGACGGCGAAATGCACGCTCGTCGAGGACGGCGAGGTCAAGGTGACGACCGAATATCATATCGAGCGCGACAGCAAGACACCGGGCTATCCGATCCAGACCGCCGTGTCGGAAATCGTCGAAATCGGCAATGGCGGCGGCTCGATCGCGTGGGTCGACGAAGGCGGCAAGCTGCACGTCGGGCCGAAATCGGCGGGCGCGCGTCCGGGGCCTGCCGCCTATGGCCATGGCGGCACCGATGCGACGACCACCGATGCCAATCTCGTGCTCGGCCGGATCGACCCCGCAAGCTTCGTGGGCGGCGAACGCGAACCCGATTGGCGGGCGGTGGATGCCGCTTTCGCCCCGCTTCAGGACCGGCTCGGCCTGTCGCAGGAAGAGGTGGCGCGCGGCATCGTCCGCATCGCCAATGCGAACATGACCGGCGCGCTGCGGCTCGTATCGACGAACAAGGGCTATGATCCGCGCGATTTTGCGCTGATGGCGTTCGGCGGCGGCGGTGCCATGCACGCGGTCGCGCTGGCCGAGGAACTGCGCGTTCCGCACGTCATCGTCCCCGTCAATTCGTCGGTCTTTTCGGCCTGGGGCATGTTGCTCACCGATCTGCGGCGCGACTATTTGCAGACCCGGCTGACGGCGCTTTCGCACGAGGAAGCGGCTGTGCTCGCGGCGACCTTCGCCGCGATGGAAGAGGCCGCGCGCGGTGATTATGGGCGCGACGATATCCGCTTCGAACGCTTTCTCGACATGCGCTATATCGGGCAGGAGCATACGGTGAAGATCGCGGCCGCGACGGCGCCCGGCGGCGGGATCGATGTCGATGCGACCGCGGCGGCCTTCCATGCCGCGTACGAAAAGCGTTTCACCTATCGCCTCGACAATGCGATCGAGATCGTCAACTTCCATTCGGTCGCGACGGTCGCCGTGGCCAAGCCCGAACTGGCCGCGAAGGTGCCGACCGGACGCAGCCTGAACGAAGCCCTTATGGGCACGCGCCGTGTCGATTTCGACCAGCATGGCGTCCATGAGGCGCAGATTTACAATGGCCTGCTGCTCGAACCGGGAATGGAGTTCCACGGCCCGGCGATCATTCAGGAGCCGTCGGTCACCTGCGTCGTGCCGCCGCCGCACCGGGTCAGCATCGACCGGTTCGGCAATTATCACATTCATCTGAACGGCTGAGGGGAAGACGCGATGGCGCACGACATCTTCACGATCGAAATCATCAAGGACGCGATCGTCGCGCTGGGCGACGAGATGTTCAACGCGATGATCCGCACGAGCATGAGCCCGATCATCTACGAGACGACCGATTTTGCGGTCGGCGCGACCGATGCGACCGGCAACCTGCTGGCGCAGGGCAATGGCGTCACCGCCTTCCTCGCGACCCTCGACACCGCGGTGGTGTCGCTGCTCGGCCATTATCCCGACCCCGCGTCGATCCGGCCCGGCGACGTCTTCATCACCAACACCCCCTATGAAGGGGGCGGCACCCATTTGTCCGACGTGGTCATCATGGTCCCGGTCTTTGTGGATGACGAACTGATCGCGTGGACGGTGAACAAGGCGCACTGGACCGAAGTCGGCGGCGCGCAGCCGGGCAGCGTTTCGACCAACGCTACCGAAATCTATCAGGAAGGGCTGCGCTTCACCTTCCTCAAACTCTATGATCGCGGAGAGATCAACCGGTCGCTCGTGCAGCTGATCCGCGACAATGTCCGCCTGCCCGATTCGACTATCGGCGACATGCATGCCGGCGTCGCCGCGGCGCGCGTCGGCGCGCGCCGGATCGGGGAGTTGGTGGAGCGCTACGGCAAGGACCAGCTGCTCGAGGCGATGCAGGAACTGCTCGACTATGGCGAACGAATGACCCGCGCCGAACTCGAGAAACTGCCCGAGGGCGTCTACGAGGCCGAGGATGTGGTCGAGGAGGACGGGCTCGGCAACGGCCCCTTCACGATCAAGGTCAAGGTGACGATCAGCCGCAACGAGATGGTGGTCGACTATAGCGGTACCTCGCCGCAAACGGCTGGACCGATCAATTGCTCCTATACCGGCCTCGTCACCGGCGCGCGCTGCCTGTTCAAGGCGATCACCAATCCGGACATTCCGGCGAACGGCGGTTGCTTCCGGCCGCTCCGGATCGTCTGCCCCCCGGGGACGCTGATCAGCGCCAGCGCGCCCGCGCCCGTCTCGCTCTATTATGAGCCGCTGATCGCGGCGATCGACGTCTTCTGGAAGGCGCTGGCGCCCGTGCTGCCGCATCGCTTGCCCGCGGGGCACCAGCGGACCGTCGGCGCGACCTTTATCTCGGGCTTGCGTCCCGAAAATGGCGAGCTGTTCGTCATGGGCGAACCGCTGGTCGGCGGTTGGGGCGCGTCGGAGGACCAGGACGGCGACAGCGGCCAATTCTGCTGCGCGAATGGCGAGACCTACAATATTCCCTGCGAATTGTTCGAAAGCCGCTACGCGCTCGAAGTCGATCAATATGCCTTTCACGACGAAGAGGGCGGCGCGGGCGAATTTCGCGGCGGCAAGGGCGTGGTGCTCGACTATCGCGTCGTCGCCGACGAAGCTTTTCTGACCTATGCCGCTTCGCGCAGCGTCGTGCGTCCGTGGGCGATGGCCGGCGGGCAGGAAGGCTCGACCAATCACGCGGAAATCCACCGGCTCGACGGCAGCGTCGATCATTATACGATGTGCACGACCGTTCCCGCGAAGCAGGGCGAGATCATTCGCATCTATACGGCGACCGGAGGCGGCGTCGGCGACCCGCGCAAACGCGACCGCGCCGCGGTTCTGCGCGATATCCGGAACGGCTTCGTGACCCCCCAGCAGGCGGCAGAGCTCTACGGGCTGGAACGCGCGGGCTGACCGGAACGGGCGGGGCGGCGGCATGACAAGCGAATATCCGCGCGAGCCGGTTCCCGATCATGCCGCGACCCGTCCGGCGCGGACGATCGCGATGATCGTGTCGAACGCAGTCATGGGCGTGCCGGTGATCATGCTCGGGGCATCGATCGGCAGCGATTACGGCTTCTCCGGCGCTTTGCTGGTGATCCTGGTCGGCTGCGCGATCACTGCATGCTTTGCCGCGCTCGCTGCACATGCGGGCGTCCGGTCGCGGCGATCGGCGGCGCTGCTCGCGCAGCAGGCCTTCGGCGCATCGGGGGCGCTGCTGCTCAATCTGGCGATCGCGATCGCGCTGCTCGGCTGGCTCGCGGTCGAACTGGGTTTCATCGGCGCTCTGATGGCCGACGGCGCGCAGTCGGTCTTCGGCCTCGATATCGGACGCGTCCCCGGGATCGTCCTTGCATCGCTGCTGATCTGCGCGGTCTCCGTTTCGGGCATTGCGTGGATCGGCCGGGCGCCGATCCTGTTTTTGCCGCTGCTCGCCTTGCTGCTGCTGGCGGTGATCGGTCTTACCTTTCCGATTCCCGCGGGCCATGCGGTGCTCCCCGGCCCGGCTAAATCGATCGGCACGGGGATTTCGGCCATCGTCGGCGGTTATATCGTCGGCTGCCTCATCATGCCCGACTACAGCCGTTTTGTGAGGACGTCGCGCGCAGCCGTCGGCGCGACATTTCTGGCGCTGGGGCTCGTCTACAGCCTTGTGCTCGGCGCCTATGCGGCGGCGGCGCTGGCCACCCGTCATGACGAGGTCAATGCGATATTGCTGGCGCTGGGACTGCCGGCCTTCGTCGGGCTCATCCTGCCTGTCGGCCTGTTGCAGAACGGAATCATGTGCCTCTATTCGTCGGCGCTTGCGGTTTCGACGCTGGTGCGATCGGCGTCTTTCGGGATGATCGCAGCCGCGATCATGCTCGCGGCGATGGCGATGGCACTCGCGGGCGCCGACAGTTTTTTCGTGGGCTTTCTCGTCATTCTCGGCCTCGTCTTCCCCCCGGCGCTCGCGCTGCTCATCGATGCCGGGCTCGCCCGCCCCGCGCTGGCGGAGGGCGCCTCGGCATCTTGGAATATCCCCAACCTCGCCATATGGTGTTTCGGTATCGTGTGCGGCGCCGGTTCCGAATGGCTCGATCTCGGGCTGACGGGCTTTTCCGCATTCGATGGCTTCATCGGCGCGGCGGCCGGTGTCGCCACCCTTCATTTCGTCAGGAAAGCCCATGTCACGAACCTTGCTGCATAATGTCCGGATATTCGACGGCATCCACGATCGTTTGAGCGATCCCGCCGCGATCCTTGTCGAAGGCGATCGTGTTCGGCGCATCCTGCCGCTCGATCATCGGGAGGAGGCCGAGCAACGCGTCGATCTGGCCGGGCGGACGGTCATTCCGGGTCTGATCGACGCCCATTTCCATGCCTATGCGTCCGACATGGATTTCGTGAAGCTGGAAAAGCTGCCGCCGACCTATCTCGCGCAGCGCGGACGGCATCTGGTGGAGGATGCGCTGCGGCGCGGCTTCACGACGGTCCGCGATGTAGGCGGGGGTGACTATGGCCTATGGCGCGCGCTGGAGGAGGGCTGGATCACCGGGCCGCGCCTTTTCTATTGCGGACGCGCGTTCAGCCAGTCGGGTGGCCACGGGGACATACGCGCGCCCTATGAGGATGAATCGCCGTGTGGCTGCGCCGGGCGTGGCATTCTGGCGGAGCGTGTCGATGGCGTCGATGCGATCCGCAAGGCCGCGCGCGAGGCGCTGCGGCAAGGTGCGCACCATCTCAAAATCTTCGTGTCGGGGGGAATTTCTTCGCCGAGCGACCCGATCTGGATGCTGCAATTTTCCGAGGAGGAAATTGCGGCGGTCGTCGACGAGGCGCGGCGCCGGCGGGTCTATGTCGCGGCGCACGCCTATACGGCCGAAACGATCGCGCGCGCGGTGCGGCTCGGCGTGCGGACGATCGAACATGGCAATTTGATCGACGCCGACGCGGCAAAGGTGGTCGCCGATGCGGGCGCCTATGTCGTGCCGACGCTGGCGACCTACGAAGCCTTCCGGCGCAGCGGTGTCGAGGAAGGCGCGCCGCAGCATCTTCTCGACAAGCTCGAAGATGTCGCAGGCAAGGGGATCGAAGCGATCCGGCTCTGCCGCGCTGCCGGGGTCAAGCTCGGTTTCGGCACCGACCTGCTCGGTCCCATGCATCGTCACCAGCGCGACGAATTCCGCTTGCGCGCGCAGGCGGAAACCCCGTTCCAGATTCTCCACTCGGCGACTGCCGTGAACGCCGAAATTCTGGGCATGGAAGGGGAAATCGGCTGCGTCGCGCCGGGAAGCTATGCCGATATGCTGGTGATAGATGGCGATCCGCTTGCCGATCTGAGCCTGCTTTGCGAGGATTCGCGTGCGATCCACTCGGTATGGAAGGCCGGGAAACAGGTCGTCTAGCGGCAAGGAAAATGACGTGCGGGAACTTCTGCCCACCGGCCGGGACATCCCCGGCCGGTGGGCAGGGCGTCAGTTCCTGGCGAAACGCATTGGTGCAAGTTCGGTCTGCAGATAGGTCGCGTCGGACGCCGTCGATCGGTTGATCAGCGTTTCGAGGTTCAGTTGCTCGCTTTCCAGATCGAGCATGCCTCCCAGGGCTACGAGAGCCGACCCGTCCTGCCGGAAGACGGACAATGAGACCGATTGCAGGTCCAATCCCCCCGATGCCGCGTTGATGTCGGTCAGGCCCACGACGGGATCGGTGCCGTGGCTGCTGCGCAATGTGCCGTTCACCACCCCGAACCTGTTCTCGGCGGCGGGGGTGACTTCGATCGAGAGTTCGCTCCCGTCCTCGGCGATCCACTGCCCGTCGAGAGAATCTTCCACCGGTCCTTCCTCCAGCGCGACGCTTTGGGCTTCGCCGCCTTCGGCCGACACGCGATGATAGGTGAGCTTGTCGACATAAGTTCCCGCCGTCGCCACGCCCGGAAAATCGTCGGATGCGACCATCAAATGCGACAGAACCAGCGTTTCGGTTCCCCCGTTCACGCTGATCTGGCCGCCAAGCGCTGACGTCCAGTGCCAGCTGGGGTCGGCCGTGCCAGGCACAATCGAATGCCATTCGATGGTGAGCGCGACGGGCTGGCCGGCGCTGGCGGTGGGTTCGGCGGGAAATTGCCAGCCGGTGACGAAATATTCACCTGTTGATCCGGTCGACGACGCATAAATGCCCGACACTCGATTGCCAGTGACAACCAAAGTCATCGTCGAACCATATTCATTCTGCCATTTACCTGCGAGTGTCATGGTCTTGCTCCTTGTTCTACGGCGCGGAGGTGGGGCGGTCCGTCCGGACCACGGCACCACACGCGGCGACAGCGGGTGCTTCAATTTTCCTTCGATGATTGATGGACGCCCCGGCTGATTAAACATGTAGATGCCTACCGGAGCGAGCGAAATTACCGTTTCGTCGCATTTGTCCCGGTCCCGGCCCCGTTGCTTATCACAGTTTTGGCGGGTGGATGCGGTCTGCCTTCGGCGACACGAACGAGCATGGTGTCGAAGGGATACGCTTTTATGCGAAGGTGAAAACGATAACCCAAAGGTGGCCTGATGGCGCGCCCACCGACGAAGGTGCCTTCGTGATTCCCACTATGGCTCGATGCTTCTCGGCCATGCTTGTTCGAAACGACTCTGACCGGATTTATCTCTCGCCGATCCTGATCGTGCAGCGCGCCATCCCTTTGGCTTTGGCGGCAGCCCGTTCGCATTTGTCAATAGCTTCTCGGTTGTCGCGTCGCATCTCGACCGCGAGCACCATCGAGCGCCATGAACCGGGATCTCCGGCACGCATCAAGCGGCTGCCCGCTTCCCACAGGCTCGGCTCACCGATGATATGCGCGGCCATGCTTTCGGGCATATGCCAGCTTGCCGGCAGCGCGCGCAGAATAACGCCTGGCAGGATCGACCAGAGCAGGCACCCGACGGCGATACCGCTCGCTACCGCAATCTGGAGGCGCCTGCGCTGCTTTTGCCGTGTGCGCATCGTCCCGACGAGCTTCTGGATTTCATTCGCCGCTTGCCGATGCTCGTCGCGCGCCTCATGGATCGTCTTCACGTCGGAGCGGCGCGATGTCTCGGCCGCCTTGCCGATCCGCTCCGCAAGCCCCTCCGGCGTGATCGTCATCGCAGGTTTGCCCTCGATCGCACCCAGCCGCTGCGCCATCTCGCCGAGCGTGACGCTGTAATCGGGACCATCGATCTCGGCTTTCTCGGTCGACAATTGCTCAACCGCCCGGCGCAGCAACGCCACCTCGCCGGTCAGCTTCGCGAACGCGGTGGCTGCATCGTTCGGCTCCGCGTCGGTACTCACAACATCCCGTCTCTCGCTCATCGTCGTGTCTCCTTATCCTACATGCCGATCCCGATGCCGCGGTCTTTCCCGATGCCGATGCTGTTCGCGAGTTCGCGCCCGATACCGACCTCGGGCATCGAGATGCCGCCGCCCTTGAGCCCGAGCTGCTGACGGCGGTTCTGGAGCACCGATTCCATCTGCGGATCGCGGTGTAGACCGTCGGCCATCGCCCCCATCGATTTGCCGATCCGGTCCTGCGCCGACCGGTCGCCACGCTGGCGCGCATCGCTGCGCTGCTGGTTCAGTCCCTGCCAGCGCTCGACGAACCGGTCGGCGCGAAGCTCCGGATTGACGCGAACCTCGGCTTCGAGCCGCATCGCGCGGATCGCGCCTTGGGTGCGCCCACTTGCGGCCTCGGCAACGAGCGCCGGATTATGACGACACACCGCCTCCCAGTCGCGGCGATGCTCCTTGCCTGTGGCGTCGAGTGCCGCACGCGCCTTCTCCAGCGCCTCGCGCTGGTGCGGCAATATGGGAAGACCCTTATCCTCCATCTTCCAGATCGCATCGACCGCGCGCGCATGGCGCTCGATCGCCGGTGCGAGCGCAGTGTGCCGTGGAGCGATTGATTCCTTCTCCGGCGCGCGCGGCACAGCGGGCATCGCAAGCCGCAACCCGTCGAACATCCCGCGCACCTTCTCGGGCACGACCTGCTTCACGATCTTCGCAACGCGCTCGCGGATCGCGATCCCGCGCCGCTCGGCGAACACCCGTTCGGGTATCGCGCGCGCCGGATCGGCTTTGGCATAGTCGCTCGCCATATCCTTGGGCCGGTCACGCGACAGGCTTTGCACAAGCCGTCCCTGATCCTTGAAGTCGTCGCGACCATAATGGATGGCGATGCCGTCACGGTGGCGCGTCATGCCCACATAGGCGCTGTGACGATCCATGCCGGGAGTGGCGAGCAGATGCGATCGATCGGCCGACACACCCTGCGCCTTGTGGAAGGTCGCGGCATAACCATGATCGAGATCGCGATACTGCTTCACGTCGAACGCGACCGAACGCCCGTCGTCGGTGCGCACCGCCATGCGCTGCGCGCTGACGCGCTCGATAACCCCAAGCGTCCCGTTCTTGACCTCCATGCTGCGCTCATTCTTGAGGAACATGATACGGTCGCCGGACGCGAACATCCGGTCGCCGCGCTCGACCTCGATCGCGACGTCCATGCCAAGATCGCCGCCCTCGCGCATCGCGCCGCGCGCGGCCTCGTTGAGCAGGCGCACCTCGTCATTGGTGTGGGTGAGGATGATGCGCGAAGCGTCGGGCCTCGCTTGCCGTTCGCGGTCCCAGCGCTCGATCAGTTCGCCGCGCGCCGCCTCGCGCGTCTCGGCGGCGTGCACCATGTCGCGGCTGGCATAAGCCTCGATCGCCTCGCCGGTGCGCCCGGTCGCCAGATGCCGTGTGGCGTCCTGCTGCCAGCCTTCCTGCTGGCGGCGTATCTCGGTGATTTCGACACCGCCATGCTGCTCGTGGATCGTGCGCAGCGCCGCGCCCGCCTCGATCGCCTGCAACTGCTGCGGATCGCCGACCAGCACGACTTTGGCGCCCGCTTCGGCGGCATGTGACAGCACGCGCTCCATCTGCCGGGTACCGACCATGCCGGCCTCGTCGATGACGAGCACATCGCGGGACGTGAGAAGGTCGCGTCCCTGCGCCCAGCCATGTTCCATGCTCGCTATGGTGCGCGAGGCGATGCCCGAACCATTCTCCAGGCCTTCGGCGGCGATCCCCGACAGCGCGGCGCCGCGGACCTCCAGTCCGGCACTCTCCCACGCCTCGCGCGCGGCGCCGAGCATCGCGCTCTTCCCCGTTCCGGCATAGCCGATGACGACATCGAGATCGCGCGCGCCCGTCACATGGTCGAACGCGGTTCGCTGCTCGCTTGACAAGGCGAAGCCGCGATCCAGAGCGCGCGCCAGCGCACCCTCGCGGTCGGCGTCCGATACGCGGTGGCGCTCGCGCTCCGCCATGATCTCAGCGGCGCGTTGTAACCGCTGTTCGGTCTCGATCATATCGCGCGAAGTGAACCTATCTTCGCCGCGCCCGTCCTTGCCCAGCTCGACAAGCTCGGGTGATGCGCGCACTGCACCCATCACGGCATCATATTGTTCGCGGCCGTCGCTGTGGCGATGCACGAACATCGCAAGGTCGCGGTTGGTGAACGTGGCTTGCTGGTGCGTAATTGCATCCAATGCGACGCGCGGGTCGACGATGATGCGCTGGCCGTTGCGTGCCGCGATCTCGCGATGCTGTTCGATGCGCTCGGCCTCAAGTCCGCGATCCTCCATGCGCGAGGCCGCACCGCCGATCTTGTCCTGTGGTTCGAGTGCGATCCCCTGCGCTTCCAGCGATCGATGATCGATGCGCGCGTCGATATCGAGTTCGGCAAGGCGCGTGTTGACATGACCGGCCCAGCGTTCGCGCCATTGCTCGACCAGCTCCGTGCGGTTCCACTCGCGGACCTTGGCGCCGAACCCGGTTTCGCCATCCTTGTCGATGACGATCTCGCGCATGGTGACCATGACATGCGCGTGCGGCTTCGCTTGCCCGTCGGCGCCGATATCCCAATGGACATTGAGGTCGGCGATCATGCCAGCATCGACGAACTCCGACTGCACAAAGTCGCGGGCCAGTTCGATGCCCTGCGCCTCGTTCATCTCGCGCGGAATCGCGAACTCGACCTCGCGCGCAAGCTGCGCATCCTTGCGAACTTCGATCCGCTCGATATCATTCCAGAGCTGCTCGCGGTCCTGCCAGCCCCCACTGGCGGTCTCGGGCAGCATCACCTCCGAATGCACGACGCCCGACTTGTTGGTGAAGTCGTGTGTCCGGTCGAGCCGCTCGTCGTGCAGCCGGCTCGCCGAACGATAGGCCGCCGCCGCAACGGAACTGCGTCCGGCCGCGCGGCTGATGACTTTGACCGAGAGGTGATAGATCGCCATTGCGGCAATCCATCTACACTTTAAGCAGCCCGTCGGCACGACGTATAAGCGCGCCCTCACACGGAAAAATCCGCGGAGGGACTAGGCGGTGTCAGATTGTCCCGGCGACACTACTGCATCACCGCCGCACATCTTCTACCATGATCGCATCGCCACTCAATGGAGACTTATGATGCGCAGACCACGGGATTTCGATTCGGAGCTGCAAGCGCTCGCCGACAAGGCGAAGCTGCTCAAGGAGCGCCGCTTTCAACAACTCGGCGAACTCGTCATTGCCACCGGAGCCGACGCACTCAGCGCCGAGGTACTGGCCGGCGCATTGCTCGGCGCCGTCGCGAGCAAAGACGCGAACGCCAAGGAGGGCTGGCGCAAGGCGGGAGCCGGGTTCTTTCAGCGCAGCGCGCGCAAAGTTGCGACGCGAGGTGATCGCGGTGCACCGGGCGCTCTGCCGCACAGCAGCGGCGCGGCATCGGGTTGAGGCACGTGTCCGCCGTCAGCACCAATGGCACAGATTTGAGGTTGTGATTTAAGGAGGATTTGGGCTTCGTCGTAGTGACGAAGGAACGAAGATGAAGCCCAAATCCTCCTTGAAAAAATCGCTGACGAAGGCCCCTGCTGAGCGGGTGGTGAAGGACATACGGCGTGCGACGCGCCGGCACTTCTCCGCAGAGGACAAAATCAGGATCGTGCTGGAAGGCTTGCGCGGTGAGGACAGCATTGCCGAGCTGTGCCGCAAGGAAGGCATCGCCCAGAGCCTGTATTACACCTGGTCGAAGGAGTTCATGGAGGCCGGGAAGCGACGGCTTGCTGGCGACACAGCCCGCGCCGCAACCACCGGCGAGGTGCAGGACTTGCGCCGCGAAGCCCGTGCCCTGAAGGAATGTGTGGCCGACCTGACACTCGAAAACCGCCTGCTCAAAAAAAGCATGATTGCGGATGGGGGCGACGACGAATGAGGTATCCCGCATCCGAGAAGCTCGAGATCATCAGGATCGTCGAGCAGTCACATCTGCCGGCCAAGCGCACGCTGGACCAGCTCGGCATCGCTCGCCGGACCTTCTATCGGTGGTACGACCGCTACCTCGAAGGCGGGCCGGAGGCCCTGGAAGATCGGCCATCGGCGCCAAGCCGGGTGTGGAATCGCATCGGTGATGACATCCGGGACCAGATCGTCGAGATGGCGCTGGAGACGACCGAACTATCCCCTCGAGAACTGGCGGTGCGCTTCACCGACGAGAAGCGCTACTTCGTGTCGGAAGCCACGGTTTACCGGCTTCTGAAAGCCCATGACCTGATCACCAGCCCGGCCTTCATCGTGATCAAGGCGGCCGATGCGTTCCACACCAAAACGACGCAGCCGAACGAGATGTGGCAGACCGACTTCACCTACTTCAAAATCATCGGGTGGGGCTGGATGTACCTATCGAGCGTACTCGACGACTTCTCGCGCTACATTATCGCCTGGAAGCTGTGTACCAACATGCGCGCCGAGGACGTCACCGACACGCTGGACCTCGCCCTGGCGGCTTCCGGATGTGACAGCGCCACGGTGCTGCACAAACCTCGGCTGCTCAGCGACAATGGTCCGAGCTACATCGCGGGCGAACTGGCCGAATATATCGAGGCCAACAAGATGACCCATGTCCGCGGTGCCCCCATGCACCCGCAAACCCAGGGCAAGATCGAGCGCTGGCACCAGACCCTCAAAAACCGCATCCTGCTCGAAAATTACTTCCTGCCTGGCGATCTTGAGGCCCAGATCGAGGCCTTCATCGACCATTATAATCACCGACGTTACCACGAAAGCCTCGGTAACGTGACGCCCGCCGACGCCTACTTCGGCAGGGCACCGGCCATCATCAAACAGCGCGAAAGGATCAAACGACAGACCATCCAATATCGGCGCTTGCAGCACCGAAAGCTCGCCGCCTAATATCAAACCCCAGACGAGGCCCGCTCTCCGCTAATTTACGCCGCGATCTGAGCCAAATGTTCTGACGACGGACAGCAATGCGTACATCGAAAAATATAGGCCGTCGGAGACCCGTCTTTGTGGAGGGCGCGATAGAAATTATCCCAGTCGCTCCCCTCCAGACCCGTGCTTTGCTTGATCGCCTCAACGGCATCGGCACCGAGCGTTTCGAGCTCTTCGGATCCTTTCCGGCCAAGGAACGCCGCAGCGTCGCCGCAATGCGTCCACCATTGTTCCTGCTGCCAACCGTTAAAACCGGGGGTTCGATATGCGACTGCCGCGATCACATCGGCCGGAACATCGTCCCAATCGCCATAGCCGCCGATCCCGGCTTCATCGGTGAAATTGGCATCGAGCTTCGCGTTCGCCGATCCATCCGCAATACACCATGGACATATGCGGTCCTGATAATCTTCGAAGGCGAATACCGGTCCGACGTAGATATAGCCCCGAGCCTGCCCGCAGCATATGCATGGGTGGTCGGATGGTTCGACATTTCCGGTCGCGACCGGGTCGGGATGATATTTAAAGCTTGGAAAAAGGCTCACCGGTTAACCCCTTAAAAGTCGGTAGATTTCCCAATCCTAATACTCGAAGCGAATCGTCCGCAAGCCACCCCGAATTTGCCGTTCCGAGCTATCCGCGCGTGGCCTTTTCAAGTTCAGCGATCTTGTCGGTGCAGACCTGATGGACCACGCGGCCGAGTTCCTCGACACGTTCGCCGAGCCAGACCAACTCTTCTTCAGTGATCTTGTAATGCTTCGAGTAGCGGGCCTTGGTGTAGGCTTCCTTCAGTTTCTGGAACATGGCCCGCTCGCGGCGATTGGTCTCGGGCCATATGCCATAGAGGCGCCGGTCGAGCCCTTCGGCGAGTGAACGCAGAAACGCGATGTTATGGTTATATGGCGTGTAGAAGGTCAGCGTGAGCAACAGACCCTGATAGAGTCGTTCGGTCGCCTGATGCAGCATAAAGGCCGCATCTCGATTTTCATGCTGGGACAGGAAAAACAAGAAGCCTTTTTGGGCGCTTGCTGCCTGCGGCATCCATTCTTCAAAATACTCCCGCGCGGCATCCAGCGCCTGCTGCGGAGTTTTGGGCCTTGGTGTCGTTAGCTCGCTGCTATCGGTTTCGTAGAGTGCGATGCCGTCTGTCGCGACTTCCATGAAGAAGACCCGGCCATGCGCTAGTCCATCGTTCACCTCGTGCAGCGAGTGGATGATGAAGTTGACGGGCGTGCGCAGCGTCTTCTCGATCGTGTAGGCGCGGATCAGCCGTTCTTCGGCCTTCGCCCAGTAGGCGGCGCGGTCGGTCAGCTCCTTCTGGCTGACGATGACGAGAATATCATAGTCGGACTTATACTGGTTCGCCGACAGCGGCGCGTCGACGTGGTCGCCGCGGGCATGGCTGCCGAACAGGATGATTTTGAGGATACGGGCGCCCTTGCGGCGCCCGGTCGCATTTTCGGTCGCTTGGCCGAACTCGTCGAACAGTATCTCGACGATGTGCTCAAGCTCGCGCTGCTTCACAGCCGGAAGATGATCGACGTCGGTTCGCATGGGCGCGAGAATCTTCGGGCAATGCCCGCCACTTGGCAAGGACAGAATGCCCGGCGCTTTGCGCCGGGCAAAAAATTGGAGGAGCGGGCGAGCCCGTTCCTCCATCAAGATTGCAGTTTGCAGCTCAGGCGGCTTGGCGCATTTCCGGTTCGGCGTCAATTTGGGCCGGAACGAGAAGCGGCGCGATGCCATCGCTCCGTTCGACACAACCGATACCACCACGTTCGGTGTAACCCGACGGCGGAAAGGCGAACCACTTGGGAAGCCACCCGTCGATCTTCTCCCGGCCATTGTTGCCGGTCAGGCAATCGACGAGAATAGCGCGCTGCACCTTGGCGGTGGCCTCCGCATTGGCCTCGGCAACATCGCTACCCGCGACCTCGCCGACGATAGCGGTCAGGAGCTGCTTGTCGCGGATCAGGTCGGGCAGAACGGTGGTGTCGTCCCAACAGGTCCGCATGTCGGTGCCGAGATGCTGACCCAGCATGTCGACCTCGGCGCTGCCGACGGCCAACGTCTCGCCCATCACGACAGGAAGGATGCTCATTACCGCTGCGTCGGAAAGGGCGAGCAGACGGGTGAACAGTCCCGCGACACCATGCTCCCCGTCATAGCCGCCGATAACGGTCGGCGCTTCGGCGTCGAACCCGAGCAAGGCCAGCACCTCGCGGCGCTTCGCATCGAATGCCGCTTCGCTAGCCGACACCTCGACGCTCTCGGCGATGGCATCGCTCGCCGCGCGCTGCTTCTCGACATCGATCCGCCACAGGTGCGATCCGACAATGGCATGGGCGACCATCATGCGAAGGGCAACGCCGGTATCGGACAGCAAGGATGCGCGCACGGCGGCATGACGATGCAGGTCGATATAGTTCCCCAGCGCCGCGCTAACCTCGGGCCGGGTGGTCTTGGGCGTATCGGTACCCGCTTCCCCCTTCGCGCGCTGCCGCGCTTCCTTGCTGGTGATATAGCCCTCGTGGAAAGCCACCTCGCCGCGATGGCTGACGGTCACGAATATCTTGCCGCCTTTCTTCTTCGGGCAGCGTTCATGCTCCCACCCGTTGAAATACGCCCCGCGCTCCATGACGACGACATCGGTCCAGCCGCACTCTCGGTAGAAGTCCGCCTGCTTCTCGACCTCGGCCATCTGCGCGGCCCAGAAGGCTTCGCTATCGGCAAAATAGCTGTCCTCGCCGAACAGGTCGGAGATGATCGCACCGGCATAGCTTTCGACATCGAACATCGCGACCTTGGCCGCAATCGCGCTGCCACCGAACAACCATGATTTGAGCTGGCTTCCTGTGGGTGCGTGTTTCTCGGGACAATCGACCAGCGCCAGCCATTCGCGCTGCTGCGTCTTGGTGGCGAGGGTCAGGTGCCGCATGGTGACGACATCGATCTTCTCGGCTCGATACATGATGCGTATGCGAGGCAAGAGATTGCCGATGGCGAGCGTCCGCTTCACCTGCAACGGCGTGAGGCCGAATGTCAGTCCGATGTCGTCGATGCTCCGCCCTTCGCGGACAAGCCGCGTGAAGGATTCGCAGCAGTTCACCTCGTCGGGGTCGAGACGGGCGATATTCTCGATCAGCGAGGCTTCCAAGGCGGCCGCATCGTCCCCAGCCTCCATCACCGCGCAGGGCAGTGGGTCGAAACCATCTTGTTCTTCGCCCACGGTCAGCGCGGCATGATAGCGCCGCTTGCCCGCAACGATCTCATAGGTACCTTCCACCCCGTTCGGCCTGACGATCAACGGCACGAGGATACCGCGCGCCCGCACCGACGGCAGGATGTTCGTGAGGTCTGGCTTCTTGGTGATCCCGCGCATGTTGGCGGACGACACGACAAGCCGCGACAGTTCGATATGCTGGAATTCCATGACTTCTCTCCTTGCTCCAAAACCACCGCAGCCCCGGCTGAGCGGGGGGAGCGGCGAGAGCGACCGGAGAGGCCCGCCACCAAGGCAGGGCGCACCCGAAGGGCTATAACGAAGTGGAAGACCCCGAAAGGGGTTGCGCCCTGCCGGGCGGGGCTCAGGAGGTGAGCGACGCTCCCACCGCACGGCCGGAGGCCATCGCCAGCGCGCGGCACGCGCGATGACCTTCGGGACGGAGCCAGGCTCCGGTCTCGCGTCATGCGATCGCCACGCCCTCGGGCGACGAGACGGCGCGCAGCGGTGGCTCGGTGGAGCGCAGCGGAATAGAGCGCGTCCGCCGCAGGCGGGACGCCGTTTCCCCTAGCACCAAACTATCCAGAGAACCCACTTGCCAAGAGCAGCATTGACCGGCCCATCATTGAAGCGATTTCGCTGGCGGCTGATCAACTTCCGTGCATCAGGACTTTTTCCGATACCCCACCGCAATGCGCAGGGCGGGTTCCTTGCTCGAACCCGTCGCAAGCAATTGGATTAGATGCTCCTTGGGTAACCAGTAGAACGTATTGGTTTCGCCCGGATTGGTGACCCCGCGAACTTCAAGAGCGCTATTCATCGCCGTGAAGACCTGGGGATAACGATCGGTACCGGACAATTTGGCCGTGATAATGCAGAGCGGAACGGACGCCTCTCTGTCGAAGGTCAACAGGATTTTGCCCCGCGAATAAAACGCCATGGAGGTTTCGTGCGGCCTTCCGTCAGCTGATAGCGACAAGGCCTCCCATCCGTCCGCCTCGATCGCTGCGGCGTCAACCGCCGGTTCGCTGGTCGCGGCCATACAGGATTGCACCCCGGCGACAATGTCTGCCGGCTCCGCAGGTTTCATCGATTGCCCCGTCGCACCGGTCGCAATCTGGACCCCAACCAGAAAGCCCAGAATTCGTCCCATCATCGATCGTCTCCGATGCTCATTGGGGAATCGCGCTGGTCGACGATTCCCGGATTGAGTCACTGTAAACCCTGATATTTCTGAAACAATCCGCCGGATGGCGAAAACCCGAGGGCTCCGAGCCTGCCCGCAGCGAGTTTTAGTCGCTGAGATCGTCGCGGTTCATTGCGGCGAAAACAGGCAAATCAGGAAGGGCGGCAATCGCTGGCAATCCCTCTCCACGCCATATCGCACAAACTACGCCGATCACATTGGCACCCGCGTCTTGAGCAAGACGCACAGCATCCGCTACCGCGCCACCTGTGGTGATAACGTCTTCGATGAGCACGGTGCGTTTCCCAGCAACGCTACCCCCTTCAACGGCAAGGCATGTGCCATATTCTTTCGCCTCTTTTCTCACGAACGCCGCCGGCAAGCCCGTCGCCAGTGATATTGCGGTTGCGATGGGTATTCCGCCCAGTTCCAGCCCAGCAAGGACCTCCGTTCCAGTCGGCAGTAGCGGAATCATCTCCGCGGCCACGCGCCGAAGCAGCACCGGGTCCGATTCAAAACGGTATTTGTCGAAATATGTATCGGAAATTGTTCCCGAACGGAGACGAAACTCTCCTTTCAGCGATGCAACGGCTCTAACGGCGGATGGCAATGTGGGATCGAGCATAGCCTCTGATGCACAAGTCATCGGCTATTTGCCAGCCCATCGTCGCCGTTTCACCCATGCTCCGCAATCTGCCTCCCGATAGGACACGTCACAATGCCTCGACCGTTTCGGCTGGGACGGTATGGGAAAATTTCCTCTCCCTTCGTTTCCTTCCTTTTTATCGCCGCTGAACGCTACTGGCCGCCACAGGACGCAGCGGCGAAACGGCACCGTTTTCGGCACTCTTGCGCCAAATTATTCCATCACCAGTTCTGGTCTCGGGGCGCTTACCAACAGCCAGACGATGGAAACCTGCCCATGCCCAATCTCGAAAAGATCATCCGCCTCAATACTGTCCTCGACCGCACCGGCCTGTCGCGCTCGACCCTCTACCGCAAGATCGCCGAAGGGACTTTCCCCGCGCAGGTGCGGATCAGCGTGCATGGCGCCGGGTGGCGTGAGTCCGCAATCAGCCGCTGGATCGCCGATCCGGTTCGCTACCGCGCAGACAACGACAATGCCGGTCTCGGCCCGGGGCCGGTATGAAGAAGGGCAAGCCGCGATGCTCGCATCCGGTCACGGCGGCAAACGACAATGATATTGTTCGCGATCCTGTCGCGATCGACGCCGCGCTGACGCGGATCGCCGAAGCGATCGGACGGCATATCGCCCGCGAACATATCCGCGCACGCAAAGCCGCAAACGACAACGATCGCCGCAAATAATTACGATGGGCCGTAGCCGTTGACCCTAAGGGGGTGGCGCGCGACACTGTCATGGTCAGGCAAGCGGGCGTCTGCCCGCTGACCTTGCATCAAAGGATAAGCCCATGATCCGTGCCGCGCTCTATGCCCGCTATTCCTCCGACCAGCAAAGCTCGGCCTCGATCGCCGACCAGCAACGTATCTGCCGCGAGCGCGCGGAACGCGAAGGCTGGGCGCTGGTCGGGTCCTATGAGGACGCCGCAATCTCGGGCGCGAGCATGATCCTGCGCCCGGGCATCCAGCGGCTGCTTGCCGACGCGCAAGCGGGCCAGTTCGATATCGTGCTTGCCGAAGCTCTCGACCGGGTGTCGCGCGATCAGGCCGATGTCGCGACGCTCTTCAAGCATCTCCAGTTCGCGCGCGTTCCGCTCGTCACGCTCGCCGAAGGCGAGATCAGCGAGCTGCATGTTGGGCTCAAGGGAACGATGAACGCGCTGTTCCTCAAAGACCTCGCGAAGAAGACGCACCGCGGCCTGCGCGGGCGGGTCGAGAAAGGCTTCTCTGCTGGCGCCGTCGGCTATGGCTACCGGATGGTCCGGCGCCTTTCGAGCGCGGGCGAACTGGTACGCGGCGAACGCGAGATCGATCCGGCGCAGGCGTTGATCGTCGAGCGCGTCTTTCGCGAGTTCGCCGACGGCAAGAGCCCGCTTGCCATCGCGCGCGACCTCAACGCCGATGGCATCCCCGGCCCGAAGGGGCTTGCGTGGCGCGATACGAGCATTCGGGGCGATGTGCGGCGCGGGACCGGCATCATCAACAACGAGCTTTATGTCGGCGTCCGGGTCTGGAACCACAAACATTATGTGACCGAGCCCGGCACGGGCCGGACCATCACCCGCTTCAACCCTGAATCCGAATGGATCAGGAACGAAGTACCCGATCTTCGCATCGTCGGTGATGAGCTGTGGCAAGCGGCGAAGCGCCAACAGGTGACGCTGGCCGAGCGCCATGCCGGTATCAGGGAAGCCGCGCAGGCGCGGGCCCTGCTGAATGCGCGGCGTCCCGCCTATCTGCTGTCGGGTTTACTCGAATGCGGCGTCTGCGGCGACAATTATGCCATCGTCGTTGGTGACCGCTATGGTTGTGTCGGCCATCATCGCGGTCGTAGCTGCTCCAATGGCCGGACGATCCGGCGTGAGGTGCTGGAGCGCCGGGCGCTTGCGGGCATCGCCGACAGGCTCGTATCGGCCGACAAGATCGAAGCGGCGGTCGCCGCCTATGCGGCGCATATCAATCGCGAGAACCGCGAGCAGCGCATAGAGGCCGATGCCGACAAGCGGGGGCTAGCCAGGATCGACAAGGCCGTCGCCGGGATCATGGCGGCGATCGAGGACGGGCTGTATCAGCCGACCATGAAGGCACGCATGGCCGAACTGGAACGCGAACGGGCAGAGATTACGGCGCGGTTGGCCAAAGCACCACGAGGCGTCCCCGATATCCATCCCGGCATTGCCGAAATCTACAAGCGCAAGGTCGCGGCGCTAATGGAGACGCTCAAAGACCCGAACACGCGGCTCGATGCTTCAAGCGACATCCGTTCGCTCGTCGGCAGGATCGTCCTCCATCCCGGCGAGAAGCGCGGTGAGGTGCACGCCACCTTGCATGGGTCGCTCATCGGAATATTGGAGTTCGCAAACGACAACCCGCATCCCGAGGCTCGAGTTATAACATCGGTGGCCCCGGGTTCGCGGGAATGACGAAATGTTGGAATAGAGCGGCCGCGATCAGTCGAACCAGACGATCAAAACTGCCGAATCACATTCAGAAACGCATCGCCCCACGCCTCGAGCTTCTTGCCGCCGACGCCGGGAATGTCGGCTAGCGCGCTCCGCGTCGCGGGCCGCTCGCTGGCCATCGCGCGCAGCACCGCGTCGTGAAAGATCACATAGGGCGGCACCCCGGCTTCGGTCGCGAGTTCGCGCCGCATCGCGCGCAGCGCGTCGAACAGCGGATCGCCGACGGGATTCGCCGCCGCGCGGTCGGCGCGGTTCGTCCGCCCGCCCTCGCGCTGCGTCCGCTTTACCGGCGGCTCGGCCATCAGCACCGCCGTTTCGCCCTTCATCATCGCGCGCGCTGCGGGGCCGAGCATCAGCCCGCCATGCTCGGTCGTATCGAGCGCCTCGCGCGCCATCAGGCTGCGCACCAGCGGCTTGATCAGCCGCGCCTCCTCGCCCGCGACGATGCCGAACACCGATAATTTATCATGCCCGCGGCTCGCGATCCGCTCGTCGCTGCGCCCGGTCAGCACCGCCTCGATATGCCCCGCACCAAAGCTTTGCCCAGTGCGATAGACCGCGCTCAGCAGTTTTTGCGCCAGCACCGTTGCATCGACCTGGCGTCCGGGCTCGAGGCAATTGTCGCAGTTGCCGCAGCGGTCGGGCGGGTTCTCGCCAAAGTGCCGCAGCAGCAACGCGCGGCGGCATTCGACCGTCTCGACCAGCGCCGCCAAGGCATTGAGCCGCACGCGTTCGCCCGCGACCCGCGCCTCGGGCAGCTCCGAAAGCCGCATCCGCGCGCGTGCGAAATCGTCGGCGCCCCACAGCATCATCGCCTCGGCGGGATCGCCGTCGCGCCCCGCGCGTCCGGTTTCCTGATAATAGCTCTCGATCGATTTCGGCAGGCCTGCATGCGCGACGAAGCGCACATCGGGCTTGTCGATCCCCATGCCGAAGGCGACCGTCGCGGTGACGATGCCGTCCTCCGATGCGACGAAATCATGCTGGACGCGCGCGCGCAGTTGGGGATCGAGCCCCGCATGATAGGCCGCGACGCTGCGCCCCGTCGCCGCCGCAATCTGCTGGGCGAGCCGTTCGGTGCCGCTGCGCGTCGGGGCATAGACGATCCCCGGCCCCGGATTGGCGGCGATGAAGTCGACAAGTTGCTTCGCCGGGCTGACGCGCGGGCGGACCGCATAACGGATGTTCGGCCGGTCGAAGCCCGCGAGGATCAGCCCGTCGGTCGGAATCCCGAGCTGGACGAGGATATCCTCGCGCGTGTGTTTGTCGGCGGTAGCGGTGAGCGCGAGCCGCGGCACCGCCGGAAAGGCGTCGAGCAACGGGCGGAGCAATCGGTAATCGGGGCGGAAATCATGCCCCCATTCGCTGACGCAATGCGCTTCGTCGATCGCGAACAGCGCCGGCGTCTGCGCCTCGAGCAAGCTGCGGAACCCCTCGCCCGTCGCGCGCTCGGGCGCCACGTACAAGAGGTCGAGCTGGCCGTCGCGATACGCCTGCCGCGTCTCGGCCCAGTCGGCGTCGACGCTGGTGAGGCTGCTTGCGCGAATCCCCGCCGCGCGCGCGCCGCGCAGCTGGTCGTGCATCAGCGCGATCAGCGGCGACACGACGACGACGCAACCGTTCAGCGCGACCGCGGGCAGCTGATAGGTCAGCGACTTGCCCGCCCCCGTCGGCATCACCGCGAGCGTGCGTTCGCCCGCCATCACGCGATCGACGACCTCGCCCTGACGGCCACGGAAATGGTCGAAACCGAAAGTGGATTTAAGGAGCGGGAGGAGGGCGTCGGCGGACATTGTGGGTGGCGATAGGAAGTTTGGAGGGGCGGGGGAAGCCCCGACCTCAACCATTTCAAGCCTTTTTTCGTTCGCATCGAGCGAAGTCGAGATGCCTCTCGACATAGGGCTGCTCCGATAGGTGTCTCGACTTCGCTCGACACGAACGGAAATTGGCGTTGGACTAAGCCAAAGTCAGCATCGCCCGCTCGGCCATCCGCGACGCGGTTTCGCGCTCGGCCATCACGACATGATCGGCGCCGCGGCGTACCAGATCGTCGACCTCCTCGTCCGAATGCGCGCGCGCGACAATGACCAGCTTGGGATTGATCGCCCGCGCGCGTCGCACGATCGCGCCCGCCTCGACCCCTTCGGGGATCGCGATCAGCAGGGTCGAAGCTTCGTCGATTCCCGCCTGCCGCAAGATGCTTTCCTTCGTCGCGTCGCCAACGATCACCGTGGCCCCCGCCGCGCGGGCAGCGGCGGCCATGTCCTTCTGGTCCTCGATCACCGTCAGCCCCTCGCCGCGCCCGCAGATCAGGCTGCCGATGTGGCTGCCTACACGGCCATAGCCGATCAGCACGACGCCCGCGTTGCACGGCGCGGGCACGTCCTCTTCCTCCGCCGGCGCGTCCTCGACCTGGGTCTTGCGAACATGCTTCATCACCAGCGTGAAGAGGATCGGGTTGAACAGGATCGACAGCATCGACCCCGCGAGGATCAGGTCGCGCCCCGTTTCGGGCAACACTTTCAGCCCGACCCCCAGCCCCGCGAGGATGAACGAGAATTCGCCGATCTGCGCGAGGCTGACCGACACCGTCAGCGCGGTGCCCGAACCATGCCCGAACGCCCGGACGAGCGCATAGGCCGCCAGCGACTTGCCGAACAGGATGATCGCGACCGTCGCCAGCACCGGCCCCGGCTGCTCGATAAGCACCTTGGGATCGAACAGCATCCCCACCGACACGAAAAACAGCACCGCAAACGCATCGCGCAGCGGCAGCGTCTCTTCCGCCGCGCGGCGCGACAGCTGCGTCTCGCCCAGGATCATGCCGGCAAAAAAGGCACCGAGCGCAAAGCTCACATCGAAAATCACTGCCGCGCCGAACGCCACCCCCAGCGCGATAGCCAGCACCGCCAGGCGGAACAGCTCGCGCGATCCCGAATGTGCGACCCAGTGCAGCACCCACGGCAGCACCCGCCGCGCGATGACGAACATGAAGGCGACGAACCCGACGATCTTCACCAACACAATGCCCGCCGATTGCAGCAGCCCCGCCCCGCTCCCCTCGTCGCCGCGATCGCCGAACATCGCGGGCAGCAGCACCAGCGCAAGCACCATCACCAGATCCTCGACGATCAGCCAGCCGACTGCGATTCGCCCCTTTTCGGTCTCGACCATGTCGCGCGCCTGCAACGCGCGCAGCAGCACGACGGTCGACGCGACCGACAGCGCGAGCCCGAACACCGCGCTGCCCTCGATCGACCAGCCGAGCCACAACCCGAGCATCATGCCGAGCGCGGTCGCGACCGCGATCTGCGCGATCGCCCCCGGCACCGCGATCTTGCGGACCGACATCAGATCTTTCAGCGAAAAATGGAGCCCGACCCCGAACATCAGCAGGATCACGCCGATCTCGGCGAGCTGCATCGCCAGCCCGGTGTCGGCGACGAACCCCGGCGTGAACGGCCCGACCAATATGCCCGCCAGCAGATAACCCGCGATCGGCGATATCTTGAGCCGGTGCGCCAGCGCGCCCATCAGGAACGCCACGCCCAGACCGGCAACGATGGTTCCGATCAGGCTGGTGTCATGCGGCATGGCCATTGCCTAGTGGGAGCGAGCGTTCGGGGTCAAGTTTGTGCGGCGCAAATTTTGGCCCGTTGTAACTTTCGGGCGACACCCATCGAAGGTGGTTGGGACAACAGCCCTCGCCGCCGTCCTGGCGCCCGATCGCAAGGATTTCGACGTGACCAAGCCTCGTCCACCCCGCCTGACCATCGCCGCGATTGCGGCGGCGCCGCTTGCGCTGCTCGCCGGCTTCGCCTGGGCGGGCGGCTGGATCGGTCCACCGCGCAACGGCGGCAGCACGATCGCCGACGCGCTCGAATCCAATGCCGGAAAGCACGCCGGCTACCGCCGCGCGCATGCGAAGGGACTCTGTTTCACCGGCGAATTCGAAGCGAATGGCAAGGCGTCGGACCTTTCGAAGGCACGCCTGCTCGCGCCCGGCCGCTATGCGGTGGTCGGCCGCTTCTCGACCGGCGGCGGCAACCCGTTCGCGACCGACGGCCGCAATGCCTTTCACGCGATGGCGTTGCAGTTGAAGGGCTCGGACGGCCATATCTGGCGGATGGCGCTGGACCATACCCCGATCTTTCCGGTCGCGACCGCCGACGCCTTTGTCGCGCTCCAGCGTGCGACGCGCCCCGACCCTGCGACCGGAAAGCCCGATCCCGCAGCGATGAAGGCCTATCTCGCCGACCATCCCGAAACCCGTGCCTATCAGGAATTTCTCGCAGCATCGCCCTTGCCCGACAGCTTCGCCAACGGCACCTATTACAGCATCAACGCCTTCCGCTTCGTCGACCACGCGGGGGCATCGCACCCCGTCCGCTGGGCGTTCGAGCCCGAAGCTCCCTTTGGCGCACTCGACAAGGCGGCGCTCGCCAGCCTGCCCACCGATTATCTGTTCGACGAACTACGCGGCCGGCTCGCCAAGGCACCGCTGCGCTGGCGCATGATCGTGACCGTCGCGGCGCCGGGGGACCCAACCGACAATGCGACGGTCATGTGGCCCGCCGGGCGCCGCCAGGTCGACGCCGGGACGCTGACCATCGCGCGCGCCGAGCCGGAGGAGAGCGGCGCCTGCCGCGACATCACCTTCGACCCGACGATCCTGCCTGACGGCGTCGCGCTGTCCGATGACCCGCTGCTCGCCGCGCGGTCGGCCGCTTACGCCGCGTCGTTCCGGCGCCGCGCGGTCGAGACGCCGGGACCGAGCGCTGTCGGCAAGAAAATGATGCAGGGAGGACGTTGATGTTGCCCGACCGTTTCGCGCTCGCGATCCGCCTGCTCCACTGGACGATGGCGGCGCTCATCATCGCGATGCTGTTCATCGGCATCGCGATGGTCTCGACCGCCGGCCCTGCCTATAGCGCGCTGCTCGCGCTGCACCGCCCGCTCGGGATCGCGATCCTGCTGCTCGCGTGTATCCGGCTAGCGATTCGTATCGGCACGCCCGCGCCGCCGCTGCCCGACGACTTGCCGCGCGCACAGGCCAGAGTGGCGCGCGCTTCGCATATCCTCCTCTACCTCGCGATGATCGGGCTGCCGCTGATCGGCTGGGCGATGCTGTCGGCGGGCAGCTACCCGGTCCGCCTCGGCGCGGGATGGGTCCTGCCGCCGATCCTGCCGCCCGACGCGCTCGCCTTCGGCCTGCTCCGACAGCTCCATGCGCTCGCCGCCTTCGCGCTCTTCGCGCTCATCCTCGGCCATTTGACCGCCGCGCTGGTCCACGGCTTCGTCCGCCGCGACAACGTGCTTGCTACCATGGGTTTTGGACGGAAGGACGCGCTTGAACCACCAATGGCCGACGCCAGCGAGAGTCGCGAAGAAGGCGAAACGGAAACGCCGACCGGCGAAGCCGAAACACCGACGACGGCCTAAACCGTCCCCTCTTCCTTCTCCGCCTGCTGCCTTGCCCACATATCGGCATACAGCCCCCGCATCGCGAGCAGCTGGTCGTGCGTCCCCGTCTCGGCGACGCGCCCGTGATCAAGCACGATGATGCGGTCGGCGCCGGTCACCGTCGACAGTCGGTGCGCGATCACCAGCGTCGTGCGCCGCGCCGCGATGCGTTCGAGCGTGTCCTGGATCGCCGCCTCGGTGCGGCTGTCGAGCGCGCTCGTCGCCTCGTCGAGGATCAGCACTGGCGGGTTTTTGAGCAAGGTCCGCGCGATCGCGACGCGTTGCTTCTCGCCGCCCGACAGCTTCAGCCCACGTTCGCCGACTTCGGTATCGTAACCTTGCGGCAGGATGCCGATAAAGCCGTCGATCGCCGCGCCCTCGGCCGCCGCCGCGACCTCGTCGGCACTCGCGCCTTCGCGGCCATAGGCGATATTGTAACCGATGCTGTCGTTGAACAGCACGGTGTCCTGCGGGACGATGCCGATCGCGCCGCGCAAACTTTTTTGCGTAACCTGGCTGATATCCTGTCCGTCGATCAGCACACGCCCGCCTTGCGGGTCATAGAAACGGAAAAGCAGCCGCGCGATCGTCGACTTGCCCGCGCCCGACGGCCCAACGATCGCCAGCGTCTCGCCCGCGCCGACCGCGAAACTCACGCCGTTCAAAATCGTGCGGTCAGGCTCGTAGCCGAAGACGACATTTTCGAACGCCACCGCGCCGCCATTCACGACCAGCGGTTTTGCGTCCGGCGCATCGCTGATCTCGGACGGGGTGTCGATCAAGCGGAACATCGCCTCCATGTCGATCAGCCCCTGGCGGATCACCCTGTAAACCATGCCGAGCATGTCGAGCGGGCGGAACAGCTGCGCGAGCAGCGTGTTCACCAGCACCACGTCGCCGACCTGGAACTGCCCCTTCGACCAGCCCCACACGGTGTACGCCATCGCCCCGGCCAGCGCGGCGTTGGTGATCAGGCTCTGGCCCATGTTGAGCCACGCAAGGCTGTTCTCGCTCTTGACCGCGGCGCGCGCATATTGGTCGGCGACGTCGCGATACCGCGCTTCCTCGCGCGCCTCGGCGCCGAAATATTTGACCGTTTCGTAATTGAGCAGGCTGTCGACGCTGCGCCCGATCGTCAGCGTGTCGAGATCGTTCATCCGCGTGCGCAGCGCGTTGCGCCAGTCGGTCACCTTGCGCGTGAAGATGATGTAGACGACGACCATCAACGCCGTCGCGCTGGCGAGCCCGAAACTGAACTTGGTCCAGAAGATGATCAGAACGGCGATAAGCTCGATGATCGTTGGCGCGATGTTGAACAGCAGGAAATAGAGCATCGTGTCGATGCTCTTGGTCCCGCGCTCGATCACCTTGGTGACCTCGCCTGTCCGCCGCGCGAGGTGAAAGCGCAGGCTCAGCGCGTGCAGATGGCTGAAGGTCGCAATCGCCAGCTCGCGCGTCGCATCCTGCCCGACGCGTTCGAACACCACATTGCGCAGATTGTCGAACAACACCCCGGCAAAGCGCGCCCCGGCATAGGCGAGCACCAGCCCGATCGCGAGCGCGACGCCCTCTTCCATCCCCGGCGCCATACGGTCGATCGCGGCGCCATAGAGGAAGCCCATCGACAGCTGCACGCCCTTCGAGACGAGCACGATGAGCCCCGCAAGGGTGATGCGGATCTTGTGCTCGCGCTGCCCCGCTGGCCACAGATAGGGCAGGAACCGCCGCAGCGTCGCCAGGACGGGCGGCTCGCGTGAAGCGTCGGCGGAAGTAGAGGTGTCAGGCGGCATGCGCGCCCCATGTAGGCGTCGGCGCGCGGAACACCAAGCTTCGGTTCCCGCGACATGAAGATTAGGATTTTCTCACACAAAGGCACGAAGGCACAAAGAAACGCTCTTCCCGTTCGTGCTGAGCTTGTCGAAGCACCGTATTTTCTCCGCTACGCCGAAGAGAAAAACGGCCCTTCGACAAGCTCAGGGCGAACGGGGTTTAGAAACCTTTATGCCTTCGTGCCTTTGTGTGAGAAATTCTTTCTTAACGTGACTCGCGCGGCCCCGCGTGCCGCATGATTCGGTCGATCAGCCGTCGTTCCTCGGATGTCGGGGAGGGCACGATCGCGGCAGGGGGTAGCTGGCGGCGGCCGAATAAAGGACGTCGGGGCGGGACGATCGGGGAAAAGCGCATGGGGGCTGCTTTCGACTATGCGGCGTCGCCCCCCGGCTCCGCAGATGATCTGGTCCCGCTTCGATGGTGACGCTATATGGTTGCAGGTCGGTAAAAGCGGCTGGTTACTGCTTTCTTTCCGGTACCGTGAAGGTGCCGGTGACGCGCCCGCCGGTGCCGCCCTGCACCGGATTGCCGTCGGGACCGCGCGCCGCGCCGCGCCCGTCGACGGTCGCACGGCCGCTGTTGAGGTCGATGACGAGCCGCCCGCCGCGCAGGTTGTTGCCGCGCTGGCGCAGCTCGACGTTGCCGACCATCGTGATCAGCCGCCGGTCGAGGTCATAGATGGCGACATTGCCCTTCGCCGTCTCGTCGCCCTTCACCACCGTCACGCCGCCGGTGGCGTCGAGCCGGTTGACGTCGGTGCCGCCGCTCCGCGTGTAAGCCACCGTCATCCGCGGCGCGGTCACCGTCAGTCCCGCCTGCGTAACGCGAACATTGCCCTCGAGGACGACGCGGTCGGCGCGGTCCTGGACCTCGATACTGCCGGCGGCGAAATCGACCGGCGCGCCGCTATTGTGATTGGCGAGCGCCTGTGCCTGCGCGGTGTCGCCGCCATTGCCGGCCGACAGCAACGCAAGGCTGGTCAAAGCAAAACCCACGCCCGCAAGCGCCACGCTCTTCGTCGGCGATACGCGGTTCATTTGAGCACTCCCTGATTGATCCGCAGCCGCGCATTGCCCTGCAGGCGCACGATCCGTTTGTCGAGGTCGGCGGACAGCTGGTTGGCCGAAAACTGGCCGATGTTCAGGCTTCCATTGACGCCGCCCTGCCCGGCAAGGCTGCGCGTCTTGAGGTCGACCGCGACATTGCTGGCGTCGATGCGATAGCCATCAGCACTCTTGACCTGGACCAGCCCCGGCACGTCCACCTTTTCGGTGTCCATATTATAGGCGCTTTGCTTCGCGACAATCGTCGCCGGACCGTCGGTGAGGCGAATCGCCCCCGACAGGTCGGTCATCCGCACGATCGGTTCGGCCGAGCTTTTCTGGACCGCGCTGCCCGCGAGCAGCGCGAACGGCTGCCCCTTGGCGTCCTGGCCGCGATATTCGGCGCGCGTCACCTTCATCCGCTCGCTCGCCATGTCGACCTTGTCCTTCGACAAGAGAAAGCTGATCTCGGCGCGCTGGGTGAAGGGCGAAAAGACGAGTATCGACGCGACGACGCCGATGACGAGCGGCAAGCCATAGCGCAGGATACGCACGACGCGGTCATGGTTCGACCCGCTCGCCGCCCACATGCGGCGCATCGTGCGGTCAAGATCGGCGCGTTCGGACATGGTCTTCGCGAATCACTCTTCACATATGCGCGAAAATATCGACCTCGGGCCAACCCGCGAGGTCGAGTGCCGCGCGCGTCGGCAGGAAATCGAAACAGGCCTGCGCCAGCTCGGTGCGTCCTTCGCGTGCCAGACGTGCGTCGAGAATCTCCTTCATCGCATGCAGGAAACGCACATCGCTCGCGGCATAATCGCGCTGCGCATCGCTGAGCTCGGCGGCGCCCCAGTCGCTCGACTGCTGCTGTTTGGACACTTCCTGACCCAGCAATTCGCGCACCAGTTCCTTCAGCCCGTGGCGGTCGGTGTAAGTGCGAATCAGCTTCGAGGCGATCTTGGTGCAATAGACGGGCGCCGTCACGACGCCGAGCGCCTGTTGCAGCGCCGCGATGTCGAAACGCGCAAAATGGAAAAGTTTCAACCGGTTGGGATCGGTCAATATCGCCTTCAACACCGGCGCTTCAAAGCTGCTGCCGGGTTTGAAGCGGACGAGATGCTCGTCGCCCGACCCGTCGCTGATCTGGACGAGGCACAGCCGGTCGCGCAGCGGGTTCAGACCCATCGTCTCGGTATCGATGGCGACCGCGCCGGACCCCAGCACGCCCTCGGGCAAATCTTCTTCGTGGAAATAGACAGTCATGCAGCTCGCCTTAGGCCAAGCGGCCTTGCCGCTCAATGACTGGTTTTCGGGGATGCAGGCCGCCTGCCATGCGCCTGCGGCAAAGCGCGCCTTATTCTGATCGCGGGCTTGAATTTTCCGTTCGCAGAGTAGGTTCATTTAGGCTATATATTTCGCCGTTAGAGGCACGGGGCGAGTCTGTGCCCATGGTGAACTGCGTCCCCGTCCGACGCAAGACGCTGATCGAATGGGGTATGGACGAACCGAAAGCGACTATTAGACAATGAGTTTCAACAAGGATCGCCGCGGCCAGCGGGGGCGCGGCAAGCGCGATGATTTCGGCAATTTCGACAGCTTCGAACCTGCACCTTATGGCGGCGACAGCTATGGCGGCGGCAATCGCGGCGGCGGCTTCGGCGACCGCGGCGGCTTCGGCGGCGGTGATCGTCCCGGCGGCGGCTTCGGCGGCGGTGACCGCGGCGGCTTCGGCGGCGGCGATCGTGGCGGCGGTGGCGGCTTCGGCGGCGGACGTGGTGGCGGGATGCCCGCGCAGGTCGTCGGCGAAGGCAATGGCACGGTCAAATTCTTCAACGCGGCAAAGGGCTTCGGTTTCGTCGCCCGCGACGATGGCGGCGAAGACGTGTTCGTCCACATCAGCGCGGTCGAACAGGCAGGGCTTGCGGGCCTCGCTTCGGGCCAGCCGCTCGGCTTCACGCTCGTCGAACGCAACGGCAAGGTTTCGGCCATCGATCTCAAGATAGAAGGCGAACCGATGCCGATCGAGGACAATGGTCCGCGCCGCGACGATCGCGGCGCACCCGGCGGCGCCGCACCCGGTGGTGCCCGCGGTCGGCGTCAGCTGACCGGTGAACGCACTTCGGGCACCGTCAAATTCTTCAACACGACGAAGGGCTTCGGCTTTATCGCGCGCGACGACGGACAGGCCGATGCCTTTGTCCACATCAGCGCGGTACAGCGCGCCGGCATGGCGGGCCTCGACGAAGGCGACCGCGTCGCGTTCGACATCGAAGTCGACGATCGCGGCAAATTCGCCGCGGTGAACATCCAGCCGCATCAGGACTGATCGGCAGGACAGGAAAAACGAAAAGGGCGGCTTTCGGGCCGCCCTTTTTATTTCGCGATCGGCGCGCGCCAAATCTTAGGCAATTCAGGCAGATTCATGGCCCGCAAACATTCAAAGCATGATCCTTACGGCGACCTGCATCGTACCGAGGAAGCTCCGCCAACCGTCGTACCGCCGTGCTGGCTATGCGGTCGCCCGACGGGAAAAGTGATTGTCTAGCATCATCCCGTCCCCAAGAGCCGGGGCGGGCGCGACGTCGTGCCGATGCACCCCATTTGCCAGCAAACGCTGATCGCGAATTTTACCAATTCGGAACTGCAGCGCCACGGAATGGATGTCGATGGCCTGCTGGCGAACCCCAATGTACGGAAATTTGTCGATTGGGTGGCCAAAAAGGACCCGGATTTCACCGCGAGCACGGCGAAGAAGCAGCGCTGATCAGATTCTGTTCGGTTGCCTCGATAGCAGCCGCGAAATCCTTTCCCCTTTGATGGGGGAGGCAGCGCGCCCCGGATCCAGTCCGGGGCGCAGCGGTGGGCGCGAAGGTGCGTCCTGAAGCGGCGTTACTCGAACGCACCCTTTCGCCATCCAGCTTTGCCTAGCCGCTTTGCGGCAAGACTGCGTATCCTTCCTCCATCCAGGGGGAAGGCGTTTCGCAATCAATAGCCCAGCGTCGCCTCCAGAAACCAGATGCGCTGCTGCGTCTCGTCGGCCCAGCCATCGACCAGCCCGCTCGTCGCGATATCGCCATCGGCTTCGGCTGCGGCCTTCACTTCCTTGAGCTGGCCGAGCAATATCTTGTTGTCGCCGGCCAGCGTGCGGATCATCGCCTCGGCGTCGGCCCCCGCGCTGTCATCGTCGCGGATCGACGCGCGGCGGCTGACGTCGCCGATCGAACGCAAGGTCAGTGCGCCATTCTTGCGAACGCGCTCGGCGATCAGGTCGGTCGTCGCGAAAATCTGCGCCGCCTGCTCATCGAACAACAGGTGCAGCTCGCGAAAGCGCGGCCCCTGAACGTGCCAGTGATAATTTTTCGTCTTCAGATAGAGCGCAAAACTGTCGGCGAGCAACGCATTGAGCGCATCGGCGACGGCGGGAGCATTGTTGTTTTTCTCGGACATGGGAACATCCTTTCTGTTGTCAGACCCATATAGCGCGGCGGGGCTCGACTTTCCCATTAAAGCTTTGGGTGAGTTTCATCGACAAAAACGATGAAGGCGAACCATTCGAAGGAATTAACCGATCAGACCAAATGCGCCGAGCGCGGTGCGAAGGCCCCAGAGGATCAGAATCGCGGCAGCCGCCCAGCGCAGGTTGCGCGCCGCGCGCCGCTGAGCGAGCTCCGGACCGAAGGCGAGGAAAGGCAGCATCGCCAGCGTCCAGCCGACCAGTCCCCCCGCCGCCGCCCATTGCCCCGCGCCGCTCGTCGCGGCGAGCGCGCCGATCAGGAAATGGCTGCGATCGCCGAACTGATTCGCGAGCATCCGGCCGGCCAATATCGGGGGCGACGCATCATCCGCGACCGGATCGGGAAGCAGCTTCACCCGCCACAGCAGCGCGGCCGCTGCGGAGAGCATCGCCAGCGCCACCAGCAGCGCGGCCACCCCCTGCCCGATCATTCGATTGGCAATCGCACCCGCTATCGCCGCGATGACCGCATTGACGATGAAAGCCGAAAAAGCGATCCCGACCGTCAAGCGCCGGTCGCTGCGCGCGCTCACGAGCCGCGACAGCATAATCCCGCTGCGCCCGTCGGCATTGGCGAGCAGTACCGCCACAAGTGCAAGCATGATTGCATCCATGACGTCAGATTTGAAGGGTCAGGCGGGCGCGGTCAATGACCCAGGCGCACTGCGACCGAGGCGAGCCAGGCTTCCTGCGCGGCGGACGGCAGCGGTCCCCGCGGCACCGCCGCCGCATCGCTCATCGCGTCGAGATAGGTCAGGATCGCGGCGCGATAACCGCCACCCGCGACCGCCGATTCGAGCCGACTCGCCAGCGTTTCGACCGCAGCAAAGCCATTGTCGCGCGCAAGGCAGCGAATGTCGTCGATCCCCTGCACGATCTGCGCCAGCGCGCAATGCGGCAGTGCTTCGGCGAGCGCACCGATCTGTCCGGTAATCCGGTTCTGGATGTCGAGATATGGGTCGGCCTGGTTTCGCATCTTACCCCCCTGTCGTCATGGGAGGATGCGCCTTTTTGGTTAACGCGCGGTTAGCGGCGGCTATCGGTGACCCGGAAGACCGGCGAGCCCCTGCTTGCTGCGATACATGTCGCGGTCTGCCGCGGCCAATATGTCGGATTCGGTCATCCCGGTCTGCAGCATCGCGACCCCGAAGCATGCCGATAGCGCGATCTCGTGCCCGTCATAGTCGGCGGGCGCGGCGCTCAGCACGTCACAGAGGCGCTCAACCTGCGCGCGCGCGCCGGCCTCGCTCGACTGGTCAAGGATCAGCCCGAACTCATCGCCGCCGATGCGCGCCGCGACGTCGGTCGCGCGGATCGAACCGGCGAGCCGCTTGGCGATCTCCATCAGCGCGAAGTCGCCCGCGGCATGGCCAAAGCTGTCATTGATATATTTAAGCTGGTTGACGTCGATAAAGACGACCGCGGCGCGTTCGGCGTGCCGTTCGAACCGCGCCATGCGGTGGTGGATCGCGGTCAGGAAGTAACGCCGATTGAACAAGGGCGTCAGAGTATCGCGCTCGGACACACGTTCGAGTTCGGCGACGGCGATCTTCAACACGCGGTTTTCGCGGCGCAAGGCGTCGCGTTCCCGGCGTATTTCACGCAGCTGGTCCTCGATGGAGTCTACGGCCACGGTACCGAACTGGTCGACCGCGATCCGTGCCCCCCCTACGCTATCCATTCAACGTCCCCGAACCAACCCACGATCCCCGGCCGAATGCCGACGACTATTGAGCGGCGACCCTAGTCCCGACTTGATACCAATCGGTAAACGCGGCGGTATGAATTGCGCGGCGTTGCCCGCGCGCAAAGCAGTCGCTAGGGGGAGCAATGGCGATTCACGCATGACGAACGCCGGGGCAGGAGGGATTGGAATGGCCGGAGCGGCCCCGCAGACCAAGGTGAATGTTGGTGTCGTCATGGGCAGCCAGTCGGACTGGCCGACGATGGCGCACGCGGTCCAGATTCTCGAAGAGTTCGGCATCGCGCACGAAGTGCAGATCGTATCGGCGCATCGCACCCCCGACCGGCTTGTAAACTATGCCAAAAGCGCGGCGGACCGCGGCCTGAAAGCGATCATCGCAGGCGCGGGCGGCGCCGCGCACCTCCCCGGCATGGTGGCCTCAATGACGCGCGTCCCGGTGCTCGGCGTTCCCGTCCAGTCGGCGGCATTGAGCGGCGTCGACAGCCTCTATTCGATCGTCCAGATGCCGGGCGGTGTTCCCGTCGCGACCTTTGCGATCGGCAAGGCGGGCGCCACCAACGCGGGGCTGTTCGCCGCCGCCCTGCTCGCGAATAATGATGCCAATCTGGCACAAAAACTCGACGCCTGGCGCGACGCGCAGACGAGCGCCGTTGCCCCTATTCCCGTGCGCGAGGGCTGATCTTTTGCTGCCACCCGGTTCTACGATCGGCATTCTCGGCGGCGGCCAACTCGGGCGCATGCTCGCCGTCGCCGCAGCGCAACTCGGCTACCGCGTCCATATTTTTGCGCCCGACCGGGAGAGCGTTGCCGCCGACGTTGCCGCGCAGCACACGCAGGCGGCGTGGGACGACGAACCGCGCCTTGCCGCCTTTGCCGCGCATTGCGATGTCGTGACCTATGAATTTGAGAATGTGCCCGTCGACACGGTGCGCTTCCTGTCGGGCCATGTCGCGGTGCGCCCCGGTGCGACGGGGCTCGAGATCGCGCAGGACCGCCTTGCCGAAAAAAATTTCGTCGCCGGTCTCGGCGGCCGCCCGGCGCCGTTCGCGGCGGTCCCCGATCGTGCCGCGCTCGATACCGCACTCGACCGGGTCGGCGCCCCAGCGATCCTCAAGACCGTCCGCATGGGCTATGACGGCAAGGGGCAGGCAAGGCTCGCCACAGCCGCCGACGCCGATGCAGCCTGGGACGGCATCGACCGACACGCCGCAGTGCTCGAAGGCTTCGTGACTTTCGACCATGAATTTTCGGTGCTGCTGGTGCGCGGCATCGACGGCGAGACGCGCTTCTGGGACTCGCCCGTCAACGTCCACGAAGGCGGCATCCTCGCAACCTCGACGCTGCCGCCGCCGCAGATCGTCCTCGACCAGCAGGACGAGGCGCGCGCGCTGATGGCGCGCATTGCCGAAGATCTCGACTATGTCGGTGTCCTCACCGGCGAATTCTTCGCCACCGACGATGGCCCGATATTCAACGAAATGGCGCCGCGCGTCCACAACAGCGGCCACTGGACGATCGAGGGAGCGGCCACCAGCCAGTTCGAAAATCATATCCGCGCCGTCGCAGGCCTGCCGCTCGGCAGCACCGACACCGCGGCGCTGCCGGTCGTGATGCACAATCTGATCGGCGGCGGGATCGAAACCGTGCCGGACCTGCTCGCCGACCCCGCGTGCCACGTCCATCATTATGGCAAGGCCGAGGTCCGCGACGGCCGCAAGCTCGGCCATGCCACCTGGGTCGGAGTCCCTCCCGCATGAACCGTCCCGAAATCACCCTCGTCCTCGCGCGCGCTGCCAATGGCGTGATCGGCGCCGGCGGCAAGATGCCCTGGCACCTGCCCGCCGACCTCCGCCGCTTCAAGCAGCTGACAATGGGGCGCCCGATGATCATGGGGCGCAAGACCTTCGACAGCCTGCCCGCCATCCTCGAGGGCCGTCGCCATATCGTGCTCACCCGCGATCCCGACTGGCAGGACGAGGGCGCCGAGCCCGTGGCGACGATCGAGGAAGCCCTCAAACTCGCCAATGCGCCGCATGTGATGGTGATCGGCGGCGCCGAAATCTATCGCCTCTTCCTGCCGCTCGCCGACCGTATCGAACTGACCGAAGTCGCAATCGAGCCCCGGGGCGACGCGATCATCGACTATCCGCCCGCCGCCGACTGGCACGAGGCGGCGCGCGAGGATCATCCCGCCGACGACGCCGGCCGCCCGGCCTACAGCTTCGTCACGCTGACGAGGAAATAAGCCCATGCGTCGCTGGCTGATCGGCATATTGCTTCTTGTCGCGGTCGCCGCGCTCGCCTTTTTCACGTTCGCCCCCGGCATGCTCGAGCGCGGGATGAACAAGGTCGACGGCAAGCCGCTGCCGCAAGTCAGCGAACGCGCGAAAGCGCTGCACCGGACGCTGACGATCGTCGACCTCCACAGTGATACCCTGCTCTGGAAGCGCAGCATCCTCGATCGCGCCGACCGCGGCCATATGGATCTACCCCGGCTCGAGGACGGCAATGTCGCGCTGCAAATCCTCGCGAGCACGACCAAGTCGCCGAAGGGCCAGAATTACGACGCGAACGGCAGCGATACCGACAATATCACCGGCCTCGTGATCGCACAGCTCCAGCCGGTGCGGACATGGAACTCGCTGCTCGAACGCTCTTTGTGGCACGCCGAAAAGCTCCACCGCGCCGTCGCCGCATCGGCAGGCCAGCTGCGCGCGGTCGCCGCGCCCGAGGATATCGATAGCCTGCTCGCCGAACGCCGCAGCAAGGTGCCGCCCGTCGGCGCGATGCTCAGCATCGAGGGACTGCACGGCCTCGAAGGCAAGCTCGCGAACCTCGACAAGCTCTACGCCGCGGGCTTCCGCATGGCGGGGCTCACCCATTTCTTCGACAATGATCTCGCCGGCTCGATGCACGGCCTGAAAAAAGGCGGCCTAACCCCGATCGGACGGCAAATAGTCTCCGAGATGGAGGCGAAGGGCATGATCGTCGACATCGCGCATTGCTCGAACGCCTGCGTCGCCGATATCCTCAAGATCGCGCGCCGCCCCGTCGTCTCCAGCCACGGCGGTGTCCAGGCGACGTGCAAGGTCAACCGCAACCTCAGCGACGCGCAGATTAGGGGCGTTGCCGCGACCGGCGGCCTGATCGGCATCGGATATTGGGACGCCGCGGTGTGCGACACCTCGCCCGCGAGCATCGCCAACGCCATGAAGCATGTCCGCGACCTCGTTGGCATCGACCATGTCGCGCTCGGCAGCGATTATGACGGCGCCACCACGGTGCGTTTCGACACGTCGAAGCTGGTACAGGTGACGCAAGCGCTGATCGACGCGGGCTTCAGCGACGAGGATATCCGCGCCGCGATGGGCGGCAACGCGATCCGCATTCTTAAGGCGGGGCTGGTGCCGCTGACGCCGCCGGCCGGACCGGGCGACAAGAATTGACGCGCCGCCCCATATCGTTTCCCCGAGCGAAGACGAGGGGCTCGTTCGAGCGCAGTGAGAACCTGCGCCGTCGCAGCCTCGACTTCGCTCGGCATAGCCCCTCGTCTTCGCTCGGAGAAACGGGTGTCGTGGATGGCTTGCGCCGGTTATCCACCTCATGATCCGCCTGGTCGGCCACACCCGCATTGACGAGCCTCTGCGCGGCGGCGTGATCGCGCTCGGCAATTTCGACGGCTTCCACGCTGGGCATCAGGCGGTCGTCGGCCGCGCCGTGCGCCACGCGCAGGACGAAGGCCGCCCCGCGATCGTCGCGACCTTCGACCCGCATCCGGTGCGCTTCTTCAAACCCGACGCCCCGCCCTTCCGCCTCACCACGCTCGACCAAAGGCAGGAGCTGTTCGCCGCTGCGGGCGCCGACGCGATGCTCGTCCTGCCCTTCGACGCCGCGCTGGCGAGCACGACGGCAGAGAATTTCATCACCGGGCTGCTACTGACACGCTACGGCGCCGCGGGCGTCGTCACCGGCAGCGACTTCGTCTTCGGCAAGGGCCGCGGCGGCGACGTCGTCACCCTCGCCGATCATGCGCGCCGCCTCGGCTTCTTCACCGAAATGGTCGCGCCCGTCGACGACGCCGAAGAGGTGATCTCGTCGAGCCGCATCCGCGAGGCGTTGCAGGCCGGCGACTGCGCTACCGCGACGCGCCTGCTCACCCGCCCTTTCACGGTGCGCAATATCGTCCAGCACGGCGACAAGAATGGTCGCCTGCTCGGTTTCCCGACCGCCAACCTCGAAATGGGCCAATATCTGCGCCCGCGTTACGGCATCTATGCCGTCACCGGAAAACTCCCCGATGGCCGCATCCTGAAAGGCGCCGCCAACCTCGGCATCCGCCCGAGCTTCGATCCGCCGAAGGAGTTGCTCGAACCCCATTTCTTCGATTTTGCCGAAGACCTCTACGGCCAGGAAATCGACGTCGCCTTCCACGCCTTCATCCGGCCCGAGGCGAAATATGACGGCATGGACGCGCTGATGGCGCAGATCGCCAAGGATTGCGATGCGGCTAAAGCGCTGCTGGCGGACATATAACCCCTCTCCCGCAAGGGGCGAGGGAATGGGGGGACTGATGACCGACAGCGAAGACTGGGCCGCCGCGCTCGAAGGCCCGCCCAAAAAGCCGATGAAACGCGGCACGAAAAGCCTGCTCTGGGTCTTTGCTGCCATCGTTGCATGGTTCACGCTCAGCAACGCCAGCTTCCTCGCCCCCCACCCCAGCGGCAAGCGCGTCTTGATCGCGCATCGCGGCGTGTCGCAGCTGTTCGATCACACGGGCATCACCGACGAAAGCTGCACCGCGACGCGCATCCACCCGCCCGAGCATGACTATATCGAAAACAGCCTGCCCTCGATGAAGGCGGCGATCGGCCGCGACGCGAACATGGTCAAATTCGACGTCGCGGGGACGAAGGACGGGCAGGTCGCGATCTTTCACGACTGGGGGCTCGATTGCCGCACCGACGGCAAGGGCCCTATCCGCGACCGCAGGATGGCGGAACTCAAGGCGCTCGACATCGGCTATGGCTACACCGCCGACGGCGGCCGGACCTTCCCGCTGCGCGGCAAGGGCGTCGGCCTGATGCCCAGCCTCGACGAGGTGCTCGCCGCGCTCGGTCACGCCTCGCTCCTGATCAACTTCAAATCGCGCGACCCGAAGGAGGCCGAGCTCGTCCTCGCCGCCTTCGCGCGCGCGGGGATCGACCCGAACCAGCCGCGCTTCGGCTTTTTCGGCCCGCCGCGGCTGATGCAGGTCATCCGGGCCAGGGCACCCAAGGCGTGGACGATGGACCCCGCCGCCGCGAAACGCTGCACGACCGATTATCTGAAATATGGCTGGTCGGGCTGGTATCCCGAGAGCTGCGTCGGCAGCACGATCATGGTGCCGCTCAATTATCAATGGGCCTATTGGGGCTGGCCCGACCGCCTGCAGGACCGCGCCGCAAAGCATGGCACCCGCGTCCTCCTCACCGGCCCGCGCGGCGAGGAAACGGGCGGCATGGGGCTGTCGAAAGTGGGCCAGCTGACCAAGGTGCCCGCCAGCTTCACCGGATATGTGTGGATCGACGACATCTACAATCTCGGCCCCGCGCTGCGGCCGCGGCAAAGGTAAATCCCTCTCCCCTTGCGGGAGAGGGTTGCGCAGCCTTGGCGGCTTTGCCGCTTAGGCGCAGCTGGGAGAGGGGTTGCGGCCTGTCGATAGCTCACAGCCCCCTCTCCCGCAAGGGGAGAGGGAAACCGCTGTTTGCTCCCACGCAAAACTGCGCTAAGCGCCGCGCACCATGACCGAAAGCACGCCCACCGCCGAACAGCGCGACTACCGCGACACCGTCTTCCTGCCCAAGACCGACTTTCCGATGAAGGCCGGCCTGCCGCAGAAGGAACCGCTGATTCTCGCCAAATGGCTCGAGGGCAATCTCGAAGGCCAGATCCGCGCCAGCCGCGCTGGCCGCGACCAGTTCATCCTCCACGACGGCCCGCCCTATGCCAATGGCGACATGCACATCGGCCATGCGCTCAACCATATCCTGAAGGACATGGTCGTCCGCACCCAGACGCTGAAGGGCAAGGACGCGCCCTACGTCCCCGGCTGGGACTGCCACGGCCTGCCGATCGAGTGGAAGGTCGAGGAGCAATATCGCAAGAAAAAGCTCAACAAGGACGAGGTTCCGGTCGAGGAATTCCGCGCCGAATGCCGCGCCTATGCCCAGCATTGGGTCGACACCCAGCGCGAACAGTTGAAGCGCCTCGGCATCGGCGGCGACTGGGACCATCCCTATCTGACGATGGATTATGAGGCCGAGGCGACGATCGTCCGCGAGCTGCTCAAATTCGCCGCCAACGACATGCTCTATCGCGGCGCCAAGCCGGTGATGTGGTCGCCCGTCGAAAAGACCGCGCTCGCCGAGGCCGAGATCGAATATGAGGATATCGTCTCGACCCAGATCGATGTGGCGTTCGAGATCGTCGAGAGCCCGATCGCAGAGCTGGTCGGCGCGCATGCGGTGATCTGGACGACGACGCCGTGGACGATCCCGGTCAACCAGGCTTTGGCCTATGGGCCGGACGTCGAATACGTTCTCGTCAATTTCCTTTTGCCCCGCTCGCCCCTTCCGCCCGGAGAAGAAGCTTTTCCGTGGCGAGCTGCTGGCAAGTTTTTGGTCGCTGGTAACTTGTTGCCGGAGTTCGCCAAACGAGTTGCTCGCGAGTTCGACGGCAAAGCCGATTGGGATATCGAATGGGAGGGCAAAGGCTCCGACCTCGCCGGCACCGTCGCCCGTCACCCGATGCACGCGCTCGGCGGCTTCTTCGCGCGCCCGCGTCCGTTTTTGCCGGGCGATTTCGTCACCACCGACAGCGGTACCGGGCTCGTCCATATGTCGCCCGACCATGGCGAGGACGACTTCGACCTGTGCAAGGCGAACGGCATCGACCCCGTCTTCGCGGTCGAGGGCGACGGCAAATATCGCGAGGATTGGGGCTGGCTCGGCGGTCAGGGATCGGTGATCAACCCCAAATTCAACGCCCCCGACGGCCCGATCTGCACCGACCTGCGCGAAGCCGGCGGGCTGCTCGCCGCCAGCGCCGATTACAAGCACAGCTATCCGCACAGCTGGCGCTCGAAGGCGAAGGTCATCTATCGCTGCACCCCGCAATGGTTCGTGCCGATGGACAAGGTCATGACCCACATCGAACCCAAGGCGCCGCGCGAGCAGCGCTGGGAAAGCGAAGGCGGCGCGATCAACCCCGCCGAAGAGGATCTGTGCGCCGCGCCGACGCTGCGTCAGGCCGCGATGCACGCGATCGACCGCACCCGCTTCGTCCCCGAAAAGGGCCGCAACCGCATCCGATCGATGGTCAAGGACCGCCCCGACTGGGTGCTCAGCCGCCAGCGCGCGTGGGGCGTGCCGATCACGCTGTTCGTCGATCGCAAGACCGGCCAGTATCTCAACGACCCGCAAGTCAACGACCGCATCGTCGCGGCGGTGAAGGCGGGCGGCGTCGACGCGTGGAGCGACGCGCGCGCGCAGGAATATCTCGGCGATAGCTACAACGCCGCCGATTACGAACGCATCGTCGACATCCTCGACGTCTGGTTCGATTCGGGCTGCACCCACGCCTTCGTCCTCGAAAGCGGGCGCTGGCCCGCGCTCGTCCGCCACGACGGCGGCACCCACAGCGCCGACCTTTACCTCGAAGGCAGCGACCAGCATCGCGGCTGGTTCCAGTCGTCGCTGCTCGAAAGCTGTGGCACGCGCGGACAGGCGCCGTACGATGCGGTGCTGACTCACGGCTTCACGATGGACGCCAAGGGCCTCAAACAGTCCAAGTCGGTCGGCAACACGACCGATCCCGTCAAGGTGATGCAAACCAACGGCGCCGACATCATCCGCCTGTGGGCGCTCAGCGTCGATTTCACCGAGGATCACCGCATCGGCGACGAGATCCTCAAGGGCGTCGCCGACCAATATCGCAAGCTGCGCAATACGTTCCGCTACCTGCTGGGCGCATTGGAAGGCTTCACCGAGGACGAACGCGTCACCGACGTCGCGGCGATGCCCGAACTTGAGCGCTATATGCTCTCGCTGCTCGCCGACCTTGACGCGAAGATGGCCCGCGCGGTCGATGATTTCGACTTCAACAGCTACACGCGCCTGCTTGCCGATTTCTGCAACGAGGATCTCTCGGCCTTCTATTTCGATATCCGCAAGGACGTCCTCTACTGCGACCTCGGCCCCGCCGCGCCGCTCGGCACCGACACGCGCCGCGCCTATCGCAGCGTGCTGGATGTGCTGTTCCACGCGCTGGTGCGCTACGCGGCGCCCGTGCTGGTGTTCACCAGCGAAGAGGTGTGGGGCACGCGCTATCCCGACGCGGGTTCGGTCCACCTTCTCGAATGGCCCAACCTCGAAACCCTCGTGCACCCCGGCGAAGGCCGGGGTCCATCTCCTGCCGGTTCAACTTCGAACCCACCGGAGATGGGTCCCCGCCTTCGCGGGGACACGGTGCTGATCGAAAAATGGGCGTCAATCCGCGAAACCCGCGCCCTCGTCACCGAGCGCATCGAACCCCTACGCCGCGAGAAAATCATCCGCTCCAGCCTCGAAGCCGAAGTCTGGCTTCCCAATGAGGCCGGCGACATTGATTTCGAGGATATCTTCATAACCTCGACCGTCCATCAGGGCGAGTGGGATGTGAAGCGCACCGAAAACCACAAATGCGGCCGCTGCTGGCGCCACCTGCCCGAAGTCACCGAGGACGGCAGCTTGTGCAATCGCTGCGACACGGTATTGGGCGCAGCATGAGCAGCACTCGTTCCCCGCACCTGCGCTTCGGCCTGATCTTTGCGGCCCTCGCCTTCATCCTCGACCAGGTCACCAAATGGGTCGTCACCGTCCCCTTGTCGCTGGAACCGAAGGGGCAGATCGAAATCGCGGACTTCTTCAACCTGACCTGGGCGGAAAATTGCGGCATTTCGCTGTCGATGTTCGCCAACTGCACCGACACGACGCGCTGGACGCTCGTCGCGGTGACGGGACTGGTCGCCGCCGCGGTCGCTTTCTGGATGATGCGTGAGCAGGCGAAGGGCGACGTGATCGCGCTCGCGATGATCCTCGGCGGCGCGCTCGGCAATATCGTCGATCGTGTGCGTTTCGGCTATGTCGTCGACTTCGCCGATCTGCATTTTGGCGATTTCCGTCCCTTCATGATCTTCAACGTCGCCGATGCGTGCATCACGCTCGACGTGCTTTTGCTGGTTGCGCGGGCGCTGCTCTTGGGCGAAAAGGCGGGCCACGCAGACG
>CAYRQX010000009.1:0-93963 GCA_964426485.1 uncultured Sphingopyxis sp. | reverse complement strand
AAAGCCGAGCGCCAACGCTGCGGCGATCAAGGCATTCGTCGTCAACCGCGTCGGCGACCTTGGCTTCATGCTCGGTATATTCGGCACCTTCCTCGTCTTCGGCACCGTCTCGATCCCCGAGATTTTGGCCGCCGCACCGGGCATGGCGGGTTCGACGATCGGCTTCATGGGCATGCGTCTCGACACGATGACGATCCTCTGCCTGCTGCTGTTCATCGGCGCGATGGGCAAGTCGGCGCAGCTTGGCCTGCACACCTGGCTTCCCGACGCGATGGAAGGCCCGACCCCGGTGTCGGCGCTGATCCACGCCGCGACGATGGTCACCGCGGGCGTCTTCATGGTCTGCCGCCTGTCGCCGATGTTCGAAACGAGCGACGTCGCGCAGGGCGTCGTGATGTTCGTCGGCGCCGCGACCTGCTTCTTCGCCGCGACCGTTGCGACGACGCAGTGGGACATCAAGCGCGTCATCGCCTATTCGACCTGTTCGCAGCTCGGTTACATGTTCTTTGCCGCTGGCGCGGGCGCTTATGGCGCCGCGATGTTCCACCTGTTCACGCATGCTTTCTTCAAGGCGTTGCTGTTCCTGGGTGCCGGTTCGGTGATCCACGCGATGCATCATGAGCAGGACATGCGTTATTATGGCGGCCTCAGGAAACAGATCCCGATCACCTATTGGGCGATGATGCTCGGCACGCTGGCAATCACCGGCGTCGGCATCGCCGGGGTTGCGGGTTTCGCTGGCTTCTACTCGAAGGACGGCATCCTCGAGGCGGCCTTCGCGAGCGGCGGCGGCGGCGTGGTGGCCTTCTGGGTCGGCATCTTTGTGGCCTTCCTCACCAGCTTCTATTCGTGGCGTCTCGTCTTCCTTACCTTCTATGGCAAGCCGCGCTGGGAACAGAGCGAGCATATCCAGCACGCGGTTCATGACGATCATGGCCACGGCGATCACGCGCAGGCGGATCATCATCATGACGCGCACAGCGACGGCACCGCGGGCTATCACCCGCACGAAAGCCCGATCACGATGCTGATCCCGCTGGTCGTGCTGTCGATCGGCGCGGTGTTCGCGGGCATCGCGTTCCACCACCAGTTCATCTATCCCGAAGAGGGCATGGCGTTCTGGAAGGGCAGCCTGGCGTTCGACGAGCATCTGATGCACGCCGCGCATGAAGTGCCGCTCTGGGTGAAATGGACGCCGTTTACGGTGATGGCGATCGGGCTTTTCCTCGCGTGGAACAGCTATATCCGCAACACGACATTGCCGGCGCGCTTTGTGGCGCAGTTCAAGCTGCTCCACCAGTTTCTCTATAATAAATGGTATTTCGACGAGCTCTACAACATCCTCTTCGTGAAGCCCGCCTTCGCGATCGGCCGCGTCTTCTGGAAGCGCGGGGATGAAGGCACCATCGACCGCTTTGGTCCCGATGGTGCCGCGGCGCTCGTCGCTGGAGGGACCCGTCTCGCGGTCCGGCTGCAATCGGGTTATGTTTATGGATATGCGTTTGTGATGCTGCTCGGTCTTGTCGGCCTCGCCAGCTGGGCCATGGTGAATTTCCTGTGAGCGGCTTTCCGATCCTTTCGCTGATGCTGGCCGTTCCGCTGGTCGGCGCCATCGCCTGCCTGTTCGTCGGCGACAAGATGGCGCGCTTCGTCGCGCTCGGCGCGACGCTGGCGACCTTCGTCCTCGGTTGCATCCTGTGGGCGCAGTTCGACATCGGCGGGGCGCAGTGGCAGTTCACCGAGCGCGCCGACCTGTTCGGGCGGTTCAGCTGGGCGCTTGGCATCGACGGCATGGCGCTGATGCTGATCATGCTCAGCGTCTTCCTGATGCCTCTCTGCATCCTGGCGAGCTGGGACGCGATTAAGCAACGCGTCGGCCTCTACATGGCGATGTTCCTGATCATGGAAGTCGTGATGATCGGCGTCTTCATGGCGCAGGATCTGCTGCTTTTTTACATCTTCTTCGAAGCCGGGCTGATCCCGATGTATTTCATCATCGGCATCTGGGGCGGCGCGAACCGCAAATATGCGGCATTCAAATTCTTCCTCTATACGCTGCTCGGGTCGGTGCTGATGCTGATCGCGATGATCGCGATGATCGGCGAAGCGGGTACGACCGATATTCCGACGCTGCTGAACTATGACTTCCCGGTGCAGATGCAGACCTGGCTCTGGCTCGCCTTCTTCGCCAGCCTTGCGGTCAAGATGCCGATGTGGCCCGTCCACACCTGGCTTCCCGACGCGCACGTCCAGGCGCCGACGGCGGGCTCGATGATCCTTGCGGGCGTGCTGCTGAAGCTCGGCGCCTATGGCTTCCTGCGCTTCATGATGCCGATGTTCCCCGATGCGTCGGGGCAGCTGATGTGGATCGTTTTCGGGCTGTCGATGATCGCGGTGGTCTACACCAGCCTCGTCGCGCTGGTGCAGAGCGACATGAAGAAGCTGATCGCTTATTCGTCGGTCGCCCACATGGCGATCGTCACCGTGGGCCTCTTCGCGTTCAACCAGCAGGGGATCGAGGGCGCGCTGATCATCATGCTCAGCCATGGTGTCGTCTCGGCCGCGCTCTTCTTCTGCGTCGGCGTGATCTACGACCGGCTCCACACGCGCGAGATCGATCGTTACGGCGGGCTTGCGAAGAATATGCCCGCCTATGCGCTCTTCTTCATGCTGTTCACCATGGCGTCGATCGGCCTGCCGGGCACGAGCGGCTTCGTCGGCGAGTTCCTGAGCCTCGCGGGCATCTATGAAGCATCGAGCTGGGTCGCCTTCGTGTGCACCACGGGGATCATCCTCGGCGCCGCCTATATGCTCTATCTCTACCGCCGCGTCGTGTTCGGCGAATTGACCAAGGACGATGTGAAGGCGATGCCCGACCTCAACGCGCGCGAATGGACGATCATGGTGCCGCTGGCCGCCGTGGCGCTGTGGATGGGCGTCTATCCCGAAAGCTTTCTCGCGCCGATGCGCGGCGATGTGACCACCGTCGTTGCGCGCCTTGCGCCGGCTAAGCCCGCGGGCGACGCGCATCTCACCGCCGGCAAGGCCAAGCCCGCCGCCGCTCACGGTGAACCCGCCCACGGATCGAGCCATGCGGGAGGCGTCCAATGACCGCCGACCTGATGCTCATCTGGCCCGAACTGATCCTGACGATCGGCGGGCTCATCACCTTGATGCTCGGCACCTTCTTCGGTGACCGCAATGTCGGCCTTTATCAGCTGAGCTCGCTGTTGACGCTCGCCGCCGCTGCTGCTGCCGTCGTCGCGCTGTTCGGTATCGAAACGACGGTCTTCTCGGGCACGCTCTCGGTCGACAGCTTCGGCGGTTTCGCCAAGCTCTTGATCTATGCCGCGAGCTTCGTGTGCATCGTCGTGGCGCCGCGCTTTTTCAGTGGGGGCATGCGCGCCGAATATCCGACGCTCATCCTCTTTGCCGCACTCGGCATGGGCATCATGGCCTCGTCGCGTGACCTGATGACGCTCTATGTCGGGCTCGAGCTCAACAGCCTCGCGGCCTATGTGCTCGCCAGCTTCATGCGGACCGACGAACGGTCGACCGAGGCGGGCCTCAAATATTTCGTCCTCGGCGCTCTCGCTTCGGGCATGCTGCTCTATGGCATCTCGCTGCTTTACGGCTTCACCGGCACCACCGACTTCGCGGGTATCGCCAAGGTGATGGGCGGTGAGCTGAACATCGGACTGATCTTCGGCATCGTCTTTGTGCTCGCAGGCCTTGGGTTCAAGATCAGCGCCGTGCCGTTCCACATGTGGACCCCCGACGTCTATGAGGGCGCTCCTACCCCTGTAACGACCTTCTTTGCCACAGCGCCTAAGGTCGCGGCGATGGCGCTGATGACGCGCGTCGTGATCGACGCGATGGGCCCCGCCGTTGGCGCCTGGCAGCAGATCGTCATTTTCCTCGCGCTCGCCTCGATCATCCTCGGCGCGGTCGGCGCGATCGGACAGAAGAATATCAAGCGCCTGCTCGCTTATTCGTCGATCAACAATGTCGGCTTCATGCTCGTCGGCCTGGCCGCGGGAACGCAGCAGGGGGTCGAGGGCGTGCTGACCTATCTGCTGGTCTATATGCTGACCACGCTCGGCGCTTTCCTCGTCGTGCTCCAGCTGCGCGACGCCGACGGCAACCAGGTCGAGAGCATTCCGGCGTTTGCCGGGCTGTCGCAGCGCCGTCCGGGCCTTGCCGCGGCAATGGCGGTATTCCTGTTCAGCCTCGCCGGCATCCCGCCACTGTTCGGCTTCTGGCCGAAGTATCTGGTGTTCGAGGCCGCGGTGAACGCGAACCTCGTGCCGCTGGCGGTCGCAGGTATTGTCGCCTCGGTGATCGGTGCCTTCTATTATATCGCGATCATCAAGACGATGTATTTCGACGACAAGTCGGACACCGAATTCCCCAGGGGCGGCGGCGCGATCGTCGAGGATGCGGTGATCACTGCGAGCGCGCTGTGGCTCTCGGTCATCGGCTATCTGTTCATTCCCGTGCTGGCGGTCCTGTCGGCCAGCGCCGCTGCGGTGCTGTTCTGATACCGCCGATCGAGCGGATCGCGCAGACAGGTTCGACCAACGCCGACCTGCTGGCGCGGCTGGCAGGCGGTGAGCATGTCGGTGAGGGGCATTGGCTGGTCGCCGACCGCCAGACCGCCGGGCGTGGCCGTCTGGGTCGCGCATGGGGCGATGGGCACGGGAATTTCATGGGCTCGACCGTCGTTCACCTGACCGTCGGCGACCCGTCGGCCGCGACGCTGGCGCTGGTCGCGGGCGTGGCGCTTGCAAAGACTGTTTCCGCACTCGCGCCAGGCATCGATGCGCAACTCAAATGGCCGAACGACTTGCTGGTCGATGGCGCGAAATGCGCTGGCATATTGATGGAGCGCACGGGCAATTCGGTGGTGATCGGTATCGGCGTCAACCTTGTCGCCGCGCCCGAACTGCCCGACCGTCCGACCGCGACCCTGGCGGGCAATGGCGCGACAATCGACCGCGACCATTTCGGTAATGCACTGGGCATCGCGATGATCGATGCGCTGTGGACCTGGCGGCAAGAAGGCGTTGCGAGCATCGTGCGCGCGTGGATTCCGCAGGCGCATCCTGTCGGAACACCGCTCCGCGTGTCGGAACAGGCGATCGACGGCTATTTCGACGGCCTTGCCGAGGACGGCGCGCTGCGCTTGCGCCGCGAGGGTGGGGAGAGCATGTTGATCCATGCGGGAGACGTCGAGCTACGGCGTCCGGTCGAGGAGGGGGATTAGGATGCTGCTCGCGATCGACGTCGGCAACACCAACGCCAAATTCGCGCTGTTCCGCGGCACCGAGCTGCTGGCCCGCTGGCGCATCGCGACCGACGACCGGCGCACCGCCGACGAATATATGGTGTGGCTCGACCAGCTGATGCGGATCGAAGGGCATAATCGCGGCGACGTCGAAGCGGTTATCATCTCGACCGTGGTGCCGCGCGCGCTACACAATCTCCAACTGCTGGCTCATAAGTATTTCGGCGTCGACGCGCTGGTCGCGGGGCGCGAGCCGGTGACCTGGGGCATCGCGCTCAAGGTCGACGAACCGCAGTCGGTCGGCGCCGACCGCGCGGTGAACGCCATCTCGGCGCAGGCGGTAGAACCCGGAAAGGACAAGCTGGTCATCAGCTTCGGCACCGCGACGACGCTCGACCATATCGGCGCTGACGGCGCCTATCTGGGCGGCATTATCGCGCCCGGCGTCAACCTGTCGCTCGAAGCACTGGTCGCTGCCGCCGCAAAATTGCCCCGCATCGCGATCGAGGCACCGGCAACGAGCAGCGTTATCGGGCGCACCACCGAAAGCCAGATGCTCATCGGCGTCTATTGGGGCTATGTCTCGATGATGGAAGGGCTGATCGCGCGCATGAAGACCGAGATCGGCAAGCCGCTCACCGTCATCGCGACCGGCGGCCTGGCGACGCTTTTTCAGGAACAGGCACATCTGTTTGATCGTATCGAGCCCGACCTCACGCTGAACGGCCTGATGCACCTCTATAACCAACGGAACCAGACAATATGACGACTCCGAACAAGGAGCTGCTTTTCCTCGCATTGGGCGGATCGGGCGAGATCGGCATGAACGCCAATCTTTATGGCTGCGACGGCAAATGGATCATGCTCGACCTCGGCGTGACCTTCGGCACCCATGATTATCCGGGCATCGACATCATCATGCCCGACCTGGAATTCATCGAGGACCGCAAGAAGGACCTGCTCGGCATCGTGCTCACCCACGGGCACGAGGATCATATCGGCGCCTTGCCCTATCTCGCCGCCGACCTCGGCGTGCCGCTCTATGCCAATCGCTTCACGGCGGGGCTGATCGCAGGCAAGCTGATCGAAGAAGGGCTGGAGAAGCAGGTCAAGGTTCATGTCGTCGACATCGACGCCAAATTCCAGCTTGGACCTTTCGGGATACGCTTCCTGCCGCTCGCACATTCGATCCTCGAAATGAGCGCGGCCGTGATCGACACCCCTTATGGCCGCGTTTTCCACACGGGTGACTGGAAACTCGACGCGGACCCGGTGCTTGGCACCCCGTCGAGCGCCGCGGCACTGACCGCGATCGGTGACGAAGGCGTCGATGTCCTCGTCTGCGATTCGACCAATGCCTTCAATCCCGAAGCATCGGGGACCGAGGGCGGGCTGTTCGACGGGTTGCTTGCTGCGGTCGGCGCGGCGAAGGGCAGGGTGGTCGTCACCACCTTTGCCTCGAACGCCGCGCGGCTTGCGACGCTGGGCGCGGTCGCGAAGGCGACGGGACGGACGCTGTGCGTCGCGGGCCGCTCGCTCGACCGCATCCTCGGTGTCGCGCGTTCGGTCGGTTACCTGAAGGACTTCCCGCCGACGGTCGATTTTGACGAAGCGATGCGGCTGCCACGTAACAAGGTCATGGTTATCGCCACCGGCGGACAGGGCGAAGCACGGGCCGCACTGGCGCGCATGGCGGCCGATGGTCACCAGATCAAACTCGAACCGGGTGATACGGTCGTCTTCTCGTCGAAACAGATTCCCGGCAATGAGGTCGCGATCGGGCGGATCATGAACCAGCTCGCGGCGAAGGATATTCTGACCGTCACCGAGAAACAGGCGCATATCCACGTTAGCGGCCATCCGGGGCAGCCCGAACTGGCCGCGCTCTACGGCTGGCTTCGTCCAAAGCTCGTCCTGCCGGTGCATGGCGAAATCCGCCATATGCACGAACAGGCGCGTTTCGCGCTTGAACAGAATGTGCCCGACGCGCTGGTACAGGAAAATGGCGACCTCGTGCGGCTGGCGCCCGGCGTGCCCAAGATTGTCGAACGCGTTCATTCCGGCCGCCTGATTCTCGACGGCGACGTCATCCTTCCGGCCGACGGCGAAACGATCAACGAGCGGCGCAAGCTGTCGCTTCACGGCCATATCACGGTTGCCGCGATCTTCTCGGGCAAGCGTTTCGTCGAAAGCGCGATCAGCTATCGCGGTGTACCCGTCGAGGATGAGCGCGAGGCCTTTATCGACGAAATGCGCGAAGCCGCGCAGCAGGCGGCCACCGGCCCCGCCCGCGACGAGGAGAAACTTCGCGAGGCGATCCGCCTCGGCGTGCGGCGCATCGCGACTGACTGGACGGGCAAGAAGCCCATCGTCGACGTGATGCTCGTTACCATCGGAACGGACCTGCGACGATGAAATGGACCTCGGCGCTCGCCATCTATCTGCTGTTCTGGGCGTTCAGCGCCTTTTTCGTGCTGCCGTTTCATGGACGGCGCGCGAGCGATGACGCGACGCCGCTGGTCCGGGGGCAGGAGCCGGGCGCACCGGCGACCTTCCGTCCGGCGCGCATCCTGTTGCAGATGACGATCGTCGCGACGATCACCTTCGTTCTTTACTACCTCGCCTATGTGAATGGCTGGGCCGACCCCGATGTGCTCAGCGGGCGCAGCTGAGTAGCGTGTTGGCTCGCTCGCCGATCGACATTATAGGCTTTGAGGTGGTGAGCCGCCCTTGTCGTTTTCGGTTGTTCCGAGCCGGGGCCGCGATCCGGTCGGCGCATGCGCCGGGCCATCATGCCAAAGGTCAGGAAAGGTCAGCCTATTGCAGTGCCCCATTTGTCGCGCTCGACCGACAGATGGCAGCCGGACCTTGGCCGAATCCGGCATCCGGGCAGCGACCGCTTTTGCCTGCGAATTGAAAGAGCTGAAATGAAGGCTGGCACAGCGGAATAATGTAGGAAAGCACTTTTTTCAAAGGCGGATGGCGGCTTTGGGGTGGGGAGCGGACCTTCCCTTATCCGTCATCCCGGCGAAGGCCGGGATCTCGCCGGTGCGTCAGGGCGGGAGGGTGAGATCCCGGTCTTCGCCGGGATGACGATGATAGAAATGGCTGCTTCTGGTCGTTAGTCGCGCTACCGATCCGTTATTCCAACGCAGCTCAGTTCCGCAGACGATCGATAGCCTGCGCCAGCGCGACATATAGTTTGCCGATGTCCGACGAGAGCAAGGTGACGCTGATCGCCGAGCCGTCGCGTGCGCCGATGAGCAGACGCAGCATCGCTTCGAAATCGTGGATGAACTGGTTCACCGACGCGTGAAACCCGTCGTCATTCTGGTAGATGCGCAGAATTTCCTTGGCCTCGCTATTGTCGATCAGCTTGACCGCGCGCCGCGCGAACACACCGCGGTCGCCCTTGAGATATGCGTCCCATGCGGTGTCGCTGACCTCGCTCGACAATATCTTTGTGACGTCGATCGCGGTCGATTTCAGCGACTCGGTCAGCAGGCCGACCTGTTTCGCGAGCGAGTCGCGGTCGGACGCGGTGATCGCCTGTTCGGCTTCGCTCACGCGCTGTTCGACGCTGGCGCTGGTATCCATGATCGTGATCAACTGCCGCATCAGCCGGTCGGCGGCGGCGTCTGCTGCGGAAACCGCGCGCGCCGAAGCATCCTCGATCGCGCTCAGCTGCGCCACCACCTCGGTCTTGAAAGCGGCGTCGATCGCATCGGTCGCGGTTGCCTGCATCGTCTCGCGCGCGCTGGTCACGAGCTTTTCCAGGGTTAGTCGCGCTTCATTGGCCGCCGAATCGGCGGTGGCGCGAACCTCGCCAAGCGTCGCGATCATGCGCGCGCCGCCCTGTTCGGCGAATTCGTCGGCGCCCTCGCGCAGTTTGGCAAGCGCGGCCTCGGCCTCGGCCAGCGAGCCGTTGATACGGTCGACAAGCGCCTGCTGGCTGATCGCATGACCTGCCATTTGCTGCTCGTTCGCCTTGAGTGTCGATTGCACTGCGTTGACGTGTGACGCCGTCGATTGCGCGACCAGCTCCGACGCGTCGAGGATCGGGCGGAGCTGCGACAGCGCCGTCTGTGTCGTCTTGCCGTGCGATGTGATGCGGTCGAGCGCGTGCGGCAAAGTCTCGTCGAGTTCGCGCGTGACCGCGTCGAGCGCCAGCAGCAGCGATTCGGCATGGGAGATCAGCTGGTGCGCCGAGGCGTTGCCGCTCTGAACTTCCTGCATGAAGGTGCCGAGCTGCGCTCTGGTGTCGTCGATCGCGCGACCGATGACCCCGGTGCTGGCGCTGACGCTGACGTCGAGCACCTCGAGCTGCTGGCCGATGTCGGCCACATGCGCCGTGATGCGCGCGGCGAGCGCATCGCTCGCGTCGGCGTGCGCCGAAAGCTGCGCACCCATGGCTTCGCCGGCATCGCGGGCGAGGGCGAGCTTGGCATCCATGAGTGCCCCGGCATCATCGACGCCTTCGCGGAACTGCCGCCAGCTTTGATCCATCTGGCCCGCCATCGCGGCGACGGTCGAGGTCATATCCGCGCGCGCCGAGGCGGCTGTGGTCGTCATCTGCGCCAACACCGCGCTCTGTTCGTTGGCAACCTGCGCCGCAGCAGCGAGCAGCTCCGATTCGGTTTCCTTGGTCTGTTCCTGCAGCGCGACGATCGCCTCGAGCATGGCCGCGGTCGCTTCGGTCCCGGACTGCGCCGCCTTTGCAGCTTCTTCGCCGAGCGCGGCGAGCCGGGCCTCGAGGTTGGCGCCCTGCTGGTGTGCGACGAGCCCGGCCTCGCGGAAATTGACCGCGAGCCGCTGCGCGACATCGTCGATCCGCGGCAAGCCGGCGAGCAATCCGTCCATCCGCTGCAGTGCGACGTCCCCTGAGCGCGCGAGCTGGTCGTGGGCATTGGCGATGACCGACGCGTTACCCGCCAGTTTGTCGCTGCTCTCATTCAGTCGCAGCACCGTGTCGTGCCCGAGCTGCTGGACGATCTTCGCCTGCTCGCCGAGCTGCTTTTGCGCATCGGCCAGATGCAGGCCGAGCGAATGCATCGACCGGTTGAGCGCCATATTCTCTTCGCGAAGCGCGGTCGCGACGCGGGCGAAGCGCGCCTGTTCGGATCGGCCCGATCGGAGCAACGCCATCCACAGCACCGCAAGCAGCGTCAGCGGCATCGCGATCGTCGCGACGAGCGTTGGCCAGGCGGACAGGGCTGGGCCGCGCGCAAAGCCGCCCGTTGCCACGGACAGCGCGAACGCCGTCCAGCCGATCGCCAGGAGGATAAGCAGTGTGGGTGCGACCCGCTCACGCCAGGCCGGCGCGGCGCGTGGCGCTTCGTCGATATCCTCGGCGTCATTCAGCGAGGACATGTCGAGCCAATTCCGTTCGGTGGGCGCCTCGGTTTCGGGCGCGAGCGCGGCGTCGGGCGCCGCAACCTCTGCCGGTTCCGCGCTGTCCGCTTCCTGGTTTGTCGCGGAATTCCGCCACAATCCGACGATTTTCTTTTCCCCCGTCATCCTGCCATCTTAGCATCAAATGGCCGCCATGAAACGGAAACTTAACTACAAGCTGCCTATCCTGTGGAATGTCTTTCGACAGCGGCCCCCTTGACCGATATCTCAGCGCGGCTTTCGGCGACGATCCGGCCATGGCGATGGACCTGCGCAGCGCCTTCACCGCCAGCGCGCGCGACCTGTCCGATCTGATGCGCCGATCGCGCTGCGATGCGAACTGGGACATGGCGGCAACCCGCCTGAAAGGGCTCGCCGCGACCTTTGGCATCATCCCGCTGATCCAACTCGCCGAAGCGGCGATCGAGGGCGCGCCCGGCGATCCGGCCGTGCTGCGTGAGATCAATTCGGCGATCGACGCGATCGACGCGATCGCCTGACCGCCGTCCAGACCGGCGCGGCGCTGGACCGGCAGACCGGGTTCAATTTCGGTTCAGCCGCTTTCCTCCATTCAAATATCGATACCGCCTGTCTTGCCTTGGCAACGCGACGGGTTTAGCCGCGTTAACGACGCGCGGCCGAACCTGCTTACGCCAGAGGCGTATGCTCGGGCGAAGGCGGCCGAGTTCAAAGGAGAGATTTCGATGTTCAACCGTTTCCGCTCGATGCCCGCAACGGCGATGGCCGCTGTGCTGGGCTGCGCGCTGATGGCGACCGCGACCCCGGCTACCGCTCAGAAGAAGGAAAAGCCGAAGAAGGAAGAAGAGGCGAAGGGCAAAGGCCTGTCGGCAAGCAAGGGCTTCGGCCCCTCGCTCAAGAAGATGACCGACGCGACCACCGCAAAGGATAGCGCGGCGCTGCAGGCGGCGCTGACCGAAGGGCAGGGGACCGCCACGACGCCCGACGACAAATATCTCGTCGGCTTCTATCAGCTCCAGCTGGGCATCCTGAACAAGGATCAGGCGCTTCAGGGGCAGGCGCTCGACGCGATGCTCGATTCGGGCCTCACCCCGCCGGAAAATCTTGCGGTCTACAGCTTCTTCTCGGGCAATTTCGCTTATGCGGCGAAGGATTATCCGAAGGCGATCAAGCGCCTCGAAGCCGCGCGCGCTGCGGGATCGACCGAAGCCAATGTGCCGATCCTGTTGATGGACAGCTATCTCAGCTCGGGTCAGGTCGATCAGGGGATCGCAACCGCAAAGGCCGCGATCGAGGCGAGCCGTGCCGCCGGCCAGCGTCCGTCCGATGAACTTTATGTACGGCCGATCAAGGCATTGCAGGCCGCCAATCGGACGAACGAAGTGCTCGACCTGATGGCGCTCCGTCTGCGCGACTATAACCAGCCGACCGTTTGGCGCCAGACACTGTTCATCCAGCTTCAGGCCAATCCCGACAAGGAAATCGGGCTGGACGTTCTTCGCCTGATGCGCGCCACCGGGGCGATGCAGCAGCGTCCCGAATATCTGGAATATGCGGCGCTGGCGACCGAAGCGGCTTTGCCGGGTGAGGTCGTTTCGCTGATCAAGTCGGGCAAGCAGAGCAAGGTCATCCCGGCGACCGACCCGAAATTCGACGAGCTGCTGAAAAGCCAGTCCGAGCGTATGGGCGATGAGGAAACGACGCTGACCGCCTATGCGCAAAAGCCTTCGACGCTGTCGAATCCAAAGGTTGCGGGCGCGACGGGCGACGCAATGGTGGGTTATGGCCGCTATGGCGATGCCATTCCGCTGTACAAGGCGGCGCTGGCGGCGGGCGGCGACAAGGAATTGTGGACCTATCGCCTAGGCGTCGCACAGGCGCATGCGGGTGACGTTGCGGGTGCGAAGGCAAGCTTCGCGCAGGTCAACGGCCCGCGCAAACGGCTGGCCCAATTGTGGACGACAAAGATCGATGCCCCCGCCGCGGCTCCGGCCGCACCGGCCGCCGCCCCCGCGACCGGCAGCTGATCGCTTCAGGCCAATAAGAAAGGCGCCGCTCCGATGGGGCGGCGCCTTTTTTGTAGCTCTTTCGAGCCATCAAGGTTCGACGGGAATCCCCGCCAGCTGTTTAGCGGTGCGAATCGTCAGCGACGTTTTGACGCTGGTGACATTGGGCGCCGATGTCAGGTGCGCGGTCAGGAACGACTGGAAGCTCTGCAGGTCGCGCGCGACGACTTTCAGCAAAAAGTCGATCTCGCCATTCAGCATATAGCATTCGCGCACCTCGGCGAGCCCGCCGACATAATCCTCGAACGCCTTCAGGTCGGATTCGGCCTGGCTGCGCAGGCTGACCATTGCGAAGACGGTGATGCCATAACCGAGCTTCGATGCGTCAAGGTCGGCGTGATAGGACCGGATAACTCCCGATTCTTCGAGCGCCCTGACCCTGCGGAGACAGGGGGGAGCTGTCAGCCCCACCATCTGTGCCAGTTCGACATTCGTCATCCGCCCGTTTTTTTGCAGCTCGCCCAGTATCTGCAAATCAATCTGATCGAATTTCTGACTAGCCATCGTTGAAACATCCGCTTTCCAAAACTGTTGTGATCATAATAATATTTCAGACGATTGCAATTGTCCCACAATGCGACGTGGACGGTTAAGGCACTTTCATGACCGAATGATTCACGCTAGCCGGTAAGAATATGCTAACCAACGACCAAGGCTGTGGGGCTGATTTCGCGTGACTGCTGACTCGATGATTGCGACCATCTTGCGCCAAGCGCCTGCGGATCGCCGTGCGAGCATCACGGCGTGGCGGCAACTCACCGATATTCTGGCACAACGCGGTAATCAACTGGGTGATGACGATATTCGTCGCAGCCTGCATGCGCTTGCCGTTCTCAGGCCGCGCGTTCCCGAATCCGTACGCCGCGATTGTGCGCGAGCCGTCGCGCGCCATGGCCGGTTTGCGCCGCTCGTCGCGTTTTACGCCAATGACGTTCCGGCGGTGTCCGCGATCATGCTGCGCGAAGCGCGGCTTGCCGAGGCCGACTGGCTGGCGCTGCTGCCGGCGACGAGCGCGATGGCGCGCTCGGTGCTGGCAGGGCGCACCGACCTGCCGCACGGCGTCTATCGCGCACTAGCCAGCCTTGGCAGCGCGTCGGTTGCGTTACCGCAGCCCGAAGCCGTGGCGCAGGTGGTGGCTGCTCCCGCCCCGGAGGCGGCACCCGAACCCGCGACCGACAGCCATCCGAGCCAGATCAGCGAGCTTGTCCGCCGGATCGACAAATATCAGTCCACGCGGGCGAGTCCCGCCCAATCGCGAGCACCGCGCGCGGCATTCCTGTTCGAAACCGGCCCCGATGGGGTGATCCACTGGGTCGAGGGTGTGACGCGCGGTGCGGTGATTGGCCTGTCGATCGCCGAAGCGGCCTATGGCGGCGAGCCCGGCACCGACGGCGTTGCTGCGGGCGCCTTTCGCCAGCGCGCCGAAATCATCAATGCGCGCATGTTGCTGGAGGGCACGCCCGCGGACGCTGGTGAATGGCGCTTTTCGGCGCTGCCGTGGTTCGACCCGGCGACGGGGCAGTTCCGCGGATACCGGGCGAGCGCGCGCCGACCGCATCGTAACGAGATGCCTTATGGGCGGCCGACGACCGAGGATTCGGGCGATTCGATCCGTCAGCTCATCCACGAGCTTCGCAGCCCGCTGAACGCCATTTCGGGTTTCGCGCAGATTATTTCGGGACAGATGTTCGGGCCCGTCAGCCACGGTTATCGCGGCATGGCGGAAACGATCGTCGCCGATGCCGCGTCGGTACAATCGATCATCGACGATCTGGAAACCGCGGCGCGAAGCAATTCGGCGACCATCGGGGCCCGTTCGGAAGAGGTCGTCGACATCGGTGTGGTGGTGACGCAGGTCGAAAGCGAACTTGCGGCGCTCCTTGCCGACCAACGCGTCGATCTTAGCATCTCGCGCGTCGGGGGACCGTTTCTTGGGCTCGCCGGCGACGCCGATGTGCGACGGATGGTCGGCCGCCTGCTGACGGCGCTGGTCGATGTATCCGAACCGGGTGCGATATTGGTCGGGCAATTGGTGACCGAATCGCGGCATGACGACATGCTCCAGCTGCGCATCGTGCGCCCCGCGACGATCCGCTTTGCGACGGCCGCCGACCTGCTCGATCCGGGCTTCAGTCCCGAAGGCGAAGCGCCCGGCGCGGCGGTGCTCAGCCTCGGATTCTCGCTCCGCCTCGTTGACAGCCTGGCGCGCGGCTGTGGCGGACGGCTCGATATCGGGCATAACGCCTTGACCTTGCACTTGCCCTCCGCCAATTCGAAGGCCGAAGCCGGGCTGGAAGTCCAGCAAGGCGAATAGGCCGAGCGGCCCGTCATTGTCGCGGCGAAGGGAAGCATGGTGCAGCCTGCGGGCAATTTCTTTGCGTATCCGGCGGCATCGGAGCTGATTGGCCTCAACGCCGGCGAGCGCCCCAGATTCTGGGTCACGATCGATACCGAAGAGGATTTCGACTGGGCCGCGCCCTTTGCGCGCACGGGCTATCGTCTTGGATCGGTGCCCGCGCTCGCCGAATGCCAAAGCTATTTCGAGCGCGCCGCCGTCCAGCCCATTTATCTTGTCGACTGGCCGATCGTCGCCGATGATCAGGCGGTCGAAATTCTGGGAACGGCGCGGGATGGCGGCCGCTGCGAAATCGGGGCACAGCTTCATCCCTGGGTGACGCCGCCGCACGACGAGGATGTGAACGAGCGCAACAGCTACACCGGAAACTTGCCTGCCGCGTTGCAGCGCGCGAAAATGACGGCGCTGCGCGATGCGATCCGCGACCGCTTCGGCATCACGCCCACGGTATATCGCGCCGGGCGCTATGGTCTGGGACCCGATAGCGCGGTAATGCTGGCCGAGCTGGGTTTCCGGTGCGACACATCGGTTCGCAGCGGGTTCGATTATCGCGCCGGGCATGGGCCCGATTATCGCGACGCCCCGCTGCATCCCTGGTGGGTTCGCACCGCGCACGGCGCCGTGCTCGAAATGCCCGTCACCACGGTCTTCGGCGGCTTGTTCGGGGCGACGGGGCGCAGCGTCTATCACCGCGTCGTGCGTAACGGCACGCACGCCGGCGCCGCGCTCGCTCGCCTGAGGCTCATCGAACGGATCGCGCTGACGCCCGAGGGAATCCCGGCCGAACGGGCGTGCAAGGCGATCGATATTGCGATCGAGGCACGCTTGCCGGTGCTCAACTTTTCGTTCCACTCGCCGTCGCTGCAACCGGGCAACACGCCTTATGTCCGTAGTGCCGCGGATCTCGACCTCTTCTATCGCTGGTGGGACGTCGTTCTCGACCATCTCGCGCGCCGCGGCGTCGAACCGACGACGGCCGCAGAAATATTGGCGATGGCCGAAAGCAGGACAGCCGACTGATCGTTGGCGCTTGCCAATGCGGCGCGGCCTCCGCTATCGCCCGCACACCCCCACCGGGTTTCAACGGGGGCCTGTAGCTCAACGGTTAGAGCTGGCCGCTCATAACGGCTAGGTTGCGGGTTCGAGTCCTGCCGGGCCCACCATTTCCCTTGCAAATCGAAACCGATACTTCTTCATTGCGCCGACAGAAGGAGAGGGTCATGGGGAAGCGGCGGACGTTTTTATTCGGCGGGCTTGCGGTCGTTGCGGTCGTTGCGGTGGTGGCTGGAACGGCCGCGATACGCACCGCGAGCTTCGCGCCCAGCGATATCGCCGACGGCCGCGACATCCGGCTCGCCGCAGCGCCAACCTATGATCTCGATGCCGCGGTCGGACATTTGAGTTCGGCGGCGCAGATCAGGACGATTTCGCACCAGGATCCCGCCGACAATGACGTGGCCGAATGGGACCGGCTGCATAGCTGGCTTGCGGCCACCTATCCGGCGACGCACCGCGTGATGGCCCGCACCATCCTGCCGAACCGGACGCTCATCTATCATTGGCCGGGCAGCGACGCGTCGCTCGCACCGATCATCGTGATGGCGCACCAGGATGTTGTGCCGGTCACCGAAGGAACCGAGGGCGACTGGAAATATCCGCCCTTTGCAGGGACCATCGCCGAAAAGGCGGTGTGGGGCCGCGGCACGGTCGACGACAAAGGCTCGCTCATCGGCCTGTTCGAGGCGATCGAGGCGCTGGCGGCAAACGGGTTTCAGCCGAGGCGCGGCATCTATCTTGTGTCGGGGCATGACGAAGAGGCGGGTGGGTCGGGCGCGGTCGCGGCCGCCGCAAAGCTGAAGGCCGAAGGCGTGCGCGCGCTGTTCACGCTTGACGAAGGCAGCGTCGTGCTGCGCGACACGCCGGTGATCGATGGCCCCGCGATCCTCATCGGCGTCGCCGAAAAGGGCTATGCAACGCTCAAAGTCACCGCCAACGCGCCCGGCGGACACAGTTCGATGCCCCCCGCCGAAACGGGGGTGACGACGCTGGCGCGCGCGGTGCTCGCGATCACCGAAAACCCTTTCCCGATCGAGATGCGCGGCCCGGGCGCTGCGATGGTCGAGGCGCTCGCCGCGCATAAAGGTGGCACGACCAAGCTGGCGGTCGCCAACCAGTGGCTGCTCGGCCCGGTCCTCAAAAAGCAGCTTTCGGCATCGCCTTCGTCGGCGGCCGCCTTTCACACCACCATCGCGCCGACGATGCTCCAGGGCAGCCCCAAGGAGAATGTTCTGCCGCAATCGGCGACCGCCCTGATCAACTATCGTATCGCGCCGTGGAACCGGTCGGCCGACGTGATGGCGCGCGCCAAGGCGGCGGTCGGTGATGCGCCGGTCGAACTCAGCTGGGTGAAGCCGCCCAATGAGCCGTCGCGTATCTCTTCTAGCAATTCGCAGGGCTGGAAATATGTCGTCGCGGCGGCGCGCGCCGACGCGCCCGATGCGGTGGTTGCGCCCTATCTGGTCGTCGCGGCGACCGACGGCCGTAGCATGGAGCCGATTTCCGAGGATGTATACCGCTTCATGCCGATGCATTTCACGCTGAAAGAGACCGCGATGATCCACGGCACCAATGAGCATATGACGATCGACAGCTTCAAACGCATGATTGATTTCTATGCGCGGCTTATCGCGACGTCGACGGCATGATCATATTGGGAGGATAGTGGTCGGGGAGACAGGATTCGAACCTGCGACATCCTGCTCCCAAAGCAGGCGCGCTACCGGGCTGCGCTACTCCCCGACTACTGACCCGCGCCTTAGACAGGGCGGGGACACAAGTCTATCCCGCCCGAACGCCCTTCGACGAAAAAGGCAGGCAAAGAAAAAGGCGGCCTTCCCGAAGGGAGACCGCCCGTTTCTCGTTTCAGTCAACGCCCCGAAGGGCTGCGACTTACTTCTTTTCTTCAGCCATTGCGTCGGCCGGAGCAGCAGCGGCGTCAGCCGGAGCAGCAGCGGCAGCAGCAGCGTCAGCCGGAGCAGCAGCTTCTGCACCAGCAGCAGCAGCGTCGGCACCAGCGGCAGCGGCTTCAGCGCCAGCAGCAGCGGCGTCGGCGCCTTCTTCAGCAACCGCTTCAGCGGCCGGAGCTTCGGTGGTGGCTTCTTCAGCAGCCTTTTCACCGCAAGCGGCGAGGGCGAACATGCTGGCAGCAACGGCGATAGCAGCAAACTTCTTCATGATGTGTGGGCTCCCTAAAATGCCTTTACGCGTTGGGGAAACTTTCCCGTTCGCGAGCCGCGGGATTTAGCCGTTCCGCATGAATCGTCAACAAAAATAATTGAGATGGTCGGGCGTGGCGGTATTCTGTCATTTCTGCGTCATACTAGGGAAGCTCGTCGTTCGTGCTGTTCGCCAGAATCGCCAGAGTCGCGGCCCAAACTGTCACATTTTGCCGCAATTGCACGGGGTCGATCTTGTCGAGCGTGTCGTCGGGCGTGTGGTGGATATCGAAATAACGTGTCCCATCCTGTGCCAGATCGATCGCGGGAACCCCGGCCTGGACCAGCGCGCCAATGTCGGCGCCGCCGCTCGCTGGCTGCTTGCCGCGCACAACTCCAAAAGGCATCACTGCGGCGGCAATCCGATCGGCAAGCGCGTTGGCGCTGTCGGGCAGCTTGAAGTCGACGCGCCAAACGCGGTCGGCGCCGAAGTCTGACTCGAGCGCCACCGCATGCTTCTCTTTCCCATGCGCGTCAAAATAGGCCTTGCCACCGAAAATGCCGACTTCTTCGGCGCCCGCCCATAATATACGGATCGTGCGGCGGGGCTGGCCCGCCGCCATGACATGCTTGGCGGCCGCCGTAATGATGCCGCAGCCTGCGGCGTCGTCGATCGCGCCGGTGCCAAGGTCCCAACTGTCGAGGTGGCATGCGATTATCACCGGGCTGGCGGCGGGGTCGCTGCCCGGTACTTCGGCGATGACATTGCCCGACTTTTTTGTGCCGAGGTTTTGGGGAGTCAGAATCAGCTTCATGCGCAGCGGGCGAGTATCCTTGCGCTCCCACTGCCGGACGAGTTGGTCGGCATCGGGATTCGAAATGGCGCCGGCGGGGATCGGCTTCACGCCCACTTCGAAATTCGTCCCGCCCGTATGCGGGTTGCGGTGGTCGTCGGTGCCGATCGCGCGGATGACGGTCGCAATCGCTCCCTTCTTTGCTGCGATATTCGCTCCGGTGAACCGCCCGCGGCCGTAATATCCGTATCCGCTGCCGTCCTGCGCAGGCTTCATCTGATGATCGATGAAGACGATCTTTCCCTTCACTTGGGCATCAGGTGCTGCCGCCAACGCGTCGAAACTCGCGAAATAGGCGATTTCGCCCTCAATGCCTTTAGGCCCCGTCGAAGCACTTGTGCCGAGCGCGGTGATCGCGAGTTTCTGCGGCAGGAAAGGGCTGGTCAGCCATGCGTCCTCGGCACCGCGCACCCACACGGGCATGTCGAAAGGTTCATCGCGCACATTGGCAAAGCCCATCGCCTTCAACCGGGCAACGGTCCAGCGGCGCGCGGCGGCTTCGGCTTCGGTCCCCGCCATCCGCGGCCCGATTTCGGTCGTCAGGTCTTCGGTGATCTGCCAGGCAATATCCTGACCCTGCTGCGCGAGGCCAACCGCCGTTGGTGGCGGCGGAAGCGATGCGGATGCAGTGGGAGCAAGAAGCAGGGCGGCGATGCCGGAAAAGCGGGCGAGGGTGCGCGGGATTTTCATGTCGCTTTCGTAACGGCGCGCCTCGCGCGCGCAAGCGCCGATTGCCAATTGCGCGCCCATTCGCTAACCGGCGCGCAACTCATAACTCTCCCGGCCGCGCGCGCGGCCCAGCCCATACCGGAGCATATCCATGGCCGCCCAATATAGTTTCGTGATGAAAAGTCTGAACAAGACTTATCCCGGCGCGCAAAAGCCGACGCTCAAGGACCTGAGCCTGCAATTCTATCCCGATGCCAAGATCGGCATCGTCGGCCCGAACGGCACCGGCAAATCGACGCTGATGAAGATCATGGCCGGGATCGACACGGAATTCACCGGCGAAGCCTGGGCCGGTGAGGGGATCACGGTCGGCTACCTCGCACAGGAGCCGCAACTCGACCCGACCAAGACCGTCAAGGAAAATGTCATGGACGGTGTCCGCGGCGTCGCCGACATGATGGAGCGTTTCAACGAGATCAGCACGCTGATGGCCGATCCGCCCGCCGACGCCGATTTCGACGCGCTCATGGAAGAAATGGGCACGCTGCAGGAAAAGATCGACGCGGTCGACGGCTGGACCCTCGATAATCAGCTGGAAATCGCGATGGAAGCGCTCCGCTGCCCGCCGGGCGATTCGAGCGTCGAAAGCCTGTCGGGCGGTGAAAAGCGCCGCATCGCGCTGACGCGCCTGCTGCTCGAAAAGCCCTCGATCCTGCTGCTCGACGAACCGACTAACCACCTCGACGCCGAAAGCGTGGCGTGGCTCGAAAAGCATCTCGTCGATTATCCGGGCAACGTCATCCTCGTCACCCACGATCGCTACTTCCTCGACAATGTCGTGAACTGGATCCTCGAACTCGATCGCGGCCGCTATTTCGTCTACGAGGGCAATTATTCGACCTATCTCGAAAAGAAGGGCAAGCGCCTCGAGCAGGAATCGCGCGAGGATGCGGGTCGCCAGAAAGCGATCAAGGACGAGCTCGAATGGATCCGGCAGTCGCCGAAAGCGCGCCAGGCCAAATCGAAGGCGCGTATCAAGAGCTTCGACCAGCTGGTCGAAGCGCAGGAAAAACGCATCCCCGGCAAGGCGCAGATCGTCATCCAGGTGCCGCAGCGCCTCGGCGGCAAGGTAATCGAGGTCGAGAATATCTCGAAGGCCTTTGGCGACAAATTGCTGTTCGAAAACCTCTCTTTCTCGCTTCCGCCGGGCGGCATCGTCGGCGTGATCGGCCCCAATGGCGCGGGCAAGTCGACCTTGTTCAAGCTGATCACCGGCCAGGAAACCCCTGACAGCGGCAAGGTGACGATCGGCGACACCGTCCATTTGGGCTTCGTCGACCAGAGCCGCGACGATTTGAAACCCGACAACAATGTCTGGCAGGAAATCTCGGGCGGCGCCGAAATGATGAACATCGGCAAGCACGAGATGCAGACGCGTGCTTATGTGGGCGCCTTCAACTTCAAGGGCGTCGACCAGCAGAAAAAGGTCGGCCAGCTGTCGGGCGGCGAACGCAACCGCGTCCATATGGCCAAGATGCTGAAACAGGGCGGCAACGTCCTCCTGCTCGACGAACCGACCAACGATCTCGACACCGAAACGCTCGCGGCGCTCGAAGAAGCGCTCGAAAATTTCGCGGGCTGCGCCGTGGTCATCAGCCACGATCGCTTCTTCCTCGATCGCCTCGCGACGCATATCCTTGCGTTCGAGGGCGACAGCCATGTCGAATGGTTCGAAGGCAATTTCGAATCCTATGAAGAAGACAAGATCCGCCGCCTCGGCGACGATGCAACGCGCCCGCATGCGACGTCGTACAAGAAGCTGACGCGCTGAGCCCGATGACGGGGGATGCGGCTCTGATCTCGCCGGGCGCGATCCGTATGGATGCGGACGCGCTCAACGATTTTATGGCGGAGGCTTTCCCCCACTCAGTGCCCGGCTCGCGCGGCCATGTCGTCTCGGCAGCACCCGGTCATATTCAGGCGCGACTGAACCCCGACGAAAAGGCACTCCGCCCCGGCGGGCTGATTTCCGGTCCGACGCAGATGGGGTTTGCCGATATGGCGGCCTATGCGCTCGTCCTTGCGCACATCGGCCCCGTCGCGATGGCGGTGACAAGCGCGCTGAACTACCAGTTTCTGCGCCCGTGCCGTCCCGGCCTGTTGTTCGCCGACGCCCATATGCTGCGCCTCGGCAAAAGGCTGGCCGTAATGGACGTCCGCATATGGACCGATGACGCCGACAAGCCGGTGGGGCAGGCGAATGTGACTTATGCGATTCCCTGACCGATAGCAGCGCGTGTCGGTCCGCTAACCACCAGTTGTGGCGACGGGATTGTCTGAGCGGCCGCCCCCCAAAAAAAGCGGGCCCGCTCCCCGCTCAATACTCCAGCGAAGGGTACCAGTCGGTCCCGCGGCCCGAAGGCGTCAGGTCAAGAATGTTCCACAGGCTTGCGATGTCGGGCGCATCGCGCGGGTCCTGACCCGGATCGGCCATCTCGCTTGTCATTTCGCTCTTCCAGAACAATCGCACTTCGTTTCCGCGCTTCTTGAACACCGCGAGCGCGGGATTTTCGCCGCCGTCGGCGTTCAGCAAGCGGAAGTCGCGAGCATAATCGTCGCCGACCAGCTGCAGGAAATCGAGGCCCTGCCAGCCGCGCTCGAGCGCGAAGGCTTTTTGCCGCTCGACCGGGCTACGGCCGAAGATTTTGAACGCGACGCGCTGCTTCAGATCGTTGGCGTTGCCGTCGACCGATCCCAGCCAATTGGTACACATCGGGCAGGGGCGCTCGCGCTCGGGAGCATACATCCAGAAATAGCTGACCAGCGTGTCATGCCCGCCGAACAGATCGGCCAGCCCCAATTCGCTGCCGTTGGCGTCCTTGAACCGATAGTCCTTCATCACTGGCCCTGGGGGCAGCTGGCGCCTTTGTTCCGCGACGCGGCTTATCTTGCGCCTGAGATCGATTTCTTCGGCCAACAGGGACTTTCGCGCTTTGGTGTAGGATTCGTCTTCGCCGGGAAATGCACGTCTACGGGAAGCAAGCGCCGGCGCAGCCGACAGGGTTTGGCGAAGGGCCATCCAATTCTCCTTTTCGGGGAGAACGTGCCGTTGCCGCCTTTGTTGCGACCGCGTTTCACCGCTGCCCGCAAACATGCCTCGCTTCGTCGCCGATCAGGCGGGAGAAAATTCGCCCGTCGCTTCGTCCAGGACATGAAGCACGCCGTCGCTGATCGCGAAAAAGGCGCCGCGCAGCGTCAATGTGCCCCGCCGAACCTTTTCCTGAATGCAGGGAAACGTCATCAGATTGTCGAGGCTGACGCGAACCGCGGCCAATTCCATCGCTCGGCCGGCTTCGCGGTTGTCGATGTCGATGTGCTCGCTGCGTACCAGCTCGCTGGCATCGTCGAGCATCGCGATCCAGTCGGCGATGAAACCGCCGCGGCCGGGCTCGGCGCCCGCCATCGAACGGTGCAGCGCGGCATGGCATCCGCCGCACATGCCGTGACCCATCACGACGATTTCCTCGACCTTCAGGAACTGGACCGCGAACTCGAGCGCGGCGGAGACGCCGTGACGTCCGGGCGTCGTTTCGAAAGGCGGCACGAGCGCCGCGACGTTGCGCACGACAAAGATTTCGCCGGGATTGGTGTCGAAAATCTGCGACGGTTCGGATCGACTGTCCGAACAGGCGATAATCATTACCTTGGGCGATTGCCCCTCGGCGAGTTCGTTCCAGCGTTCGCGCTGTTGCTGCCACCCGCCGTTACGGAAACGGCGGTAACCATCGATCATATCTGCAAAGTGAGTCATGGACGCGCCTTAGCATAGGTAGAGAGGTTGAGAAGAGGCGCGTGCACGACTATGTGGGCGAAATGAACGCTCCAGCATCGCCCGCCGTCCCTCCCAGCCAGCGTAGCCGCAAGCCCGACTGGATTCGCGTCAAAGCACCGACCAGCCCCGGCTACGCCGAAACGCGCAAGCTGATGCGCGAGCTGAACCTGCATACGGTGTGCGAGGAAGCGGCGTGCCCGAACATCGGCGAATGCTGGACCAAGAAGCATGCCACGGTGATGATCCTCGGCGACACCTGCACGCGCGCCTGCGCCTTTTGCAACGTCAAGACCGGCATGCCGCGCCCCGTCGACTTGCTCGAGCCCGAACATACCGCGATCGCGGCGGCGAAGATGGGGCTCAGCCACATCGTCATCACCTCGGTCGACCGCGACGATCTGCCCGACGGCGGCGCGAGTCAGTTCGTCAAGGTCATCAACGCGCTGCGCCGCGAAACGCCGCAGACGACGATCGAAATCCTCACCCCCGATTTCCGCAACAAGCCCGAAAGCGCGGTCGCCGCCATCGTCGATGCGCGACCCGACGTCTATAATCACAATCTCGAAACCGTGCCGCGGCTCTATCCGACGATCCGTCCCGGCGCGCGCTATTATGCGTCGCTCCGCCTGCTCGAAAGCGTCAAGCGGCGCGACCCGTCGATCTTCACCAAGTCCGGCATCATGCTCGGGCTCGGCGAGGAGCGGATGGAGGTGCATCAGGTGATGGACGACATGCGCAGCGCCGACATCGATTTCATGACGATGGGCCAGTATCTTCAGCCGACACCGAAGCATGCCAAGGTGATCGATTTTGTGACGCCGCAGGCCTTCGACGCTTATGCACAAATTGCGCGGGCGAAAGGCTTCCTGCAGGTCGCCTCGTCGCCGCTGACGCGGTCCAGCTATCACGCGGGCGATGATTTCGAGCGGATGCGCGCGGCGCGCGAAGCGCAGCTGGCGCGCCTCAGGGCGGACTGACGAGACTTTGCCCCGGCACCACGAAACCCGGATTCTGCCGTATACCGACGAGCAGATGTTTGCGCTTGTCACCGATATTGCGCGTTATCCCGAATTCCTGCCGTGGGTGATCGCGCTCCGGGTTCGCAGCGACAGCGAGCATGAGACGGTCGCCGACATGATCGTGGGGTTCAAGGGGCTGCGCGAAAGCTTTTCGTGCCGCGTTCACAAGCAGCGGCCGCGCGAGGTTTGCGTGAGTTACATCGACGGGCCGATGAAGCATCTCAGCAACGAATGGCAATTCCGGCCCGCCGAGGGCGGCGGCTGCCGCGTCGACTTCATGGTCGATTTCTCGTTCCGCAGCCGCATGTTCGAGGCGCTTGCGGGCCAGATGTTCGACAAGGCGCTGCGCAAGATGATCGCGGCGTTCGAAACGCGCGCCGACGAACTTTACGGCGCGGGGAGGGCGATATCCTCCGACGGCCGCAGTCCGTCCTTTTCGGGCTGAAGCAGCTCAAGCGCGAAGAGCGTTGCATGATGACGGATCGCGCGGCGGTCGGTCGATTCGAACTGGACACGCTGGGTGAAATAATCGTCGGGGTCCTGCCCGCGCAGCGCTCGCGCAAAAACGACCAGCCCGACGGGCTTTTTCTCCGACCCGCCGCCCGGCCCGGCGATGCCGGTAATTGCGACCGCGACGTCGGCGTCGCTGTTCGACAGCGCGCCTGCCGCCATCGCCCACGCGGTCGCGAGCGAGACTTCGCCGAAGGTTTCGAGAATTTCGCTGCTGACGTCGAGCTGGCTTTGTTTGGCATCACCCGAATAAGTGACGAAGCCGGCGCTGAACACGTCCGAACTGCCGGCAATATCGGTCAGCGCGACCGACACCATGCCGCCGGTGCAGCTTTCGGCGACGGCAACTTTCCGTCCCGCAGCGCGGTTGTTCGCAAGCACGGCGGTGGCAAGGTCGTCGCGCGCGGCGAGGCGCGTTTCAGCATCGGACAGCACGGCTTCAATTCTCCGGAAGTTGCAGGGTCGCGACGGCCTGGGCAGCGATCCCCTCGCGGCGACCGGTAAAGCCAAGCCGCTCTGTCGTTGTCGCTTTCACACTAACCCGTTCGAGCGGGATCGCAAGGATTTCGGCGATCCGTTCCCGCATCGTGGCGCGGTGCGGGCCGATCTTGGGCGCCTCTGCAATGATCGTCAGGTCGACATGCCCGATGCGCCCGCCACGCGCTGCCACGCGCTCGGCGGCAAAGGCGAGGAAGCGATGCGATGCGGCGCCGCGCCACTGCGCCTCGCTCGGCGGGAAATGGTCGCCAATATCACCATCGCCGAGCGCGCCAAGGATCGCGTCGGTGAGGGCATGAAGCGCAACATCGGCATCGCTATGGCCCTCAAGTCCATGACTATGCGCGATTTCTATTCCTCCGATCCACAGCGGCTTGTCGGCAATGAGGCGGTGAACATCATATCCCATGCCGACTGCGGTGCGAGTCATCGTGCCTGTCCCCAATAGCCCGGCGAGGATCGCCATATCCTCGGCATATGTCAGTTTGTGGAGCCGCGCGTCGCCGGCGACGGTCGCCACCGGCAGCCCCAGCCGACGCACCAGTTGCGCATCGTCGGTCGCCGCCGCCTCGACCGCCTCGGCGTGCGCGCGGCGCAATGTGCCGAGCCGGAACGCTTGCGGGGTTTGGACGCGTGCGAGCGCGCTACGGTCGACGACGTCGCCCGCCGAACCGGCGGCTTCCTCGACGAGGGTGTCGGGAACTGGCAGCGTCGGGATCACCGCCTCGGCGCTGCCGAGTGCCGCAAGCAGGCGATCGATCACGCCGTTGGTGAGGCCGGGGCGCGCGGCGTCATGAACGAGGACGAACGCGCTATCTTCCCACTCGGCGAGCGCCGCGAGCGCGTTTACGACCGAATGCTGGCGTTCGGCGCCGGGATCGGCGGGAATCCATGTGTCTGGAAGCTCACCCAGCGCCTCCATGACGTCACGATTTGCCACCAGCACGCCGCCATTGACGTCGGGATGGGCGGCAAAGGCATCGAGGCTCCAACGCAGCACGGGCTTGCCGCCCAGCGCCGCGAGTTGCTTCGGTACTTCCATTCCGGCACGTGTCCCCCGGCCGCCCGCGAGCAATATGACCGCAACGCGCGGCAAAACAGAAGGGGCGGAGTCGGTCATCGTGCGCGCCGGTTAGCGCAGCCGCGCCTTGCGGGAAAGCGGCTTAGCGTGTAGGGGCTGCTCAAATTTTAGGCAATTTGACGAAAGCTACCCCGCCATGGCGCCGTTGCGGCCCATTCAGATCGGCAACATCACCGTCGCGGATCCCGTGATCCTCGCGCCAATGACGGGCGTCACCGACCTGCCGTTCCGGAAGATCGTCCGCCATTTTGGTTCGGGCCTCAATGTCACCGAGATGATTGCAAGCCAGGCGGCGATCCGCGAAACGCGCCAGTCGATCCAGAAAGCCGCATGGGATCCGGTCGAAGAGCCGGTGTCGATGCAGCTTGTCGGCTGCACCCCCTATGAAATGGGCGAAGCGGCCAAGCTCAATGAAGATCGCGGCGCCGCGATCATCGACATCAACATGGGCTGCCCGGTCCGCAAGGTCACCAACGGCGACGCGGGCTCGGCGCTGATGCGCGACCTGAAGCTGGCGGCGGCGCTGATCGATAGCTGTGTCAAAGCAGTGAATGTGCCGGTGACGGTCAAGATGCGGATGGGCTGGTGTCACGACAGCCTGAACGCACCCGAACTCGCGCATATCGCCGAAGATCTGGGCGCGAAGCTGGTGACGGTCCACGGCCGCACGCGCAACCAGATGTATCGCGGCGAGGCCGATTGGGGTTTTGTCCGCAGCGTCAAGGATGCCGTGTCGATCCCGGTGATCGTCAACGGCGATATCTGTTCGGCTGACGACGCGCGCACCGCGCTGGCGCAAAGTGGCGCCGATGGCGTCATGATCGGCCGCGGCGCCTATGGTCGGCCCTGGCTGCTCGGACAGGTCATGGCGGCGCTTCGCGGCGAAGCCGAGCGCCCCGATCCCGGCGTCGACGAACAATATGATGTCATTACATCGCATTATCGCGCGATGATCGACCATTATGGCGAAGTGACCGGGGTCAATATGGCGCGCAAGCATCTCGGCTGGTACGTGAAAAGCCTGCACGGCTCCGCCGAGTTCCGCAACAAGGTCAACCAGATCCCGAACAGTCGGGACGTCCTCGACGCGCTCGAGCGCTTTTACACGCCCTTCCTGATCAAGGCGGCGGCGTGACCGCGCTCACGTCGAGCATCCCGAATTTCGACCATGACGAACTGATCCAGTCGCATCCTGTTCCGACGCTGCTCATCGATGGCGGCGGCGTCGTCCTGTTCGTCAACGCCGCCGCCGAACAGCTGTGCAATATCAGCCGTTCGGCGATGGTCGGGCGCATCGTCTATGACGTGATCCACATGGACCGCAGCTATCGCCAGCGGATGAACGACGCCGCGACCTCGGCGCTCTTTGCGCATCGCACCGAAATTTCGGCCGGCGGCCGCCGATCGATCTTCGTCGACATGCAGATGGTCCCCTATGGCCAGAGCGGGCACCGCATCCTCGCGCTCGTGCCGTCGCAAAGCGATTCCGAGCTGATGGGCGGCGCCATCGGCCGATCGGGCCGCGCCGCGGGTGCCGCGGCGTCGATGCTGGCGCACGAGATCAAGAACCCGCTCGCGGGCATCAAGGGCGCCGCGCAGCTGCTCGCGCGCAAGACCGACGCCGGCGGCGAGCGCTTTACCACCCTCATTTGCGCCGAGGTCGACCGCATCGCGACGCTGATCGATCAGATGGAACATTTCTCGCGCGGACAGCCGATCGCGTGCGGACCGATCAATCTTTATCAGCCGATCCACCAGGCGATGGAAACCGCGCGTGCGCGCCAGTTCGCTGGCGTCCGCTTTGCCGAGGATTTCGATCCCTCCTTGCCGATGGTTCATGGGAACCATGACGCCATGGTGCAGATATTGCTCAACCTGCTCACCAATGGTTGCGAGGCGCTGGGCGGCCGCGACGACGGCGTCGTCCGGCTGACGACCGCATATCGGCACGGCCTGTCGATCGACAATGGCGACGGGCGCGGGCGGATCGCGCTGCCGATCGAGGTCAGCGTCAGCGACAATGGTCCCGGCGTTCCTGCGGACATTCGCGGCGACCTGTTCGATCCGTTCGTCACGACCAAACGTGAAGGGCGGGGGCTTGGCCTCGCGCTCGTCGCCAAGCTGGCGCGCGATATGGGCGGCACCGTCCAGCATATCCGCGACGGCGAATGGACGCGCTTCCGCGTCCATCTTCCCGTCGCGCAACAGGGGCGGCCGACATGAGCAAAGCGAAGACGATCCTGCTGGTCGAGGATGATCCGGCGATCGCGATGATCATTCGCGAAACATTGATGGGGGAATGCGGCCGCTTCGCTTCGGTCGCGAGCATCGCCGAACGCAATGCCTGGCTCGCCGAGAACCGGCCTGACCTCGTCATTACCGATGTTGTCCTGCCCGACGGCGACGGCATCGATTCGCTGCGGGTTGACGCGCTGACGCCGGTGATCGTGCTGTCGGCGCAAAATACGCTCGACACCGCAGTGCGGGCGACGGGCATCGGCAGTTACGATTATCTTCCCAAGCCGTTCGATCTCGACGAATTGACCGCGAGTGTCCGCGCCGCGCTGCAGCGCCGGACGGAGCCTGCGGCAACGGACGCCGCGCCTGCCGACAGCCATGGCCTCGTCGGCCGCGCGCCCGCCATGCAGGCGGTGTATCGCACGATCGCGCGGCTTGCCTCGAACGATCTGGCGGTGCTGATCCTCGGCGAATCGGGGACGGGCAAGGAGGTCGTGGCGCGTGCTATCCACGCTACCGGCCTACGCCGCAGCGGCCCGTTTGTGGCAATAAACATGGCGGCGATCCCGCGTGAACTGATCGAGGCCGAGCTGTTCGGTCACGAAAAGGGCGCTTTTACAGGCGCTCACAGCCGCAATGCCGGCCGGTTCGAACAAGCGGCCGGCGGCACGCTATTCCTCGACGAAATCGGTGACATGCCGCTCGAGGCGCAAACACGCCTCCTGCGCGTGCTGCAAAGTAACGAATATTCGACCGTCGGCGGCAACCAGGCGCTTCGTGCCGACGTGCGCGTGATTGCCGCGACGCATCGCGACATGCGTACCCTCGTCGCCGATGGCCGTTTCCGCGAAGATCTGTTTTACCGCCTCAACGTCATCCCGGTGACGCTGCCGCCGCTGCGCGACCGGCGCAGCGACATTGCGGCGCTCGTCCGCCACTTTGTCGACGCGGGGCGAAGCTCGGGGTTGCCCGATCGGCAATTCGCGCCCGCCGCGATGCAATGGCTCGAACGATACGACTGGCCGGGCAATGTTCGCGAACTGGGCAATGTCGTCCAGCGGCTTGCAGTCCTTTCGCGCGATGTCGTCGTGACCGTGCGCGATGTCGAGACGGTGCTGCAGGAAAGCGGCGAGGGCGGCGGTGCGGTCGAGCCCGCCGCCTTGATCGCCCGCGCGGTTGACGATTGGGCGCGCGAGCAAATGGCGGACGCGGCGGCCGACGGCGATATTCACGAACAGCTTGAGGCGATCGTCGAAGCGGCGCTTTTTCGCCGCGTGTTGCGTGATGTCCGCGGCAACCAGCTCGAGGCGGCGCGGCGCCTTGGCATCAACCGCAACACCCTTCGCAAACGCCTCGGCCAGCTCGATATCGATCCCGCGCATCCCTGATCGGCGATGATAACGCGAAATCGGGGCTATCGGGCGACAGTGGCGCAGTTTGTGTGTTTTCTATGCAACAGGATTGTCGTAGCATAGCAACAATGGCGCAATCCCCCCCTCTGACCCTTGATATGGATTCGGATGGCGAGGAAGTGCGTTCGGGTTTCTGGCGCTTCGCCGCCCCCGAATATTATACGATAGCTCTCATCATCAGCGTCGCTGTCGCGACCTATGTCTTTGTGACGGGCGACGCGCAGAGCGAGCGGCTGCTGACGCCCGCGCTCGTGGCAGCGATCATGATCGTCAATCTGGTGCCGGCCATGGCGCTGATCGTGCTCATCGGCAGCCGCGTCGCGCGGGCTCGCGCGGTGCGATCGATGGCGGGCGGCAACGGCCGTCTCCACGTCCGGCTGGTCGCGCTCTTTTCGCTGATCGCTGCAGCGCCGACGCTGCTCGTCGTGATTTTCGCGTCGTTGCTGTTCCAGTTCGGCGTCGATTTCTGGTTCTCGGATCGGTCGCGCGGCATGTTTGAAAATGCCGCAAACCTTGCCGAAGGCTATTATCAGGAAAATCAACGGCAAGTCGGTGCAAACACCTATGCGATGGCTGCCGACCTCGGCAAACAGATGAGCCTTGTCCCGATCGATAGCCCTGCTTTCAGCAACTATTATCTGCAACAGGTCGTCGTTCGCAGCCTCAACGAGTCGGCAATTATCGAGATTGGGCAGGATGGGGTTGCGCGCACCGCTACAGCGATCAATCCCGACAATCGGGCGGCTGAAAATCGCCTCGGCTCTGCGATGGTTGGCCGCCTCGACGCCGGCGAGGATGTCGTTGTCGTCCGTCAGGCCAACCGGATCGAAGCTGCTGCTCGGCTTCCCGGTACGCGCCGGGCCTATGTCTATGCTTCGCGCGATACCAATGTCCCGGGCTTTCAGCAGTCGGCGCGGGCCAGTGCGGTGCTTGCGGACTATAATGGTTTGTTTGAACGATCGCAGCAACTCCAGCTTCAATTCAACGGCGCCCTTTATCTGGGCTCGCTGCTCCTCCTTGCGCTTGCCGTCATTGCGGCGATTGTGGTTGCCGATCGTATCGTCCGTCCGCTCGGCACGCTCATCGGTGCGACGCGAACCGCGGCGGGCGGCGATCTGTCGGTCCGTGTCACTCCGCCGGCACGCGACGACGAAATCGCGGTGCTGACGCGTGCCTTCAATCGGATGACCGAACAGTTGCAGGGCCAAACCGGCGCACTCGTCAGCGTGAACGAGCAGCTGGAAGCGCGGCGCAGCTTTATCGAGGCGGTACTGAGCGGCGTGTCATCCGCAGTGATTTCGGTCGATGCCGACCGCCGCATCCTGCTCGCCAATGCGGCGGCGGAGCGCTTGATCTGCCAGTCGGCGGAATGCCTGACCGGCCAGCCGCTCGACGATGTCGCGCCCGAACTGGCGCGCCTGTTGACCAGCGATGAGCGCGAAGCGATCGTGCAGCTTTCACGAAAGGATGCCGAGCCCGCGACGCTCGCGGCGAAAGCCGTCGCGCAGGGCGATGGCTTCGTCCTGAGTTTCGAAGATATTACCCAGCAATTGCTCGACCAGCGCCGCGCGGCCTGGTCCGACGTGGCGCGGCGCATCGCGCACGAGATCAAGAATCCGCTCACCCCGATCCAGCTGGCCGCCGAGCGGCTCCAGCGGCGTTTTGGCGACAAGGTCGAGGGCGATGCGGCCACCTTCCGCAAACTGACCGACACGGTGATCCGCCAGGTGCACGACATGCGGCGGATGGTCGACGAATTTTCCAGCTTTGCCCGGATGCCGAAGCCGACCTTCGGAGTCGAGGATGTCCGCGACATCCTGCGTCAGGCGGTTTTCCTGTTCGAAGTGGCGAAACCCGACATCGCCTTTGCGGTCAAAACGCCGGCCGAGATCGAGCCGCTTGTTTGCGACCGCCGTTTGTTGTCGCAGGCGATGACGAACATCGTGAAGAATGCGGTTGAAGCAATTGAAGAAAAATATAAAAATTCAAACTCGACGGCAGCCGGACATGTCGCCGCCGAGCTTCGTGTTGGCGCCGACGGCGAGATCGTCATTCGCGTTACCGACGATGGCATCGGCTTGCCGGAAGCACGCGACGCAATCGCCGAGCCCTATATGACGACCCGCCAGGGCGGAACGGGCCTCGGGCTCGCGATCGTCAAGAAGATCGTCGAGCAACATTATGGCGAACTGGAATTTTCGGACAATCCGACGGGGCAGGGGACGTGCGTGACCCTGACGCTCCATCCCGACCGGCTGCGGCCATTGGCCGGCAAGGGCGGGGAATCGAGCATGGGACATGGTGAATCGGTTCCCGGGCGCATCCGGAACCGGCAGGACAGAGAAGATCATGGCGCTTGATATTCTGATCGTCGATGACGAACGCGACATCTGCGACCTCGTCGCCGGCGTCATGGAAGACGAAGGTTATGAGGCGCGCACCGCCTCCGACAGCGATTCGGCGCTGGAGGCGATCCGCCAGCGGCGGCCGTCGCTCGCGCTGATCGACGTTTGGCTGCAGGGGTCGCGGCTCGACGGACTGGGTCTGGTCGAGGCGATCAAGGCGTTCGATCCGACGCTGCCGATCATCGTCATTTCGGGCCATGGCGGGCTCGACACCGCGGTCGCGGCGATCCGCCGCGGGGCGTTCGACTTCATCGAAAAGCCCTTCGAAGCGTCGCGCCTTCTCCACCTCGTCGCGCGCGCGACCGAAAATGAGCGGCTGAAGTTCGAATATGAGCAATTGCGCGAAAAGGCCGGGCCGTCTGACGAACTGACTGGCACCAGCACGGCGATCAACAATGTTCGCGCGACGTTGAAGCGTGTCGCGGGGACCGGCAGCCGCGTGTTGATCACCGGTGCGCCCGGCGTCGGCAAGGAGGTCGCGGCGCGCGTGCTGCACGGGTGGAGCGGGCGGCAGAACGCGCCGTTCCGCGTTATTTCGTCGGCACGCATGGACCCCGAGACGGTCGAGACCGAATTATTCGGCTCCGAAGCCGAGGACGGATCGATCCGCGTCGGCCTGCTCGAACAGGCGCATGGCGGCACGCTGTTCCTGGACGAGGTTGCCGACATGCCCCTGACGACGCAGGGCAAGATCCTGCGCGTCCTGACCGATCAGAGCTTCGCCCGCGTGGGTGGCCGCACGATGATCCGCGTCGATGTCCGCATCATTTCGGGCTCGGCGCGCGACCTGATGACCGAAATCGCCGAAAGCCGCTTTCGCGAGGACCTCTATTACCGGCTGAACGTCGTGCCCGTGCACATCCCGCCGCTGCGCGAGCGGCGCGACGATATCGTCAGCCTTTGCGATCATTATATCCGTCGCTACGCCGCCGACCGCCGTGTTCCGCCGCCTGAGATCAGTTCGGAGGCGATGGCGGCGCTCCAGGCGCATGAATGGCCGGGCAATGTCCGCGAACTGCGCAATGTGATCGAGCGCGTGATGATCCTTGCGCCCAGCGACCGTTTGGCGCGGATCGATGCCGATATGCTGCCATCCGAACTGGTGCGCGGCGGGACCGACATATTGCCCAATTCGGAATCGATCACCGCGATTCCGCTCAAGGAAGCGCGCGAGAATTTCGAACGCGAATATCTGCGCATCCAGATCAACCGCTTCTCGGGCAATATCTCGCGCACCGCGACCTTCATCGGAATGGAACGGTCCGCACTACACCGCAAACTGAAACTTTTGGGGCTTACCGAGAGTTCGGACGGCGAAGGATAGCGGCTTTGTGCTAGACCTTGCGCGTCCTTTGCCGCATATTGCGTGCGAAATAAGGTCTCAATAGCCGGAATACCGGCACCATACCCGCGGTTTCACCGCCAAAAACAGGAGGCAAATGTGTCCGATAAAAATCAGAATCTCCAGGATATTTTCCTCAACGCCCTCCGCAAGAGCAAGACGCCCGTGACCATGTTCCTGGTCAAGGGTGTGAAGTTGCAGGGCATCATCACCTGGTTCGACAATTTTTCATTGTTGCTCCGCCGCGATGGGCAATCGCAGCTGGTTTATAAGCATGCGATCTCGACCGTGATGCCGTCGCACGATTTCGACCTGTCATTGCTTGGCGATAACCTGCGCGATGCGCCGGCCAGCAAAGGCAAGGCGCTGCAGGATGTCTTTCTCAACGCAGTGCGCAAGTCGGACGAGTCGGTGACGATGTTTCTCGTCAACGGGGTGATGCTGCAGGGCGATATCGTTGCCTTCGACCTGTTCTGCATGCTGCTCGAGCGCGAACGTCAGGTGCAGCTTGTTTACAAGCACGCGATCTCGACCGTCCAGCCGAACGGGCCAATCAACCTGACCGACAGCGAGCCGGACGCAGAAGCGGACAACGCCTGATCGACCCGATAATTGACAATGAAGATGAGGTAACGCGCGGCGCCGCCGCGCTTATCGTCGTGCCCGAATGGCATAGCCAGCGGCTTTCGCGCGACCTTGACGCCCGCGCCGAGGAGGCGCGGGGGCTTGCGCTTGCGATCGGGCTCGATGTCGTCGCGGTGCACACGCTCCGGTTGCGTCAGACGCGCGCCGCGACTTTGCTCGGCGTCGGTCAGATCGAGGCAATTACGCCCGATATCGCGGCAAAGGGCGTGCAGTTGGTCGTCGTCGATGCGGCGCTCAGCCCGATTCAGCAGCGCAATCTTGAAACCGCATTTGGTACCAAAGTCATCGACCGCACCGGGCTGATCCTCGAAATTTTCGGCGAGCGCGCCGCCACCGCGGAGGGACGGCTACAGGTCGAACTCGCGCATCTCGATTATCAGGCGGGCCGACTGGTGCGTAGCTGGACCCACCTCGAACGCCAGCGCGGCGGCTTCGGCTTCCTCGGCGGCCCCGGCGAAACGCAGATCGAGGCCGACCGGCGGATGATCCGCAACCGCATGGCGCGCATCCGCCGCAGCCTTGAGGATGCCCGCCGCACGCGGCAATTACAGCGATCAAAACGGCAACGCGCGCCTTGGCCGGTGGTCGCACTCGTCGGCTATACGAACGCTGGAAAATCGACCTTCTTCAATCGGTTGACGGGAAGTGACGTCATGGCGGAAGATATGCTTTTCGCCACGCTCGACCCGACCATGCGCGAAATCCGGCTGCCCGGCATCGACAAGGCGATCCTGTCGGACACGGTGGGTTTTGTCTCCGATCTGCCAACCGAACTGGTCGCGGCGTTCCGCGCCACGCTGGAGGAGGTGACCACCGCCGACCTGATCGTCCATGTCCGCGATATCGTCCATCCCGACAGCGACGCCCAATATGACGACGTGCGCGCCATTTTGGAATCGCTTGGTGTGAATGGACCGCAGGACGACGGGCAGGGCGATGCGCCGCCGGCGATCCGGCAGATCGAAATCTGGAACAAAATCGACATCGCCGATGAAGAACGGCGCGCGGCGATCGAAGAAATGGCGGCGAGGCGCTCCGACGTCGCGATGATCTCGGCGGTGACAGGCGAAGGCGTTGAAGCCGCGCGCATCCTGATGGCGTCACAACTGACCGCGCTGCATAAGGTGCAGCGTATCTATCTCACCTATAGCCAGGGCGAAGCGGCGGCGTGGCTTCACGCGCGCGGGGAAGTGCTGGCGGATGAGCCCGAAGCCGAGGGGCATGTGCTGACCGTACGGCTCGACCCCGCCGACAGCGCTCGGTTCGAGCGGCTATGGCCTGCTACGGACGTTCCGACACCTTAACTGCCATCCAATGGCTTTCCTGCACGTCGAGCGAAAGCCCTGACAGGCTGCCGCCGGCGAGCTCTTCCATCGCTGCAAACCTGCGGCCGAATTTCAGATTGGCATCGCGCAGCGCACCTTCGGCATCGACACCCAGCTTGCGGGCATAATTGACGACCGCGAACAGCAGGTCGCCGACTTCCTCATGCCGCTCGTCGTCGCTCGTCGCTTGCGCGACCTCGGCCAGTTCTTCGTCGATCTTCGCGAGCGGCCCTTCGGTGTCAGGCCAGTCGAAGCCGACACGCGCGGCGCGTCCTTGCAGCTTTTGTGCTCGAAGCAGCGCGGGAAGCGATAGTGCGACCCCGGCGAGAGCACCCGTCGGCCCGTCTGATGCGCGTTCGGCCGCCTTGATTTGTTCCCATTGCAGCCGGACGTCGTCGGTCCTGGCATCGCCGAAGATATGCGGATGGCGGCGTTCCATCTTGTCGCTGATCGCATTGGCGACATCGTTGAAACCGAACAGACCGTCATCGGCGGCAATCTGGCTGTGAAAGACGACCTGAAGCAACAGGTCGCCAAGTTCGTCGCAAATCTGGGCGGGATCACCGCCAGCGATCGCGTCGGCGACCTCATAGGCTTCCTCGATCGTATAGGGCGCGATCGTCGTGAAATCCTGCGCCAGATCCCATTCGCATCCGCCATCGGGATTGCGCAGCTGGCGCATGATCGCGAGCAGGCGGTCAATGGGGGATTGGGCTGCCGTCTCGGCCATATGTGTTAAACCCACTTTGAAAAGAGACTCTCTTGAGCACGCTTGAAATGAGACTCTATGCTGTCGATATCTATGTCACCCTCGCTGGGAGCTGGGGCAGCGTGTAGCCTTCGGCATAGCGCAACTCTGCCCCAGCTCAAGAGATGACCGATCAATAGCGAACGAAAACGGACCTGCGCGCGGCTATCGAGTCCGAGGCGGCTCGACGGGCTTTGTGCCCCTGCGCCGCGTTTGCGCGAGGATCAGCATCGCACCCAGACCGAGCAGGTCGAGGGCCAGCGCCTTGATCGCCGGGATCACGACTGGAAAGGGCCAGCCAAAACCGATCATCATGGCGACCGCAAGCGTGAAGATTCCCGACAGATAGAGCCAGGCCCGGCCGTCCCCGGCGCGCGCCAGCCCGACCGAAAGACGCGCCACGCCCGACACCGCGAGCGCCGCGGCGAGCGCCATCGCAAGGCCCGGCTTCCCGAGCAGCGGATCGGCCGCGAGGGCCGCAGCCGCCAGCAGATAGGCGCCGCCTGCCGTGCGCCAGGCGATGCGTTCGCTGCGGCGCGCCGTCAGCCGGGCCTCGCGGGCCTGAACCCACGCTGCCGCCGCCATTAGCGTGACCAGCCACAAAATGGCGGTCACCGTCATGAGAAAGGGTCGCGGCGTGAACTGGAGGAGCAGGAGCACGGCCGCGGCGCCGGCGCCAAGCGCGAGCGGCCACCATAAATTGGCATGGCCGCCGCCGTCGCTGTCCCGGCCTGGTGCTGCAAACATGTCCTTGTCCTTCCCCTTGCATATCGCCGCCCGATCATAGGCCGGGCGCAACGCCGCCGATGTTGGGGATTCTACGAATGCCAGGGCCGCGGCCGACGCGACTATGCTTGGGCATCGAGGCCGCGCGGCGGGCTCCATTTGCGGGAGGCACTATGATGAAAGCGCTCGTCTATCACGGCCCCGGTTCGAAATCGCTCGACGAGGTCGCCAAGCCCTCGATCGCCGATCCCGGCGATGCCCTTGTCCGGATCATCCACACGACGATCTGCGGGACCGACCTTCATATCCTCAAGGGCGATGTGCCGACCTGTACGCCGGGCCGCATCCTCGGGCACGAAGGGGTGGGCGTCGTCGAGGAGGTCGGACCTGCGGTGTCGGCTTTCAAGCCCGGCGATCATGTGCTGATTTCCTGCATCACCGCGTGCGGGCGCTGCGAATATTGCCGGCGCGGGCTTTACTCCCACTGCGCCACCGGCGGCTGGATCCTCGGTAACAGCATCGACGGCACGCAGGCAGACTATGTCCGCATCCCGCACGCCGACACCAGCCTTTATCCGGTCCCCGCAGGAGCGGACGAGGAAGCGCTCGTGATGCTGAGCGACATCCTTCCCACGGGCTTCGAATGCGGCGTGCTCAACGGCAAGGTCGCGCCGGGGAGCACGGTTGCGATCGTCGGTGCCGGCCCGATCGGGCTCGCCAGCCTGCTCACGGCCCAATTCTATTCACCGGCCGCGATCTTCATGATCGACCTCGATACCAACCGCCTTGCCGTGGCGGGTCGCTTTGGAGCGACCCACCTGGTCGACAGCGGCGAAAGCGATGCCGCCGCGACTGTCATGGCGCTCACTGAAGGGCGTGGGGTCGATACTGTCATCGAAGCTGTCGGCGTGGCCGCGACCTTCGAATTGTGCCAGGAACTCGTCGCGGTCGGGGGGATCATCGCCAATATCGGCGTTCATGGCGCCAAGGCCGACCTGCACCTCGAAACGCTCTGGTCGCGCAATATTGCGATCACCACGCGCCTCGTAGACACGGCGAGCACGCCGATGCTGCTCAAGACTGTCGCTGCGAAGAAGCTCGATCCCGCGCAGCTCATCACCCATCGCTTTGCGCTCGCTGAAGCGATGACCGCCTATGATGTTTTTGCCCGCGCGTCCGAAACCGGGGCACTTAAGGTCATCATCACTCCATGACGGCCCGGATGAAGGAACTCGCTGGCGAAATCGTCCGCCTCCAGTCCGAGCTCGACCGCGAGATCGAGCAGCGCCGCCGCGCGCTCGGCTGGTCAATCAAGCAGCGCATCATCCGGTTCGAGGAAGGCATCGTTGCGCAGCAGCGCCAGCTGCGCATAAGCGTGAGCGGGTTGCTGAAGCAGGCGTCTCCGGCCACCATCCTGTCAGCGCCGGTTATCTATTCGATGATCATACCGCTTGCGCTTCTCGACCTATGGGCGAGCGTCTTTCAGATGCTATGCTTTCGCGCTTACGGCATCCCGCGCGTCCGTCGCGCCGACTACATCGCGCTCGACCGCGGTCGCCTCGCCTATCTCAACTGGATCGAGGCGCTCAACTGCGCCTATTGCGGCTATGGCAATGGCGTAATTGCCTATGTGCGCGAGATATCTAGCCGCACCGAGCAATATTGGTGCCCGATCAAACATGCAATGCGGATCAGCGACCCGCACAAGCGCTATTATGAGTTCCTCGAATTCGGCGACGCCGAAGGCTATCGGGCCCGGCTCGAGAGCTTTCGCGACGGCCTTCGCGACCCAGCCAGCGCAGAGCGCGCGATCGATGCGGGCACCCGGCCGCTCCCTTAATCGCGTCTGCTAGTACCGGTGGACGAATACGCTACATCCCGTAAGCCGGAGCAACGGTGCCGGTTTGGCGCCTGCCTCATAACAGGAATGCGACCATCACGCCGCCTGCAAGAACGCTGGCAACGAGCGGGAGCGCGGCAAGCCAGCCGCGGCGGGTCCGGACGATTGCGACTGCGATCGCCGCCTTGAACAATGTGTTCGCCATGACGGGGGCCGCGACAACCAGTCCTGCGGTCCGGCTGTCGAACATACCCGCAGGCAGTCCACCGACGGTTATGATCGCGGCATCGACATCGGCGATGCCCGATAGCGCAAGGACTGCGGCAAGACCGGCCTCGCCGACGCGTTCGATCAGCCAGCGCGCGGCAATAGCCATCGCCATGACAAGCGCCGTCAGGATCAGCGCGGTCACAAGATTCAGGGGATTGCGTAGCGTAACGGGGCTGGCTTCCCTGGTACCGGAATGGCGGCCCGCCAGCACGCCCCAAAGCGTGGCGCCAAGGCTGACAAGCGCGGCGGGCGCGAGCAGCAGCGCAAGAGTAGGGAGCGCAATCGGAGCAAGAATTGCGACAAGAATGATGACCCGGATAAGCATAACGGCCGATGCCGCTGCAATTCCCGCCACGAGCACGGAAGCATTCTCCAGGTCGTCGCGAAGCCGAGTCGCAAGCGCCGCCGTTACGGCGGTCGACGACACCATCGCGCCGGTCGCGGCCATTATGAGCGTGCCGCGCGTCGCGCCGAAACGGCGGCATGCAAGATAGCCGGCAAACGAGAAGCCCGACACAAACGCGACGACCATCCCCAGTTGCCGGGGATTCCAGGCCTCATATGGGCCAACCCTGTGATCCGGTAGCAGAGGAACGACGACTAGTACGATCAAGGCAAATCGTATCACAGCGCTGACCTCGGCCTCGGTCATTCCCTTGACCCAGCGATGGAGCTGCGGACGGAGCGTCAGCAACAAGGTGGCGCTGACGGCAATGATCGCCGCGACCTGCGGCGATCCGGCAACGGCGAGAAAGCCGCAAGCCAGCGTGACGAGACCGGCAAGCGCGTTTGTCCCGCTGATCTTGCCGGTCTCGCGCACGGTTTGCGCAAAGCCAACCACCACGAGCAACACAGCGCTTGCGAGCAGGACGCCGGTAACGAGGCGGTCGATGCGCAGGACTGCGCCGGCGGTCCCGCCGATGAGCCCGAGCAGCGCAAAGGTTCGGACCCCGGCAAATCGACTTCCGGCCGCCTCGCGCCTGAGCGTCCATCCCCGTTGCACGCCCATGAGAAGGCCGAGGCCGAGCGAAATACCCAGTCCTGACAAGAGCGACCAGTCGGCGAGGAGCGGGGGAGTCGTCATCGGATCACGCGTCCCTTTCCGGTCAATGCCAGTTGCTGGCTCTCATTCGGCCGGGCGGCGCGGATTGGCTCGTGGGCGACAATCTTGCCCCGCGCGCCGCCCGTCAGTGGCCTGCCGCGCGGCGACTATGCGCCGAACGCGCTTCGCGATAGCTGGCCAGGACTTCGCGCATCGCCATGATCGCCTTCATCCGCGCGTCGGCATCCTCGATTTGCGCGAGCTCGGCTTTGAGATGGGTTGCAAAATCTGCATAACTGTTCTGCCAATCGCGTCCGACTGCGGCCTGGAGCGCCGGATCGCCCGTCTTGATCCGCTTTGCGGCGGCCCGGCTGCTCAGTTGGTAGGTCTCGCCCATCGCTGGCGCGGCAATGGTCTGCGCGAAGCTGCGCGCCTGCGACAGCCGCCGCAGCGTCTCGATCGCCGGGCCTTCGCCATGAGTCAGGAACAGGCTCCCCGCGATCGGTTGTCGCGCCTCGATCCACGCCAGCAAATCGTCCTGGTCGGCATGCGCGGAATAGCTGTCGATGCGCCTGATCTGCGCCCGCACCGCGACATCCTCGCCCGAAATTCGGACGCGCGTCGCGCCATCGAGCAGCGTGCGGCCCAGCGACCCTTCGGTCTGATAGCCGACGAACAGCACCGTCGACTCGCGCCGCGCCAGATTATGTTTGAGATGGTGCCGGATGCGGCCCCCTTCGCACATCCCCGAGGCCGCGAGAATGATCGCGCCCGTGAGGCTGTTGAGGCGGATCGACGCATTTACATTCTCGACATGGTGAAAGGCAGGATGGTCGAAGACATGGCCCTCGATATCTTCGAGCGCCTCGGAATATTTGGAAAAGACCGTGGTCGCGCGATTGGCGAGAGGCGAATCGATGAACACCGGAACCAACGGAATCTTCTCGGCGTTGATGAGCGCGGCAAGGTCGAGCAGAAGCTCCTGCGTCCGTTCAAGCGCGAAGACCGGAATGACCAGATTGCCGCCGCGAGCGAGCGCCGCGGTTGCTTCGACTTCAAGAAGTCGCCGCCGCTCCTCGATCGTCAGATGATCGCGTGTCCGGTCGCCATAGGTCGACTCGCAGACGACATGGTCGAAGCCCGCGGGGCTTTCAGGGTCAGGATGAAAGACCTTATACTCGGGGCCTAGGTCGCCCGAGCATAATATATGGACGCCGCCGATCTCGAGTTCGGCCGAGGCGGAACCGAGGATATGTCCCGCATTCCAGAGACGCGCGCGGACGCCCGGCACAGGCTCAAACCATTGCTTGAGATCGATTGTCTTGCTCTGCCGCCAGGCCGCAAGACCATCTTCCTCTGTGTAAAGCGGGGCGAACGCAGGCTGGTCCGCGCGATCGCGCCGCCGGTTGCGCCGCGCGGTGTCGCTCTCCTGGATCCGGCCGGCATCGGCGAGCATGAACTCGAGAAGATCCGAGGTAGGAGGCGTGCACCAGATATCGCCGCCATAGCCTTCCGCGACAAGTCGCGGCAGCAGGCCGCTGTGATCGATGTGCGCATGTGTCAGAATGACCGCGTCGACATCTCCGGCCGCAAAGGCGAAGGGGCCGCGGTTCAATGTCTCGAGCGTGCGTGAGCCCTGGAACAGCCCGCAATCGACCAGCAGCCTTTTGCCCTCGTGGCAAAACTCCATGCACGAACCGGTGACCGTCCCGGCGGCGCCATGGAATGTGACCGAAAGATCGTTGCTCATCGTGCGTCTCGCTTCTGGGCCCTGTGGCGGGGTGGGGCAGCGGCAGGTGGTCTGTCGCCGGCCAAGGATGGACCTGCGCCTCTCGCGCCGGAATACGTACTGTTCCTGACTCCCGGCGCCGGGCGCCCAGCCTAAAAGGCGCCATGACCGGACAATCGAGAATGGGCAGCATCCGAAACCGCAGCGCGGCGCGCGTGGCTTGCTTACGGGCGATGCTCTTGCTCGGTGCACTGATCTTGCCCGCGGCGGCGACCGGAATGCAGGCGCCCGCTACGGGCGAACCGGTTCTTGACGCGGCGCGGGCCCTCAAACCCGGCGAATATCTCTGGGCACCCGACGTCGCGCCGCGCGGTCCGCTGCTCCTGATCGTCAGCCTCGCAACGCAGCGAGCCACGCTGTATCGCAACGGCATCCCGATCGCCATCACGACCGTCTCGACCGGCCGGTCCGGACATGTGACGCCAACGGGGGTGTTCACCATCTTGCAGCGTGACGTCGATCATCGCTCGAACATCTACGACAACGCCCCGATGCCCTATATGCAACGGCTCACCTGGGACGGCATAGCGCTCCACGGCGGTACGCTTCCGGGTTATCCGGCATCGCATGGCTGCATTCGCCTGCCGCATGAATTTGCAAAACGTCTCTATGGCGTGACACGGCTCGGAATGACCGTGCTCATCTCGCGAGACGTAGCTGTTCCGCGCATCGCACCCGGTGACGCCGTTGCCTGGGGCAGCATGGGCAAAGAGGATGAAGCTATCGACTGGCATCCCGAGCGCGTGGTCGCGGGGCCGGTCTCGATCGTGATCAGCGCCGCCGACCAGCGCGCCGTCGTCTTGCGAAACGGAGTCGTGATCGGCTCGGCGCCCGCGCGTATCGACATCCCCATATCCGCAACCTCGGTCTACATCAGAACCGGCAGCGCCCCGCGGGGCGACGCCTGGATGAGAGTGCAGCTGCCGGAATGGCTCGCGGGGCCGGGGCAGGACGATTTGACTGGCCATATCCATGTCACGCCTGAGTTCCGGGCGGCGGTCGAGCCATTGATCGCCCCCGGCGCGAATGTCGTCATTACCAGGGACTCGCTAAGTCCGGGCAAGGAGGCGGCGGCATTCCGTATCGAAGATGATTCGGAGAATCTGCTGCCCGAATGAATCGGGCTCAGCCGGCAGGACAAACGCCCGCCGGCTTTTGTTTCATCGGTCGGCGATCTCGGCGCGTAATCAGTCGGCGCCACCGAATTCGATCGCGGCGGCCGGTGCGGCTGCGTGGCCGGCGAGGGCCATATTGTTCATGCGCTGTCTTCTTGTTGAAGCCGTTCAGGGGACGTCGCCCGCGCGCCGGACATCGACCCAAGCGAACAGCGTCGGCCCGCTTCTAGAAGCGCAAGACAGGGCAGCGGATTCGGGAAAGCAACTTGGGAGCGGCGGGCAACGCGCCGTTCGCAGAGCCTGCGAACCCTTACGGACAAATGCGAATAGAACCGATCGCCTAAAGGTCCAGACTGCGGCCACTTGGTTCAGGGGCCCTGACGGCCGGAGCATCTGCAAGGCTGGAACCCGCACCGGTTCGCGCCGCACGGGAACGCGGCGGAGGTCGAGCGATCGCCTCGCCTTCGCCCCTGCCGCCAAGCCGTCCGCCCATGCGGCCGGGCTCGGTTGGAGAGGAATCGGGGTCCGCCGATCGGGGACACGGCGCTGCGGGGCAGCGTTTGCGACCCGAAGCCCCGCAGCGCCGATTACGACTGCCTTGCCTGTCCCGAACCATAGGAGACGAATGATGAAAAAGACCGACAGCCAGCTGCAGCATGACGTGATGGCCGAACTCGAATGGGAACCTGCCGTCGATCACGCCGACATCGGCGTGGCGGTAACCGATGGCGTGGTCACCCTATCGGGTTATGTCAAAAGCTGCCCCGAGAAGGCGGCAGCCGAGAAGGCGACCCTGCGGGTCGCCGGAGTCCGGGCGATCGCCGAGGAGATCAAGGTGCGTTTCGCCTATGATCCGAAGACCGCCGATCATGAAATCGCCCAGCGAATCCTCGACACGATCGCCTGGGCCGTCTCGATTCCCGATGACAAGATGACCGTGAAGGTCGAACAAGGCTGGGTCACGCTGACCGGAAAGGTTGACTGGCATTTCCAGAGTCAGGAGGCCGTGCGCGCCGCGAGCCACGTGTCTGGCGTGATGGGCGTCACCAACCGTATCGAGGTCGAGCAACACCCCGCGCCGTGGGACATCAAGGACCGGATTGTCTCGGCCTTCCGGCGACAAGCCAATCTCGACGCCGCGTCGGTCACCGTCAAGACCGACGGCGGGATCGTCACGCTCGGCGGCACGGTCAAGGCCTGGAATGAACGCGGAATCGCCGAGCGCGCCGCCTGGTCGGCGCCCGGCGTCGCTCGTGTCGAGGACCACATCATCGTTAATTGAAGCGACCCCCGCCCGCATGGGCTCATTCGGCCGCTCCGGCAACGGGGCGGCCGCTTTTTATCCGTAACATTGCGCATATCGATGGCGTCCGCGGAGCCATAGCTTTGGCGGCGAACGAAGGAGATGGTCGATGAAGAATATTCTTTTGCTGGCCCATGACGACGAGGGCCAGGAAGCCCGGCTTCAGGTCGCACTCGATATCGTGCGCGCCCTCGACGGCCATCTCTCCTGCATCGATGTCACGCCTTTTCCGGTCGTTGCGGGCGACGCGGTCATGGGCTTTGGCGAAACCGTGATCCTACTCGACGAGCGCGACAGCGAGGCCAAAAACAAGACGGTGCTCGCCGACCGCCTGTCGCGCGAGGATGTCAGCTGGAGCTGGGCCGATGCCATGGGCGAAATGGCGGATACAATGCTCGAAGCCGCTGTTCTTGCCGATCTCATCATTCTCAACCGCGCCCTCGACGGCTATCCGCTGCCGAACATGCGCGACATCATTTCTCGCATTGTGGCGCGTACCAATGCGCCGGTCCTCGCGGTGCCCGAGACCTGCAAACGCTTCGCATTCGACCGCGCGCTCGTCGCTTGGGACGGCAGCCGCTCGGCGGCCGCAGCGCTTCGCGCGGCCGTGCCGTTGCTCGCGCTGGCCAGCGAGGTGAAGCTCTTCACCGCCGTCGAAGACGAGGCGGGCACCGCGTCCGAGCAGGCGGCCGCCTATCTGTCGCGCCACGGCATCCATGCGCAGATCCGGTCGCTCGACAAGGCGCATCGCCGTGCCGACGAACTGATAGAGCGAGAAGGCGCCGCGTGGCGTGCGGATTATGTCGTCATGGGCGCCTATGGCCGGGGCCGCCTGCGCGAGACCTTTGGCGGGGTCACGAAACGGATGCTGGGTGACAGCAAGCATCCGCTGCTCCTGAGCCATTGATCGGAGCCGCTCATCATTTCCGATCGTGGTACGCCCGTCTCATGAGTTCATTCTGCCTGCGCGCCGACGCAAGATCATGACCCTCTTCTCGCAGCTCATTCTTGCAACGATCCTCGTTGCGGCAACCGTTATCGTCCATCTGACCGGCCTGGCGCTTCTGCTGGCGGTTCTACGCCGCTATCGGCGGGCGGCGGGCCGGTTGATGATGGTCCTGCTCAACGGCGCCGCCATTCTTGTCGCCGCTTTTGGCCTCTTTGCTCTTCACTCCATCGAAATCTGGATCTGGGCCGGAATCTACGAATGGCTGGGGGCCTTCACCGATTTCGAGCATGCGCTTTACTTCTCGACCTCGACTTACGTCACGATCGGCTATGGCGATGTCGTGCTTCCGCCCGGGATGCGGATCCTGGGAGCGATCGAAGGTGCGAGCGGGATCATCCTGATCGGGTGGTCGACCGCCTTCTTCTTCTCGATCGTCGATCGCATGAAGCTTCTTGAGCGTCATTTCGAAAGCGATCATTCGCAATAGCCGACCGGATTTTACCGGCGTAGGCACCTTCGAACACAGCGTGCGGAACAAGCGTTCGCAAGCACCGTTTGATCGCGAACGGAGACGTTCGTGGCTGAAACGAAAAGCGACGTTTTGATGGGCCGGTCCGCCTCGGAACGGCTTTGCTTGCTGCGTCTGCGCATTTGCCGAGGGCCAGCAGTTTTTGATCGAGATCAATGCCGTCTGCTGTCCATGCTCCATTTTTCGAATGATATCGTGACAGGAGTGGCACCGCAGCATGACCGCAATGACATCGACGAAGGCGCGACCGGGCGTAACGGGTGGCAACAGGCCCCTCCACGTCGACAATCCGGGCTATCTGATGCGCGGTCTCGATGCAATGCCGCGCCGCGGCGGCAAACCCGAGTGGCGTCATAATCAGGATTATTGGGCTGAAAAGGATGCCTTCCCCCTGATCGACCTGCTGGGCGCCGAGTTCGTCTATGACGGAGGCCGGAGCGGCAAAGGGGCGCGGCCCGGGACGATGCTTGGCACCGGGATCCGGCCCCCGACCATTCGGCCAATGCTCGGAAGGCCTGCCTCATTTGCTGTCGAACGAATGGCTTGCCTACCGTGGACCACGCCATCAAGAGCTGACGTCAGCGCGGCGTCGTTGGGCCGGCCGCTTCGCCGTCAACGGGCGGCGCTTCGGGTCAGCGCCTGCGTGACAGGGACTAACGCTGCGGCGGCGGCGGCGGCGAGCCCGATGCTGCCGTCGGGTGACCAGGCATAGCCGGCGGCGCCGATAATACCTCCGACCAGCAGAGCGAGCCAGAGGAGAAGATAGGGCAGCCAGTCGGACCGGCTGCCACCGAGCGCGGCTTCCGCGAGCTTTCCCCCGAGCTTGACCAGCGTCCCCGTCATATAGCTGACCCCGATGCTGACCTCGCCGTTACGTCGGAACACCGTATTCGACGCGCCCATGGCGAGGCAAAGAAATGCGACGGTCGCCCGGTCGAGGCCAAGGGTCTGAAGTATCGCCGCGCCAAGCAGCAGCGCGGCGAGGCAACTCACGGCGACCACCTTGCGATGCGCGGCGGTCATCTTGGTAGTGACGATCAGCGTCGCGAACACCCCGAACACGAAAAGCGCAATCAGGCCCGCGGCGGCGAGTGCGGCGGTCGCGCCTTCTGCAATCCCGATCGCCATGCGCGTCGAATTGCCGCTCATGAAGGATACGAATAATCCGCCCGATTTGAGGAACCCGATCGCATCGACATATCCCGCGAGCGCGGCGAGGCCGATGGCCAGTCTGCGGAGATTCCTGTCGTAGCGGATCATCATGCGATGCATAACATCGACGGGGCTCCGCCGTCCGTACGTAATCTTCCCCATCGGTGAGCTCGAAAAGGCCTAGCCGAAATCGGCCGCCAGAAATGAAACCGCGACCATCATGGCTTCGAGACGGTCCATCACGGCGTCGATATCGGCGCTGGCAAGATCCCTGAATTCCAGGCTGGCCGTTCGCTTGATCTGCATCAATGACTTCGCCGCGCCGTGCGCCTCTTCTCGGGATAGTCCGAAGAGGAGACAATCCATGCGAAACTTGCTCGTTCATGCCGATGACAGCCCCGCGATGGCCGCGCGGCTCGAGAGCGCTCTGGCGATTGGCCGACGGCATCGCTCGCACATCACCTTGCTCGTGAGCTCACCCTTCCAGCAATTTGTTGCGAGCGACCCCTTTGGCGGCATGTATCTGGCGCGCGAGGCACTCGCCAAGTCCCAGCTGGCTGCAACCGAGCTTGTCGAACGGCTGAGCGAACAGATGCGCGGGGAAGATGTTCCATGGGACATATCGGTGGGCGATGGCGAACTTGTCGGCACGCTCGCGATCGCGGCGACCTTGGCCGATCTCGTGATCGTCTCGCTCGGCGCCTCCGGTGGGAAGCGCACGGGTGCCTCCCAAATGATGGCGGGCGATCTCGCCATGATGGTCCCTGCGCCCGTGCTGGCGCTGCCCGAAACGAAGGAGATAGCCGATCTCGATACCCCGGCGATGGTCGCGTGGAACGGAAGCCTCGAGGCGGCGAACGCCCTCAGGCAGGCGGTGCCGCTGCTTCGCGATTCCAGCAGCGTCGTCCTTGTCACGGTCGGAGCCGACGAGGGGCGCATCGATGCCGAAGACGCGCTGCGCTACCTGTCGCGCCACGGGATCCACGCCATCTTGCGGGCCGAGGAGCGGCGTGGTGTGACCGTAGAGGAGGCGCTCGAGCGCACCGCGCGCGACCTTGGAGCCGGGCTGATCGTCATGGGTGCTTTCGGTCACAGCCGCCTCCGTGAGACCTTCTTCGGGGGCGTCACCCGATATCTGCTCGACGCTGCGCATACTCCGCTCCTGCTCGCGCACTGAGGCGCCGCCTGTACGGACTATTGCGTAGAGCCTGTAGGTGATCGCGACCCTAGACGGGCGACAGGGATGGCCACCGGTGCGCCGGGAGCGCCGTCCCCGGCGAGGCAGGTTGGGGACTGCCTCGCCGCTATCATTCCCCTGTCCACTAAACTGCCCTTCGGGGAAGCGGCCGCCATGGATCCCCTTGGGCGTCCGCTTTTTTGCGCTGAATCACGGCGCTCCCAGCAACGAGCCCTTACGGACATCTGCTTAGAGACCGGCGCCGCGCGAGACAGTAGGAAAACGGGCCGTCAGACGGTGCGACCTCCTTGCGGTTGGCGCCCTCGCATAGCGATTTACCACCTTCCGCTGCGGCCGCCCGGTATGTCTGGCGGTCGTTCTTTTATCCGTATCTTTGCGCATATCGGCGATGCGCGCGCGATCTTAGCCTGACTCGGTCGCAATGGAGTTGGCCATGAAGAACATCCTCTTACTGGTTCACCAGGATCGTGGACAGGAAGCGCGCTTGCAAGCCGCGCTCGATCTCACGCGCGCGCTGGGCGGACATCTCGCCTGCCTCGATGTCACCCCCTATCCGCTCATGGCCGCCGATACGCATTTCGGCAGCGCGGAGGCGGTCGTGGTGCGCGACGAAATCGCGTCATCTTGTCCGACCGGCTGGCACGCGAAGACGTGAGCTGGAGCCTGACCGACACGATGGGCGACATGGCGAGCGCGCTTCTCGACGTCGCCGATCTCGCCGATCTGATCATTCTCAACCGGGCTCTTGAAGACTTTCACTTGCCCGACATGCGCGGGATAGTCGGCCGCCTCGTCATGCGCGGGCATATTCCCATCCTTGCAGTGCCGCAGACCCTTCAACGCTTCGACATCGGTCGCGCGCTCATCGCCTGGGACGGGAGGCCGGCGGCAGCGGCCGCGCTTCGCGCAACGGTGCCTTTGCTGGCGCTTGCCGAAGAGGTCCAGATCTTCGCAGCCCGCGAAGCTGATTCCGGTCTCGATCCCGAGCAGGCGGCCGCCTATCTCTCTCGGCATGGCGTCCATGCGACGGTGCGGATCGTCGACAAGGCGGGCGCGCCAGCCGATCGACTCATTGGCGAGGAAAGCTCGGCATGGCGCGCCGATTATGTCGTCATAGGCGCCTATGGCCACGGGCGGCTCCGCGAAACCTTTGGCGGGGTCACGCAGCATTTGCTGGCCGAAAGCAAATGTCCGCTTGTCCTCTGTCGCTGATGTCGTCGATCCATAACCTCGAGCCGAACGCGGTGCCGCGGATCCTGGTTGTCGAAGATGACCCCGGGGTGCGCCGCTCGCTGCTGCTCCTGTTCCAGGGGCGCGGCTATTATGCGAAGGCGCACTCGACTGCGGACGCAGCACTCGCCGACGCGGGCGCATTTAACCCCGACTGCCTTGTCATCGATTATCAGCTCGGCAGCGACAATGGCATTGGGCTGATCTCGGCCCTTCGCTTCGCAGGCTGCCGGGCCCCTGCGATCCTGATCTCGGCTTTAGGATCGGCGGATCTGGCACAGCGCGCCCGGGCTGCAGGGTTCGCGCAGATATTCGACAAGCCGCTCCGCGCAAACCGGCTCCTTGCTGCCGTATCAAGCCTCCTCGGCGAAGACAGCCGCAGTCTTCAGCACCACTCCTAAGGCTCTCCGGGCGTTGCCGCCATATTACTCGCCGTGAGCAGCCAATATGCGGTCAATCCGGACATTCGGGCGGCACGGCCTCGGGGTGGCTGTCCGGCATGACGGGAGCTTCGCTCGGCGAGCGCATCGGCTGATTGTCGGGGGCCGGCGCCGGCTGCTCGGGAAAGCTCTTGTCGGGGCGCTCCGCGGGCTCGCAATCCGGGCATTCGGGGTGGCGCCGCGGCGCTGCGCCGCTCTGGATCTCGGTCACAACATTTCCTTCAGTAGTCGGGCGCATTCACCAAGATCGGCCCGGATCGACTTCGATTTGGCGGTCACTTGTTCGGGATAGTGGCTCCTGTTTCAGCGCCCGGTTCCATATTGAAGAGGTCTCGCCCGGCGTTGACCCGCGCACCATGTTCCTGGCGGCAGCGTGCGCCTATCCGTAATATCCCGCATCGGCAGCGCGACGCGCGAACGCCATGGTGGGCGTGCGGGTGATCGACGACGAAGCCGGTCGTATCGCGGCGCGTAAAATGCGCTTATGAGTCAAGCGGGGGAGCAGGCACGCGGCGGCGCGGGGCCGATCCTCGCGCGAACGGAGGCCGCGGGACTGATGGCGAAAGAGCAGGGATCTTTTGCGACGCGTCTGTCGATCGCTTTGGCGATCGTCGCAGCGGCGGCTTCGCTGCGCGCCATTCTCGATCCCTGGCTTGGCAGCAATTCTCCTTTCCTCGCCTTCACACTCGCGATCGTTGCCGCTTCGGTCATGGCCGGGTCGCTTGCTGCGGCCATCGCGATCCTGCCCTCCTTGCTCTTCGGCATTTATTTTGCGGACGATCGAGGTTTTGTCATGGTCGAAGCGGCGACCTTTGTCCTGACCGCAGCGGGGATCGTCGCGCTTGCGGAAGGAGTGGACCGCATGCGCGGCCGCATGCAGCTGAGCGAAGGGCAGGCGGCGCACCGGGCGGCCGAGGCCGACCGATTGTCCGAGGAACTGAACCTGCTGATAGACGGCGCGCACGGCCACGCCATCTACCTGCTCGATCCCGAAGGCGTGGTGACGATCTGGAACAAGGGCGCCGAACGTCTCAAGGGCTGGACCGAGGCCGAAGTCGTCGGACGCAACGCCGCGATTTTCTATCCCGCCGATGCGATCGCGAGTGGGAAACCGGCTCGGGACCTGCTGCACGCCACGCGCGACGGTCGCTTCGAGGCCGAGGACTGGCGCGTTCGCAAGGACGGCTCGGAATTTCTGGCCGACGTGTCGATCACTGCCCTGCGCCAACCGGATGGCAGCTTGCGCGCCTTTGCCAAGATCGTCTCCGACATTACCGCGCGCCGCGCGACGGAAGAGTCGCTCCGCGCACGCGAAAGCCATTTGCGGTCGATCCTTTCGACCGTCCCCGATGCAATGGTCGTGATCGACGACCAGGGCTTGATCGTGTCGTTCAGCGCCGCCGCCGAAAGGCTCTTTGGCTACGCCGAAGCTGAGTTGCTTGGGTCCAATGTCAGCCGCTTGATGCCGCAGCCCGACCGGGGGCGGCACGACACCTATATCGGTCGCTACCTGGCAACCGGTGAGAAGCGTATCATCGGTATCGGGCGGGTGGTGTTCGCCGAGCGCAAGGACGGATCGACCTTTCCGATGGAGCTGTCGATCGGCGAAGCGGCGGGCGAGGGTCAGCGGCTCTTTACCGGCTTCATCCGCGACCTCACCGAGCGGCAGAAGACCGAGCAACGCCTCGAATCGCTGGAATCCGAGCTCATCCATGTATCGCGGGTCAGTGCGATGGGCACGATGGCGTCGACGCTTGCGCATGAGCTCAACCAGCCGATCACCGCCGTCACCAATTATGTCGAGGCGATCCGCGACTTGCTGGCCGTGCCCGACCCCGAGGACCTGCCGATGATCCGCGAGGCGCTCGACGACACCGCGAAAGAAGCACTGCGCGCCGGCCATATCGTGCGGCGCCTGCGCGACTTCGTCGCGCGCGGCGAGGTCGACAAGACGATCGAAAAATTGCCGCTCCTGATCAACGAAGCCGCGGTCCTCGGCTTGATGGGCGCGCGCGAAAAGGGCGTCGAGCCCTTTTTCGATCTCGATCCCTATGCCTCGCCGGCGCTCGTCGACAAGGTCCAGATCCAGCAAGTTCTCATCAATCTCATTCGCAACGCCGTCGAGGCGATGGCCGACAGCCCGGTCCGCAAGCTCAGCGTCATCAGCCGGCTTGACCAGCCGGGGTTCATACGCGTGATTGTGGCCGACACCGGGCCGGGAGTCGATCCGCTTATCGCCGAGCAGCTCTTCACCGCTTTTGTGAGCACGAAGGCCGAGGGCATGGGGCTCGGCCTCTCGATCTGCCGGACGATCATCGAGGCCAATGGCGGCCGTATCTGGATGGAGCCGGCTGCGGCCGGCGGAGCCGAATTTCATTTCACGCTGATGGGCGCCAACGCGGAGGAACGCGATGACGGATAGAAAATTGGTCCATATTGTCGACGACGAGGAAGCTATCCGCCGCTCGGCGAGCTTCATGCTCAAGACATCGGGCTATGCCGTCGAAACCTGGCCGACGGGTGCGGCCTTTCTGAGCGAAGTCCGTCACGCCGCCGAGGGGTGCATCCTGCTCGATGTGCGCATGCCCGAAATGGACGGGCTCGAGGTGCAGCAGGCGCTGCTCGATCGCGGCGTGACGATGCCGGTGATTGTCCTCACCGGGCATGCCGATGTGTCGATTGCGGTGCGCGCAATGAAGGCTGGCGCGGTCGACTTTCTCGAGAAACCCTTCGAGAAGGCCGTCCTGATTGCCGCGATCGAAACGGCTTTCGGGCGCATGGCCGCTGCCGACGGCGCGGTTGCGCGCGCCGCCGAAGCGGAGGTCATCCTGGCGGTGTTGACCCCGCGCGAGCGCGAGGTGCTCGACGGTCTCGCGCAGGGCCTGCCCAACAAGACCATTGCATACGACCTTGGCATTTCGCCGCGTACCGTCGAGGTCCACCGCGCCAATCTTATGGCGAAGCTCGACGTCCGCAGCCTCTCCGACGCCTTGCGCCTTGCCTTCGCCGCGGGGCTTGGCGCCTGACCTATCGGGATATTACGTAGCGACCGCGGCGTTCCCGCTGCCTAAGCCATGGCGGCGAAGGGATTGCGGGCGATGACGAAAACGGGCGGCAAAGATGGACGCGCAGTCGACGGGTCGATCGAGCATCTTACGTTCCGCGAATGCGAAGTGCTCGAAGCGCTCCTTCGCGGCCTGACCAACAAGCAGATCGGAGTCGAGCTCGAGATCAGCCACCGGACCGTCGAGGTCCATCGCGCACGCCTGATGCGCAAGCTTCGCGCGCCGACGCTGGCCGCCTTGCTCGCCGCGGTCATGCCGCAGCGGAGCAAGCTCGAAATGCTTTTGCGCGCGCTGCGCTGAACGAACGGCGCGGCACGCTCAACCGGCTAAAAGCGCGCTGCACGCCCTGCAGCGCGCCGCCTCCGGGATCGCATTCAGCCTGGCCTCCTCGATATCCTCGCCGCATGCGGTGCAGACGCCGTAGCCGCCGGCATCGATCCGGGCGATCGCGAGTCGAATGCGCGCCATCTCGGCGACCGTCACCCGTTCGAGCGCGTCGCGCGGCTCGTCATCCTCGCGCTCGACTGCTTGCTCGGCGAAATCGGCTGCGACAGGCTCGCGCCGGGCGGCCTCGATGCGCTCGACCTGATGCGCCAGTGCCGAGAAGCGCGCGGCGAGCCGGGCACGGGTTGCCTGAACGTTCCGCGTCATGCCGCTTCATGCGCCGCGACGAGCCCTGCAACCTCGTCGAGAAGCTGCAGCCGCTGCTTTTTCAGCGCCTCGATCCGCACGTCGGATGCCGCGACGAGGCCGTCCTCGATGCGCTGTATCTCGAGCGTGACGTCGTGATGCTGCTCGGCCAGCGTGCGAAAATGCGCGTCCGCAAGCTTCAGCGCATGGAGCGCCGGACCGTGGTCGGGAAAGAGGGCGTGAAGATCATGACCCGTTTCGCTCATCCTATAATCCTTTCATGCGGCGAGTCCGCGTCGCCGGTGACGCCGTGCCGCCGCGCAAGAGCGGCTGGAGAGCAAAATCAGTGGAGGCGATCGTCGCGCCTGTCGTTACGCAAATGACCGTAAGCAGCGGTCTCGCGGGCGACCGCAGCCAGGCATACGTAATATTCCCGACTCTGTATGTGATACGATCGCTCTAGTGAGAGCATCTTGAGCCGGCCTTCGATCCACTCCAAACCTCTGGACCTGGACGGCGGCCGTCAGACGCAAGGGGCTTGCAAATGAGCGATTGTTCGACCTGCATCGTGCGCAACCGCGCGATCTGTGCGAGCCTCAACACCGAGGAGCTCGCCATCCTCGGCAAGATGGGACGGCGCCAGCGGGTGAAGGCCGGGCAAACGCTTCTATGGGAAGGCGATGACGCGCCCGTTGTCGCCAATGTCCTCGCGGGCGTTCTCAAGCTCGCTGTGTCGACGGCCGACGGCCGCGAGCAGATCGTCGGGATCGTCTTCCCGTCCGATTTCATCGGCCGCCCTTTCGGCAAGGAAAGCCCTTATAGCGTTACCGCGATGACCGACGCCGATGTCTGCATTTTCAATCGCAACAGCTTCGACGCCTTCGCCGGCACGCATCTCGACCTCCAGCAGAAATTGCTCCGCCGGACGCTCGATGAACTCGATCGCGCGCGGCATTGGATGATGCTTCTTGGCCGCAAGAGCGCGTCGGAAAAAGTTGCGTCCTTTCTGCTCGAAATATCCGAGCGCCTTTCGGGTTATGGCGGTCAGAGTGAGGGACATGCGGGTTTCGAGCTTCCCTTCGGCCGCCAACAGATCGCCGACATTCTCGGGCTGACGATCGAGACGACCTGCCGCCAGCTTACGCGGATGCGCACCGACGGCCTTCTCGATCTTCCCTCGCGCCGCGAGGTCGTCATCAAAGACCGCGCGGCGATGGAGGCGATGGCAGGCTGACCGGGCATCAGAAGCGATAGGCGACGCCGGCGCTGATCACCCACGGATCGAGTCGGTGCTTCGTACGCAGCACCCCGGTCGGTCCGGCATACCAGTGCGCGGTCGATCGCATGAAATAGCGCTTCGCATCGATGGTTACGGCCAGCCCGTTCTGATTGACCGGGATATCGACGCCTGCCTGCAGCGCGAAACCCAGCGTATCGTCCATCTTCTGCCGCGTCGCGCCGAGTGCAACCGCGGTCGCGCCGGGCTTTTCGTCGATGAAGATGAAATAGCTCGGCCCCGCGCCGACGTATGGCTGGACACCGCCTTCCTTGCCGAAATGATATTTGAGCGTGAGCGTCGCGGGAACGATGTTCGCATTGGAAACCAGCCCCGCCCCGGCGAGCCCGCCGCGTCCGACGACGTCATGCTGAGTTACGCCCGCGATCGTTTCGAGCGAGATGTTGTCGGCGACGAAATATTCGATTGCGACGGTCGGGACGACATTGTCGTCGGCCTTGGTCTGCGTGCCTGCGGGCAGGCCGATCAGGTCGAGCTTCACATCGTCAATCTTGCCGTCGGGCGCCACATAGGTTGCGAGCAGCTTGAACTGGATGTCGCCGCTCTTCGCGGCGGCTTGCCCCGGGACCGCCAGCGCAGCGGCCAGTGCGGTGAGGGCGAAATATCGGCACTTCATGGGATTTGGCTCCTGTTGTTGACCAGGCCGTCCCTGCGCCGCGCATCCGCTCGCCGCATTGATGGAGCGCAAGCAATTCGTTGATCCCGGTCAATGTTTCGTCGCCCGCGCGCGTCCAAGAGCGACCCGAAGCGCGGTGCGAAGCCGCTGGAAGCGGGGACGAATATATGGACGGTCTGGTGATGAAAGCGGGCGGCTGGCTGGCGCTGGCGCTGTTCGCGCTGGTCATGGCGGCGCTGGCGGTCGATGCGCCGTTCGCGGTGCACATGATGATCGTCGCGGCCGCCTGTCTCGCCGTGCTCTGGGCGACGATTTCACGGGCGGATTATGGCGCGATTGCGCGCGGCATATTGAAGATGCCCGCCGATCCGGGCGTCTATGACGACGATCCGGTGCGCTGGGGCGTCATCGCGACGCTCTTCTGGGGCATCGCGGGCATGGCGGCGGGGCTGTTCATCGCGCTCCAGCTCGCTTTTCCGGTCCTGAACCTCGGCTTCGAATATACGACCTTTGGCCGCCTGCGTCCGCTGCACACCTCCGCGGTGATCTTCGCCTTCGGCGGCAATGCGCTGATCGCGACCAGCTATTATGTGGTCCAGCGCACTTGCCGAGCCCGCCTCGCTTTCCCCACGCTCGCGCGCTTCGTCTTCTGGGGCTACCAGCTGTTCATCGTGCTCGCCGCCACCGGCTACCTGATGGGCGTCACCGAGGCGAAGGAATATGCCGAGCCCGAATGGTATGTCGACCTCTGGCTCACGATCGTCTGGCTCGCCTATCTCGCGGTCTTTGTGGGTACGATCGTCAAGCGCCGCGAACCGCATATCTATGTCGCGAACTGGTTTTACCTCAGCTTCATCATCACGATCGCGATGCTCCATGTCGTGAACAATCTGTCGATGCCGGCGAGCATCTTCGGGTCGAAAAGCTACGCCGCCTTTGCCGGGGTGCAGGATGCGCTGACCCAATGGTGGTACGGGCATAATGCGGTTGGCTTTTTCCTGACCGCCGGCTTCCTCGCGATGATGTATTATTTCGTGCCGAAGCAGGCCGAGCGCCCCGTCTATTCCTACCGCCTTTCCATCATCCACTTCTGGTCGCTGATCTTCCTCTACATCTGGGCGGGACCGCACCACCTCCACTACACCGCGCTGCCCGACTGGGCGCAGACGCTCGGCATGGTCTTCTCGATCATGCTGTGGATGCCGAGCTGGGGCGGGATGATCAACGGGCTGATGACGCTCAACGGTGCGTGGGACAAGATCCGCACCGACCCGATCATCCGCATGATGGTGATGGCGCTCGCCTTCTACGGCATGAGCACCTTCGAAGGCCCGATGATGTCGATCAAATGGGTCAACTCGATGTCGCATTACACCGACTGGACGATCGGTCATGTGCACAGCGGCGCGCTCGGCTGGAACGGCATGATCACCTTCGCCTGCGTCTATTATCTCGTCCCGCGCCTGTGGAAACGCCCGCGCCTCTACAGCCTGCGCATGGTGAACTGGCACTTCTGGCTCGCGACCGTCGGCATCGTTTTCTACGCCGCGTCGATGTGGGTCGCGGGCATCATGCAGGGCCTGATGTGGCGGGAGTACGGCGCCGACGGCTACCTCGTCTACAGCTTTGCCGAAAGCGTCGCGGCGATGCATCCGATGTATCTGATCCGCGCCGCGGGCGGGGCGATGTATCTCGCGGGCTTCCTCATCATGATCGTCAACGTCTGGGCGACGCTCGCGGGCAAGATCCGCGCCGAAAAGCCGATGACCGAAACCCCGCACAATACCGCAGCGGACCGCCCGCTCGTGGCCGTGCTCGCTGAATAAGGAGCCGAAGATGGCTACCCAACCCGCCGAAAAACGCTTCAGCCACAAGAAGCTCGAGCGCAACGTGACCCTCCTCGGCCTGTTCGCGCTCGTCGCGGTGATGATCGGCGGCATCGTCGAGATCGCGCCGCTCTTCTGGATCGATAACACGATCGAGAAGGTCGACGGCATGCGGCCCTATACGCCGCTCGAACTCGCCGGCCGCAACATCTACATGCGCGAGGGCTGCTACACCTGCCACAGCCAGATGATCCGCCCGTTCCGCGACGAGGTCGAGCGCTATGGCCATTACAGTCTCGCCGCCGAGAGCATGTACGACCACCCTTTCCAATGGGGTTCGAAGCGCACCGGGCCCGACCTTGCGCGCGTCGGCGGCCGCTATTCGGACGAATGGCACCGCGCGCATCTGATCGATCCGCGTAGCGTCGTCCCCGAATCGATCATGCCGCCTTACGCCTTCCTCGCGGAAAAGGATCTCTACACCGGCGATATGCGCGGCGATCTGCGGGCGCTGTCGCGCGTCGGCGTGCCTTACACCGAGGACGCGATCGCGGCGGCGAACGAGGACCTGAAGGCGCAAGTCGATCCGGCTGCCGGGATCGATCTCCAGAAACGCTATCCCAAGGCGCAGGTCCGCGATTTTGACGGCGATCCCGATCGCCTGACCGAGATGGATGCGCTCATCGCCTATCTGCAGATGCTCGGCACCTTGGTCGACGTCGATAAAGCCGGTCCGCAGGAGCAGGCACATTCGGCCGAGACCCCGAAGGCCAAGGCGCCATGAACTACGACGCACTTCGCCACTTCGCCGACAGCTGGGGCCTCCTGGCCATGGCTGTCCTGTTTCTCGGGCTGGTGACCTGGCCGTTTCGCAAAGGCGCGCGGCACCATCATGACGACGCTGCAAACATGATCTTCAAGGAAGACGAGAATGGCTGATCCCGAAAATCTCCCGGCCTCCGCCGGAGGGCGCCGCGTTGATGAAGCCACTGGCACGAGCACGGTCGGTCACGAATGGGACGGTATCGAGGAGCTCAATACGCCACTCCCGCGCTGGTGGCTCTGGACCTTCTATATCTGCATAGCCTGGGCGTTTGTTTATGCAGCGCTCTATCCGGCATGGCCGATGCTCCACGGTGCGACCAAGGGGGCTCTCGGCTGGTCGTCGCGCGGCCAGCTCGCGCAGGAGATGAGGGCTGATGCGAAACGGCGCGCGCCTGTCGTCAATGCGATCGCCACGACGGCGTTGACCGACTTTCCTGCCAAGCCCCAGCTCATGCAGGCTGCGGTCCAGGGTGGCGGTGCAGCCTTTCGCGTCCATTGCATCCAGTGCCACGGCGCCGGCGGGGCCGGCCTCAAGAAGCTCTATCCCAGCCTGACCGATGACGACTGGCTGTGGGGCGGCGACCTTGCCTCGATCCAATATACGATTACCCACGGCATCCGGAACCCCGACCATGAAGCGACGCGCGCCAGCCAGATGCCGGCGTTCGGGCGCGACGGGATTCTCGACGCGCCCCAAATCGACGATGTTGTGAGCTATGTCCGCACCATCAGCGGGCAGGAAAAGGCCGGCGCCGCCTCGACGCGCGGCGCCGCGATCTTCGAGGCCAATTGCGCGGTCTGTCATGGGCCGGGCGGGCAGGGCGGGCGCGCCGTCGGAGCACCGAAGCTTACCGACGCCATCTGGCTCTATGGTGGCGATCGCGATAGCCTGAGTGCGACGATCAACCAGCCGCGTAACGGTGTGATGCCACGCTGGAACAGCCGTCTCGATCCGGCGACGATCAAGATGCTCTCCGCCTATGTCTATTCGCTGGGCGGCGGCGAGAAAGCGCCGCCTGCGGCCGCGAAGCCCGAAGGGCAGGGAGTCGATGGCCAGCCCTGAGGACCTCACCGACGAGAACGGGCCGCTCTATGCGGCGCGAAAAGGCGTCTATCCGAAAAAGGTCGACGGGCCGTTCCGCCGGTTTAAATGGGCGATCATGTTCGTCACCCTGGCGATCTATTATGGTACGCCGTGGATTCGCTGGGACCGCGGCCCCTATGCGCCCGACCAGGCGGTGCTTGTCGATCTGGCGCATCGCCGTTTCTTCATGTTCCAGATCGAGATCTGGCCGCATGAATTTTATTATGTCGCGGGCTTGCTCATCATGGCGGGCATCGGGCTGTTCCTCGTCACCAGCGCGGTCGGACGTGCGTGGTGCGGCTATGCTTGCCCGCAGACTGTCTGGACCGACCTCTTCCAGCATGTCGATCGCCTGATCGACGGCGACCGCAACGCCCAGATCCGGCTGGCGAACGGCCCCTGGACCTTCGAGAAGCTCGCCAAGCGGACCATCAAATATGGCATCTATCTGGGGGTCGCCTTCTGGACCGGCGGCGCGTGGATCATGTATTTCGCCGATGCCCCGACGCTGACCTCGCAGTTCTGGACCGGACAGGCTGCACCCGTGGCATATGGCACCGTCGCCGTGCTGACCGCGACGACGTTCATCTTCGGCGGCTTCATGCGCGAGCAGGTCTGCATCTATATGTGTCCCTGGCCGCGCATCCAGACCGCGATGATGGACGAGAAGTCGCTTCTGGTGACCTACAAGGGTTGGCGCGGCGAGCCGCGCGGCAGCATCAAGAAGGCGCAGGCGCACCCGGGCGCCTTCGGCGACTGTATCGACTGCAACCAGTGCGTCGCGGTCTGTCCGACCGGCATTGACATTCGCGAAGGTCCGCAGATCGGCTGCATAACTTGCGCGCTTTGCATCGACGCCTGCGATGGCGTGATGGAACAGGTCGGCCGTCCTCGGGGCCTCATCGACTATTGCACACTCGACGATGCTGCGGTCGAAAAGGCCGGGGGTGTCGGTCAGACCGTTCGCAAGACGCTTTTGCGGCCGCGGACCCTCATCTATCTTGGGATCTGGATCGCCATCGGCGCCGCGATGCTTTTCTCGCTCGGTCAGCGCACGCGCCTCGACCTTGCGGTCCAGCACGAGCGCAGCCCGCTCTATGTCCAGCTGTCCGACGGGCATATCCGCAACAATTACACGCTGAAGGTCCGCAACATGGAGACGCGGCCGCGGCGCGTCGCAATTGCGGTCGACGGTTTGCCCGACGCGCGCCTTTGGACTGAGGCTGGCACGCGCGAACGCGCCAGCCAGCATCTAGAAATCGCGCTGGCGCCCGATAGCGTAACCCGTGTGAAACTTTTCGTCGCGGCGCCCGGCGCCGGACCCGAGCGCCAGGACTTCACCATCGCGGTGCGCGGCCTCGACGGCGACCCGCGCGGCGACAGCGACATCATCCAGTTCGACCGGCCGGAGGCGGGACAATGACCAAGCAATCGAAGCGCAAGCCCTTCACCGGCTGGCATATGACTGGAATTCTCGTCGCTTTCTTCGGCGTCGTGATGGGGGTCAATTTCACCATGGCGACACTCGCGTCATCGAGCTTTGGCGGAACGGTCGTGGACAACAGCTATGTTGCAAGCCAGAATTATAACGAATGGCTGCGGCGGGCTGCCGATCAGGATCGCCTCGGTTGGCAGGAACAGGTCGACCTCGATGCCGCGCGCCATATCCGCGTCGCGGTCCGCAAGGACCATCAGCCGCTCACGGAAATTGCAGTGCAAGCGACCCTCAGCCATCCACTCGGGCGAACGCCGGCGCGTGTGATGGTCTTCGAGTCCGTCGGCGGCGGGATCTTGCGCTCGACACAGGCCGTCCCCGCGGGCCGCTGGTGGCTCGACCTGGCGGTGCGCCATGGCGACGAGGACGCGCGTTACCGGGTCGATCTCCAATGAGCGGCGCGGCCGCCCTTGTGGACCGCGACTTTGCCGTTCCCGACATTCGCTGCGCGGGATGCATCGCAAAGCTCGAACAGGGCCTTGTACGTGACCGCCGCATCGCGACGGCGCGCGTGAATTTCACCGAAAAGCGCGTGCATCTGAGCTGCGTTCCCGACGCCGAAGTGCCCGATCTCATCGGCGCCTTCTCGCTGCTCGGATTCGAAGCTCATTTCCTCGGCAAGGGGCCCGAGGAAGCCGATGCCGAGGCGGCAAACAGCCGGGCGCTCCTGCGCGCTGTCGCGGTGTCGGGTTTCGCGATGATGAATATCATGCTGCTCTCGGTCTCGGTCTGGTCGGGGGCGACGGGCGTCACGCGCGATCTGTTTCACTGGCTCTCGGCAATGATCGCGCTGCCGACGATCGCCTATGCCGGACGCCCCTTCTTCCGGTCGGCCTGGCGCGCGCTCCGCCACCGCCAGACCAATATGGATGTGCCGATCAGCATCGGCGTCCTGCTCGTCAGCGCGATCAGCCTCTACGAAACGCTGACGCACGGCGCCCATGCCTATTTCGATGGCGCGGTCATGCTCCTCTTCTTCCTGCTCTGCGGGCGCTGGCTCGACAGCGTGATGCGCGACCGCGCGCGTGGCGGCGTTGCCGCGCTGCTCCGCAACATGGGCACGGGCGCTCTGGTTTTGCGCGGTGAAGGCTCAGGCCGCTGGGTCGATGCCACCGCGCTCGAACCGGGAATGGTCATGCTTGTGGCCGCAGGCGAAAGGCTCGCCGCCGATGGCGTCATTTGCGCCGGATCGAGCAGTATCGATCTCTCGCTGCTCACCGGGGAAAGTGCGCCGCAGACCGTTCGGCTCGACGATATTGTTCACGCCGGAACGCTCAATCTTGATGCTCCGGTTCGCGTACGCATCACCGCAGCAGGCGCCGATACCGCGATTGCCGACATCGCCCGGCTGATGGGTGAGGCGGCGCAAGGCAAATCGCGCTATGTCCGGATCGCCGACCGGGCCGCGCGGCTTTACGCGCCAGCCGTGCATTGCCTCGCGCTGGCCGCCTTTGTTGGCTGGATGATTGCCGGGGCTGGCTGGCACCAGAGCCTTCTGATTTCTGCCGCCGTCCTGATTATCACCTGCCCGTGCGCGCTCGGCCTCGCCGTACCCGCGGCGCAGATCGTTGCCGCGGGTGAACTCATGCGGCGCGGTGTCCTGATCAAGGACGGTTCCGCGCTCGAGCGTCTCGCCGAGGTCGATCTGGCGCTGGTCGACAAGACGGGAACGTTGACACTCGGCCGCCCCGAGGCACTGGGACTTGACCGGCTCGACGCCGAGGCCAGGTCGCTGGTGCACGCGCTCGCGCAGGTCAGCCGCCACCCGTTGAGCGAGGCGCTGGTGCGCGGCCTCAAGGACGATATGTCCGCACCGGCGGGCGTCCACTCGCTCCGCGAGACACCGGGCTTCGGCGTCGAGGCACGCTGGGGCGCGCATGTGGTGACGCTCGGCCGGCCCCGACACGCCATCGAGGGCGACGCGCTGGCCACCGAGCTTGCGGTCGATGGCCGCATGCTCGCGACGATCCGCTTCGCCGACCAGCTGCGTCCAGACGCCCGCGCCGCGATCGATGCGCTGCGCAGCGAGGGGATCGGAGCGACGATGTTGTCGGGCGACCGGGCTGAAGCCGTGGCGCCCGTCGCGCGCGCGCTCGCGATGACGGCGCAGACCGGCATGAGCCCGCAGGATAAGCTCGCGGCGATCGCCCGCCAGTCCGGTATCGGGCGAAAGGTGCTGATGATCGGCGACGGACTGAACGACGGGCCGGCGCTCGCGGCGGGTCATGCCTCGATGGCACCGGGGTCGGCGAGCGATGTCGGCAAGAACGCCGCCGATTGCATCTTTCTTGGCGACCGCATGATGCCGGTGGTCGAAACGATACGGATGGCGCGGAGCACGCAGGCCATTGTGCGCCAGAACTTCGTCCTCGCAATCGGCTATAACGCGATTGCCGTGCCGCTCGCCTTTCTGGGAATCGTGACGCCGCTGATTGCCGCCATCGCGATGTCGGGCTCGTCGCTGATCGTCGTCGGGAACGCGCTGCGGCTCAAGAGGGCGCTCCGGTGAACGGCATCCTCATCCTGATCCCGATTGCACTGGGGCTTGGTCTTCTCGGCCTCGCCGGCTTCTTCTGGTCGCTCCGCCAGGGCCAGTTCGACGATCTCGACGGCGCTGCGCTCCGCATCTTCGTCGAAGATGAAGAGGATTGAGGCCCATGATCGCGCGCGCCCTTGGTACCCTTCTCGCGGCTTTCGGCCTTATTCTGGCGCCGCTCGCGAGCGGTTCCACTGTGTTGGTCGTCCCGAGCTGCAGCGGCGCTTCACATCTTCTGGTGCTCCCGCACGACCCTGCGGCGCCTCCCGACCGGGGAGGCGGCTGCGCCAAGGCCTGCCATGTCATGACCGATCGCAGGGCGAAATCCCCAACCGGACGAAAGTCATGCTGCTAATCCATCCGCCAGCGTTGATCTCGGTCAATGCGGGTGGCGCATTGGCCCGCTAGGCCATTCTTATGTGGACCTTTCATCCCGATCTGCTCGCCAAGCCGGTGCCGCGATACACCAGCTATCCGACCGCGATGGAATTCGCCGAGGCCGTCGGCGCAGCCGATTACGGCCGCGCGCTCGATGCAGTCGAGGCCGCGACGCCGGTCTCGCTCTATGTGCATATCCCCTTTTGCGAAAGCATCTGCTGGTATTGCGGTTGCAACACCGGCGCGGCCGGACGCAAGCAGCGGCTTGCCGATTATCTAGCTGCGCTGCGCGCCGAGATCGCCATGGTCGCGAAACGCCTCGGAGGGCGCGGGCGCATCCAGCGCATCGCCTTCGGCGGCGGCAGTCCCAACGCGATCGCGCCGGTCGAGTTCGTCCGCTTGCTCGACCGTATCCTCACCGTATTCGACGCCCACAGGCCCGATGTTTCGATTGAACTCGATCCGCGCGGCTTCTCGGCCGAATGGGCGCTCGTTCTCGCCGCCGCCCATGTCACACGCGTCAGCCTGGGCGTCCAGACCTTCGCACCGCACATCCAGCAGGCGATCGGCCGCATCCAGCCGCTGTCGCATATCGAGCGCGTCGTTGCCGGGCTTCGGCTGCGCGATATCGACGCCATCAACTTCGACCTGATGTACGGGCTGCCGGGCCAGACGCTTGCCGATCTCGACGAGACCCTCGACGAAACGATCCGCCTTGCGCCGAGCCGGATATCGCTTTTCGGCTATGCGCATCTCCCGCACATGATCCCGCGCCAGCGTCAGATCGACGCCAGCAACCTGCCCGATCACAAGCTGCGCTTCGAGCAGGCATGGCGCGGTTATGAGCGGCTCACCGATGCCGGTTATGTTGCGATAGGGTTCGATCATTTCGCGCTGCCCGCCGATCCGCTTGCCGTCGCCGCGCGCGAAGATCGGGTGAACCGGAACTTTCAGGGCTTTACCGAAGACGACAGCCCGGTGCTCATCGGAATCGGAGCGAGCGCAATCAGCCGCTTTCCCGATCTCCTCGTCCAGAATGAAAAGCGCGCGGGTGTCTACCGCGATCTCATCGCGGCCGGTCAGCTGACCGCCGTTCGCGGCGCATCGATCGACGCCGACGACCGCGAGCGCGGACGGGTCATCAAGGAGCTTCTCTGCCAAGGTAGCGCCTGTCTTGCACCCGGCTGGTTGCGCTCTGCGCAGACTGCGCTCGCCGATTATGAAGCGCTGCAAATCCTTCACTGGGACGATGACCGGCTCGTCGTTGAGGAAGATGGCCTTCCCTATGCGCGGCTCGTCGCGGCGCAATTCGACCGCTATCGCGGCGCAATCGTGCGCGACGATGTGCAGCATATGGCCTCGACCTGAGCCTCTCGCCCGGAACACTCAGGGTCTTGCTGCCAGCGCGCGTGCTATGCGGTGCGCCGGCTTAGCGCCCAAAAAAAGATTCGGCCCACCTGTACGTGTTATTCCTGATGGGAAGCGGAGCCGCCCCGGCGGATAGAAGCTGCTGTATCCCGGCTATTTCGACCTTTTGGCGGCAGGCCTGTGCGCTACGACAAGATTTTCGGCGATGCGATCCAACGCCTGCACGATGGCGCGCCTGGAACTGCTTCCTTGCCCAGCCTGGCCTTGGCGGCCGCTACAACAAAGGGCGACCTGTTATCCTGAGGCGCTGCAATTTGTCGCATTCACCCCGAAGCCGGGCGGCCGCGGCAAATGTCCGCGTTGTGAGGTTCTTGCGTGAAGCCAGCCTGTCCGAAATCGGCCAGCTCTCGCCCGGAACGTCAGGGGCGTCTGCCGCGCTGGCGCCGAACGATGTGATCGACGACCGGCCCCGCCGTGAAGCCATGAACGACGGTCGACAACAGGATCGTCAGCGCAATCGTTGCCCATAATTGCCCCTCGTTGACCAGCTCGAGATGGCTGGTCGCATAGGCGAGATAGTAGATCGATCCGATCCCGCGCACGCCATAGAAGGCGACGACAAGCCGATCCTGCGGCGGCAGGTCGGTGCCGACCATGCTGAGCCACCCGGCGAGCGGACGCACGATGAAAAGCAGGCCGATCGCAATGCCCGCATGCGCCCAGTCGAGCTCACCGAACAGCAGGGGGAAAGTCCCGCCGATCAGGATCAGGAGCAGCGCGGTGAGCGCGAGCTCGATCGCTTCGTTGAAGCTGTGGAGCTTGCCATGGAATTCATGGCTGGCCTCGAACCGGCGCAACACGATCCCGGCGACAAAGCAGGCGATGAAGCCATAGCCTTCGACCAGCTCGGTCGCGCCGTAGCAGAGCAGCACCCCGGCGATAGCCAGCACGCCCGAGGCGGTGTCGGCAAGGACATTGCCGCGCGGGATGACGAACAGGATGCGCGCGAGCAGCCATCCGATCACCGCGCCGCCGATACAGCCTACCAGGATGCGATAGACGACATCAAGGAGCAGCCATTCGCCCAGCATCGCAGCCGAAAAGCCCGTGGTGCCAACGAGCAGGCCGAGATAGACGAACGGGAAAGCCAGCCCGTCGTTGAGCCCCGCTTCGGTGGTGAGGGCAAAGCGCACCGGCTGTTCCTCGCCTTCGGTCGGCGGCCCCACCTGAACTTCGCCGGCGAGGACGGGGTCGGTCGGTGCGAGCACCGCGCCGAGCAGGATTGCGCCCGCCAGCGTCATGCCGGCAAAGGTCAGACCCATGAACGCCACTGCGGCGATCGTCAGCGGCATGGCGATCGCCAGCAGCCGGATCGTCGGGCGCCAGCGGCGATAATTCGAGAGATCGTCGATGCGGATACCGGTGCCGAACAAGGCGACGATCACCGCAAGCTCACTGGCCAGCTCCCAGAATTTCGGCGCCGCGCGGGGATCGAGCCCTTTGGCGACATCGGGTAATATCCAGTAGATCGCGATCCCGAACAGGATGAGCAACGCCGATGCCGCCGGTTCGCGCCCCGACAGGAAGCGCGGCAGCCAAAAGGCCGCGATAATCCCGGCGCCGATCAGCGCCATACCGACATGATAGCTACTCAATGCAAAGAAGGGTTGATCGTCCATTCAGGCCTGTTGGGGGCGGATTTCAAAGCCGGTGACATTGGGGTCGCCCGACAGGCTGGCGGCCAGTTGTTCGGCGCGGCTTTCGCTGTAGCCATGCGCGATGGCACGATACTCCACGACATCGTCCTGCATCGACTGGTCGATGGTGATGGATCTGAGCTTGTGGTCGGCGAGCAGCTTGCCGAAGTCGCTCACCGCGATGGCCTTTGACCGGCGATAGCGGGCCGTCAGATGCACGATGCGCTGTTGCGGTGCGCGCCGGTCGGTGATCGTAACGGCGGCCAGCACGAGGACCGTCGCGGTCGCCGCAAAGATCGCCAACTCGTAAAAGCCGATACCGAACAATATGCCCAGCGTCGCGGTCATCCACAGCGACGCTGCGGTTGTCAGCCCGCGGACGTTGAACCCTTCGCGAAAAATCACCCCGCCGCACAAAAAGCCGATGCCGGTCAAAATGCCATGCGCCATGCGCACCGGATCGATGCGGACCACCTCGACCGGAGCGTCGTTGAGCCACGCCATCTGATGCACCGCCGACAGCATCAGCAGACAACAGGACAGGCCGACCAATATATGCGTGCGTAGCCCGGCGGGACTGGCGCGATATTCGCGTTCGGCGCCGATAATGGCGCTGGCCACAATCGCGCCGATGATCGGCCAGAACAGGTCGGGGTTGAGCAGTTCCAACTATTTGGTCCTGGTGATCGAGCGGATGAAGCGGACACGAGAAGCGACGCGGTTGCGTGGCAATGGATTTGTCACAAAATTGGAACGCGCGCTGGCTGTTACGGTTGCAAAGCGCAGCAAAGCAGCAATCCATTCCAGACTTGTTGGCAGGCCCAAACCTGCGCCACATAACATGGATCAAGACGATTTCGCGGCCGAGAAGGGACCGTTTGCGATACGATGCAGCATCGCGAGGGGCTGCCAATGAGGATCGACAATGCACTAATATGGCAGACCGTCCTCGCTGCAGATGACGAGCATGGTGAGGCGGCCGAGGCTCACGCGCGTGCCAATGCGGCACGGGCGGCCGCGGAGGGCAATGCGGCGCAGGCGGCCCTGTGGCTGGCGACCGCTGACGCGTTGCAGACACTTCATACGATCAATTGCCACGGGACGCGTCCCTGCCGCTAACAGTGACTGCTGGCGCTGGGGCGTCAGTAAGCGGGTGGGTCGCTGGCGGGGAAGGATTCGTCGCCGGCTTCATCGACGCGGTCCCAGTCGCGGCGGGGCGCATCACGCATGCCGGCGGGACCGGCCGAGCGCGTCTGGTCGAAATTCTCGGGGTCAGTTTCGCGGTTGGCGAAAGCCGCTGAATGCGAATCCCGGTTCGATGCGCCAGATTTGCGGCCACGGGTGAACCAGAAGAGGCCTCCGAGCACCGCTGCGCCGACGAACTTGCCGAAATATCCGCTTTTACCTTTGGTGGCGGTCGAGGATGGCGTGTTGGTCATGAGATCATTCCTTTTCGGACGATCAACGGGGCGGCGTTGCGAAAGTTGCCGGGTCACGGCGCTATTCGCGTTAACCTCCATCAATTTGGACCGATTGGTGGGCGGGCAACCGACGGGCTCGGACAAATCGATGCAACCCAGGTTAATCGGGCGCAACCGGACGCCCCGCCAACGGTTACTCGGCCATGCTTTACCCCGTCGATGACTCCGGCCACCCGTTGGCCGAACGCTTTCAGGCATTCATTCGCGATCCGGCTTTCCCTTGCGTCGGTGCCAAGTCGGCGCTTGCGAAGGAGCAGATGCGGATTGTCGTCGGCCGCGACATGTGTTCGGCGTGGGACGATTTGCGCATCTATCCCAATCTGCTCGATCTGGCCTCCAGCTACGCGCGTGAGCCGACGCTGTTCCACTCGCTCGCGGTGCTGTTCGAAACCGACAACGCGTTGGACGAAGAGGCGTTCGAGCGCTGCCTATGGGCGCGGCTGGAATCGCTGACCGACAAGGATGACTTCCATGGTCAGCGCGCTGACCCGCGCGTCAGCGCCGATCCCGGCGACCCGCATTTTTCGTTGAGTTTTGGCGGCGAGGCGTTTTTCGTCGTCGGCCTGCATCCGCAGGCCAGCCGACCGGCCAGACGCTTCGAGCGTCCAGCGCTGATCTTCAACCTGCACGATCAGTTCGTCCAGTTGCGGGCGAGCGGGGTGTATGACAAGATGCGCAGCACGATCATTGCGCGTGATGTGGCGCTGGCGGGTGACATCAACCCGATGCTGGCGCGGCACGGCAGCGTGTCGGAAGCGCGGCAATATTCGGGACGCGCCGTTGGCGCCGATTGGGCCTGTCCGTTCGCCGGACGAAGCGGGGCCTTTGCGCCGGGAGGGAAGGGGCGAACAATGTCTCCGGATTTGCGCAGCGCCGACGTGGCCGAAAACCCGATGGGTGCCCGTTCCCGCTGCGCAATCGCTCAACGGCGCCTGAGTCATGACGGAAACTAATCTGCATCATGCGTTTAACGGCGCCTGCCATGCAACACCGGGCGATGTCACTCGTTAGGACTGAGGCACCGGGTGATCGCCGATCCATTGCGAACCCGATCGCAAGGATCTTCAGCATGTTTACCGAACGCTTTTTGAGAGACAAACGCGGTGCGACCCTCGACCCGAACGAACGCGGGCGCATCGAGGCGGCGATCACCGAGGTCAAGACCTTTGGCCCGCGCAAGATCGTCGCGCGTGCGGGCGAACCGCTCACCAACAGCACTTTGCTGCTCGAAGGTATCATGTCGCGCTATCTCGATGATCGGAACGGGCTTCGTCAGCTGGTCGCCATTCATTTCCCCGGGGACTTTCTCGATCTCCACGCCTTTCCGCTCAAGGTGCTCGACCATGACGTTGCGACGCTGACGACTGCGACGGTTGCGACCGTGCCGCATGCAGAAATCGACGCGATTGCAGACGAGATGCCGCAGCTGGTCCGCAAGCTCTGGTTTGCGACGTTGCTCGACGCGGCGATCCACCGCGCGTGGCTGTTTCGGCTCGGCCGCCTCGATGCAACGGGTAGGGTTGCGCATTTTCTGTGCGAGACCAACGCGCGGCTCTTTTCGGCGGGCCTCAGCGACGGTCGCCGCTTTGCACTTGCGCTGACGCAGGCTGACCTTGCGGAGATCTGCGGGCTGACGACCGTTCATGTGAACCGCGTGATGCGCCAGTTGCGCGAGGAGCAGCTTTGCCTGTTTCGTTCGTCGCTGGTCGAAATTCTCGACCCCGCAGGGCTCGCCGCGCGCGCGCAGTTCAATCCCGCCTATCTGTATATCGACGACGATAGCCAGCTCCCCTCCGTGCAAAGGCCAATTTGATGAGAGACGCGACCGACCAGCTTCAACCCGAAACCCAACCGGGCGTCGCGACCGCCGAAGGCGGGCTCGTCTTCCTCGACGGGCCGGACGGCGTGGCAGCTACTATGACGCCAGAGGCCGCTGCGGGGACCGGGCAAAGCCTGATGGAAGCCGCAGCGACCGCCGAACGGCAGCAGGCCGCGGCCGATGTTTGACGCCTTCTCGCAATGGAACCGTATGCTCGCTGCGGGGGCATCGATGCGCTCCACGAGCGTCCGCGCTGCCGAAACCTTTGGCGGTGCGAACAAGGTCGTCGCGGCGCGCGGCGCGATCATTGGCGAGGCGATGCAATCGCCGTGGACGGCGGATCATGCCGAGCTTGGCCGGATGATCCCCGAAAAGATCGACACGCTGTCGCGCGCAGGGTCGGCCGCGGCGACGATCTGGTGGGACAGTCAGACGGCCTGGATGAAGCATTTTCAGCACCTTGGCACCATGGCGATGCGTGGCCGACTACCGACCGCGGCCGAGATCGGCGACCTTGGCGAACGCAGCGCCACGCTGATGGTGCAATCGATTGAGGCGACCGCCAGGCTGGGCGCGGCCGGCCTTGCGCCAGTCCACCGCCAGGTCGCGACCAACGTGCGGCGCTTGGGGGCAAAGCGACCCGCAGCGAAGCGGCGAGGGGCATCGCGACGCTGATTGCGGCGTCGTCCATTCTCATATGGAAGGAAATATGATGACTATCGACAGACATGTCGGCGACAAATCAGGCGCGGCAGCATCGCTGCCGCAAGCCAAGGTCGAAGACCGCGAAAATGTGAGCATCGTCAAGCCGACCGATTACCCCAAAGGCGACCGTGACGACGGGGCGGTGACCGGCAGCGACAACCGCGGTCGGCGCGCCAGCAAAGGCAGCGGCCCGGTGAGCGGCAGCGGCGCCGGGGCGGGCGGCAAGGGCAATCCTGAAGATTATGACAGCGACGCGCAAGGCGGCGGCGGCAGGGCCGGGATGCGGACCGACCATGGCCCGAAAACCGGCGCAGACGCACCGATCGGCGGCAGTCGCTAAACGGCTAGCCCGACCCGCCGCCCGCTAATTCAGTTCTGGAAGATGGCAGGCGTTCCCGGTTTGACCATCTGCGCCAACCGCGCTGCGTCCCAGTTGGTCAGCCGGACGCAGCCATGGCTTTCGGCGCGGCCGATGGTGTGCGGCTCGCTGGTGCCATGGATGCCATAATGCGGCTTGTTGATGTCGATCCACGCCACCCCGACGGGGCTGTTCGGCCCCGGCTGTAGCAGGGCCGCCTCTTTGCTGTCGCTCACGTCCCAGAATAATTTTGGGTTGTAGTGAAAATCGGGATTGCGGCTCACGCCTTGGATTTTCCACGTCCCGATCGGCAGCGGATCGCGGCTGCTTCCCATCGTGGCGGGGAATTGCGCGATCAGCTTGTCGCTGGCATCGAATACCTTCAGCACGCCTTCGGATTTGTCGACGACGACCCTGGCCGCGGCCGGTTGTGTCGGCGCAACACCCAAGCGTTCGAGCGTTCCGTTCCAGCCGCGCGAATCCTCGCCCAGCGTCGAGCGGTCGATGTCGGCGATGTTGGGGACGCGGAACGGTCGGCCGGCGCCGACCAGCGTCGATGCGCTGTTCAGCGCGACGAGGGTTTCGGGCGTGGTGTGAAAGCGTTCGGCCAGTGCCTCGGTCAGATTGCGATAGCCGAGCGCGGGCAATTTGGCCTGTTCGGCCGCGTCTTTCGGAAAGGCCGGGACGAACGGCCCTTTGGCAAAACCTGCCGGAATGATGACAACGCGTGTCGCGGGCACCTGGCTCCACCGCTGGAACGCCTGCTCCGTCGCGGTGTCGAGCTTGCCCGTGTCGGTAAGGTCATTCGCCTGCTGAAAACCGCGTAACGCCGCAGCATAAGACGCGCCTTCCTTGCCATCGATGACGCCGGGCGAGAAACCGAGATGATCGAGGATGACCTGCGCCCGCAGGATGGGCGTTTCCGTAAAGGGACGCGAGCCCGGTTCGGCGTCGGCGAATATCAGGCTATCGCCGTCGGTTATCGCCTGTGTCGCCGGGCGCGTTTCATCCGTATTTTTGTCAGGTGAAGCATTGCAACCGGCGAGCAGCAGCGCCCCGGCGAGATAGGTTGGAATTTTCAAGCGCTGGTCCTCTCGGTTGAGGCTTCTTCAACGACTGCGCGGGCTAAAGGATGCGCGCCATTCTCGGCTTAACGCAAACTTCGGCTAGCGTTCGATTTCATAGTGGATCGGTTTGAAGGTCCCGCCGCAACTGTCATAGGCCGAACAGGCGGTGAGCCCGATGATCAGGTCATCGAGCGCGCGGAAACGTATGAAATCTCCGGGTGCGGTCGGCGGTGGCAGCACCTTGACCTTGCCCGCACCATCAACCGGAACGCTCATAAAGATGTTGAACGCGACGGGAATATCATCCTCGGCGATGCCATAGGGTGCCAGCGCCTCGGCCAGATTGCCGAAACACCCGCGATGCACGGGCTTGTCCTTGTAAAAATGGCGAAAGGTCGCCTCGCTGCACGGGGTCAGCAGGAAATCATGCGTGCCAACATTGTCTTCGACGATCTCGATCATCGGATTGGACCGGTTCGACCACAGCCGGTTGCCGGTCGTCAGACGGATCGTTTCCTCATAATCGAACGTCCGCCCATTCGAGATGACCTCGCGAACGTCGCCGCGCATAAAGGCCAGCATGTCGCTGACCTGACCGCCCTCGGGATCGATCACGCGCAGCGTCTCACCGCGGAGCAGGGGGAAGGCGGTGCCGCTTCGCGGCGCGATAATTTCGGTCATTTATGATCTTTCGCGCGAGGGTGTTCAGATACTACGTGCGACGCGGGCGAAGGCTGCTCCGCCAAGCGAACTCCCGCCATCTTCTCAGTATTTCTGGTCGCGCTTAGACGTCGTCTGGGGCTGGCGTTCAGCAACCCGACATCCGGCGGTACGCCAAAATTGAAAACAAGGTGGGATACCTCGGCGTTAATTGGCCAGTATCAGCGTTTAAGGAGCCCACAGCGCACATGGATCATCCGAAAATGTGGCATGCCAGGATGCGTGATCCACGCCCGTCCACTTGCTTTCGGCTGCCCATTTACGCAGTCTTGCCCCAACACGGAAAAGGGAGAGTTTCATGGTGCGTGACATCACGCGGCGCCGGTTCGTTGGCGGCGCAATTGCCGGGAGCGCATTGGCAGATCTGCCGGTCCTTGCCGCGGTCCGCGGTGGGCCAACGATCTATTTCCGCGACGTCCTGCTTGTCGACGGCACCGGCGCCAAACCGCGCCGCGCCGACGTTGCCGTCGCTGGCGATCGTGTGGCGGCTATCTTGCCGCCAGGCGGCGCCGCTCCGCACGGCGCGCGTTTTGTTCCGGGCGATGGGCGCGTCCTGGCACCCGGATTTATCGACACCCACACGCATGGGGATCCCCTTGAGCAATCCTACGATGCCTTCCTTGCCATGGGTGTGACCACCATATTGCTGGGGGTGGATGGCAGTGGTCCCCGGGTCGGTGACGATTTGAATCTCGGAACTTGGCTGAAGGCTGCCGATCGCGCGCCTCTATTGCTGAATGTCGCGGTGCTAGCGAGCCATGGCACGCTGCGCCGCGCCGCTGCCATCGCGGACGCTGTGCGCCAGCCTGACGATGCCGCGCTCGCTCGGATGGCGGCGCAACTCGACCGGGAGCTGACCGCTGGCGCCTTCGGGATCTCTTACGGGCTGGAATATGTTCCGGGCATTTATGCCGCCAGCACCGAGCTTGCCGGCCTCGGCCAAATCGTCGCCCGCCACGGCGGCGTGGTCATGAGCCACATGCGGTCAGAAAATGACGACGAGATTGAGGCCTCGATCGAGGAACTGATTGCGTCCGCGCACCTTGGCCGACCGCACATCTCGCACCTGAAAGTGGTGTTTGGCAAAGGGGAAGACCGCGCCCGCCGGTTGCTCGACTATATTGCCGACAAACGCCGTTCCGGTATCGAACTGACCGCGGATGCCTATCCATACAGCGCTGGCTATACCGGCATTGCGCTGCTTTTCCCCAAATGGGCGTTGCCCCCGACCGATTACGCCGCGATCGTCGCCGGGCGAAGGCAGGAGTTGCGCGATCACCTGATCGCGCGGATGACCCGCCGCGGCGGGCCGGGAGCACTGCTGATTGGCACCGCGCCTTATGCGGGAAAAACACTGGCTCAGGCAGCGGATGAAGCTGGCCTCCATTTTGCCGATTTCCTGATCAAAATCGGGCCGGTTGGGGCCTCCGGCGCCCATTTCACCATGGACGACGCGCTGCAAGATATTCTCGTTCTCGATCCCGATGTCGCGATTTCGACCGACGGTGGTCCGGGCATGCGCCATCCGCGGGCCACTGGAACTTATGCCAAATTGATCGAGCAATATGTCTTCGACAGCGGCAGGCTCCCGATCGAGCATGCCATCCGCAAAGCCACCGCTCTCCCGGCGCGAATCCTCCGGCTCGCCGATCGCGGAACCGTCCGACCGGGTGCGAAGGCGGACCTCGTCCTGTTCGCCCCCGAACGGGTGAAAGCGCGCTCGACCTACCTTGATCCGTTTGCTCAGGCGCAAGGCTTCGACATGGTCATGGTGAACGGGCGGCCTGCGTTTGAAGGCGGTGAGCGCGTTGGCGCTCCCGGCCGCCTGCTACGTGCGGCCAAGATGTCCCGACCAGCTTCGGGAGAATTGTAACCGTAAGATCGGGTGGGCCGTTATTTTGGGCCAGCCACCAGCCAGGGCAATATGGTTTCGACCGGCAGCCGCTCGACAGTGCCGCGATGCCCCTCGACGGTCTTTCCGGCGAAAAGCGAGTTGACGATCGCTTCCTCAGTCGCTTCGGCAACCGCTTGAAACAACGGCGACAGCGCCTCGTTGCGCAGATCGGCGATTTGCACTGTCGGGGCGCTTTCCTCTTCGCGGCGCACTGCGGGGCTGGTTGAAAAGGCAATGGCATAGTCGCCAGATCCGTTGGAAAAGGAAGATCCTGTCCGTCCGATCCCGATAAACGCACGCTCGGCGATGCGGCGCAGGTTGCGATCGGAAAGCGGTGCGTCGGTTGCGATCACCACGACGACGGAGCCGTCCGCAGTATCATGATTGCCCCGCTCCGCGAAGGCGTGGCGACCCAGTTTGATACCGACCGGCACACCGGCAATGTTCAGGACACCGCCGTAGTTGCTCTGGACCAACACCCCAAGGGTCCAACCGCCTTGCGAACTTGGCAGCCTGCGCGACGCCGTTCCGATGCCGCCCTTAAAACCGAACGCCACCGTCCCGGTACCCGCTCCGACCGACCCTTCCTCGACCGTTCCGCCTTTCGCTTGCTCGATGGCGCGCCGGGCGTCGGCGACGGTTACGCGCCGCCGGCGAATGTCGTTGAGGACTCCGTCATTCGTTTCACCGACGACGGCGTTGACCGACCGGACTGCCTCATTGCCCGGCTGGGCCAGTGTCCATTCGATCGCGGCAGCTGCGGCTTCGGGGACGTTGAGCGTGTTTGTCAGAAGGATGGGTGCCTCGATCTCACCGAGTTCGACGACCTGCGTCGAGCCAACAAATTTCCCGAACGCATTAAAGGCGACAAAACCCGCGGGAACGCGGGAGCGAAAGGCGTTGCCGCCATGCGGCAGGATCGCCGTGACGCCGGTATGGACATCCGTGCCTTCCTCGATCGTGACATGGCCGACCTGGACCCCGTCAACATCGGTGATGCTATTGAGCGGGCCGCTGGGAAGAACGCCGATCGTGACGCCGGCCTCGCGCGCACGCTCACCCGGGGCGACGGTGGACGCCGCGGCCAGCAGGCCCATTGCCACAATCGTCTTACTCAATATCACTGCTACCTCCCGTATCGCGCGCGTGCTCGTCTTCACAGCCATTATCGAACCGCCCGGGACTGCCGGAGGCGATTTGGTTTAAGCTACGCAGCCATGGCGACGTCGTCCAGCATGGCGTAGTATTGTATGGCGTGGTATTGTTCTTCGGCTTCGGCAGGCGGGATATTGCCGATGGGCTCCAGCAGCGCCTGTTGTTGAACCAGCCGACCCATTCAAGCGTGGCATAATCGACAGCTTCAGAGGATCGCCACGGGCCTCGCCGGTGGATCACTTAGGCCTTGTAAAGGCCATTGATCGTCTCGGGCAAGGCGTTGTCATAACTGTCGCCAACACTCCTGACCGACGGCTCCATCCCGGCCTCGGCGAAATGTCGTCGCGGTCAGAATATAGGGGGAGGGGGAACCGAACTTGTTTTTGCAGGCTCAAGCAAGCCATGAAATTGTAGGAGCTCTCATGATCGACTAGCTGGAGCTTACGCCATAAATATCCGATAATATATATTATGTTAAATACTTGCAGACGTGAAGAGGGGGGCGCCTCGCTACGTAACCGCCTGCCACGTTCGGATAACCAGAAATACGAGCACAAAGATTGCCACCCACGCCAGCGACATCTTGAGCCAGTCTGCCATTGGCAAGCGCCGTGCGAGCAACGAACTCAGGATCAATGTGAACGCTCCGGCAAACCACAGGATTTGAACAGTCGTGTCGCCACTCATAGCTGAACCTCCAGCCCGTCATATCCGGGTTCGACACCCGGTGGCAATTCGGCCGCAAGGTCGTCATAATCCATCGTATTGTCCATATGCGTAATGATAGCCTGCGGATTGCCGACCTTGGCAAGACCTTCGAGCGTCATTGCCAGATGCGGATGCGTGGGATGCGGATAGCGGCGCAGCGCGTCGATGACGAACAGGTCGACGCCCTGAAAGAAATCGACCATCTCATCAGTAAACTTTGAAAAATCAGTGGCATAGGCGATTTTATGCGCACCATCGCTGAAGATCAGGCCAGTGGCCTTGATCGGCCCGTGCGGCATTTCGATTGCCGACACTTCAATAGGACCGATCGACTGATGATCATGCAGGTCGATCGGATCGACCGACGCCGGATAGCCGGCATTGCCCGCAAAGGCATAGGTAAAGCGCCATTTGAGAATATCGAGCACATGGTCGCGGGCATAGACGGGAACGGCGGACCGCCGCAGGTGCATGACTTGGCGCAGATCGTCGAGGCCATGCGTATGGTCGGCATGCTCGTGCGTCCAGATGACGGCATCGATTTCGCCAACGCTTGCATCGAGAAGTTGCAACCGCATATCGGGGCTGGTGTCGACGAGCAGACGAAAGCCGCCGAGCGATACCATGATCGACGCCCGGCTGCGCAGATTGCGTGGATTGTCAGGATCGCACTGGCCCCAGTCGTTGCCGATCCGCGGAACACCCGAGGACGTCCCGCAACCAAGGATTCTCAACCTCATGATGCGTGGAACGTCATGGGCGCGCTTTGCTGAAAAGCGTATAAAAATTGGCACTTGTCGCGGCGGCCAGCGCGTCTTCCTGATCGCCGCGCAGCTTGGCGAGGAATGCGAGCGTGTCGGCAACAAAGGCGGGTTCGCCGGTTTTGCCGCGATGCGGGACCGGGGCGAGAAAAGGGGAATCGGTCTCGATCAGCAGCCGGTCCTGCGGCAACCACTTGGCTGTGGCCTGGAGATCGGCGGCGTTCTTGAACGTAACGATCCCCGAGATCGAGATAAAGAGTCCGAGGTCGAGCGCCTTGCGGGCGAAATCGTCGCTCGCCGTGAAGCAGTGGATCACGCCGGGAAAGACCACCCTGCCCATTTCCTCTCCGAGCAGCGCCAGCGTATCGGCTTCGGCATCGCGCGTATGAACGATAATCGGCAGGCCGGTTTGCTGAGATGCATGGATATGGCGGCGGAAACTGTCCTGCTGGCGCGCGCGGTCGCTTTTGTCGTAATAATAGTCGAGGCCAGTCTCGCCGATCCCGATAACGCGGGGATGCGCCGCGCGTTCGACAAGTTTGGCGGTATCGACGTCAGGGTGATGATCGGCGTCATGGGGGTGTATCCCGACGCTTGCCCACACATCGCCGTTCGCTTCGGCGGCGGCGAGCACATCGTCCCACTCGCTTTCGCGCGTCGCGATGTTGAGCATCGCGGTGACGCCCTTCGCACGCGCGCGCTCGAGCACCTCATCCTGCTGCTCTGCAAGCCCCTTATAGTTGAGGTGGCAGTGTGAATCGACGAGCATTACGGCTCCCCTTCCCCGTCGGGCAGGTCGAGGCGCGGAAAGAGCGGAACGGGTTGGCCGACCTTGAACCCGGTCGCAGCAAGCTTTGCGAACCAGTCGCCATCAGCGAGCGCCGCGAAATTGCGCTCATCTTCATCGAGGCCCATTTGATCGAGCAGCTTATCGGCGGCGGTCGGCACCACCGGGCGAATTGCGATGGCCAGCGTGCGAACGACTTGGAACAGCGTCATCAACACCGCGCGCATCCGGTCCGGGTCGGTCTTGCGAAGCGCCCATGGCGCCTGCGTATCGACATATTGATTGCACGCGAAAACGGCGCGCAGCCATTCTTCGATGCCGACCGAGAACGCCAACTGTTCAAATTCGCGCGGGAGCAGGTTTCGGCAGGCATCATTGACGATCGCGAGCAGCGCCCGGTCATCCTCATGTAACGTATAGTCGGCCAACAGAATACCATCGAGATTCTTGAAAATCATCGACAAACTGCGCTGCGCCAGATTGCCGAAGCTGTTCGCGAGGTCGGCATTGGCGGTCCGCACGATCGCCTCGGCCGAATAGGTTCCATCCTGTCCGAAGCTGACTTCGCGGAGCAGATAATAGCGCAGCGCATCGACGCCGAACTGGTCGGCGAGCGCCATCGGGTCGACGACGTTGCCGAGCGATTTCGACATCTTCTCGCCGCGGTTGAGCAGGAAGCCGTGGCCGAACACCTGTTTCGGCAGCGGCAGCTTTGCGCTCATCAGGAAGGCCGGCCAGTAAACCGTATGAAAACGCACGATATCCTTGCCGATCATATGGATGTTCGCCGGCCAGAATGTCCCGAAATCGCTGTCGGGATCGGGATAGCCCAGCCCCGACAAATAAGTGGTGAGCGCGTCGACCCACACATACATCACATGCCCCGGCGAACCCGGCACCGGCACGCCCCAGTCGAAGCTGGTGCGGGAAACGCTGAGATCTTTGAGCCCGCCCTCCACGAAACGCAGCACCTCGTTACGGCGGCTTTCGGGACGGATGAAATCGGGCTGGTCGTTGTAGAGCGCGAGCAGTCTGTCCTGATAGTTCGAGAGGCGGAAGAACCAGCTTTCCTCGACGGTCCATTCGACCGGCGTGCCCTGCGGCGAGAGGCGAACGCCCCCTTCCCCGTCGGTCAGCTCGCTTTCGTCGTAGAAAGCTTCGTCGCGGACCGAATACCAGCCTTCATAGCGGTCGAGATAGAGGTCGCCATTGGCTTCCATTGCGCGCCAGATCGCCTGCGACGCAGCATGGTGCGCCGAATCCGATGTCCGCATGAAATTGTCATAGCTGATATTCAGTCTAGCATACATCTCACGGAAATATCCGGACATTTCATCCGCAAGGTCGATCGTCGCGCGACCCTGGTCGCGCGCGGTCTGGAACATCTTCAGCCCATGTTCGTCGGTCCCGGTAATCAGCCGCACGTCGCGGCCGCGCGCGCGCTGGAACCGGGCCATGACGTCGGTCGCGATCGCTTCATAGGCGTGGCCGATATGCGGACGGCCGTTGGGGTAGCTGATCGCGGTGGTGATATAGAAGGGTTCGGTGTTTTCGGACATGGCCGCGCCTTAGCCGCTGGCGCGCGCGAGGGAAAGCGTCAGCGTGCGGTTTGCCCTGCGCGCGGCGCCAATTCGGCAAGGCAGTTGCCGATCTCGAACCCCACCATTGCGCCGTCGTACGACCCGCGAATGGCGTCGCGAACGGTGCGCTGGACGCGGTCCCATTGCGCAAGGATCGGTGCAATCTCGGCCACCGGCCGTTCGCGTGCGAGGCGAGCGAGGAGCCCCGGAACAATGTCGATGACGAGTTCGAGCCGGGCGCGATTGCTGGTCCCGCCGACTTCGCGCGCAAGCGCCTCGCGCAGCCGGTTTTCGGGGTCGCCACTCGTCGCAATGGCAAGTAGCTTCTTTTCCATCACAGCGACATCGCTGTCGATCAGCGCAAGCGCCTTGCCCGGCACGCCGCCTGATGCGGCGACGATCGCGCGCACCTCCGTCATCTCCAGCATGGGCCGCAATTCGTTCAGCCACTGTGTCATGACGTCATGGTCAACCGGTTGAAAACGCATCATTCTGCATCGAGACCGGATTGTCGGGAGCAAGCGTCCCGGCGAATGGCTGACGAGCAGAAAGAGCGTTTTCGCCGGTGGTTCCTCGAGCGTCTTGAGCAGCGCATTCGCGCCGTCGGTCTCCAGATCGTCCACCGCGTCGACGATGATCACGCGCCACTCGCCGAGCGACAGCGAGAGGTGCAGACGGCGGATCATCTGCCTTACCTGCTCGATCGTTATATTGCGTGCCAACTCCTTGGCCTTGTCTTTCGGCTGGCGCGCAAGGCGGAGGATTTCGGGATGGTTTCCGGCGTCGACAAGTCGGGCAGCCGCGCTGTCGCCCGGATCCTCAAGACTTACGGCCTGACCGCCGCCGCCGCGACCATGGGTTACGAGAAATCGTGCGACACGTTCGGCAAATGCGCCCTTCCCCATTCCCTGCGGTCCGGCGAGAAGCCAGGCATGGTGAAGGCGCCGCCCCTGCCACGCTTCGAGAAAGGCCTTTTCGGCGTCGTGATGGCCGATCATCACAGCCATTCCGCAAGTTCGGCAAGGATTCGCGCGGTGACGTCGGACTCTTCTGCGTCAGCGTCGACGATCCGCCACCGCTCGGGTTCGCCCTTTGCCATTGCGATGAAGTGCGCCGCGAGCCGGGCCTGATAATCGGCAGGCTTGTTGCCCATGCGGTCGCTTCCGCCGCGTTCGGTCAGCCGCCGCGCGGTCTCGTCGGCGCTGACGGTGAGCAGGAAGGTGCGGTCGGGCAACAGGCCGTTCGATCCGAAACCGTGCAGCATCAGGATGTCGCCATCGGTAATCCCGCCACCGCCGCCCTGATAAGCACGGCTCGAATCGACGAAACGGTCGCAGAGCACCCATGCGCCGCGGTCCAATGCCGGGCGGATGGTTCGCGCGACATGATCGGCGCGGGCCGCGGCGAACAGCAGCGCCTCGCTTCGCGCATCCCAGCGGTCGTCATTCCCCTCCATCAACAGCGTCCGGATCGCCTCCGCGCCCGCACTGCCGCCGGGTTCGCGCGTCGCGACGCTTTCGATGCCACGCGATGCAAGCGCGGCCGCCAGCGCGCGGATCTGTGTCGATTTACCGACCCCCTCCCCGCCCTCGAGCGTGATGAACCGACCGGTCACAGCCCGGTCAGCCGGTAAAACCCCGTTCGCGCGCGATCCCACCAGCCGCCCTCCGCCTCGGCCACATCGGCGGCGGCGATCAGCGGGGTCGTTTGCGGCGGCAAGCCGTCGGGTGTGACGATCAAATCGGCGACAGGCGTCCCGCGCGTGACGGGCGCCGGGATGGGGGTTTGGCTGCGCATCACCGCGCGATAGCCGCCCTCATAGCCCTTGGGAACCGTCATCCGCACAGCAATCCCCGTCCGGGTGGCGACCGCTGGAATCGCGCCTTTTCGGACGTCAACGCGGCTGAGGCTGGCGCCCGCAGGAACGATTTCGCGGCCCTCCCATTCGTCGAAACCCCATGTCATCAGCCGCTCCGCCTCGTCGCGCCGCGCCTTTTCGCTGCCCATGCCGGCGACAACCATGATGAGGCGGCGCCCTTTGCGTTTCGCCGAACCGAGGAAGCAATAGCCGGCTTCGGCAGTGTGGCCGGTTTTCAGGCCGTCGGCGCCCTCGAAACGTCCGAGAATAGGGTTGCGGTTGGGCTGGATGATCGGTTTGCCCTCGGGCGACGTGCCATGTTGAAGCTTTGGCAACGAGAAATAGCGATTATAGCCATCCGGATGGTCGCGGATCAGCCGGTCGGCAAGCGTGATGAGATCGGCGGCGCTGACTTTGGTCACGCCGCCGTCGGGCCAGCCATTCGGCGTTCCAAAGCGGCTCGATACCATCCCGATTTTAGCCGCTACAGCGTTCATTCTTTTGACAAATGCGTCCTCGCTTCCGTCGATACCGACCGCGAGGACCGCGGCGGCGTCATTGCCCGAAACGGTGATCAAGCCCTTGAGCAGTTCGTCGACCGAGACTTTTTCGTTCGGGCGCAGGAACATCGTCGATCCGCCGGTGCTGCCGTTCCATTTCTTCCAGGTCGCCTCGCTGACGGTAAATTGCTTGTCGCGCGCGAGTTCGCCCTTCCTGATCAGGTCGAGCACGACATAGGCGGTCATCACCTTCGCCATCGACGCCGGGGCAAAGCGTTTGTCGGCGCCGCGCGAAAAGAGGATGGCGCCCGAATCGAGATCCTTGAGCATGACGATCGGCGCCCGCGTGACATAGAGCGGGCGGCTGACGGGCGCATTTTTGGGGCGGTTATCGCCTGCCGATGCTGCGGGAAAAGCCAGTGTCAGCGCGAGCACGATCAGCCCCGCCGCTCCGCCCTTCGCCATGATGCCCCGCTTCCCCACGCGCAGGCCCGTCAGCGGTCGCGCTGGACCACCGCGTCGCGGAAGCCTTTGGCTTTGACTTTGCCGAGGGCGCCGCGCGCTTCGGTGTCGCTGGCAAAGGGGCCAACGCGCACGCGCCACAGATTCCCTGCCTTGCTGACATAGCCGCCAACCGATTTGGCGGCGGCATCGGCGCGGCTTTCGGCGCTGAACGCCCCGACCTGAACGACATATTTTCCCGCAACAGCGGCCGCGGGCTTGTCCCCCGTCGCTGCCGGTTTCGCCGTCTGTGCGGGCTTCGCCGTCGGGTTGGGCTTGGTTGTTCCGGGTCCTTCGACGACGAGGCGGTCGTCACCCGGTTTGGCCGTGCCAGATGCGATCGGCGCCGCCGGCTGAGCGGCGACGACGGGTATTGCCGTAGCAGGGGCCGCTTTTGGTATCGGCAGAGCCTTTGCCTTGCTGCGAAGGATCGCCAGCAGCGATTCGGGCGTCGCGATGCGTTCAGGAACGGGCCTACCCGAACGAAGCTGCGCGCGTTCGGCCGCAGGCGGATTGGTCCGGCGGACGCGGACGGCGGCGACGCTCTCGGTCAGCCCCAATTGTTCGGCGGCGCCGCGCGACAGGTCGATCAGCCGGTCGCCGACCATCGGGCCGCGATCGTTGACGCGCACCAGGATCGTCCGCCCGGTATCGAGCGCGGTCACCTCGACATAGCTCGGCAGCGGCAGCGTCTTGTGCGCCGCCGAAATGCCCGCCGGATTGAAAATCTCGCCATTCGCCGTTGGCTGTCCCGCAAGCTCCTCGCCATACCAGCTTGCATATCCGACATCGTCATAATCGGGGATATCGGCGGGGGTATAGGTGACGCCGCCGACCGAATAAGGGTCACCGACCTTGACCGGCACATCGGCGACGCCCGTAACGGCGGACGAAGGCGTCGGGCTTGCCGTCGGCCCCCCTTCGCGGTCGCCATTCATACTGCCGCAAGCAGAGAGCATCAGCATCGCCCCGGCCATCAGGCCCCCGCCCCTAACGATCGATTTCATCCGCCAGCAACCCCACAGACAATGCGTAAAAGTTGGAACAATTATAGTCCAATATCGCACGATAGTTACCGGTCAGCAAATAGGCCGTGCGACCGGGACCATCGGGTTCGAGAAGCGTCGCCTGCACATTTCCATCGGGCCAGCGTCCGCCGATCGGCGCGATGCCGTCGGCGCGCCATTCAGCAATCGAGCGCCATCGGCTGTGCCGGTCGAAGACGCGCGGACAGCGGGTGGGTGTCAGCCGGTTGGCGACGGCGCTACGATTGAAGCTCGAAGGTACGGACACCGCGACGCCCCACGGTTGCCCGGCGCGCCAGCCTGCCCGGCGGAGATAGGAACCAATGGATTCGATCGCGTCGGCCTCGCTCGACCAGATGCGCGCGACGCCGTCGCCGTCACCGTCCTCGGCCACCGCGAGATAGACCGAAGGCAGGAATTGCGGATAGCCGAAGGCGCCGGCCCAACTGCCCTTGAGCGCACTGCGCGGCACACCGCGTTCGACCATCACCATCGTTGCGATCAGTTCGGGTTCGAACAGGCTGCGGCGGCGCCCTTCATAGGCCAGCGTCGCGAGCGCTTGTGGCAGGTCGAAATTGCCGGTGACTTGACCATAAGCGGTTTCATGGCCGTAAATCGCGATCATGATGCTGGTCGGAACGCCCGTGCGCGCTTCGATCCGCGACAGCAGCGGCAGCAGCCGGTCGTGGACGCGGCGTCCGCCGCCGATGCGCGCCGCGTCGACATGTTTGACCTTATATGGTGCAAAGGCGGGGATCGGCGTATTGGGGCTCGGCGGGCTGCCGAGATTATCGCGATCGAGCGCGATGACGCGCGGATTATAGGTCAGCCCGGCAGTCACGCGGTCGAAGGTCGTGCGCGATACGCCGCGCGCCTGTGCCTTCGGCCATAGCGACTGAACATAGGTGTCGAAGCCGGAGTCGCCGCTCTGTGCGTGGAGCGGCGCCGACGCCGTGAGCATCCATGCCGACAGGAACGCCGTCGCAAATTTGAAAAGGCGTCCGATTCTGAAACGTATAGCGTGCATCATGTCCCCACCATAAGACGTGTTTCGCACAGATGCGAGCGGCTTGACTAGGTCGCGGCGAGACAAGCCGAGTCATTCGTGGGCCGGGCCGAGCGGGCAAGGTTTCGCTTGCCGCATGGGCATCACGCGCTATGGCGACGCCGTGCGGACAGGTGGCCGAGTGGTTTAAGGCAGCGGTCTTGAAAACCGCCGTGGGTGCAAGCTCACCGTGGGTTCGAATCCCACCCTGTCCGCCACAATCAAGCGAAATGCAGGCGCCGGTATTTCCCCCGGAAGTAGAGCAAAGGATCGCGGTGCGGTTCAAACTGTGCGCGCACCACGCGCCCGACCAGGATGAAATGATCGCCGGCCTCGTGCAGCGATTCGCGCTGGCACTCGAACGAAACGAGTGAGCTGCCGAGCAGCGGTACGCCCGTCTGCCCTGGCGCCCAGGGCTGGCCGGCGAAACGGTCCTCGCCCTTTGCCGCGAAACGGTTCGAGGTCGGCTGCTGACCGATCTGGAGCACGTTGACGCCGAAATGGTGCGCTTCGCGCAGGGCCGGCGCGGTTCCCGCCGTGTTGGCGATACACACCAGCAGCAGCGGCGGATCGAGCGAGACCGAGGTGAAGCTGTTCGCGGTGAGCCCGACCGGCGCGCCCGCCGCATCGAGCGCGGTGACGATCGTGATGCCGGTGGCAAAGCAGCCCATCGCGTCGCGCAGCGTGCGTGGGTCCGATCCGGCCTTGAATTCCATCGCCTCGCGCGGCTGGCGCCGTTCGAGAAATTCGAGCAGTTGGCCGAGCAGCGCTTCTTTCCGGTCGCACGCAAGCGCAAGATCGCATTCGTTGATGTCAGCGACCTGGCCAATCGGGAGCGCGTCGTTGAAAGCGTCGCTGACTGTGCTGCCCTGCGCCGGCGCAAAGCCGCCACGCACGACGAGCGTCGGCAAGGCCAACTGGCCGGCAATGCCGTTCACGATTGCGTCTTCGTCGATTGGCATGTCGACGAGGACCAAGCCGGCCGCGAGATGCGTACCGTCGAGTGCCAGCGCGCACGTTGCGATCCAGCCGCCCCGGCCGGCCGCGACGACGACCGGGCGCGAGCCCATTTGTGCAAGCACCGCGCGCAAATCCTCGACATGCGGCGCAAGCTCGTGCTTTTCGTCGGCTTGGCGCAGGTCGAGATTGACGACGCGGCGCCCCGAAAGCACCAGCGCATCGGCGACCTCGCGCCATGCGGCGCGGCGCTGACCGACCTCGGGAATCAGGAGAACGGCCGGATCGTTTTCGTCGCCCAGCATGTCGGCCGACAGCGGAACGCCGCCGAAACCCTTGTATTCGATGAGGCTCAAAAATCCCCCTTGCCGCGCCGGCGGGCTGACGCCGACGGCTCTCGATATGACCAAATCGCGATGAATCGGTCCATATCGGAAGCCGACGTCTCGCGCCAGCACGCGGGGCGAATTAGGCGCGCATCGACGCGAGCCGCTGATCGACGATCGCATCGGCCTCGGCGATGATCCGGTCGATCAATTGCTGGCACGTCGGGATGTCATGGATCAAGCCCTGCACCATGCCCGCCCAGAAGACACCCTTGCTGAGGTCGCCGGTCTCGAGCAATTCGCGGCCCGCCTTGCCGTTCACCAACTCGGCGACGTCGGCGAAGGTGGCGTCGGGCGCCGCGAGCCGGCGCACGACTTCTTCGCTCACCGCGCTCTTGCCGACGCGCGCCGTGTTTTTGAGGCTGCGGAAGATCAGGAAACTGCCGCGTTCGTCATTGTCGATATAGGCCTGTTTCACATTGGCGTGGATCGGCGCTTCGACCGTGGCGCAGAAGCGCGTGCCCATGTTGATGCCCTCAGCGCCGAGCGTCAGCGCCGCGACGAGGCCGCGCCCGTCGCCGAAGCCGCCCGACGCGAGCATCGGAATTTTCACCTTGTCGGCGGCGGCCGGAATCAGGATCAGGCCGGGGATATCGTCCTCACCCGGATGGCCCGCGCATTCGAAGCCGTCGATCGATATGATGTCGCAGCCCGCGCGCTCGGCCGACAGCGCGTGCCTAACCGCCGTGCATTTGTGGAGGATGGTGACGCCATGCGGTTTCAGCATCTCCCATATCTCGCGCACCGCCTGCGTGCCCGCGGTCTCGACAATCTTCACCCCGCCGTCGATGATGGCCTGCGCATAGGCTTTGTAATCGGGGGCGTTGATCGTCGGGAAGACCGTCATGTTCACGCCAAACGGTTTGTCGGTCATCGCGCGGCACCGCTCGATCTCGGCACTCAGCGCGGCGGGGGTTGGCTGGGTCAGCGCGGTCAGGATGCCGAGGCCGCCTGCGTTCGATACCGCAGCGGCGAGTTCGGCATAGCCGACGCTCTGCATGCCGCCCTGGACGATTGGATGCTCGATACCCAGCATTTCGGTGATGCGTGTCTTGAAAGCCATTTTCGATCCCTCCTTGACGGTGCTGCCCTTACGGCATCTTCGCGCCGATCCATGAAATAACTTGACGCTTACGTCAACGTCGGGTTGACTTGGGGAATAGTTAGACAACGAAGGGAATCGGAATGGCGGGGCGCGAAGGCATATCGGATCGGGCGCTGGCGATTGCCGCTAAGGTTGAGAGCTTCGTGCGCGAAATCGTCGTTCCTTATGAGCGCGATCCGCGCCGCGACCATCATGGCGCGCCGACCGACGAACTGGTGATGGAAATGCGCGAACATGCGCGCGCGGCGGATGTGCTGACCCCGCATATTCTCGGCGACGGCGATCATCTCAACCAGCGTGAGACGGCGGTCGTGCTGATCAAGAGCGGTCTGTCGCCGCTCGGCCCGCTCGCGTGCAACACGATGGCGCCCGACGAAGGCAATATGTATCTGCTCGGCAAGGAAGGCAGCCCTGAGCTCAAGGCGCGCTTCCTGAAGCCGATGGTCGAGGGCCGCGTCCGCTCGGCCTTCTTCATGACCGAGCCTGCCGAAGAGGGCGGCGCGGGGTCGGACCCGTCGATGATGAAGACGATCTGCCATCTCGACGGCAATCATTGGGTGGTGAACGGCCGCAAGACCTTCATCACCGGGGCGCAGGGCGCGCGCGTTGGGATCGTGATGGCAAAGGCGGAGCAAGGCGCGTGCATGTTTCTCGTCGACCTGCCCGACCCCGCGATCCGCATCGACGATGTGCCGAACACGATCGACAATTCGATGCCGGGCGGCCACGCGACGCTGACGATCGACAATCTGCGCATCCCCGCCGACCAGATGCTGGGCGAGGCCGGCGAGGGTTTCCGTTACGCACAGGTCCGCCTCTCCCCTGCCCGCCTGTCGCATTGCATGCGATGGCTCGGCGCCTGCATCCGCGCGCATGAAATCGCGACCGACTATGCGAACCGGCGCGAGGCGTTCGGCAAGCCGCTGATCGACCATGAAGGCGTCGGCTTCATGCTCGCCGAAAATATGATCGACCTGAAACAGGCAGAGCTGATGATCGACTGGTGCGCGGGCGTGCTCGACACCGGCTCGCTCGGAACGGTCGAAAGCTCGATGGCCAAGGTCGCCGTGTCGGAAGCGCTGATGCGGATCGCCGACCGCTGCGTTCAGGTGATGGGCGGCACCGGGGTCACCGACAAGACGATCGTCGAGCAGGTGTTCCGCGAAATTCGGGCTTTCCGTATCTACGACGGCCCGACCGAGGTTCACAAATGGAGCCTTGCGAAGAAGATCCGTCGCGACTGGAAGGCGGCGCTTGCCTGACGGGGTGGCCAGCTAAACTTGCATGCCCGGAGCGTCAAAACACTTGACGTTTACGTTAACGTTCGGATGATGGCCGAAAACCATAAGGGTAGAGGAACGATCCGATGTCGATTTTGTACGACGAAGGGCAACAGGCGATCGCGACCGAGTCGCGGCGTGCGCTCGAAGCGCGGGTCAGCAAGGACGACCTGCTGCCGCTGCTCCAGACCAGCGGGAAATATCACGACGGCTTCTGGGCGACGGCAAAGGAGCAGGGCTGGACCGCGCTCGCGCTTCCCGAAGCCTATGGCGGGCTTGCGCTCGGCCTCGTCGAGCTTGGCCTGATCGCGCATCAGGCGGGGCGTTCGCTGAGCGGCGCGCCGTTCCTGACCTCGAGTTTTGGCGCCGCCAAAGCAATCGCGCTTTATGGCAGCGACGCGCAGAAGGCGCGCTGGCTGCCCGGTCTCGCGAGCGGCGAGACGATCGGCGCCGTCGCATTCGCATCGGGTCCCGACCCCCTTCCCGCGCGCCCCGCTGTCACGGTGAGCGCAGGCAAGGCGGACGGCACCGCCGTCGGTGTTTCGGGCGGATTATTCGCCGACGTCGCGACCCTCTTCGCCGATGAAAACGGCTCGCCCGTTCTCGCGATCGTCGACCTTGCCGGAATCGAAAGAAGGGCAGTCGACAGCTTCGACAACAGCCGCTGCCTTGCCGATCTGGTTCTGGCCGGCACGCCGGCCGAAACCCTCGTCGCCGGCGATGCGGCCCGCGCTGCCGCGCTCGACATCCTGGCTTTGCAGGCAGTGGTAACCGCGCACGAACAGACCGGCGGCGCCGAAGCCCTGATGGAAATCGCGCGCGACTATGCGGTGACGCGCAAGGCGTTCGGCCAGCCGATCGGGGCGTTTCAGTCGATAAAACATCGCATCGCCGAACTGTACGGCCTGGTCGAACTCGCGCGCGCCAATGCGATCCATGCCGCGGCTCGCGAGGGGCAGGATGATTTCGTCATCGCTGCCGCTGCGGCACGCCTGTCCGCCACCGAAGCCTATGACACGGCGGCGCGCGACTGCATCCAGATTCATGGCGGCATCGGCGTGACGTGGGAGATAGGCCTGCACCTTCACATGCGCCGCGCCCGCACGCTCGCGCTGGAACAGGGAAGCAGCTTTTTCTGGGAAGATATCCTCGTCGACCGGCTCGCAGGAGAAGGCGCATGACCGACATCGAGACTTATCGGGCCGAGGCGGCCGCCTGGTGCGAGACGATGGTTCCCGCGTTCGGCAAGGCGGCGCGCAAGGGACTTTCTGTCGAACAGGACCTCGCGCTCGGCCGCCGCTATCAGAAAGCGAAGTTCGACGCCGGCTATGCCGGGATCAACTGGCCGACCGACCTTGGGGGTCAGGGCCTTGGCCATATCGAGAAGATCACTTTCGAAGCCGAGGAGATGAAACACGGCTTTCCGAACGTCTATTTCGGCATTTCGCTCGGCATGCCCGTCCCCGTTCTAATGCAGTTCGGCAGCGACCGGGAATTTGTGAAGGAGCGCGTCGCCAAGGCGCTGAAGGGCGAGGAAATCTGGTGCCAGCTCTTTTCCGAACCGTCGGGGGGCACCGACCTGGCGGGCCTGCGCACGCGCGCCGAAACAGACGGGAACGGCTGGAAGATCAACGGGCAAAAGGTCTGGACCAGCTGGGCGCAATATAGCGACTATGGCGTCATCGTCGTACGCACCGACCCGACCGTCGCGAAGCACAAGGGCCTCACTTATTTTTGGGTCGATATGAAGGCGCCCGGCGTCACGGTGCGCCCGATCAAGCTCGCGGGCGGTGACAGCCATGTGAATGAGGTCTTCTTCGACGATGTGAAGATCACCGACGATCACCGCATGTCGCCCATCGGCGGCGGCTTCGCGGTCGCGCTCGCGACGCTGATGATCGAACGTTATGTCGCGACCGACAGCGCAGGGTTTGGCCCGCACCTCGGCCTGTTCGTCGATCTCGCGAAAGACGTGACGCTGAACGGCAAGCCGGCGATCGAGGACGGCCGGATCCGCCAGCAGATCGCGCGCAACCATGCGATGCGCGCCGGGCTTGATTCGATCAACCGCCGCGCGCGACTGATGATGCAGGCGGGCACGACGCCCGGCCCCGAAGGCTCGCTGAACAAGCTCGTCGCGGTGCGCTCGCGCCAGAAGCTTTCCGAACTTGCGCTCGATTTGCAGGGAACCGACGCCTTCGCGTTCGACGAGCATGCCTCGCCCAAGGATGATTGGGCCTCGAGCTGGATCAATGCGCCGACCGGCCGCATCGCGGGCGGATCAGACGAAACTCTGCTCAACACGATCGCCGAGCGCATCCTTGGACTGCCGCAGGACCACCGTCCGGACAAGGGCATTCCCTTCAACCAGATTCCCGCCTGAGGAGCTTCGCCATGAAAATCGATTCCAGCATAGCGGCCGTGGTCACCGGCGGCGCATCGGGTCTCGGCCGCGCAACGGCAGAAGCGCTGGCCGCTTCGGGAGTGAAAGTTGCGATCTTCGACATCAACGATGCGCTCGGCGAAGAGGTCGCGGCATCGATCGGCGGATTGTTCGTCCATGTCGACATCACCGACGAGCAATCGGTGCTCGATGGCTATGCGAAGGCGCGCGCGGCGCATGGGCAGGAACGCGTCTGCGTCCATTGCGCGATGACCTCGCGCCGCGGCAAGACGCTCGCTTACGACAAGGAAAGCGGCAAGTTCCGCCGCACCCCGACCGAGGATTATGCCTATGGCGTCGCGGGCATATTGACCGCCAGCTATCGCATCGGGTCGATCGCCGCCGAGGGTATGGCGACGCTGCCCGAGATGGAAGACGGCGAACGCGGCGCGATCATCTTTACCGCGTCGGTCGCGGCGCAGGACGCGCAGATCGGGCAGATCATTTACGGCTCGGCGAAGGCGGGCGTGAATGGCCTCGTCCTGCCGATGGCGCGCGACCTGATGGACCTGGGCATCCGCGTCAATTCGATCATGCCCGGCGTGTTCGGCACGCCTTTGCTCGGCAATATGAACCCAAAGGTCAAGGAAAGCCTCGAAGCTTCGGTCCCCTTCCCCAAGCGGCTCGGCAAGGCCGAAGAATATGCCAGTCTCGCGATGGAGATGGTGCGCAATAGCTATTTCAACGGCCAAGCGGTGCGCCTCGACGGCGCGATCCGCATGGCCCCTCGTTAACGCCCCGATCGAAAGGAATTTCCCATGGCCGAAGCCTATATCATCGACGCCGTTCGCACCCCGCGCGGGGTCGGCAAACCCGGCAAGGGCGCGCTGTCGCATCTGCACCCGCAGCATCTTGCCGCGACCGTGCTCGCCGCGATCCGCGACCGCAACAATCTCGACACCGCGACGGTCGACGACATCGTCTGGTCGACATCGTCGCAGAACGGCAAGCAGGGCGGTGACCTCGGCCGCATGGCGGCGCTGTCGGCAGGGTATGACACCAAGGCATCGGGCACGACGCTCGATCGCTTCTGCGGCGGCGGCATCAGCTCGGTCAACTTCGCGGCCGCAAGCGTGATGAGCGGCATGGAAGATTGCGTCATCGCTGGCGGGACCGAGATGATGAGCTACACCACCGCATTCGCCGCCGAACAGGCCAATGCCGGTTTGCCGCCGCGCCTGATGGGGTCCGGTCATGAAGCACTTGACGAGCTACACCCGCAGTCACACCAGGGCGTGTGCGGCGACGCGATCGCGACGATCGAGGGGATCAGCCGCGAAGCGCTCGACGCGCTCGCACTGGTCAGCCAACAGCGCGCCGACCGCGCGATCAAGGAAGGCCGCTTTGCCAAGTCGGTTGTGCCGGTGCTCAACCCCGACGGCAGCGTCGCGCTTGACCATGAGGAATTCCCGCGCCCCGAAACGACCGCCGAGGGCCTCGCGTCGCTGAAGCCCGCCTTCACGGGCCTTGCCGATTTCGACCTTGGCGGCGGCTTCACGTTCCGCAAGCAGGTCAATCGCCGTTACCCCGACGTCGAAATCCAGCATTTCCATCATGCCGGCAATTCTTCGGGCGTCGTCGATGGCGCCGCAGCGCTGCTGCTCACCTCGAAAGACTATGCCGACAAGCATGGGCTGAAGCCGCGTGCGCGGGTCGTCGCCTATGCCAATATCGGCGACGATCCGACGCTGATGCTCAACGCCCCCGTCCCCGCGGCGAAGAAGGTGCTTGAAAAGGCCGGACTGACCAAGGACGATATCGACGTCTGGGAAATCAACGAAGCGTTCGCGGTCGTCGCGGAGAAATTCATCCGCGACCTCGATCTCGACCGCGAGAAGGTCAACATCAACGGTGGCGCGATGGCGCTCGGCCATCCGATCGGCGCGACGGGGTCGATCCTGATCGGCACAGCGCTTGACGAACTCGAGCGGTCGGGCGGGCGTTATGGCCTTGTCACCATGTGCGCCGCCGGCGGCATGGCGCCCGCGATCATCATCGAACGTATCTGAAAAACGGGAGAGCATCATGTCCGGGCCGCTGAAGGGTATCAGGATCATCGAATTTGCCGGCATCGGTCCCGGCCCCTTCTGCGGCATGATGCTCGCCGACCATGGCGCCGAGGTGATCCGCATCGATCGCCCCGGCGGATTCATGGACCCCCGCGATCCGCTGAGCCGCAATCGCACGTCGATTATGCTCGACATGAAGAAGCCGGCGGCGGTGCAGATCGCGCGCGATCTTTGCAAAAGCGCCGACGGGATCATCGAAGGTTATCGGCCGGGCGTCATGGAAAGACTAGGGCTTGGCCCCGACGTGCTGCTCGCGGACAATCCGAAGCTCGTCTACGGCCGCATGACCGGCTGGGGCCAGTTCGGCCCTTATGCGCAGGCAGCGGGGCACGACATCAACTATATTTCGCTGTCGGGTGTCCTCCACGGCATCGGCCGCGCGGGCGAAAAGCCCGTTCCGCCCGCCAATTATGTCGGCGATTTCGGCGGTGGCGGGATGATGCTCGCCTTCGGCATGTCGAGCGCGCTCGTCCACGCCGCGCGCACC